>CBFGIT010000004.1:0-145432 GCA_965648905.1 Caldifarciminota bacterium
TCAGCCTCGACACCTGTTTCAAGGGCGCGCGG
Source organism: Caldifarciminota bacterium (assembly GCA_965648905.1). Classification (GTDB taxonomy): domain Bacteria; phylum Hydrothermota; class Tepidihabitantia; order Tepidihabitantales; family Tepidihabitantaceae; genus CAZQFS01. The sequence continues at coordinate 33 of CBFGIT010000004.1, forward strand.
CTCAACGTCCTCATCAACCTCGCCGGTATCAAAGACCAGCAGTTCGTGGCCGACAAGCGCGAGACCATTGACGAGATGGCCGCGGAGATGGAGTCGCTGGTCAGGGAGTACAACGACGTCGTCGGCCGTCGGATGGGACAGGGCTAGCGCTTGAAGCCGGCAAGCGGTCTGGTTGACCTGCACACCCATACCGTCTTTTCGGACGGACTGTCGACTCCGGAGCAACTGGTCGCCGATGCGGCTGAACTGGGACTGGCCGCAGTCGCAATCACCGACCACGATTCGGTCGGCGGCATCGACCGGGCTCTGGCAGCCGGCCGCCTGGCCGGGGTCGAAATCGTGCCCGGAGTTGAGATGAGCTGTACCACCAACGGCGTCGACGTCCACGTTCTCGGCTACTATGTCGACCACCATGACAAAAGGCTGCTTCAGTTCCTCGCCCGGGTCCAGACCAGCAGGACCGAACGAGCCGAGCGGATGGTGAAGAAGCTGAACGAGCTTGATATCCCGGTGCGGATGGCCCGGGTGCGCGAGCTGGCGCGCGGCGCGGCAATCGGCCGGCCCCATGTTGCCCAGGCCCTGGTTGAAACCGGCCGGGTGGCCAGTGTCCAGGAGGCGTTTGACCGCTTCATCGGTTACGACGGCCCGGCCTATTTCCCCAAGATGCAGCTTACACCGAAACAGGGGATTGGTTTCATCCACGAGCATCACGGTCTGGCCGTGATTGCCCACCCGGCAAACTACCACAACGACGCAGCGGTCTACTCCTGTATTGCGGCCGGGGCCGACGGCATCGAGGTCGAGCACCCGGACCACGAGCAGCGCCACGTTGACCACTACGTCGAAGTCGCGCAGAAGAACGGCCTGCTCATGACCGGCGGCTCAGACTGCCATGGCGGCCGCAAGCAGGGCAAGGTCACACTGGGTCAGGTCGCGGTGCCGTACCGGTATCTGCAGGCGCTGAAGAACCGACGGACATAGAACGAAGGCAGAAGGCGGAATGCAGAATGCAGAGCGCAGAATGCAAAATGCAGAATGGCGAGTCTTACTGGTCCTGTTCCTGGCTCTGACCACCGTCGCCTCAGCTCAACTGCAGATAGCGCGGCTGAAGTACTCGGGCGGCGGGGACTGGTACAACGACCCGGACGCGATTCCCAACCTTGCCCGCGAAATCAACTCCCGGACCAACATCCGCGTCGCGTCCGACGAAGCCCAGGTCAGCCTGCTCGACGACAAGCTGTTCAACTACCCATTTCTCTTCATGACCGGCCACGGCAACGTCTCCTTCTCCGACGACGAGGTAAGCCGGCTGCGGCAGTATCTTGAGGCCGGCGGGTTCCTCTATGCCGACGACGACTATGGCATGGACGAGTCTTTCCGCCGCGAGATGGCCAAGGTCCTGCCGGCAAGCGAGCTGGTTGAGCTGCCGTTCAACCACCCGATTTACCACTCAGTCTACGACTTTGAAAGCGGCCTGCCCAAGATTCACGAACACGAGGAGGGTCCGCCCCATGGCTACGGCCTGTTTGTCCGGGGCAGGATGGTCGTCTTTTATACCTTCAACACCAACATCTCGGACGGCTGGACCGCAGCCCACAAAGACCCGCCTGAAGTCCGCGAGCAGGCCTTCCGCGTCGGTATCAACATCATCGCCTGGTTTCTCACCAACTGAGAGCCGGCCCGTTGGCCGCGCCTCTCCTTCGCCTCTGCCCCTCGATGGCCGGTTCTCTGCCCAGAGCGAAACCGGGAGCCCTGGTCAGTTGCGCCCACCTTTGGCACCGGCCTGCTCAGCCCCCGGCTCACCGGTCTGCCGCAGTGGCCTGCGCAGCGCCGGCCGAAGCAGGAAGCAAAGCCCGGGCGGAGCTGCCGGCGCCAGCCCCTTCTCCGGTCGGCTCGACACGGCACGGGCCTGGGGCCAGCGCTTCGGGTTGGGTAACCCTGACCGTCTGGGTAGCCATGCCGGGAACAGTATTCAGGTGTGGTAAGTCCGAACTGCGGGCCGTCTTTGGCGCAGCCTCCTCAAGAAACAGCGGCCTTTCCAGGCCGCTGAAGGCGTGCTAGAGACCTGAGTCGGCCCGGTCCTGGCCGGAGAACTTGCTCTGGTAGCGTTTCCAGGCAAGTTCCCGGTTGCGCTCCATCTCGACAATCGCCTGTTCCGACTCCTGGGTGTGGCCGAGAAAGAGCTGGGCGTCGGCCAGGAGCGTGTAGCCGGCCTGGTCGTCCGGATTCATTCTGGTGGCGCGGGACAGAACTTCAACTGCCCGGCCGTAGTCTCCTCTGTCGAAGAGGAGTGCACCGAGGTGCGAGTGGTGCCGCCAGTCCTCCGGACCAAGGCGAACCGCAACCTCGGCCGCGGTCACGGCTTCGTTCAGTTGGTCGGCGGCCCGGTAGACCTGGCTGAGCCGGAACCAGGTGTAAGCGTCGTCCGGGTAGCGCCGGGCCAGCGCCTCGGCGGCCGCGACTGCTTCTTTCTGCATGCGGAAGTGCTCGTAATAGCCGCAGGTCGCTTCGGGGTTGTCGGCGAATCTCGAATTTATTGCCTCGTAGATGTCAATAGCATCGTCGGTCCGACCCAGGCGGTTATAGCAGTCCAGCAGGTAGAAGTAGGCCGCGGGCTGTTCCGGCTCCTCTTCGATCGCGCGGCCGAACTCGGCCGCCGCCTCGCTCCAGAGGCCCTCGAGGTAATAGTCCCGACCCAAGTGCTGATGAGGATTCTCGACGTTCGGGTCTGCCGACTTGGCCCGCTCGTACTCGAGCAGCGCGTTCTGGTATTCGCCGTTCAGGGCGTAGGCAATCCCCAATGACATCCGAGCCCGGACATTCCTGGGGTCGAGTTCCAGTACCCGCTCGAAAGCTCCGGTATCCTTTTCTTCGTCGTCCGAATACCCGTGCACGATGCCCAGCCCGAGCAGGATGTCGACGTCGTCGGGCAGCAGGGTAAGAGCTTTCTGGAAGAGGTCTTCGGCCCGGGAGAAATTGGCCAGAAAGAAGTATCGCGCCGCTTCACAGGCCAGAGAGTAAGGATGGCGCGGGTCCAGCTCCAGGGCGTGCCGGCAGATGTCGTCCAGCGTCTCTTCCTCGGACAGGAGGCTTGCGCACATCGCCGCGAGGTAGTGAATGTGCAGGTTGCCGGGCGCGAGCCGCAAGGCTTCCAGCAGGCAGTCCAGCGCTTCCTGCTCTTCCTCCCGGTAGAACGCACTGCGGCCGGCACGGAAGAGCTGACCGGCGTTAAGCGGCCCTTGAAGACCCTCGGCCGTGCCGGCATGCTGGGGCCGGCGGTACGGTCGTCTTGGTTCGAAACCGTTGCTCACATCTAATTCTACCGCTTCACCCGGCCTCTGGCAATACCGCTACCGGGCCGGACCAAGCACGATGCCAACCAGGTCACGAATGTCCCCAAGCATGAAGTCGGGTCGAAACTGGTGCAGCAGCGCTGCCGGTCGATAGCCGTAGGTCACCGCACAGGTTGCGGTCCCGGCTGCCCGTCCCGACTCGATGTCGGTCTCGGCGTCGCCGACCATGAGTGCCGCGCTCGGGGCAGCGCCCAGTTGCTCAAGCGCGGTCAGTACCGGTTCGGGATGGGGCTTGTGCTTTCTTCCCTCTTTGTACCCGTGGATGTAGTCAAAGAAGCCTGCGGCGTTGCAGCCCTCAAGCACGAGCTCGGCCTGGCTCTGATGCTTGGTCGTGACCACGGCAAGCAGTACGCCTGTCTGTTTCAGGCGTTCGAGAACTTCTGCCACGTGCGGGTACAGCCTGGTGTTGTCGCGAAAGTGGCGGGCAAAATGGCTGCGGTACGCGGCAACGAACTCGGCCGCCTGGTCCGGACCAGCCGAAGAACCGAGCCGGGCGAAAATCGCCTCAAGCGGCAGGCCGACAAGCGCCAGGATGTCGTCGTCGTCCGGCAGGTCGCGGCAGCCGACCGCGCGCAGGGCGTGCCGCACAGAACCGACCAGGTCTGTGCCTGAGTCGAGAATCGTTCCATCAAGGTCGAACAGAACCGCACCGAACCTCAGCGCTACGCCGGTTCCGGCCGGGCCCGGGCTTTGCCGCAAGCGTCAGCCCGACAGTCCGGCTGCCGGCCGGTGGTACCGTTCGAGGTACTCGCCGCGCACGCGCTTCAACTCCGCGCCCGGGAACATGCTGAGCAGTTCCCAGCCCAAATCGAGGGTCTGTTCAATGGTACGGTTGTCGTTCTCGCCCTGAGAAATGTAGCGCTCTTCAAAGAGCTGGGCAAAGCGTAGATACACCCGGTCCATGTCCGCCAGTGCTGCTTCGCCCAAAATGACCTGCAGTTCTTCGGCCTCTTTGCCGCGAGCATAGCAGGCGTAAAGCTGGTTGAACAGGTCGGCGTGGTCCTCCCGGGTCTTGCCCTTGCCGATGCCCTTGTCTTTCAGGCGCGAGAGGCTGGGCAGGACATCGACCGGCGGCGAAACCTTGCGCCGGAACATGGTGCGGGAAAGAATTATCTGGCCCTCGGTGATGTAACCGGTCAGGTCGGGTATCGGATGAGTCTTGTCGTCCTCGGGCATGGTCAGGACCGGCATCATCGTAATCGAGCCCGCTCGCCCTTTAATCCGGCCGCACCGTTCATAAATCGACGAGAGGTCGGTGTACAGGTAACCCGGGAACCCGCGTCGCCCCGGAATCTCCTTGCGCGCCGCCGCGACTTCCCTCAGCGCCTCGCAGTAGTTGGTCATGTCGGTGAGGACGACCAGGACGTGCATGCCCAGCTCAAACGCCAGGTACTCGGCCGCGGTCAGCGCGGTACGGGGAGCAGCGATGCGCTCGATCGCCGGCTCATCGGCAAGGTTCAAGTACACCGCGGTCCGCTCGATGGCCCCGGACCGCGTGAAGTCCTGGATGAAGAACTCGGCTTCCTCGAACGTAATGCCCATCGCGGCAAACACGACCGCAAACGGGCTGGTTCCGCCGAGCACCCGGGCCTGTCGGACAATCTGCGCGGCCAGCCGGTTGTGCGGCAGCCCCGAGCCGGAGAATATCGGCAGCTTCTGGCCCCGCACCAGGGTATTCAGTCCGTCAATTGACGATATACCGGTCTGAATGAACTCATTAGGGTACTCGCGGGCGCAGGGGTTCATCGGTGCACCGTTGATGTCCAGGCGCTGTTCCGGAATCACCGGCGGGTTCCCGTCGCGCGGCCGGCCGAGACCGTCAAACACCCGACCCAGAATCTCGCGGGACAGGTCGACCTCGATGCCCCGGGCGAGAAACCTGACCTTGACTCCGGCGACGTCGAGCCCGGTGGTTCCCTCGAACACCTGAATCAGGGCCCGGTCGCCTTCGACCTCCAGTGTCTGGCCGCGGCGTGTCTCGCCGTCAGGCAACGTAAGCTGAACCAGCTCCTGGTACTTGACGCCGCTGACCCCCTCGACGAGCAGCAGCGGGCCGGCGATGGACGAGACGGTCTGGTACTGCTTTATCACACGACCTCCACGCTCGCGGCCGCGGTCTGCTCGGCGGCCAGAACCTGTTCAAGGTGCTCAAGCAGCTCGGTTATCGCTGCCTCGGCTTCGTGCTCGGCCTGGTACTTCATCCGCGCCAGCCGCTCACGAACCGGCAGCCGTTCAATCACGCCGATCTCTGCGCCCCGCTCCAACGCCTGCCGGGCCAAGTCATGGAACCGAAGAATCGCGGCAAGCATCCGCGCCTGCTTGGCAAGCGAGGCATAAGTGTCAACCTCGTGGAACGCGTTCTGGTGAAGGAAGTCCTCGCGAATGCTGCGCGCGACCTCGAGTGTCAACCGGTCCTGGGCCGACAGGGTGTCCTTGCCCACGAGCCGGACGATTTCCTCAAGCGCCGCCTCCTGTTCGAGCAGCGCCATCGCTCGGGACGCATCCTCGGCAAACCCGGCGCCGGCCAGCTTGCTGACCGACTCGGCCAGCGCCTCCCGGTACAGCGAATACGAGTTGAGCCACGATATCGCCGGGAAGTGCCGGCGGAAAGCCAGTTTGTCCTCAAGCGACCAGAAGACCTTCACCACCCGCAGTGTCGCCTGAACAACCGGGTCGTTCAAGTCGCCGCCGGGCGGAGACACCGAGCCGACTACGGTCAGGGCGCCCTCGCGTTCCCCGCCGCCAGGGTCGGTACCGACGCAGACGACGCGGCCGGCGCGTTCATAGAACTCGGCAATCCGAGTGGCGAGATAGGCCGGGTAACCTTCTTCTCCCGGCATCTCCTCCATCCGTCCGGAAATCTCGCGCATCGCCTCTGCCCAGCGCGAGGTCGAATCGGCCTGAAGCGCAACCGGCAGGCCCATGTCGCGGAAGTACTCGGCGATGGTGATGCCGGTGTACACCGACGCCTCGCGCGCGGCAACCGGCATGTTTGATGTGTTCGCAATCAATACCGTGCGTTTCATCAACGGCTCGCCCGAACGCGGGTCCTTCAGTTCGGGAAACTCCATCAGGACGTCGGTCATCTCGTTGCCCCGCTCGCCGCAGCCGACGAAAATGACCACCTGCGCATCTGACCACTTGGCAAACTGGTGCTGAATCACGGTCTTGCCCGAGCCGAACGGGCCGGGCACGCACGCGGTCCCGCCGTTGGCAATCGGGAAGAAGGCGTCGATGACACGCTGGCCGGTCACCAGGGGCTGCTCCGGAGAGAGCTTGCGGCTGACCGGTCGCGGCCGCCTTACCGGCCAGAGCTGCATCATTTTCAGTTCAACGCTGCCGTGGTCGGTTTCGACCGTCGCAACCGGGTCGGTGACGCGGAACTGCCCGGCACCGATTGCGGCCAACCTCCCGGACACGCCGGCCGGGACCATGATCCGGTGCCGGACCAGCACCGTCTCCTGGACTTCGCCAATCACGTCGCCCGGTCCGACCACCGCGCCGACGCGACGGACCGGCTCGAATTCCCACCGTCGGTCCCGGTCAAGACCGGGCACGGCTACTCCGCGGGTGATGAAATCGCCAGCCTGCTGGCGGACCAGCTCGAGCGGTCGCTGGATACCGTCGTAGATAGTACCAATCAGTCCGGGCCCGAGTTCGACCGACAGCGGTGCGTACGTCGGGAACACGGGCTCACCCGGACCGATACCGCCGGTCTCCTCGTACACCTGAATCGAAGCCTGCGCCCCACGCAGCTCGATGATCTCACCGATGAGACGTCGCTCGGATACCTTGACAACGTCGTACATCTTCGAGCCCGCCATGCCGTCTGCAACCACCAGCGGGCCTGATACCTTGACAATTGTTCCGGCTCGTTCTGCCGCCATCAGTCTTTCTCCTTTCCGGGCATCTTCAGCACGTCGGCGCCGACCGCCCGACGGACCAGCGCACGCAGTCGGGCCGCGCCCGTCCCGGCATCGTCGAGCGGCAGCGGTACAAGACAGGGAATCGCGCTCCGGCTGTAGCGCTCAAGCAGCGAACCCAAGTGCGGCGTCAGGTCCGCGGTGAAGAAGACAATCCGATAGCCGCGCTGCACCAGTGCCTCGACCTGAGCCGAGCACCCCGGTCCGGGTTCGGTCGGGCAGGTGTCAAGTCCTGCGGCCCGGAACGGCGCCACCAGCTCCGACGGTCCGGCCACGACAACCCGGTTGCTGCTGACTTCAGGAGACATAAGCAACCAGTTCCCGGGTCTTGTCCTCGGGCAGCCCGGCAACTTTTGCCGACCAGAGCTGTCTAATGTTGGTCAATTCGTTCTCGCGCAGCAGGTAGAAGGCGACCAGCGGCTCGTGACCGAAGACGGAGTACTTTGACCGGCGCAGGTAGGCGAGCTTCAGCTCTCTGCCGACCTTTTCCATCGCCAGGAGCGAGCGGCTGCGCTCCAGCCCGGCGATACCGGCCGCAACGTAGTCACGCAAGGGCCCGGCTGAGAAGTGGGCCGCGACCTCGCTCCATTCTCTTTCCAACAACGCTGCCAGTTCCTGCTTGGTTGTCGCGCCGCCAGCCAGGTAGGCGAGCTGAAGCAGCTCCCTGCCCTCGCCGAGCACACGGGCTCTCAACATGGTGCGGATATTCTCGGTGTCGGCGTAGAGTTCGAGGTAGCCGAGCAGGAACCGGCTCTTGCACACGACTCGGATCTGTTCCGACTGCAGTGCTCGGTCAATGATTGCGTCCACCGCAGATGGGTCCGGCAACGTTCCTTGAAGATCTGTGGCCGCGGCCCAGGCCGCTTCGGCCCACGGATGCGCGGCACCGCCCGAACCAGCAGTAATCCGTCTCAGAGCGTCTTGGCCCAAGGTGCCAACCTTCACCAACGACCCGGGTTCTGGCTCGGTCCGGGCGAGCTTCTGCTTTGCCAGTAGTTTCAGGTTCAATGCGTCGGTACGCAGACGCACGAAATCAAGCAACCAAGGGTCTAGGCAGTACTTGGCGAAGAAGTCGTCGTTCTCCTGAACCGCGCGAGCAAGCGCCGATTCAACTCCTCCGGATGCGCGACCTTGGCTGAAATGGCGCGCGTAGGACGTTTCCGCAACTGCTGCAGTGAACTCACTCGCGTCCGCTGTTCTTACGAGCAGGTCGTACTCAGAAGAACCAAGGAGGTCCTTTTCCAATGAGCGCACCCGACCCAAAGCGAACCCATAGTTGGGGTCTTCTTCTAGTGTCAAGTTGGTGATTGAGGCCAAATGTCGGTAAATATACCGGAACTGTTCAACCTGTCAACGGCTCCAGTAGAGTGGTCACTGGAGCCAAGACCACAGAAGACACAGGTTTCTCGGACCAATATCACACTCGGTTATTACAAATAGCTGTAGTTTTGTGACTAGACACGCGCTTGTTTTCTTCATGATAGCAATGGCAACAATGTAGCATGATTACACTTGATGTTGTTGTTGTGTGTGTGGACAGTGTGGCAAGTGACTGAAACCTATGTGCGACAACTGTTCTGGAGGTTCGGTTGGTGTGGACGGATAGTGGCAATCGGGGTGAGTCGATGTTGGTGGGGCGACCTCAGGTCGATATCCACAGTGTTGTCAACTGGCCTGCCCACGGGTTGCTGACTGCAGCAGTCTTGAGAGATGGACCTCAAAAGCCGGGTCCTTAGTCCGCAACTGCTCTATCTTGGCCAAGGCATGCATGACCGTCGTATGGTCCTTGCCGCCGAAATAGAAGCCAATTTCCTTCAGCGAAAGGCCGAGCCGCGTCCGCATGATATACATTGCTACCTGCCGGGCCAGAGCAACCCGCTTCGTGCGACGCTCGCTCGTGACGTCGTCAGGGCTGAGGCCGTATGCTCCGGCACACGCAGCGATAATCGCCTTGTGGTCCAGAGGTTCTTCCTCTCGGACAATGTCTTTCAGGGACTCGGAGGCCAAGTCCAAGGTGATTCGCCGGCTGGTAAGCGACGCCAGCGCCATGAGTCTGACAAGGGCAGCCTCGAGCTGGCGGATGCTCGTTTTGACCCGTGTGGCGATGTAGCAGGCGATGTCATCCGGCAGCTCAACGTTGTCGGCAGCCGCCTTGTTCTTCAGGATGGCAATTCTCGTCTCGAGCTCGGGCTGCTGGATGTCTACGACCAGCCCGGAACCAAGACGCGACGTGAGCCGACTCTCGACCCCCACCAGCTCAATCGGCGGCCGGTCGCAGGTGAAAACGACCTGGCTGCCTGCGTCTCTGAGGCTGTTGAAGATGAAGAATACCTCATCCTGCAGTCGTTCCTTGCCCACCAGGTAGTGGACGTCGTCCAGAATCAGAACATCCAGCGCCCGGTACTTGTTCTTGAATTCCAGCCGGCAGTTCTTCTCGATTGCTTGGATGAACTCAATGAACAACGTCTCAGCCGCGGTGTAGTGTATCCTCGAACCGTTGCCAAGGCCAAGGATATGATTGCCGATCGCTTGGACAAGGTGGGTCTTGCCCAAACCGACGCCGCCATAGATGAAAAGCGGATTGTAACTGTTGCCGGGCTGCTCGGCAACGTTACGGGCCGCGGCCGCTGCCAGGCGGTTTGATTCGCCGACAACGAAAGACTCGAAGGTGTACCTGGCCTGAAGACGGACCCCGCCGGTTCTTAACTGGGGGCGTTCGCCGCGCGCACCGCGCGTGACCATGACCGTGGTGCTGCTCCCGTTGGCCGGCACAAAGGCAACGTCCACATCCTGACCTGTCAAGCGGGAAAGGACAGATCGAATTTCGCCGGCGTAGTGCTGCCCAAGCCATTCAGCGAAGAACGAATGAGGCACCTCTACCTCAAGCAGACCGTCATGCAGGGCGCGGCAGCGGGTCGGCGCAAGCCAGGTTGAGAAAGCCTCGGCGCCCACTTGGGTACGAAGGTGCTCAAGGACGCCTGACCAAACCGCCGGTCCATCGGAGAGGCTGTTCTGCGCATCATCCGCTGCCAGCTTGCCGCTGTGTATCAATAGAGAGCTGTTGTCAGGCGCACTCATTCTTTCCACTGAATTAACGCATGTTATCCACATTCTTATCAACAGGAGTGTCATGCACTTGCACGTGCACGACAAGCCCCGGTCGCCAACAAGCGACACGGACGCAGTTGGAACTTTGGAGGTCTAACTGCCTGACGCGATAATAAGCAGGATTAAGGACAAGTCAAGACGGAAGCAGGCGAGAGGCTGCCATCACCGCCTGTCCGAAGCTCAGACCGCCGTCATTTACTGGAACACGGCTCCCAACGACCGGACGCAGGCCGGAATGACGCAGTAGCGACACTACGCTTTCCCGCAGGATGGTGTTCTGAAAAGAACCTCCACACAGACAAACCGTCCTTACGCCGTGCTGCCGGCACAGCATTCGGGCGGCAGCGGCGAGCGCTCTGCTTACCACATCATGGAACCACGCGGCGACAGCCGCCGCGGATGTTCCAGCTCGCGTTTCACGTGAAACATGGAGCAGCAGCGGCCCTGGCAGAATCACCGCCGGTCTTGAAGACAGCAGAATCAGTTCGTGAACGTCGAAACCAGAGGGCCTGACCTTGCCCTTGGCCGTAGCTGCCGCCGCCTCGAGCGCAATCGCAGCATGTCCGTCAAAGGTCGCCTGTCGACAAACCCCGGTGATTGCTGCCACGGCATCGAACAGCCGTCCCAGCGAGGAGCTGGCTACGCCGCCCGCAGCCTTGGACGGGTGCAGTGCCTGTCTGAGGTAATGGTCTGCTACCCTGACCGGGCTCGGCACGGCGTCCAACATGGCTGGCAGGCGCAGGTACCCGAGATGAGCCAGCCTGAACCACGACATGTCCGGGTTGAGCAGTATCAGCTCGCATCCCCAGATGGCTTGGTCCGTGCCGAAGCCGGTTCCATCGCAGGCGATTCCCAAGACCGGCTCAGCCAGCCCGTTCTCGGCCACGGCCGCCGCGATGTGCGCAGCATGGTGCTGAACGCGTACGAGCGGCAGAGCCCGCTCGTGCGCCAGCCGTTCTGCCAGGCGGGTCGATTCGTAGTCCGGGTGAAGGTCGCAGGCGATGATCCGTGGCCGGATTCCGGTCCAGTTTTCGTAGCGCCGGAGGGCCTGCGCGAAAAAGTCCAGTGCGCGGCTCGATGAGAGGGTCCCGATGTGTGGGCTCAGGAAAGCACGGTCGCCGGCCGCAAGACAAAAACTGTTTTTCATGTCGCCCCCGACCGCGAGAACAGGGTGTTCCACGTGGAACGTCGAAGCCAGCCGCAACGGTTGAGGGACATAGCCACGCGAGCGGCGCACAACCACGGCTGTTCTACCGGGACAGGATACCACCGAGTCGTCGCAGGGGTTTGCGATCGGCCGGTTGTGACTGAGGCAGCAGTCGGGCCTAGTTGATGGGGTCGAGAAGAGGCCGTGCTCGGTGACGTGGATCGGTTCGTCTTTGGGGTTGGCGCTTGTCGCCACCAGGATACAGGGGCTGCCGGAGATGAGCTTTATCTGGCTGAAGAGCAGCTTGTGAAGGGGTGAGTATGGAAGCATAATGCCCAGGTAGTGGTTCGACGGTGCTATCAGCGTTGAAACACGCAGCTTGGGACTTGCGAGCTTCGGCATAAGCACGACCGGCGCAGCCGAAGACCGAAGCAGCCGCGCGGCCGCTTTGCTCACCCTGCAAAGCTTGCGGGCAGTTTCAACCGTGTCGCACATCAAGGCAAGCGGCTTGTGTCGGCGTCCCTTCAGTCGTCTCAGTCTGCCGACTGCCCGGTCGTCGGAGGCGTTGCAGCAGAGTTGAAAGCCGCCAATGCTCTTTAGTGCAACGACCCGGCCGCTCAGGATAGCGCGGGCAGCTTCCGGTAGAGGGTCGCGGTTCACGGGCTGGCCTCGTCGGTCGAGCAGGGTCAGACTCGGACCGCACACTGGACACGCGTTGGGTTGGGCATGGAACCGCCGGTCGTCGGGGTTGTTGTATTCGCGCCGGCATTCGTCGCACATCGTGAAGCTCCGCATAGTAGTCCGCTCCCGGTCATAGGGAATGCCCTCGACAATGCTGTACCTTGGGCCGCACTCCGTGCAGTTGGTGAAAGCATAGCCGAAGCGGCGGTTGTTGGGCTGCGATATGTCAGCCGCGCACTCTTGGCAGGTCGCAATGTCGGGCGTGACGTCGACGCCGGGCCCTTCCCCTGTGCTGCTCGGCCGTATCGTAAATTCAGAGTAACGCGGCAGAAACGACCGGGCAAACGAGATGTTTGCAATCCGGGCAGCTTTGGGTGGGCGCAGACGGACCAGTTTCAATAGTCGTGCTGAGTTGCGACCCTGCGCCACGATAGTTACCCCTTGGTCCGAATTTGCTACGTAGCCGCGAACGCCAAGGCGGACAGCAAGTCTGTAGACAAAAGGCCTGAACCCGACGCCCTGAACTTGGCCGGAGACTACCGCGGTAACTGTGCCGACGCGACTCGGAGTACGCGGCAGCGATCTAAGTCCAGTTTTTATATATACTTACTGGTTAGGACGGTGTGTTTCTGTGCCGGTTGTTGGCTCCATGCCCTCGGGTTTGACTACCGGTTCAATCAATTCCGATTCGTCTTCGGGCAGTTCCAGAATGTTCTTCTCGTCCTTTTTCTGCGCGAGCACAGCATAGGTCAGGGTCGTTCCGCAGAACCATACTGAAAGCCCGAAGCCGACAACCATGAGCGCAACAAGATAGAAACACGCGCCCAGAAGAAGCGCGGCGACATCCACGCTCCAGCTTATCGGTAGATAGTCGCCTGGCAGGTAGACTTGAGAGAGCCCGTACAGGTTCACATTGGCCAAGAAGAGCTCGTGCAGCGGAGCTGGGCACCACTCAGGCAGGCGGACTTTGAAGTAGAACGAGGCGTTGCTCATGATGTCCTGAATCTTGGTGTGCATGAACAGCCCCAGGATGCCGTAGCCGACACGACCTGCCGCGCTGGCGGCAAGCCCCAACAGGAACGAACCGAGCTTGGCTAGGACAGCAACTGTGGCCGTGTACCACACGAGCCGACCCGGTTGTTCGTTGACGCAGGAGAAAACCTCGAACAGCGTGTCGAACGTGTCGCTGCGCGTTGTCCCGACAACGCTGGGCGTGAACAGGAGACATGCGAGCAGTACAATCAGGAGGTAGACAATGAAGAGCGAGGCGATGAATGCGACCGGCGACATCAGGCCGACGACAATCTCGCCCGCGGCCGGGATGGCGCCCAACGCGGACAGCACCAGACCGCCGGTTGCGATGAGCCCGATGAACGCGACTATCAATAACGGGCTGAAGATGATTGACCGGCCATGACGGAACGCGAACCGGAACGCCTCCCTGGACTCGTAGAACTCGTCGCCCCGGAGTTGCTCATAGCAGACCTTGGAAACAGCGGTTCCACTCAGCATCAGAGCGCAGAGGAGAAAGAGTACGCCGACCAGGTAGACCGCCCATGAGTACCAAGGGAAGGGGTAGTCTACCGGCAGCGGGAACGGCAGCAGGCGGAATGACTGCCAGACCGTCAGCAGGTCGGCGCCAGCAACAAGATACGCAAGATAGGTGAGCAGTGCATATCCGGCAAGACCGACCAGCAGGCCGAGTGACATTACCCAGATCTTCTTTGCCGAGAACCCTAGGCGCAGAGCACGGAACAAGTCTTTATACCCGAAGTGCAGTTTGTTCATAACAGGCCTCCTCTTTCCAGTGGCGCAGGGCGAAAGGGTATCATCGTGCCTATCGATTCAGGATACGCAGAAACAGCAGCACCGCGAACAACAGCAGTGCCAGTGCAGCCAGCAGCACAAACCGCAGCCTCAGGTTGTAGTGGCGCACGGGGAAGTAGCGGGGGCGGAACTGAATCATCGCGCACGGCGGTGAAGACCGAGAAGCACTGGGCAGCGCTGGAGCACACCCAGCATCAGGCAGCGGCCGCAGACTGCATCCAGCATGATAGAATCGTAGCCTGCCCGAGCCTTTTGTCAATACCCGCTCCCGGCTCAGTCTTCGTCGAGCATGCCGGTGGTGACTTTGCCTTTCCGGAAACCCGGGTTGCGCAGCAGGCGACGCAGGAAGCCGATGGTTGTCGGAACGCCGTCGACTCTCGTCTCAGCTAGCGCCCGTTCCATACGGGCAATAGCCAGTTCGCGATTGGGTGCCCAGGCGATGATTTTGGCGACCAGCGGGTCATAGAATGACGGGATGTCGCAACGCGGCGTCAACGCGGAGTCTACCCTGACACCCGGTCCGGCTGGTAACAGGACATCATGAACGTACCCGGACGTCGGACGAAAGTCCGCGTCCGGGTCCTCGGCGTAGACCCGGCATTCGATGGCGTGGCCGCGCAGCGTGCCAGCGGTGTCGACGAGCGACAGCGGCAGGCCTCCGGCGATTCTTACTTGCTCTTGGACGATATCAACACCGGTTACCATTTCCGTCACCGGGTGCTCGACCTGCAATCGAGCGTTCATCTCCATGAAGTAGCAGTCTCCCTCGGGCGAACAGATGAACTCGACCGTGCCCGCGCCTTCATAGGCCGCTGCCCGTGCCGCGGCTACGGCCCAGCCGCCGAGCAGACGGCGTGTCTCGGGTGGTAGGCCCGGCGCCGGGCTTTCTTCAAGGAGTTTCTGGTGCCGGCGCTGGGCCGAGCAGTCGCGTTCGCCCAGATGGACCACAGTTCCTTTCCGGTCCGCAAGAACCTGGACTTCGATGTGACGCGCTTGACGCAGGTACTTCTCGACGTACACGCGCTCGTCCTCAAAAGAGCGGCGGGCTTCAGCCTGGCACAGCCTGATACCGGCTTCAAGTTCGTCTTCGCTGCGGATAACGCGCATGCCCTTGCCGCCGCCGCCCGCTGCTGCCTTGACGAGGACCGGAAAGCCGAGGTCGCGGCACAAAGAAGCCACCTGGCGTAGTTCGGAAAGCGGACCTTCTGACCCAGGTACGACCGGAACACCGGCCTGCTTCATTCGACCGCGGGCCGCGATCTTGTCGCCGAGCAAGCGCATGGTCGCGGCGGATGGCCCGATGAAAGAGATTCCTGACGAAACAACCGCATCGGCAAAATCGGGATTCTCGGAAAGAAAGCCGTAGCCCGGATGCACCGCCTGGGCGCCGGTGACGCTTGCCGCGGACAGAATGCGTGCCGCGTTAAGGTAGCTCTGCCGAGCCGGCCCCGGGCCGATACAGACCGCCTCATCCGCGGCCTGTACAGGAAGTGTATCGCGGTCTGCATCCGAGTAGACTTGGACGCTGGCGATGCCCATTTCGCGCAGGGCGCGAATCACGCGCAGCGCGATCTCACCACGGTTGGCGACCAGGACCTTGGAGAACAGACTACGTTTGAGTTCAGGGCGTCTCATGCCAGAATGGTCCGACAGCATCGGCGAACCATCGGGACAACATACCATGGCGAGAAGCGTCCGTCAAGCGTCCGGTTGACGCCGACGGGTGCAGGTGTAGAATCTGGCCGCTGTGTCGGTCCCGTCTGTGTCTGAGTCCGACCCGTCAGGCGTCACATGGTGAACGGCGACGGCGGGTTCTTCGGGCTTTGTCTCAAGCGGCGGTCGGTGCGCCGTTTCCGCAGGCTGCCGGTTGAGCGGGCGAAACTGGAACGGTGTCTTGAGGCAGCACGACTTGCCCCGTCCGCCGAGAACCAGCAACCGTGGCGGTTTGTTGTCTTCGACGACCCGGCCGAAAAGGAGCGACTTGCCCGGGCCGTCTTCCGCGGCATCTATGCGGTTTCGGCCCGGTTCGAAGATGCCCCGGCGCTGGTTGGCCTTCTGATCCGGGAAAACGTGGCTGTCAACCGCCTCGCGGCCATCGGCCAAGGCGTGCCCTACCAGTTTGTCGACGCCGGGATTGCCGGCGAGCACTTCGTGCTGGCTGCGGCCGAGCAGGGGATCGGTACATGCTGGATTGGCTGGTTCGACACCCGCGCATTGGTGCGCCACCTGAAGCTGCAGGGTAAGGGCTTCAGACCGGTCGCCCTGATTGCAGTCGGCTACCCCGCCGACGATGCCGGCAGGTCGGAACGGAAGCGACGCGCGCTGGCCGACATCGCCTTCTGGAACAGCCCGCCCGACCGCTAGCCTCGGCAGGGCGCGGTCGGCCGGATTTCTGCCGTGGCGTCGCTTGTCGATTGACGCAAGTGAGTCAAGTCAGGCACGGCGGCGGGCCGGACTGCTGTCCACGGACGAACTTGCAGCCGGCGCCGTTTTCCGGTATCATAATCTTGACCGCAACGCCGGATTAGGGAAGGAGTAAGCTTGCACGACCTGCTTAGACGATTGTCTACCGAACACGCCGAACTGCAGCAGGCGCTGGCCGGCATCAGGCCGCGTCAATTCCGCACCGAGGAAGGCAGGGACCGCTTGGAGCGGGTCCGCAACCTGTTCCGAAGCCACGTTCACACGGAAGAGGAGCAGCTCTACCCGCCGCTCGAGCGGGCGGCCCGCACTGACGCCCGGCTGGCCGGGCAGCTCCAGCGCCTGACCGACGACCTGCGCATCGTCACCAGCCTTGCTGAAGACTTCTTCTCCAAGTACGAACAAGGCGAGCCTCGGCTGGTCGAGTTCGCCACAGACCACGGCGCGCTCCTGACGATTCTGAGAATCCGGCTCAAGCGTGAAGAGGAGACCGTCTTTCCGTTGTTCGATCGCATCATGAACTGACAGAGCCACAGGGCCGGCCCGAGTTGGAGCTTGACGCGGCTACCGGCTTACAGGAGTTCTTCGTCTTCCGACCGCCACGCGGGGTCGACGATGCAGGCAAACACAATCGGATCGACGCCGGCATTCTCAAGCCACTGAACGGCCCCAGGCGGGACATAGACGGCATCGCCAGCCGAGACCTGCGCGCGGTCGTCGCCGACGTACATCGTGCCTCGGCCGCACAAGAAGTAGTAGACTTCGGTTGCCTTCAGCCGGTGGGGACGTGATCGGTCGCCCGGCGCGAGCCGGGCGACAGCCAGCGAGTAGTGGATGGCAGCCGGGTCGCGCGCTGGATGCAGGAGCTCGCGCAAGCGCGATCCGTCGCCCGCAACCAGCTCATGACTCTCGGCCAGGCGTCGGACCAGCATTCTTTCTGATACCTCGCTACCCTAGTTCAGCTTGCCGACCGCCTGCTCGACCGATGCCAGCAACTCACCCGACCGTACTGCGGCGGTGAGTTTGTTGATGTCCTCCTGCACCGGGCGGTCCTCTTCCATCTTCGCGACATACTTCCTAACGAAGTCGTAAGCCGCCGCGGTTCCTTTCCCGGCGGCAAGCGGTTTACGGAACTCCACCGCCTGTGCGCCAGCCATTAGTTCAATCGCGACAACATACCAGGCGTTATCCAGAATCCGGCTGGTCTTGAGCGCACTCGTGAAGGCCATCGAGACGAAATCCTCTTGGTCAGCCGCGGCTGGAATCGAACCGACCGAGGCGGGCATCGAGAGGATACGGTCTTCGCACACAAGCATGCCCTGGGTGTACTGGGTAAGCATCAGACCGGAGAACATGCCCGCTCCCTTGGTCAGGAATGCAGGCAAACCGCAGGACAGGTTCCTGTTCAGAAGTCGATTGGTCCGCCGTTCGGAGAGCACGGCAATCATGGTTATGCAGGCGCCGACCAGGTCGAGCGGCAGGCCCAGCGGGGTACCCTGAAAGTTGGCTCCGGTCAGGTATGCCTTGTCATCCGGAAAGAACAGCGGGTTGTCGCCGACGCCGTTCAGTTCGGTTTCGAACATGGTACGTGCCCATTTTAGCGCGTCTTTGGCGCTGCCCACGACCTGAGGCGTGGAACGTAACGAATATGCGTCCTGCACTTTCTTGCCCGGTTGCTGGAGCATGACTGAGCCCTGGGTAATGCGACGTATGTTTTCGGCACAGGTAACCGCGCCTGGAAAGCCGCGTACCTTATGGATTCGTTCGTCGTACGCGGCCATGTTGGCGTTCACGACTTCGAGGGTGAGGCCGGCAGCGATCTCGGAGACCTTGAAGTAATGGTCTGAGTCCGCGAGCATCAACGCACCCCACCCCGCGGTCATGTTCGAGCCGTTGATGCAGGCGAGCCCGTCGCGTGCCTCGAACTGGACCGGCTCGATACCGGCGGCCTTCATCGCATCTGCACCGCTCATCCGTCGGCCTTGGTAGAAAGCCTCGCCTTCGCCTAAGAGTACCAGGGCCATCTGGCTCATCGGCGAAAGGTCGCCGCACGCGCCGACAGACCCCTTGTCATAGACGACCGGGGTTACTCCGCGGTTGAGCATCTGGACCAGCGTTTCAACAACCTTGAGACGGATTCCGGAGTGACCAATCGACAGGACGTTTATGCGGGAGCACATGCCGGCTCGGACCACTTCCTCGGGTAGAGGCGAGCCGCACCCGGCCGAGTGGGAGTAGACGATGTAACGTTGAAACTGCTCGGTCTGCTCAGGTGTCAGGATGGTCTCGGAAAGCTCTCCGATGCCGGTCGTGATGCCGTACATCACAGCTCGTGCCCGGACCTTCTCTTCAATGAAGCCGCGACAGTGGTTGATGCGCATTCGCGCCGCATCGGATAGCTGCACCGGCTCGCGGTTCCGGGCGACACGCACCAGGTCCTCAATTGTCAGATTCTTGCCGTCTATGATAACCGCCATGTGACCTCCGTGGGGATTGGTAGCTAGCCTCGCCGCTGTCTGGTCCCGGGTCTTGCCGGGGTACGGTTAGCCATGTCTTCGACATGGTTGCCCGGCCAGTAGACGCGTCTGCACTTGGGGCAGCGGCGAAAATCATGGTGAATCTGGTAGACAAAGAATGGCACCGATGGCCGGGCCTGCTCACGCGACAGCTTCTCCAGCGGGCTGTTGCACTCCAGGCAGCGGCCGAACGGCGTCTCCTCCGGCTGCGCCCGCACCGACTCCTCGGCAGCCGGGCGCTCTTTCCGGTGCCCGGGCTCTGCCACCGCAGCCCGAATCTGCGCAACCTGGGCGGAGGGCTCCTCGCTCTGGACAAACACGACCCCGGGCAGTTTGGCGAGGCGCTTGTTCCGCGTTAGTAAAGTGCGACCGGTTGCCTTGGCCGCGCGATAGGCCTGCATGCTCGCCAGATTGCGCTGGTAGTCGACGTCCATTCCGAGCAGGCGCAGCTCGCGGGCCAGTTTGCCGAGCATGACGTCACACAGCCAGCCGCCAGCCGCCGGGTCACGCAGCGGTGCTGCCGAAGAGCGACGGTGACGCGGCCGGTCCCGCTCAGCGCCGGCAGGGTCGGCCTGGTCAGAGGATTTCACAGGCCTAGACTCTAGCCAAACCGCCCCGGAAATCAAGCCACGGCTTAGCTGTCCTACCGGGCGCGGACGAGGGCGACCACCTCGCGGCCGAGGTCGGTCTCCAGTGCGCAGAAATAAGCGCCAGCAACGCAGGCCGAGGCGTCCCAAGACGACGCGTGCTGGCCAGCGGGCAGCACGGCGTCGACCAGTTGGGCAACGAGCGCGCCGGCCTGGTTGTAGACCACCAGCCGTACGCGCGTTGGTCGGTCGAGACCAAAACTCAGCCGAGTGCGGCCGACCGAAACTCGCGGCTCGGCCGTCAGCATGGGCGGACCGAACCGGCTGTGAGTTGTTTCCTCGACCAACGTCGGGTAGCGTTCGATCGGCCCCTGGGGCGTCAGGGTGCGACCCGCAAGCCCGGGATAGTCCGGACCATACCGCCGGACCCTGAACACCTCATTCGCCAGAGGCGGAACGTACTGGCCCTGTTCCATCGGCCCTGACGAGCTGACCGGGTTGACGTACTTCCAGACCAGACGTGACTCCGGGGTTATTTCAAGGAATGTACCGAACGGTCCAGCACACACAATGGTGTTGCCGTTCTCAAAACGTTGGCACCCGCCGACATGGTCCGACATCAGTTCGGTCGGCAGCCGGTACGACCAGCAGGCTGAATCCGGGCCGAAGGTTGAGTCTGGTCCGAGAAGGTAAGACCCGAGACTGTCTACCGGCGGGATGATTTCGTCGACCGATGAGTACTCACCGGTCGGCCGGGCATTACCGTTGTTGAACACGAGAATATGGCCCGCGCCGGGCAGCCCGGCGGCAATCCACTGGGCGTCATGCTGCTGGAACAGCTTGCGGTCATAGCCGGTGCCGCGTTTGTAAGCCTCCGGGTTTCCCCACCGGTACAACAGGTCGCCACCGCGGCCGTAACGGCCGCCAGTGTGGCCACGTGCTTCCTCGGTCGTCGTGCTGTGGTCTATGACCCAGAACTCGCAGAAGTACCGCAGGCTGATCATGACTTGGTCCAGCTCGGCGTTGTAGGCGATCGTGTTGCCATGGGTCCAGTCGTAGGTGCCGGACATCCCGCCGTTGACATCAATCAGTTCGGGATGACTGCGCACCACGCCATAGTTGGCCTTGGTCGGGTCGAAGTCCTGAATCAGGTGGTCCCAAGAGTGCCATTGCCAGACAATCGAATCGGTACGCGGGTCGACTTCGATAATGTGATCAACAATGAAAGACTGGTAGATCGTCTGCGGATTGCGGCCGGCCGCGATTGCCTCGGCCCGGGTCTTGGCTTCCCAAGCGATCATCATGATGTTGCCGTTGGGCAGGGCGGTGGCGTCGTGATGCTGACGGTATGTCGGGCCGGAATAGGTGTATGCCCAGGTGACGTTACCGTCCCAGTCTACCAGTTCAACCCGGCCGCCTGCGCCGCCGCCGCGCAGATAAGGGCCGCTGTCAAACTGCGTCCTGAGCAGCAGTCCGTTCTCGAGCAGGTAGGCGGACAGGCCGGGTTTGGTCTGGGCCGCCCAGGAGTGAACCATCTGGCCATTGTTGTCAATCAGATAGGCCTTGTTGTAGGGCATGGGCATGAAGAGGGTGTAGCCGACATAGGCGCCGGAGTCGTTCAGCATCAGCCCCATTGTTCGGCTTGCGCCGGGCTGTGCCTGAACTAGGAGCGCTGAAGAAAGCAAAACTGCAGCAAGTCGGGACAGCCCGACGGGCACGGTTCGTTCGGACGTAACCATGGGTGAGCCTTTCTCGCGGGCCTGACTCTGCCCGCAGGTACAATCGTATCCGATACCGCCGCAGAGTCAAGCCAGGTTGGTCCAACAGAACCCCTTGACCGGACGGCTGCTGCGGGCTAGATTATGCTGTCTTGTTCAACCATTCAGGTCACGCAAACCGCGCAGGTACCGGAGGAGGTATCTTGAGTCTGTCTAAAACCCTGCTCGTTCTAACTCTCGTTCTTGCAGTTGTGGCCGGATGTGCGCCCGGCAACGAACGCTGGAACCGAGAGACCGGCCGACCGGCCAGCTTCTGGGCCGGGCTCTGGCACGGCCTGATTGTTATCGTCACATTCATCGTCAGCCTGTTCACCCGTACCGTCGGCATCTACGAGGCGAACAACACCGGCTGGCCGTACAACCTCGGCTTTCTGCTCGGCGCAATGATTGCGCTCGGCGGCGGCGCGCGTTCTGCCTGCCGCCAGAGGCGCCGTACCCATGACTGGGAACGCGTTGGTCGGAGCATCGGCGACGGCATCCGGGAAGGGCTTGAGGCGTGGCGCCGGGAGCGCCGCGCCGAGCCGTCCGAGCCGGAGTGGGACGAGCTGGGCCGGCGCATTGAGCAGCGCGTCCGCGAAGAGCTCAAAGACCTAGTGGACTAGCTGATAATGCGCCGACTACTGCTGCTCGCCGCGATCGCCAGCGCCGGGCTTGCCGCCCAGTTCGTCAGCAGCGCCGATTTCTCCATCCCGGCTGGCGAGATGCGGATGGGCGATGTTTACTTTGCGGGCACAGTCCTGCGCATCGAAGGTCGGCTTGACGGTTCGGTTATCGGCGGAGCCCAGTCGGTCAACATCTCCGGTCCGATCACGCGCAACCTGTTTCTTGCGGCCCAGTCAGTGGACGTGTCCGGTCCGGTGTCGGGCGACGTGGTCGCGGTCTGTGCCACATTCAACCTCCATGGTCGGGTCGGCGGCGCGGTGCGGGTCGGCTCGGGCACGGTCTATATCAACGGTCCGGTCGGGCAGGATGTGCTTGCCGGCTGCGCCAGCATGGTGGTCGCGAAGCAGGCCGAGGTGCGCGGCGACGTTGCTGCGACCTGCCGGTCGCTCGAGCTCGCGGGCGCGGTGCGCGGCGATGTCCGGGCGACCGCAGACCGCATCGTCATATCCGGCAGCATCGACGGCGACGTTGACGTCATCGTCGGCAAGCAACTGACGCTCATGGCCGACGCCCGGGTCTACGGCAACCTGCGCTACCGAGCGAGCAGGAAGCTGGATATTTCGAACCCGGACCTGGTGTTCGGCAACATCGAATACGTCCAACTTCCCGGCCGGGACGAGCTTGAGGAGGTGAAGGTGCTGCGGCCCAGACCCGGAGTTCTCGCCGCTTTCCTGCTGCCGTTTGCGCTGCTGTCGATGCTCGGTGCAGTCGTCGTTGCGCTGATCCTGATTGCGGTCTGGAAGTACGCCCTGAACGAAGCCCTGAACCGCGCCATCACCCACTGGGGGAGGACGCTGGGCCTCGGCTCGGTTGGGTTCCTTATCGGGCCGATGACGATCCTTGTTTCGTTCGCTTTGATCGTAACCATTCCTGCCGGCCTGATTGCTGCGGCCGCCTACGTCGTGCTGGTGTACCTTGGCAAGACCCTGTCGGGCATGTTCCTGGGCAAGCTGCTGTTTCGGGTCTTCGGCGCCCCGGATATTTCGCTCTGGCTTGCGGCGCCGGTTGGAATCGTCATTATTTACGCGCTGTGCGCCATCCCGTTCGCCGGATGGGTCATCTGGCTGATGACCCAGGCGCTGGGTTTCGGCATCGTCGCCGAGCTGCTGGGCATGTCGCGCAGCGGGTAGCAGGTGATTCCTCAAGGAGGCAAGTTGGAAGAAAATCACATTGATGCCGGCTCTCGCCGGGGCCAGCTCGGCCCCAATACTGCAGCCGTGCACAGCGAACACTCCGCCGAGTACAAACACCGGGCGGTCAGTTATCCGATATACCAGACCTCGGCATTCATGTTTGAGTCGGCCGCAGCCGGTGCCGGTCTTTTCAAGGGCGAAACACCCGGTTTCATCTATACCCGCATCGGCAACCCCACCACCGAGGCGCTGCAGAATACCGTTGCGGCCCTGGAACACGGTCGGGCCGCGCTGGCGACTGCCTCGGGAATGGCCGCGATTTCGACGCTGTTCCTCGGACTGCTTAAGTCAGGAGACCGCGTGGTCTGCAGCCAGGCGGTCTACGGACCGACGCGGGTGCTCCTGGAGCGGGAGCTGGTGCGATTCGGTATTCAATCGACGTTCATCGAGACGTCAGACACTGACGCGGTCCGCACCGCGCTTCAGTTGAAGCCGCGCCTGCTGTTCATCGAGACGCCATGCAACCCTACGCTGACCATTACCGACGTTCCCGCCTGTGCCGAACTTGCCCACAGCCACGGCGCATTGCTGGTCGTGGACAACACCTTTGCCAGCCCGTACCTTCAGACCCCGCTCGACCTCGGTGCCGACATCGTGCTCCACTCGATGACCAAGTTCATCAACGGTCATTCGGACGTCGTGGCGGGCATACTCGTCTTTGGTGACGAGCCGGCCTACCAGCAGTTACGGCGTGTTCTTCCCACGCTGGGCGGGACGATTGACCCGCACCAGGCCTGGCTGGTGTTGCGCGGAGTCAAGACCCTCGGGCTGCGCGTCGCGCGCGCCCAGGAATCGGCGCTGCGTATCGCCGAGTACCTGAAAGCTCACCCGGTGGTCGCCGGGGTTTCCTATCCCGGTCTGCCCGACCACCCACACTACCAGCGCGCCAAGAACCAGATGCGCGGATTTGGTGCGCTGGTCTGCTTCAGACCCAAGGGTGGCTACCCGGCGGCCGAGCGCATCCTAGACAGCGTGAAGCTGTGCACACTCGGTGTATCGCTGGGAGGGGTCGAAACCCTGATTCAGCACCCGGCAACCATGACCCATGCGACTCTCTCTGAAGAGGCCAGGGCCGCGGCCGGCATCAGTCCGGACCTCATCCGGCTGGCAGTCGGCATCGAAGACGCCGAAGAACTGATTGCCGACCTGGATCAGGCGCTTGAGCAGTGCCGAAAGACAAGTTGAGCGGAGGAAACATGACGACGCCTGAGTCACCCATGTCACCCGGAGTGCAGCGTCGAATTGAGCAAGCGTGTCACTTGGCCGAGACCCGAGCCGCGGCACTCGCCCAGGCACGCCAGCGCCGATTCGACACCATCGCAGTGCACGGGCTCTACACGATGCAGGAATCCCTTGACAAGAACCAAGGCGCGACCATGGAACCGCTCTTTCTCTCCGCGGCCCAAGCCTACCGCGACTCCGACGAGATGGAAGCGGCCTTGGCGTACAAGATACCAACCTGGTGCTACACCCGCATTCACAACCCGACCCTCGGATACCTTGAAGACACACTGGCCCTGCTCGAAACCTATGGCACCGGAACCGACGCGGGCTGTTGCCTGTATGCCTCAGGCATGGCCGCAATCGACGGTGTCACCGACGCCCTCCTGGTCCAGGAGCGGGACAAGCGGCTGAACTTCGTTGCTACCTGCCAGGTATACGGCGGCACGTTCCAGCAGTTCAGCATCCGCAAGATGCAGGAACGCGGTATCGAGGTCCGCTGGGTCGTGGACTCAAACAACCTCGACGAGTGGCGGTCAAAGATTGACGGGAACACACGGTTCCTTTACGGCGAACTGCCATCCAACCCGGGGCTTGCCTTCTTCGACCTTGCTCCGGTCGTGCAACTCGCACATGAACACGGCCTTCCTTTCATCGCCGACTCAACCGTTGCCTCGCCCGCGCTGCTCCGGCCGCTGGGCCACGGTGCCGACATCGTCATCCAGTCGGCCACCAAGGTGATAAGCTGCTCCGGTACCGGTATCGCTGGCGCGGTCATCGCCCGCAAGCCGGTTCTCGCCCACTACGCCGAAGACGGCGTGAAAACGGACTTCGCCCAGTACCTCAAGCTCTGGCCCCAGCGCGATACCGGCGGCTGTCTGCACCCGTTCCAGGCCGCGATGACGATGAATGACCTGCGCACACTCCGCGCCCGGGTTGACGACTGGAGTCAGACCGCGCTCCAGGTGGCGCGCTGGCTTGAAGGTCACGACCGGGTGCTGGCAGTCAACTACCTCGGACTGCCCGGTCATCCGTTGCACAAGGTCGCCACCAAGTACCTCTGGCTGGTCGACGCCGAACACGACGAACGCTACGGCAGACCGGTCAACCGCTACGGCCACATGCTGTCCTTCCGGGTGCGCGGCGGAGCGCAGGCGGCCCGGGACGTGTTCGACCGGTTCGAGATGATCTGGCGGGCAACCGATCTGGGGCGCGTCAAGAGCATGGCGACCATCCCGGCAATCTCTACTCACCAGCAACAAGGTGAAGAAGGCCGCCGACTGGCCGCGATTCCTCCTGACCTGATTCGTCTCTCGGTCGGCGCCGAACATCCGGACGACATCATCAAGGACCTGAAGCAGGCGCTCGAAGGCTAGTCGTCGCCATGCGTTTCTATTCCACGAACCTCAAGTCCCGTGACGTTGACCTGCGGGACGCGCTCCTGACCGGCCAGGCGCCGGACAAGGGCCTGTATATGCCGCGCGAGACTCCGTGGATACCGCACGAGGAAATCCTCAGCTTCAAAGACAAGCCCTATCCGGAAATCGCCTTCGCCGTGCTGCGCCGCTATGCCGAAGGCCTGATTCCTGACGACGAGCTAGCTCGGCTGTGCCACGAATGCTACAACTACGATGTGCCACTGGAGAACGTATTCGGGAACAACTACCTGATGCGCCTCGACCGCGGCCCGACTGCAAGCTTCAAGGACTTTGCCGCCCGGATGATGGCGCGGATGATGCGTTGCTTCCTCGCTGACCAGGACGACGAACTGGTAATCCTCACCGCCACTTCGGGTGACACCGGCAGCGCGGTAGCGCACGCCTTTCACAACGTCGACCGCATCTCGATGGTCGTGCTCTTCCCGGTCAGGGAAGTCTCGGACCGCCAACGCAGGCAGATGACAACGCTTGGCGGCAACGTCTCGGTCATCGGCATCGACGGCAAGTTTGACGATTGCCAGGCTCTGGTCAAGCGTGCGTTTGCCGACCCGGAACTGAAGCACATCCGCTTTTCTTCGGCCAACTCCATCAACATCGGCCGACTTCTGCCCCAGGCAGTGTACTACTTCTACGCGTATGCCCGGTTGCAGCAGCAGGGTGAGAAGGTGGTCTTTTCCGTCCCGTCGGGCAACTTCGGGGACATGTGCGGCGGATTCCTTGCCTGGCGCATGGGCCTGCCTGCTCAGCGCTTCGTCATCGCCACCAATGCCAACGACGAATTCCCGCGCTTCGTCCGCGACGAGGTGTACGAGAGAATCGAGCCTTCCCGGGTCTGCATTTCCAACGCCATGAACGTCGGCCATCCCTCAAACCTCCCGCGACTGGTCGCACTCTACGACGGCGTCATGGACGAACGCGGCGACGTCATTCACCCGCCTGACTTCGAGGCGCTGCGCCGGGACATCTACGCCACCAGCGTCGACGATGCCGAGACCCGGACCGCCATCGTCAATGCCTGGAGGCAGTACAAGACAATGCTCGAACCGCATGGTGCAGTCGGCTGGGCCGCACTCGAACGCTACCTAAACGAAGGCAACCAGCCGGACCTCGCAATCTCGATTGAGACTGCGCACCCGGCCAAGTTCCCGGAGGAAATCACCCGCCTGCTCGGCATTGAGCCCGAACTGCCCCCCGCGCTTGTCGGCCTCGACGCCAGACCAGAGCACTACGACAAAGGTCCGAATGACTACGGGTGGTTCCGCGACTATCTGAAGCGGCGGTTTGTTAAGTAGCCCTGATCCGCAGAAGCTGTGAAGTACATTGTCTTCCTTGCCGACGGCGCGGCTGACTTCCCGGTGCCGGAGCTCGGCAACAAGACCCCGCTGCAGGTTGCCCGCAAGCCGGCGATGGACCGCATCGCGCGCGAAGGCCGGTGCGGTTCGTTCATCACGGTCGAGGACGACATGCCGCCCGGCAGCGAGGTGGCTAACCTGACCGTGCTCGGCTACGACCCGAAGAAGTGCCACCAGGGACGGGGCGTGCTTGAGGCCGCGGCCATGGGCGTCAGGCTGCGGGATGCCGACGTCGCCATGCGCTGCAACCTCATCTGTCTGGAAGACGGCCGGATCAAGAACCACTCTGCCGGCCACATCTCATCTGAAGAGGCGGCAGAACTCATCCGCCACGTCGACCGCTACTGCGGCAGCGCGGGCGCCCGGTTCTGGTCCGGTGTTTCCTACCGCCATCTCCTCGTGCTGGAACAGGGCTCGCCTGAGGTTGAGTGCGCGCCACCTCATGACCATGTCGGCGAGCGGGCCGAAGACCTGCTCGTGCAGGCAAAGTCAGAGGAGGCGGAATCGACCGCGGCGTTCCTTAACAACATCATTCGTAAGTCATGGAAACTGCTGCCTGACCACATCGTGAACAAGCGGCGCGCGAAGCAGGGCAAGGACCAAGCCAACTCGCTCTGGCCCTGGTCCCCGGGCCGCAAGCCGAAGATGGCCACCTTGCAGGAGCTTCATGGCATCACCGGTGCAGTCATTTCCGCAGTCGATTTGATTCGCGGCGTCGGAGTCTACGCCGGGCTTGACGTGATCATGGTCCCAGGCGCAACCGGGCTCATTGACACGAACTACGAAGGCAAGGCCGATGCCTGTATTGCGGCGCTTGCCGACCACGACTTTGTGTTCGTCCATGTTGAGGCGCCGGATGAAGCCGGCCACAGCAGGGACCTGAAGCAGAAAATCCTTGCCATCGAGTACCTCGACTCGCGGCTGATCAGCCGCGTGATGAAGGCCCTGGAAGACCGCGGCATTGAAGCCACGGTCGCAATCCTGCCCGACCATCCAACCCCGGTCGCCACCGGCAACCACGTGCGCGGCGCGGTCCCGGTCGCCATCCGCAGCTCGCGCTGGACCCCGGACCCGGTGCAGTCTTACGACGAAGAGTCGGTCAAATCCGGCGCCCTGGGCCTGCTGCGCGGTGACGGCTTCATCCGGGCGTTCCTCGGTCGATAGTCAGAGTCACCGCGCGGCGACGTGGACCGCCAACTGCTCGGAACCCTGGTTATCTGCGCGCTGGCCATTGCTGAGCCTCCGGAATGGCGCAACCTCGCTTTGGGCATGGACCTCGTTGAGCTCGCGGCCAGCAAGCCCAGTTCGCCAAGCGACTCACGCATCAGGGTGCTGCGCATCGACCCGACGCTCTGGGAACTTGAATACGCGAGCAGCAACCGTACCGGCGAAGCCTTGGGCCGCACCGCCCGCGAGTGGTGCAGCAAGTACAGACTGACGGCGGCCATCAACGCCGGCATGTTCGGCGCCGACTTCAGGACCCACCTCGGCTATCTCAGATTCCGGGACAAAGTCTACAGCAGCCGCGTGACCGGCTACCAGTCGGTCGCCGCATTTCACCCCAGAAACGACAAGAGCCCGCCGTTCCGCATCTTCGACCTTGATGCTCCCGGCATCACCCTGGAGAGAATCCTCGAAGACTACTCCTCGACAATCCAGAACCTGCGGCTCATTAAGCGGCCGGGCCGCAACGTCTGGGGCAGGCAAAAGAAGAAGTGGAGTGAAGCTGCCCTTGGCGAAGACAGAGAAGGCCGCATCCTCTTCATCTTCTGCCGAGCGCCCTTTTCGATGCACGACCTGAACCACAGACTGCTTTCCTCCGGCATCAACCTTGTTGCGGCCCAGCATCTTGAAGGCGGGCCTGAGGCCCAGCTCTATTTCCGCGCCGGCAAGGTCGAGCAGGAGCGCTTTGGCAGCTTCGAGACGTTCTTCAAGGAAGACGACCTCAACTCGGTGCCGTGGCCGGTTCCGAGCGTCCTAGGCGTCAAGCCCAGGTCAATTGCTCAGCCGTCCAGGAAGTAGCGTTGCTCCGTGCTCGACAGAGGCGGTCGAACAGTAGCTGGTGAACAGCGTCTTCTGTTGCAAGTGGCGAACAGCCGGCTAGAATCGAGCGGTATGAACCACCGCGAACTGCGCCGGACGTTCCTTGAGTTCTACGCCCGGCGCGACCACAAAATCGTGCCGAGCATGTCGCTGGTGCCGCGCGACGACCCGACGATGCTTTTCACCAGTGCCGGCATGGTTCAGTTCAAGCCGCTCTGGGCCGGCGCCGTGCCCCTGACATACCGCCGCGCCACCTCGATTCAGAAGTGTCTGCGTGCTTCTGACCTTGCTCAGGTCGGCCACACTCCGCGCCACTGCACTTTTTTCGAGATGCTCGGCAATTTCTCGTTCGGCGACTATTTCAAGTACGAAGCGATTCCCTGGGCCTGGGAGTACTTGACCGAGGTTGTGAAGCTGGACCGGGAGCGGCTGTTCGTCTCGGTGTTCAGAGACGATGAAGAGGCGTTCAATGTCTGGAAGATGAAGGTCGGCCTGCCTGAGAGCCGAATCTACCGGCTGGGCGAGAAAGACAACTTCTGGGGGCCGGTTGGCGGCGGCGGCGCGTGCGGCCCGTGCTCGGAAATCTATGTTGACCTCGGGCCTGAGTACGGCTGTGGCACAAGTTCCTGCGCCCCGGGCTGTGACTGCAACCGGTTCTCTGAAGTTTACAACATCGTTTTCCCTCAGTACAACCAGCTTCCAGATGGGTCGCGTGAGCCACTGAAGAACCGGGGTATCGACACCGGCATGGGCCTCGAACGCCTGGCAATGGTGTCGCAGGGAAAGAAGACGATCTTCGAGACCGACCTGTTCGCACCGGTTGTCAAGGCGACCGAGAACGTCTTGGGGATGCCGGTCGACGATGGTAACCGGGTTATGTTCCACGTGGCTGCTGACCATGCCCGGGCCCTGAGCTTCGCCATCAGCGACGGCGTGCTTCCGTCCAACGAAGGACGAGGCTACGTGTTGCGGGGAATCCTGCGCCGGGCCCTGCTGTTCGCACAACGTTGCGGGGTCAACGAGCCGTTTCTCTACAAGGTGTCGGGCGAAGTCGTCGAACTGATGCGGCAGTGGTATCCGGAGCTTTCGGGCAAGCGCGAGCAGGCGGCAGTGATTATCAAGGCTGAGGAGGAACGGTTCCTCAAGACCTTGTGCTCCGGCCTGGAGCGCTGGGCCGGCGTGCTCAGCCAGCACCGGGCCGCGGGCGTGGTTCCGGGGAAGGAGCTGTTCATGCTCCATGACACCTTCGGGTTCCACATCGAGCTGGTCAAGGAACTGGCTGCCGAGGCTGGAGTCGGGCTTGACCTCACCGGTTTCGAGCAGGCGATGCAGGAGCAGCGCGAGCGGAGCAAGAAGGAGACTTTCGTAAGTCCGGCGCCGGTCTCGGGCGTACTTGAATCGACGTTCGTCGGCTACGAGAAGGACGAGGTCGAAACCGAGCTGGTCCGGTTCACGCCCCTGCCGGACAATCTGCTTGAAGTCGTCCTCAGAGACAGCCCGTTCTATGCCGAAATGGGTGGTCAGGTCGGCGACACCGGCCGGATTGTCGGAGAGGACTTCGAGCTTGAAGTGATGGATACATACCAGCAGCACGGCGTGCGGAGCTGCAAGGTTCGGCTGGTCAGGGGCGAAATCCGCACCGGGCCGGTGCGAGCCGCAGTCGATGCTGAGCGGCGGCGCGAGATTGAGCGGGCGCATACGGCCACCCATCTGCTTCACGCGGCTCTGCGCCGGACCGTGGGCGACTATGTCAAGCAGGAAGGTTCACTGGTTGAGCCGGGCCGGCTCCGGTTCGACTTTGCGGCATTTGAGCCGCTGAAACCAGAGCAGATTCAGGCGGTCG
Organism: Caldifarciminota bacterium; assembly: GCA_965648905.1. Lineage (GTDB taxonomy): Bacteria > Hydrothermota > Tepidihabitantia > Tepidihabitantales > Tepidihabitantaceae > CAZQFS01. Next base: position 31,128 of record CBFGIT010000004.1, read on the forward strand.
AAAGGCTGGTCTACGAGCAGGTGATTGCCGACCAGAAGGTTGAGGCACTGCGTGAGATGCCGCTGGAACGGGCAAAGGAACTCGGCGCACTGGCATTTTTCGGCGAGCAGTACGGCGAGCAGGTGACGGTCATCAAGGTCGGCGACTTCTCGATGGAGCTGTGCGGTGGCACGCACGTGAAGAGCACCGGCCAGATCGGCAACTTTCGCATCACCTCTGAAACCGGCGTAGCCGCGGGCGTGCGGCGGATTGAGGCACTGGTCGGGCGAGCCGCACAGCAGCAGGCGGGCAGGGACCGTATGACCCTGGACCTGCTGCAGCAGAAGCTCGGAACGAGCGAGGATGCCCTGGTCAGGAAGGTCGATTCGCTGCAGCAGGAGCTGAAGCGACTTGATAGTCGGGTACGCGCGTTGTCGACCCAGTTGGCCCGGGCTGCGGGCGACGAGCTGGCCGAGGCAGCCGCTGATACCGGCCTTGTCAGAGTTGTGGTCGGCCACCGGAGCGGTTTTGAGGCGGCTGACCTGCGCCTGGTTGCCGACCGGGTGCGCGAATTGCTCAGAGAGCGTTATGTCGGCCTCATCACCGGCGGCGAACCTCCCCGCGCTCGCTACGTTGTCTTCTCGAGTCCGGACATGCAGAAACAACTGCCGGCTGGCAGATTGGCGAAAGTCGTGGGCAATGCAATGGCAGGCGGCGGCGGCGGCCGGCCCGACATTGCTGAGGGCGGCGGCGAGCTGGAGCGGCTAGGTGCGGCGCAGGATGCGTTCCGGGCCGCGGTTCTGGCGGCCGGGGAAGGACAGGGACTGAAGTCGGAGTGAGCCCAAGGAGGCACGATGCTGTCTGACATCGAAATCGCCCAACAGGCAAAGCTGAAGCCAATTATCGAGGTCTGCCAGGAGCTCGGCATCACCGACCCAAACCTGGTCCTGCCCAACGGCAACTACAAGTGCAAGCTGTCGGTGCGGCTGCTGGAGCAGTTGAAAGAAAGACCGGTGGGCAAGCTGATACTCGTGACTGCGATTACGCCGACCAAGTACGGCGAGGGCAAGACGACCACGGCAATCGGGCTTTCAATGGCGTTCAACCGGCTGGGCAAGCGCTCGATTGTTGTGCTGCGTCAGCCATCGCTCGGGCCGGTCTTTGGTATCAAGGGTGGTGCCGCGGGTGGCGGCTACTCACAGGTGCTTCCCATGGAGGACATCAACCTGCACTTCACCGGCGACTTCCATGCGGTCACGTCTGCTCACAACCTGCTCTCGGCGATGCTCGACAACTCGATTCACTTCGACAATTCGCTGCATATTGATCCCCGGGAAATCGTATTTCCCCGGACAATCGACATGAACGACCGGGTGCTGCGCACGATGGTAGTTGGCCTGGGCGGCCGAGCTGACGGCCCGGCACGAGAAGACAGTTGCGTCATTACCGCAGCGTCCGAAATAATGGCGATACTGGCGCTGGCGCGGGACCGGGCCGACTTGAAGCAGCGTCTGGCGCGGATTCTTGTGGCCCTGCGCTATGACGACAGCCCGGTCACAGCTCAGGACCTGGGCGCAACCGGAGCCATGGCCGTGCTCCTGAAAGACGCCGTCAAGCCTAATCTTGTTCAGACGACCGAGAACACACCGGCCCTGGTCCACTGCGGGCCGTTTGCCAACATCGCCCACGGCACGGCCAGCATCATCGCCACCAACGCGGCGCTCAAACTGTCTGAGTACGTAGTCATTGAGGCGGGGTTCGGGTCAGACCTTGGCGCTGAGAAGTTTGTCGACATCGTTGCGCCGCTTGCCGGCTGGGAAGTCTCGGCCTGCGTGCTCGTGGCCACAGTTCGTGCGCTCAAACATCAGGGCGGCGCGCGCGACGCGCGTAAAGGAACTCTGACCCACCTTTGGGGCGGCATGTCGAACCTGAAGCGGCACATCGAGAACTGCCGCACCCTGGGACTTGAACCGGTTGTCTGCCTGAACCGGTTCAGCGATGACAAAGACGATGACATCAGGCTGGTTCAGGAGTACTGCCGCGAGCAGAAAGTACCCTGTCCGGTCAGCACCGGGTTCGCCGACGGCGGTCAGGGGTGTCTGGACCTTGCCGCCGCGGTCGAACAGCAGATCGAAGAACGGCCCGGCCAGGCACAGCCGCTGTATGACCGAACCGCACCGGTGGAGGCCAAAATCGAGACCGTGGCGCAGCACATCTACGGCGCAACTCAGGTTGTGTACACGCCTAGGGCCGAGCGGGAAATCAAGCGCATCTCCAGCCTGGGCTGCGACAAGCTGCCGATCTGCATCGCCAAGACCCCGCTCTCGTTCTCCGACGACCCGGATTGCATCGGCGTCTGCTCAGGATTCAAGATCACCATTTCTGCGGTCCACATCCGGGCCGGAGCCGGTTATCTTGTCCCGGTTGCGGGCGAGATCGAACTGCTACCCGGCCTGGCCAAGCGACCCAACGCCGTCAAGATTGATATCGCGGACGACGGCAGGATAAGCGGACTGTCCTAGGCAGGATGCAGAAGCCGTCGGTGAATTACCGCAACGCCGGGGTGCGGCAGGAGATTCTCATCCGGCAGCGGCGGGGCATGTGGACGCCGGAGCAGATTGGGAGTCTTGCCCGTCACTTTGGCCTGAGGCCGGGCATGAAGCTGCTCGACGCCGGGTGCGGCTACGGCTACGCGATGAGGACGTGGGGCAGGTTCTGTATGCCGCGTGGACAACTGGTCGGGCTGGACCGGGACCGAAAGCTCCTAACTCAGGCAGCCCGATTCTGCCGTAAGGAAGGCTTGAGCAGCTCGGTCGAATTCGTCCACAGCGACATCTGCGTCATGCCATTCGATGACGACCGGTTCGATGTAAGCATGGCATCAGTCGTTCTCTGTCACCTGGCCGAGCCCGAGCGTGCTCTTGATGAGATGACACGAGTCACTCGACCAGGCGGGTGCGTCGTCGTGTTTGACAACGCTGCGGCCGGAGGACGGGAGAACCAATGGTCGAACTGGAGCGAGCCCACGCGCGCCGAAAGCCTGCTTAAGTACGAACGAACCTGGTCCTGGATTACCGGACGCAGGAAGCTCAGACAGGGCGACCTCTCGGTCGGCTGCTATATGCCGAGCTGGATGGAGGCACGGGGACTCAAGCATGTGGACGTGCGAATGAACGAGCGGGTCTGCTGGATTGCGCCACCGTATCGCTCTGAAGGTCAGCAGATTTTTCTGCAGAACGCGAGGGAGCAAGTCCGTACGTATCGACGGTTCACCTGGCCGGACCAAGGCGAGCGAGCGCGACTTCGCGCCGGTGGGATGACCGCGAGGAAAATCGAAAGAGCCCGACAGCAGATGATGGCGGCAAGTCGCCGGTTTCGCCAGGCGATGAAAGCCGGCACGGCTGCCTTCGCCTTCTCCATGCCGTTCTGGTGCATCTGGGGCTTCAAGCCGGGCCGAGACCGGGTCTAGAGGTCCGGCTCAGGCTCCTTGATGACGCGCTGAATCGTGTCGGGTGAGAATCCGCGGCGGGCAAGAAGGGCATAGAGCCGTCGTCTGAGCACCGCGGGTTCAAGCCGCCGGTTGCGTTCAAGATACTTCCCGGCAACTGCCTTGGCAGCAGCGACTTCATCCGGCGCCTGAGCCAGAGCTGCTTCCAGGTGCTCCTGGGACACGCCGCGCTTTGTCAGTTCCTGCCGCACGCGCCAGCGGCCTTTGTGTCCGATGTTCACCCGGTCCTGGACAAACTGCCGGGCATAGCCTTCGTCATCCACCATCCTGAGCTCGGCCAGCCGGTCGAGAGTTGACTGCACGATTTCGGCCGAAAAACCCTTGCGCGTGAGGCGCTGGCTCAGTTCGGCCGAGGTGCGCGCCTTGTACGAAAGGAGCAGGAAAGCGTAGTTGCGGGCTTCGAGGGTCTGTTCTTCGCGGGCAATTCGCTCGAGATCGGCTGGGCTGAGCTCCAGTCCCGGCGCAAGCCTGAGCGCGGCAACCGTGTTATGCGAAAGCCCGAGCCAGAACCGGCCGTCGATGAAGACCGAGACCCGCCGCTTATTTCTTCTTTGCGGCTGGAGCGCGGTTATCCTCATCAGCAGCCGGAACAGGCTTGGCCGGCCTCGGTATCTTCAACTTCTCGTAGAGCTGGGCCTCAGCCTTCTTGGCAACGGTCGGATTCTGCTCCAGAAACTCAATCGACGCGTCCCGACCCTGGCCGATGCGCATCTCGCCGAACGCGTACCAGGTCCCGGACTTGGCAAAGACTCCCTGTTCGGTGCCGATGTCAAGCAGTTCTGCCATCCGCGAAATGCCTTTGCCGTAAATCAGGTCGAACTCAGCCTCGCGGAACGGCGGCGCGACCTTGTTCTTCACCACCTTGACCCGGGTTCGGCTGCCGATGACCTCCTCGCCCTTCTTGATTGCCAGGATGCGGCGGATGTCGAAGCGCATCGTGGCATAGAACTTGAGCGCCAGCCCGCCGGTTGTCGTTTCCGGGTTGCCGAACATCACGCCGATTTTCTGCCTTATCTGGTTAGTGAAGATGCCGCAGGTCTTGGTGCGGGCGGCAACACCCGAGAGTTTGCGCATTGCTTGGGACATGAGCCGCGCCTGAACCCCGACAAAAGCGTCACCCATTTCGCCCTCAATCTCGGCGCGCGGCACCAGGGCCGCGACCGAGTCGATGACAAACAGGTCTAGCCCTCCAGAACGGGTCAGCACTTCGGCAATCTCCAGCGCCTGCTCGCCCGAATCAGGCTGAGAAACAAGCAGCTTCTCCAGGTCTACCCCAAGGGCCTGGGCATAGGTGGAATCGAGCGCGTTCTCGGCATCGATGAACGCCGCAGTGCCGCCCAGTTTCTGGCACTGGGCGATAATCGAGAGCACCAGCGTGGTTTTGCCCGAGCCTTCAGGCCCGTAAATCTCGACAAACCGGCCGCGCGGCACGCCGCCGATACCTAGGACTGCGTCCAGGCCGATAGAGCCGGTCGGAATCGCCTCGACCTGAGCCACCGGGGCCTCACCGCCGAGTCGCATCACCGAACCTTTGCCATACTGCTTTTCAATCTGAGCAAGAGCACTCACGAGCGCCTTTGATTTCTCGTCTTCTTTGGGCATTCCGCCTCCGTTTCAAGTAGTTTGCGACAGTATAGGTTTGGCCCTGCCTAAGTCAAGCTATCTTACCGGCCCGCACCGGCTTGAATCTTGAGTTTTGACTTGCGCGACCCGCACACACCGCGTTCTTCTCAATGTCATACAGCCTGAACCGCACTGCCTTCATCCGGACAGCCAGCTTCGGTTCAGCCACCTTGAGCACCTCCTCAAGTACCCGCGAGGCCTCCTCGGCCCGCTTGAAGTTCGCCAGCAGCACATCCTCAAGGTTGCTGCGGCCGGTGCGGTCGAACCGGTCCCCGCGTCCCAAATCAGACCCGCTGTCCCGGCCGGCAATTACCCTGCGCCGGAGCACGCGGGTTTCAACGCTCACCCGGGTCCTCAGGCTCCTGATGCTTGCCAGCAGTCGTGGCCGCTCAAGTCCAAGTCGGACCACGTCCTCGACCACCCGCAGTCCTTCGGTCAGCCGGTTCAGGTTGACGTCGATGATGCGGCTGATGCGGCGCTCGTCCATGAACCTGCCAGCTTAGAACTCCGGGCGGACAAAGTCAAGCCCGGCCTGCGCACGGTTCGACGCCGCCCGGGCACGAGCGGCAGACACTGGACGTTGACAGCGGTCTCCACGACCATAGAATCCTGTTCGTGATGCTCGGCGCATCAGGAGCCAGACCATCGATGACACGCAGAGGAGACTGATGCGGATACCATTCAGGTTGTTGACCGCCTGTTTGCTCTGCGGGTCGTTCCTACTCAGCTCTCCCGGCCGCGCGCAGGATACTGTCTGGACCCGGCGATTTGACACCGGCCAGTATGACTACGCCTCGGGCGGGGCCAGAGACGGCAGTGGCGAACTGACAGTGACCGGATGGAGTTCAGACCAACCCATCACTTGGGGAGCCATGGCCCTGACCGTGAAGTACGGCCCTGACGGCGATACCGTCTGGTCCCGAGTCTATGACAGCGATTACGATGACGTGCCTGAAGGGGTTGCCGTTGACGCTGAGGGCAACGTTGTGGTTGTTGGATGGTTCTGCGCCGACGGGTTCACAGGCTCGGAGGTGCTGAAGTACGACCCCAACGGCGGGCTTCTGTGGGCGCGGCTCGATTCATCCGACGCGAACCCCGAGCTGGCCGGAGTTGTCGTCGACGACTCGATGAACATCATCGCCTGCGGTATGGCTGAACTGCACTTGCATGATGTCCTGTTGGTGAAGTACTCGCCGAGCGGCGAGTCGCTATGGGCCAGGACCTTTGACTTCGGCGGGCGGCCCCACCAGGAGTTCATTGTCGTGAAGCTCGACCACACCGGCAACATCGTCTGCGCCGGTGTTGCCGGGGACTACTCCAGCCACGACGTGCTGACGGCGAAATTCGGCCCTGGCGGCGAGTTCATCTGGTCGAGCCGGCTCGACTTCGGCGCGGACGAAACTGGGGGCTCTGTAGCAATCGATGCCGCCAACAACATTATTGTCGCCGGAAGCGCAGGCCAGCCTGACGGCTCACGGGCCGGTCTGGCAGTGAAGTACACCCCGGGTGGAGACACGGTTTGGTCAAGGCTCTACCGGCTGGATGACGTTGTCTGGCTGGGTGGCCTGGCGCTTGACCGTGCCGGCAACATCCTGATGACGGGAACGACGGTTGACACGGGCTCAGGGCAGCGGAGGTACAGGTGTCTGGTGATGATGTGCGACTCAATGGGAGACACAGTCTGGACATGGCGTTACGACCCGGGGAGCAACACGTTTGGATGCAACCTAGCGCTTGATGACTCCGGGCATATCTACGTCTTCGGACGTGCCACAGATGCGGACGACGACTATCTGCTCGTAAAGCTGCGGTATGAGTCCGGCATTCAGGACCGAGCGGCAGCACACTGGCCGGGCGGGTCGTCGATATGCCTGGGGTCGAGCGTCGTACGCCGCGGTAGTCTGCTTCGGCTGCGGCTCCCCGGAGATGGTCAGCACGAAGTCGCCTTGTTTGATGCGCTTGGGCAGAAAGCCCGGCTGGCTCGCTCCACTCGGGCCGGCCCGGGAATGCTTGACTTCGGTCTTGGGCAACTCCGGGCCGGGGTGTACGTGCTGAGAGTCACGACTGGGGGGCGGACCGAGTCGCAGCGGCTGGTTCTTGTCGAGTGACGGACGGTCACGCGGACAAAGTCAAGCCCGGCCCGCATTACCGAACCCGAGACCGAACCGCCAGGAATCCCGCCGCGCAGCAGGGCGCCACTACCAGCGGACGGCGCCAAGACATCGAACCGCAGCTCATTGTAATGAGTTGATGTTGTCAACAGGTTCTCCGGCAGGCTCCCAGATGCGCGGGGCGCGAATCGGAACGTCGTCAGCGAACGGAACAGGCACCGGCTTGGCTTGACGCCTTAGTAAATAGGTAACGTCCCTATTTGTCAAAGCAGACGCGCGAGCGCGTGAGCTGCTCGGGTGCGGGACCGGGGCGAAAAGCAGGCAGCAGCCTTGTAGTATCGGCTGGCAGAATCACCATATCTTGTGCGGGCGCTGGTGCGCCTGAAGGCAGGGTCGAGCCTGGTCTTAGGCGGGCCGGGTGTCCTAAGTCACTTATCTGCATGGCTTAGACCTTCAGTTCGGCTTGGGCGTCTGCGTTCAGGCCTGCTTCGGGGGGCGAGTGGGGGAGTGGCTCCCCCCTCCAGTGGTGTGGGCACTTTGGGCGGTGTTGCCGAGGCCACGGCTGTGTCCAGAATCGCGAGCGGGTGCGACGGCGTTGGGCGCGGCAGGGTTGCTTGCGCGCAGCGTTACGGTTGGCCTTGCAGAGCGCCCGACACGGAAGGTTGCAGCCGAGGGCGCGAGGCCGAAAGCAGACTGCTCTGCGTGCTGGTCAGCACGCCTGAGTGCGCTCTCGACTGCGCTGGGCGCAATGCAGCGGCTCAGGCCCGGCGCAGAGACTTGACAGTTGGCCGGTGCAGGCTACATTGATAGGTACTATGCGACAAGCGCTTCTGACTCTTGCGGTCTGGGCCCTGGCCTACGGGCAGACGGTGGAGACACCGGTCAGCTTTGACGCGCAGGGCAGGGTATTCAAGCTCACGCCCGAATTGAACCGGGCAGCGAGCGTGTTCCCTGAGGTCTCCGATTTCGACCATCTGGAAATCTGGCAGACCGACACCGTGTTCCGGCTTGAGGTCTACCAGCGTGACGGCACGCGCCAGAGCCGCCTGCTCACCCAAGCTGACCTTGACGTGGTCCGCCGGCGAATGGAATCAAGGGCAGTGGTCGTTCCGCCGGTGCTCGACCAGGAGGGCCGGGGCCGGTTCCTGTTTGAGCAACTTCCGATTGCGCTCGGCTGGTATGGCACTTCGGTGGTGATAATCCTGCAGCCGCAGGATGCACGCACCGGGGCCGGAGTATACCTGCTGAGCAGCGCGGCCGGTTACTTTCTGCCCCTGATGTGGACGTCTCATGTCCGATTGACCAATGCTCAGGCGCACCAAAGCGTGTCGTTCGGCTACCGCGGCATCCTCGGCGGCTTCCTGCTGAGCGATGTGTTTCAGGTGCACGGCGGTGACGATGGGCCAAGGTGGAATGCCATCTTCATGCTTGGCACGAGCGTCGCAGGCCAGTTCACCGGCCGGGCACTGGCTGACAAGCTGACGCTGGGCCAGTCCACGCTGGTAACGAACTACACCGACTTGGGCACGTTGGGCGGCGCACTGACCGGGCTGATAGTCACTTGGACCGCCTTCCGGGATGACTTCAACTCGACGCCGCTTTCCGCGCTCACGCTGCTCGGTATGGCGGGCGGGGTCATTGCCGGCAATCGCCGCGCCCAACACTGGAACTGCACTGAGGGTCAGGTTATCGCTGACCGTGCTGGCGGCCTGGTTGGCGCACTCGTGCTGCCGGCACTCTACTATGCCGCGACCGGTGCACAACTGCTGCACCGTGACGGTGACGGGGCAGACCTGGAGGTGCTCTCGGCCCTGGCAATCGGCGGTGCAGTGGCCGGAACGTGGTGGACCGAGTCCCGACTCCGCGAACTGCCGCTCAGCACGAGCAGCGGCTATATTGTCGCGGGCACGGCGGTCGGCGGCGGGCTTGTCGGCGCCGGGTTGGGCTTTGTCCTGAATACCAGCGAACCTGAGCGACGCTGGGTTGCCGCGACCACGGCCGCAGGTGGTCTGGCCGGATTCTTGGGCGGGCTGAGACTGGTGCAGGGCCTGGAGCCAGCGGCCCGGACCGACCGTGCCCGGTTCAGGCTTGAGCTGAACCACGGCGCACTGCTGGGCGCAGTTGCGGAGTACGCCAGCCGGCGGTCTTTCCGAGCGCCGGGCCTTGTGACACTCAGCTTCTAACAGCCGCAGTCCGGCACGGGCTCCGACTTTCTACAGTATCGGCAGGTAGCGCCTGATTTCGTACTCGGTGACCTGGGACTTGTATTCGTCCCACTCGAGTTTCTTGTTGCGGATGAAGTGCTCGAACAGCTCGTCGCCCAGGGTCTCACGCACAAACCGGCTCGACTCGGCCTGGCGCACGGCATCGTGGAGGTCCAGGGGCAACGAAGTGATACCTGCGGCTTTGCGCTCTTCCGGGGTCATACGGAAGATGTTGTCCGATGTCGGCGGCCCGAGTTTGAGCTTCTGTTCGATACCCGAAAGCCCGGCGGCGAAGAGACAGGCAAAGGCCAGGTAGGGGTTGCAGGCCGGGTCGGGTGAGCGGTACTCGGCGCGGCAGGCGTTGGGCCGTCGCTCATCAAACGCGGGCACGCGCACCAGCGCTGACCGGTTCATCTGCGCCCAGGAGACGTAGACCGGCGCTTCGAAACCGGGCACGAGGCGCTTGTATGAGTTGACCCACTGATTTGTGACCGCGGTGATTTCGGTGGCACAGCGGAGCAGGCCGGCAATGAACTGCCGGGCAACGTCGGAAAGGTTCAACGGCTTGCGCGCGTCGAAGAAGGCGTTCCGGCCGTTCCTGAACAGCGACAGATGGACGTGCATGCCTGAGCCGTTGATGCCGAGAACCGGCTTGGGCATGAAGCTGACGTGGACGTTGTTGGCCTGGGCCACCTGCTTGGCCACGAAGCGGGCAGTGATGACGTTGTCGGCCATGGTCAGGGCATCACAGTAACGCAGGTCGACTTCGTGCTGGCTCTTGGAGACCTCGTGGTGGCCGTACTCGACCGGGACACCCAGGGCTTCAAGCGCATTGATAGTGTCGTGCCGGACCCGCTCGGCAATCGCGACCGGCGTGATGTCGAAGTAGCCGGAATGGTCTAGGAACTCGGGCTCGGATGAGCTCCTGAAGTAGAAGCACTCAAGCTCACAGCCGGCATGGGGCGTGAAACCCAACTTCCGGCAGCGTTCGACCACCCGGCGCAGGACGTGGCGCGGGTCAGAGCCGACCGGTTTGCCCGCGGGCGTCATCACGTCGCCGAACATGCGGCCGGCCCGCTCGCCCTGCACTTCCCAGGGCAGGACCGCGAAGGTTGCCGGGTCGGGTCGCACCGTCATATCCGACTCCTCGACGCGGGCAAAACCTTCAATCGACGAGCCGTCGAATGCCATGCCGTGTTCGAGTGCATGGGCAAGCTGGGTCACCGGGATGGTGACACCCTTGAGGAATCCGAGCACGTCGGTGAACCAGAGCTGGACAAACCGGACGTTCTGCTTCTCGACCTGCTTTACGACACTGACGGCACGGTTGGCTTTCATACTTGCTCCTGTCTTGGTTGCGCTATCGTTTGGGGCGTGATTCTAGTCGCATTTGCCGCATCCGTCAAACTGCGGGACAGGAGAGTGAGCCTTGACGTCCGAACCGGACTTGACTTCTTGCCGCAACCGGCTAGTCTTATCGCCCGGCTCAGTGAAAGTCACTCTGATGTTTCCGAACAACGGAGTCCGAGTCGGCTCGACTCAGGCTCCATAACCCCTGTTTCAGCAACACCTTAGGTCATTGGCAAAGGAGCTAGAAGAATGCCAACGAAGAAGAAGACGGCCAAGAAGGTCGTCAAGAAGACTGTGAAGAAACCGGTCGGCAGGAAGGTTGCGAAGAAGCTCGCCCCGCCAGCCAAGAAGAAGGCGAGTTTCATGCCCAAGCCGGGAAAGGTCGGCAAAGCCGCCGACCTGGCCGGGCCGGGCATCTCGACCTACGAGGCGGTTGACAAGATTCTGCCGGTCGACTACCGGCCCATCCTTGACAACAAGGAGACCCAGCGGGCGCTCTACGCGGTCAAACGCTATGTCGAGGACGGACTCGCAGAAGAACTGAACCTTCAGATGGTCCAGGTGCCGCTCATCGTTGAGAAAGAAAGCGGCATGAACGACAATCTGGACCGAGACGGCTCGCGCACGCCGATTGACTTCCCGTGCGGACTCGGCATCAGCCCGCGGATCAATGCTCAGATCGTGCAGGCCGCGACCAAGTGGAAGCGGTGGGCGTTGAAGCAGTACGGCTGCAACGTGGGCGAGGGCATCAACACCGACATGCGTGCCGTGCGCAAGGACTACTTCCTGGACCACGACCACTCCTCCTACGTGGACCAGTGGGACTGGGAGCGGGTCATCACCGCCCAGGACCGCAACCTTGAGTTCCTGAAGATGATCGTCCGCAAGATCTGGAAGGTCATCACCGGGGCCGAGGACTTTGTGCAGCAGATGTACCCGCAGCTTCGGGACCCGCGCTACCCGAACCTGCCCAAGGAACTGACCTTCATCCACGCCGAGGAAATCCTCGAGCGGTACCCGGACCTGCCGCGCAAGCAGCGCGAGACGAGAATCCTGAACGACTACTCGCCCGCGGTGTTCATCATCGGCATCGGCTGGGTCTTGAAAGACGGCTACCCGCACGAGATGCGGGCCGCAGACTACGACGACTGGGTCACCGACACGTCCAAGGAGACCGGCAAGGACACCCACGGGCTGAACGGCGACATCCTGGTCTGGAACCACCTGACCAAGCGCCGCCACGAGCTGTCGTCCATGGGCATCCGGGTGACCAAGGAGACGCTCCGGAAGCAGCTTGAACTTTCAGGTCAGCTCGACCGGCTGTCGATGCCTTATCACAAGATGATAATGAACGACGAGATACCGCTGTCGATCGGTGGCGGCATCGGTCAGGGCCGGCTCCAGATGCTCCTGTTGCGCAAGGCGCACTTCGGCGAGGTGACGGTCACGGTGTGGCCCAAGCAGCTCCACGAAGTCTGCGAGAAGCACAACATCTACGTGCTGAAATAGCACGGCGTGGCCCAAGTCTCAACTACGAGGGGCGGCGTAAGCCGCCCCTTCGGTTCTGCCGGCTCCGGGCAGTCTGCCTTGATTGTCAACCACGGCAGCGCCGAGACAGGAGGCCATCGGTGCTGCCCGTTCCACAGAGCCGAGATTGGATCAGCCGCAGCGCCGGCCGCGTGTTACGGCTGCTCGTCCGGCTTGTCTTTCTCCGCTTCGCAGATCATTTCTTCTACCCGGTGCTCCTGCGGCTTGTCGATGGCGAGTCTCTGCACCCGCGCGAACTCAGCCTCGACCATGGCGCCGAACTCTTCAATCTGCTCCAGGCAGCGCTTGCCCGACTGGTGGGCAAAGCCGCGCAGGCCGGCAAGCAGCGATTCATAGCTCCGGTCCGAGGTGTAGCGCGTCAGGACGTAGCGGGCCACGTAGCTGCCGCAGTCCGCACACTTGACGTAGACGCAGGTTGCCTGGCCGGTGCGGACGTAGACCAGGTTGACCATCCGCGTACCGTGGCACTGGGGGCAGCATTCCGCCTTGGCGCTTTCCATTCTTGCCTCCTAGAAATAACCGAGCAGTTTCGCTACCGAGAACACGACCGCAAGTATTGCCGCGGCCGCACCAGCACAGACCAAGGCGCCCGCGGTCGCCATGGTCCGCACCTTGACCAGACCGGACCCGTAGGCGATGGCATTGGGTGGGGTGGAGATGGGCAGGACCATCGACACCGACACCGCAATCCCGGCAGCCAGGACCAGCGGTGCTGGATGGCTGGCCAGGCCTGCGACCAGGGGCAGAAGCATCGCTGCGGCCGAGGTGTTCGATATGAACGTCGTCACCACCATCGCTGCCAGTATCACGAAGACGGTGAGCAGAACTACGTTCGTGCTGCCAAGACGCAGGGTCGAAAGCAGCCAGTCAGCCAGGCCGCTCGATTTGATCGCCACACCGAGCGACAGGCCGCCGCCCATCAGAATAAGAATGTCCCAGCCGATCCGACCAAAGTCATCGGTGTCGAGGAAACCGAACCCGGTGAAGACCAGGGCCGGAATCGTCGCGACGACCGCAGCCGGCAACCGGTGCAGTTCGGCGGTAAGCCAGAGCAGGACCGTGACGACAAACACCGCGATGACCGCCTTCTGCCGGCGGCTCAGCGGCTCGGACCGGGTCGGCGGCAGCGCCACCGCCGTGACCCGGGGCGGAAACAGCCGGAGCAGGAGCCACCAGATGAAGAAGAAAAGCAGCGCCGTAACCGGCAGCCCGAAGAGCATCCATTTGCTGAACGATATCCGGATACCCTGCTCGGCCAGCACCCCGATGGCGATGGCATTAGGCGGGCTGCCGATGGGAGTGGCAATGCCGCCAATATTGGCGGCAAACGGGATGCCGAGAATGAGCGCGGTACGGAACGGCTCATCGTCCGGCAGACGTCTGATAACGGTCAGGGCCATGCCGATAAGCAGGGCCGTGGCCGCAGTGTTGGACATCCACATCGACAGGAACGCGGCCACGAACATCATCCCGAGCAGAACCCGGCGCGGCCGGGTGCCGGTGCGCTCAAGGACGAATCCGGCCAGCATCGTGTCGAGCGCGAACTTGCCCAGGGTCTCGGCGAGCACAAACCCGCCGAGAAAGAGCATGATCACCCGGTCGAAAAAGGGCGCGATGAACACCCCGGCATCAAGCTTCAGCGGCCCGGAAAGCAGCAGGACCTCAAGGAAGACGACGAGAAAAGAGGTGGAATAGAGCGGAACCGCCTCAGTCACCCAGAGATAGCCGGCAACCGTAACGATGCCCAGGCAGCGCCGGGCCAGCTCAGGCATACTGGGGAAAGGCGCAAGGTACGCCAGCACCCCGAGCACAAAGGCAGCCGCAAGATGGACGAGCTGGCGTCGGGACGGGTCAGGGGCAGCGGGTGGCATGGCGTCTTTCGAGGCCAGCATACCACGGTGCCCGCCTGATTGTCAAGCTCAGCGAATCTACTCGCTCACACCGAGTACCCTTGTCTGTCGTCTCCGACGAGCCAATGTCCGGTATGCCTCGCATCATCCTCGCATCAGGACCAGCCGGGCGCGTTGCACCGGTGCTGCCGACCCGCCAGCCGGTGTGTTTGATGTGCCCGCCGGTCAGCGTGATGACAGCGGTCGGCTGGTCCCGAGTCGGAATCAGACCCGGTGCCCAGTAGCCGAGTACGCCGGAGAACCTGCCCGAAATCAGGTCGCTGCTCCACCGGCTGATTTCGATACTGCCGCCGGTGCCGACATAACCCTTGATCGCAGAGTACACACGGGATTCAGGGTCGTCAACAAAGAAGACGGCAGCATCGTCGCAGACCTGAAGGTCATAGCTGCCGGGCGCACCGGGGCACATGACCGTTATCTGACCCACCGGCTCAGAGTCTCCCTCGGGAACCACCGCGCCCTGCAGATTCGTCTGCCCGCCCGACGTCGCCACGACCGCGCCAGCCCGGTGGAGCCGGCCGTCACGTCGCGCGTCAAGCACATGCCTGAGCATCGCCAGCGTGTCGCCGCTGATTCGAAAACTGGCATTCCGGCCGAATATCGGGTCAGGGTCGGTAACGGCACCAAGTTGTGCCAGCGCTTCAAGCGGCAGACAGGTGTCCGCCATTGCCCCGATGAAAGTAGTGTCAAGGTCGCAGGTGAACGCGTCGTTCACGGCCCAGTCAAAGCCGCAGTAAAGGTCAGCACCTGCGTCCCGGAAAGCCTGCTCCAGCTCGGGGTTGGTCACATAGGCACTGAAGCAGGTCGAAACGTAGACTATGGTCTTCCAGTAGGGCTCGGAGTTCTCGAACCGACCGTAGGCACGGACGAATGCCGGTAGTATGACCGGATAGAATCGGCGATTGTGCGCGACGAACGCCAGCCGCGGGCCGCTCTGCCCGGCCTGGACATCGCCCCGGAAATCGCTGGCTACTGCAGCAGCCAGCTCGCGCTGGGAGTAGCCCTTGCCGGTCAACAGCGCGGCGCAGGGCGGCGCGCCGGGGTAAGGAGAGACGAGACAGCCGTGACCGGTCCAGAACAGGAGTGAGCGCGCGTCCTGCAACAGCGCCTTCACACGCGTCACCGTCACCTCATTGTTCTGATGGACCTTTACCTTCTGCAGAACATGGCAGCTCCGGCACATGCGCAGCACGGCCTCGGCTTCACGGGCGGTACCGGGAAGCTCTTCGGCAAACGGGACGAGAATCTCGGGGCTGGGGCCAACCACGCCGCCTTCAGGCGCGGCTGATGCCGTCCACGCGCCCCGGGAGGGCGGTTGAGGTGTGCCTGTGCCGCCCCCAAACGTCCGCTCGCATACTCCCGCCACCAACCCGTTGGCGAAGTAGGCCCAGACAGTGCTGTCTGGTGCGACGATGACCGTGTCCACTCCAGCCAAGCCCTGCAGGCTGACCTGTGCTTCCCTGGCCGCCGTGGATATGTCTCCAGTCGACAGTCGCGACAGATAGGTTTCCTCGGCAGTCTGCAACGCGGCAAGATTCTGTTCAACGATCCGTTCGTCGAGCGCCTGCCAGTCTACCGTTCGGTGACAGCAGGCCGCCAATGCAGCAACGAGAGCCAGCGACATTCCCCGACAGGTCTTAAGACATGACTGTCCCATCACAGGTCACCTCGCTTGACCGGTTCCTGCTGACCGGCCTTGGTGTTGGACCGCTGCGTTCAGCGCGGCCAGCACCTCTGCCGGATTTCGGCCGTGTCTCTCGCACAACTCTCCGACCGTGCCCCAAACCGGCTCGCCGCAGGCGAAGCAGGGAAGACCCAGTCGAACGAAGACGCCGGCTAGACTCGGATAACGGTCGAGCAGATCCTCGATTGTGGTATTCCGGTCGATTACTGCAGGACTCTTCATGGGTTTCAGGATAGTGTCGCCGTCCGGTCTGTCAACAGTCCGAAGGTGCGCCTTGGTAAGCAGGGGCATCGTAGCCAGCACCGGCCGACGTTCACAATGCTGCTCGAACTTCCCGCGTCCCCGAATCCTGCTATACTCAACGTGCAGTGAAGCGGACAGCTCCAGTGGCACAGGCAGTCGGCGATACCGCTATCCGTCCCTGGTCCCTCACTGCCGAGGAAATCCTGAGTACGTACGGCGGCAGCCGCGAGGGGCTGTCCACGGCGCAGGCTGAGAAACTACTGCTCAGGTATGGCCGGAACACGCTGCGGGCCCGGGACCAGAAGACCTGGTATGAACTCCTTGCCCACCAGTTCGCGAATCCGATGGTCTACCTGTTGATTGGCGCGGCCGTTGTTAAAGCCTGCTTCAAGGGCCTGCTCGACGCGGCAGTCATCGGAGCCGTGCTCGTGTTCATGGCCCTCATCGGTTTGGCCCAGGAACTGAAGGCGCAGCGGGCCATGGCCGCCTTGCTCAAGCTGAGTGCGCCCAAAGCAAAGGTGCGGCGTGACGGCCGAACCATGCTGTTGGATGCGGCGGAAGTTGTGCCCGGCGATCTGCTGGTGGTCGAGGCAGGGGACCGCGTCGCGGCCGACTGTCGGCTGCTTGAGGCTGCCAGCCTCAAAGCCAACGAGTCAACCTTCACGGGCGAATCCCTTCCGGCCGAGAAGACCCTGACTCCGGTTTCCGGCGACGCTCCGCTCCACGACCGGACCAACATGCTGTTCATGGGTACCACCATTATTCACGGGCGCGGGCTGGCGTTGGTTACCTCCACCGGAATGCAGACCGAAATCGGCCGGATTGCCGAGGCCGTAGCCAGCGCCAGAAAAGACCGGACGCCGCTGCAGCAGAGCATTGACCGGCTTGCGCGTTCGCTCATCTGGATAGTCATCGGTGCGTGTCTCGTGCTGGTCGCGGTCGGTGTGCTGCGGGGCATGGCCTGGGTCGAGGTGCTGCTCTTGACCGTTGCCGCCGCCGTGTCGGCCATCCCTGAGGGACTTCCCGCTGCAGTCACGGTAATCCTTGCCGTCAGTGTCAGCCGCATGGCGGCACGTAACGTCATCATCCGCAAGCTAACCGCAGTTGAGGCGCTCGGGACTGCGACCGTCATCTGCTCGGACAAGACCGGCACACTGACGCTGAACCAGATGACCGTCCGGAGCCTGTGGCTCGGTGGTCGGCCGTTGACCGTAACCGGCAGCGGCTACGCGCCTGAGGGCGCGTTCCATCTCGACGGAAACCCGGTCAGGCCCGATTCTGACCCGGCGCTGCTGCGGCTACTGCGCGCCGCCGTGCTCTGCAATGACGCGCTGCTCAACCGCGCGGGGTCGGATTGGGAAGTGCTCGGCGACCCGACCGAAGGCGCGCTGCTTGCGGTCGGGGCCAAGGCCGGATTCCACAAGGCCGCGCTCGAGCTGGAGCAGCCCCGGCTCGACGAGATTCCGTTTCAGAGCGAGCAGCAGTTCATGGCAACCCTCCACCCGGAAGACGAACTGCGGACCGTCTACGTCAAAGGCTCGGTTGAGAAGCTGCTCGCGCTGTGCGGGCGTATTGACACCGGCAGCCGCGAGCAGCCGCTCGATGACGAGATGCGCCGCGCGGTCCTCGATGCGAATCAGGCGATGGCCGGCGCGGCGTTGCGCGTGCTGGCGGTTGCTGCCGCGTCCTACCCGGTCAGTCTCGGCAGACTGAACCCGG
This sequence comes from Caldifarciminota bacterium, assembly GCA_965648905.1. Taxonomy (GTDB): domain Bacteria; phylum Hydrothermota; class Tepidihabitantia; order Tepidihabitantales; family Tepidihabitantaceae; genus CAZQFS01. The sequence goes on from CBFGIT010000004.1 coordinate 49,007, forward strand.
ACCGCTTTGCCGGCCGACTGGTCCTGCGCGGGCTTATCGGCATGTTTGACCCGCCGCGCGAGGAGGCCTGCCGGGCGATTCAGCGTTGTCAGCAGGCCGGCATTCGCGTGGCGATGATAACCGGCGATAACCCGATCACCGCCTCGGCCGTTGCCGCACAACTTGGTATTGGCCGACCGGGTGAGCCGGCGCTGGTCGGCCGGGAGATTGAAGCGCTGTCGGACGACGAGCTGCGAACTGCCTGCCGCGACGGCAACGTCTTCGCCCGGATCGAACCCCTGCACAAGCTCAGAATCGTCAATGCCTTCAAAGCGAACGGACACGTTGTCGCGATGACCGGGGACGGAGTGAACGATGCTCCGGCGCTCGAGGCCGCGGGCATTGGTGTCGCAATGGGCATCACCGGCACCGACGTTGCCAAAGAAGCGGCGGACATGGTGCTGGCCGACGACAACTTTGCTTCCATCGTCGCCGCGGTTGAAGAAGGGCGGGCGATTTTCAACCGCTTGCGCAATGTTGTCTTCTTCTTGCTGATGACCTGCACGGCCGAGTTGATGACCATCCTGTTGAGCGTCGCAGTATACGGTGCATCGCCGCTTGAGCCGATTCATGTCCTCTGGATAAACTTAGTGACCGGCAGTCTTGCCGCGATTCCGCTGGGGCTGGAGCCGGCAACCGGCCGGGAACTGGCTCAGCCACCCCGAGACCCTAAGGTGGGTCTGATTTACCCGGGCATGCTCCTGCGGATGCTCGTGTTCGGAGTTTCGATGTCAATTCTGGTCACGCTCGTGTTCCACCATGCGCCGCTCCCGCCGGCCGCTGATGCCTTGACTGCTCATACGGTCCGCCAGACGATCGCCTTCACCGCCATCGTCCTCGCGGAATGGTTCTTCGTCTTCCATGCCCGCTCGCCGGAGCAGAACATCTGGGAAGTCGGCGTGCTGCGCAACCGCTGGCTGATGCTCGCGATGCTGGTCGGGCTCGGCCTGCAGTCGATGGTTATCTACCTGCGGCCCGTGACCGGGTTCTTTCATACCCGACCGCTGACGCCGGTTGAACTGGTCTGGGCATTTCTGCCCGGTCTGGTACTGGTGATGCTTGAGACGGCCCGAAAACTGCTGGCCCCACGCCTTTTCGCCGTTGGCCAGTGGCAGCGGCTCCGCCCGCCCAGACCTGCCTAGTTCCGATTCAACGAACCACATGGAAGTCGCTTGAATAAGCGACAAGTCGACGCCGGCCAAGCCGAACCTGAGTCGCTGACAGGCAATCTGGCGTCGGATATGACGGACGACGAGGCCTGCGCTCCCCCTGCGGTTTAGGTTGCGGCTTCGGGTGTCGCTGTTCCTGGCGCTTGGAGCGCGACGGTGGCTGCCGCTGTGCCGAGCGTCGAGGATGACGCCGCGTCAGTCGCGAGGAGTTCGGTTATTGGGTCAATGAGGAAATACACGGGACGGAGCGCGAGCGAGGACGCAAGACGGGCGGTGGTTGACATGGCCCGGGTTTCCGCCAGCGGTTGCCGGGCCGGTCGTCACGCGCATAGCCGGTGGGAAAGCCGGTTCAGGTGTGACTCGTCAGGAAAGGCGCAAGGCTTGGCTGGCGAGCGCGTGCGGTCGGAACGTATCTCATCAGGCAATCGAGGCAACGCGCTTGGTTGACATCGATGGACAGAGGTATACAATAACCTGCTGGAAGGGTCTGCCCAGCAGCAGGGCGGCTTGAGAGACGCTGCCTGCTGCGCGGCGGCCCGGGCACGGCCTTCCTGCAGGAGAACCTGCAGGGAGAAAAGACGCAGCAACAGGTGGCCGTACGCGTCTGGAGGACGCTCCGGACCTACCCGATTCACCGAGCAGGAGGCTGTGATGAGACTCTCTTCCGCGGTCCTCGCGTGCCGGGCCAGAACCGGCCCGGAAACACAGATGCCACTTCCGGTCGAGGCAGTAGACTGCCAGGATTGCCAGATTACCGGGGGGTTGGATGCAACGTTCTGTTGAACTCCTGACTACAATCGCAGCATTGCTCCTGCTTTCCGGCTGCGGCAAAGCTCCGGAGGCACCGACCATCACCGGCCCGGATTCGTGCTGGGCCAACGTGCCGGTGACTTTCCGCGCCCAGAGCACGAGCCAGGGCAGCAAGAGAGTGGCCTACCGTTTTGGCTGGGGCGACGGTTCACGGCAGAAGTGGACCGACCACGTGCCCGGAACACAGCAGATGTCTGCAACCCACACTTATGCTGATGCCGGTCTTTACGGTGTGACCGTGCAAGCAATGGACGAGAACGGCCGGGAGTCCGAGTGGTCAGCGCCGCACCCGTTGCTGGTGAAGTACCGCGGGGTCGGCCGCCCGAACGCGCCGGTCGGCCCGGACTCTGGATACCGGAACACAGAATATGAGTTCGCGACCGCGGCCGAGGACCCGACCGGTCGCAAGGTGAGAATCCGATTTGACTGGGGCGACGGCAGCATCTCGGGCTGGGGCGACTCGGTGGCAAGCGGCGCCACGGCAACCGCGACGCACGCTTTCTCCGACACCGGGACATACATGATTCGCGCCCAAGCCAAGACGACCGAAGGTGACACAAGCCCATGGTCCCATGCGCGCTCGATTGCCATTGCTCCGGGCTGGGAGACGATCATGTTTGAGGGGTTTGAGGGCAGTTTCCCGGGCACACGCTGGATGCTCATCGGCAGCCCGACATGGGGCCCGGAAGACTACCGGAAGTATGAAGGGCGCAAGAGCGGCTGGTGTGCCGGCTCGAGCCGGAGCGCGCCGGGCTACTCCAAAGACATGTACGCGGCAATGGTCTATGGGCCGTTCTCACTTGAGCGGGCCGACTCGGCTGTGGTCTTGTTCCGAAGCTGGGTCGATACCGAAACGGGGTACGACTGGTTCGCCTGGCTGGCCTCAGCCGACGGTACGAACTGGGACGGGTACGAGGTGTCGGGAAACTTCCCGTACTGGGAACTTGACACATTCGACCTGTCCGCTGTTGCCGGAATCGGCAGCCTGGTCGGCGAGCCCAGGGTCTGGATTGCATTTCTGTTCTACAGCGACAACTCGGTTCAGTACGACGGGGTCTATCTGGACAGCGTCGCCTTGATGAGTTTCAGCGGGTTCGGCGCGACCAAATCCGGTCAAGCAGGCAGGACTTCGCTGCCGACACCTGCAGTGCGGCCCCAGCGCGCACGCGTCCGACCGATTCATATCAGGCTCGCCGCAGACGATAGGAGTCAGCTCAAGCTCGAAAGGAGGGAGCCGTGAAACAGAGCGTCGTATTGCTCGCCGCACTCGGCCTGGTCGCGTTGCTCAGTTTCGGGTGCGGTCGCAAGAACAAGCCACCGTACCCGCCGACCCGTCCGTTCGGCTCGAGCACGCCAATCGTCGGAGTTGAGCAGACTTATTCCACGACCGTGACTGACCCGGAAGGCGACAGCGTGTCGGTGATGTTCGACTGGGGCAACGGCGATTCCGGTGACTGGACCGCGTTTGCACCATCGAACCGGGCCATCAAGGTCAGCCACTCGTGGACCAGTACCGACACCTGCGTTATCAGGGTTGTTGCGCAGGACATCAAGGGCGAGCGGTCAGACTGGTCCAACGGGCTTGAGGTCGCGGTGCTCTCTGACCCGCCGCCGGAAAAGCCGGCAACCCCAAGCGGACCCGAAAGCACAACGGTCAACTTCCCCAGTCGCTTCAGGTCCTCGGCCACCGACCCGGCCGGCGACAGCGTCGCGATTCGATTCGACTGGGGCAACGGCGATACGTCGGAGTGGAGTGACCTTGTTGCGTCAGGCAGCGAGGTCGTCGGCACGTACGCCTGGGTTTCGCTTGGCGCGGCTGCGGTTCGGGCCCAGGCGAAAGACGACAAGGGTGTCTTCTCCGAGTGGTCAGATGCCCACCAGGTTACGGTTGTTGACAACAATCCGCCGGCCACGCCAGGTGCGCCAACCGGGCCTTCGGGCGGCGGGGCGAACACGCCTTTCTGGTTCACGGCCACGACTACCGACCCGGACGGTGACAGCATTGCGGCCCGGTTCGCCTGGGGCGATGGCGACACTTCGGACTGGAGCCGGTTCTACCGCTCAGGCGGAACAGTTGCCTCAAGCCATGCCTGGAGAACCCCGGGTTCGTTCTCAGTCCGGGCCCAGGCGCGGGACGACCGTGGTGGCGTATCCGACTGGTCACAGGAACACCTGATTGCCATCAGCACCGAAGGTACCCTGCGTTGGCGCTACCAGACCGGCAGCAGCATTATCGGTGTGCCGACCGTGGGTCGCGACGGCACAGTCTACGTCGGGTCGAACGGAGACAAGCTGACCGCAGTCAACCCGGACGGCACCAAGCAGTGGGAGTTCTCGACCGGCGGGCCAGGCGGGTTCGGCTCAACCGCGATCGGTGCGGACGGCACGGTCTACGCGTCGCACTGGGTCGAGGGTCTTGACGACTCACTCTATGCCCTCACGCCAGCCGGCACGAGAAAGTGGGCGTTTGCGGTCCCGTCCGGCTACGGGCCCGGCCATATTACAGTTGGTGCAGACGGCACGGTCTATGTGGTTGCCGGCGGCAATCAGGAGTTCTACGCCGTGAATCCGGACGGAACGCAGAAGTGGATGTTCTCAATCGGCGCTGAAGTAGCCGGCAATGCCGTACCGCCGGTTGCCGCGGACGGTACGGCCTATTGCGGCGGCTGGTGGAGCAATAGTCTGAGCGCAGTCTCGGCCGCAGGCAGCCAGTTGTGGTCATGCTATGTCGGCGGCGGGGTCGAGTCCGGTCCCGCAATCGGCAGCGACGGCACAATCTACATCACCTCGGTCGCGGACCGCGTGGGCAGCTCAGAGCCGAGTTACATCTATGCGGTTCGGCCAGACGGTTCGTCGCGCTGGAGCTATCTGGCCAGCGGCCACATCCGGACCTCGCCCGCAATCGGCAGCGACGGTACAGTCTACTTCGGCACTCAGGACGGCCGGTTCTACGCGCTCTATGCGGACGGCGGCCTGAAATGGGTGTACACCAACGCGACCAACATCTCGCATTCTTCGCCGGTGATTGACGCCGACGGCATCGTCTATGTCGGTACAGTTGACCGCAGGCTGCTTGCTTTCAACCCGGACGGCACCCTGCGCTGGACCTATACTGCCGGCGGCCCGGTCGGCCCGCTTGCCATCGGCCCGGACGGCACCATCTACTTTGGTACAAACGACGGCTATCTGTATGCGGTCAACGGCAGCGGTACACAGACCGGCAGTGGCTGGCCCATGTTCCAGCACGACCCTAGGCACACCGGCCGCACCAGCGGAAGATAGTCAGCATGCGGAATGACGGAAAGCAAAACGCGAATGGCGAGCAACGGAGGCTAAGATGACTCAGAGAATCTTTTCCCTGACCATGGCGGTTACGTCCCTGCTCATGGCCCAATGGGGCCCGGACGTGCGGCTGACCAACGACCCGGCCTGGTCCGGGACATCGTACAGCAATGCCTGGTGCGTAGCGGCAACCGGCTACACGGTCCACGTTGTCTGGTCTGACTACCGGGGCGGGACCGCGGGAATCTACTACAAGCGGTCCCTTGACCGAGGGACAACCTGGAGCGCGGACACTCGTCTGGACAGCTCAACGGCGAACGCGGTCTTTCCCTGCCTGGTAGCTGTTGGCTCCACACTGCATCTGGCTTGGACCGACTACCGCAACGGCAACTCTGAGACTTACTACAAACGCTCGACCAACGCCGGAGCATCCTGGAGCCTGGACGTCCGCCTGACGAACGACACTTTTCCCACCTATACCGCGTCAGTCGCGGTTGCCGGCGCATACGTCCACGTGGTCTTTGGCGACTGGCGCAGCGGCAATGAGGAGGTCTACTACAAGCGCTCAACCGACGCCGGCGCAACCTGGGGTCCAGACACCCGCCTGACCAATGCCACAGGCTATTCATCGTATCCGGCGGTTGCGGCAAGTGGCGACACAGTGCACGTCGTCTGGCAGGACACGCGCGACGGCAACTACGAAATCTACTACAAGAGATCGACTACCGGCGGCGCTTCCTGGCTCACCGACGTCCGGTTGACCACCAACCCCACGAACTCGGCCTCGGCGGCAATCGCGGCCGTGGACAGCGTGGTTCACGTTGTCTGGTACGACGACCTGAGCGGTGACTACGAACTGTACTACAAGTACTCAACCGACGGCGGCGCAACCTGGAGCCCGGATTTGCGCCTGACCACGAGCCCCGGTCGCTCGATATTTCATTCGCTGGCCGCGGTCGGAAACGAAGTTCACCTCGTCTGGGAGGACGAGCGTGACGGCAACCAGGAAGTCTACTACAAGAGCTCGACCGACCGTGGTCTCTCGTGGACTGCAGACCTACGCCTGACCACGAGCCCCGACTCTTCGGCTCTGCCATCAATTGCGTACTCCGGCGGCACGGCCCATGTGGTCTGGTCAGACCGGCGCAGCGGCAACATGGAGGCTTACTACAAGCGTGGGTTTGTGTCCGATGTCGGCTGCACGCGCATCATCGCGCCTCTGGGCAACGTGGACTCGGGCCAGGTGGTGACCCCGCGCGCCTGGGTGCGCAACTTCGGGACCGTTACGGTCTCATTCGGGGTCAGGCTCAGCATCGGTTCGTTCTACACCGACAGCGTGACCGTATCGAATCTCGCCGGCGGCGACTCGATGCTGCTGAACTTTCCCGCCTGGACTGCCACACAGACCGGGATGCATGTCGTCCGGTGTTCGACCCGGCTGAACGGCGACGTGAACCCGGCCAATGACCGGCGGGTCGATTCGGTGCGCGTTGTCACTGCGCCAAGGCCGTTCGACGTCGGCGTGACCCGGATTGTCGCGCCGTTCGGCGACGTTGAACCGGGAAGCACGGTGTCTCCGACCGCGGCCTGGCGCAACTTCGGCGACACTGTCGCTTCGTTCCTTGCCTGGTTCAGCCTGCGCAACCCGCAGTTCACCGTGGTCTACAACCAGCTCCTGCCGGTCGCGGTCTTGCCCGGCGGTGCTGAGACCACGCTTGTGTTCCCGCCGTATGTACTTGATTCTGCTGAGGGACGCTGGACAACCCGGTGCTCGACCTACTATGTCGAGGACATGAATCGGACGAACGATACGCTCAGTGGTTCGTTCACAATCTCGGCCCCACCGCCCTGGCCTGACACATGGGGCGAAGGCGAGCCGATGCCCGCGCCGAGCAACAAAGGGATAAAGGATGGCGGCTGGCTGGTTGTGCCGCCGGGCCTGACCGACGCGCCGCAGTACATATTTGCGGCCAAGGGCAACAAGACCGCTGATTTCTACCGCTACACGGTTGGGACCGGGGTCTGGACTCAGGCCGCCTCGATACCACTGGGCCGGGAAGGCAAGCTGCCGAGTAAGGGCTGCAAGGCCGCGGCCACCGAAGTCGGGCATGTTTACATGACGAAGGGGAACAACACCCCGGGCTTCTGGCGATACGACCCCAGTAAAGACTCATGGCGGCAACTGGCCGACGTGCCGCTCGGTACAAGCAACAAGAAGGTCAAAGACGGCAACGACCTCGCCTGCTTCACGAAAGCGGGCGAGCAGTACGTCTACCTGGTCAAGGGACAGAAGACCAATGAGTTCTGGCGGTACCGGGTCTCAGGCGATAGCTGGTCACCGCTCCAGGCCGTGCCGGTAGACCTGCCCGCGATCAAGACCAATGCCGGCTCCTGGCTTGAGCTCGTGGAAGAGGCAACAGACGCACATCCTTACCTCTATCTGCACAAGTCCACGTACCATCACCTCCACCGCTACGACCTCATCAACGAAGCCTGGGTGCCGGGCCGGCGCACTGGAATGCCGTTTGTCGGCAAGTCGGGCAAGTCAAAGAAGAGCAAGGACGGCGGCAGCGCGACCTTCTGGAGCGGCGACATCTACGCCCTCAAAGGCGGCAACACCTGTGAGTTCTGGAAGTACTCGCCGGCGACCGACCAGTGGACTGAACAGCCTTCGATTCCGGAGATAGGAGTGAGCGGCAAGAAGAAGAAGGTGAAAGCCGGAGCCGATGTGGTCAGCGTGGGCGGTGGCGCGTTCTTCGTTACCAAAGGCAACAAGACCAACGAATGCTGGCGGGTCGTACTCCAGAAGTCGAAGCAGGATGGCGCAACAGGCATGCGAGCCGGCAAAGGCAGCGTCCAACTGACAATTGGACCGAACCCGCTCCGGGCCGGGTTTGCGACAATCAGGCTGAGTGGTCAAGCACCGCTGGGATACGAGATTCCTGCCAAGGTCAGCATGTACGATGCTGCCGGCCGTCTGGTCCTGCATTCGTCATTCGACAATCGAACTTCGTCATTGCCGCTCGACCTCAGGCATCTGCGCGCCGGCGTGTACATGCTGCGGCTCGAGCACAAAGGCGGCTGCACGGACCATAAACTGGTCGTCGTTTCGCAGTAGCACGCCGGGAATGTGGCATTGCCACGGACGCGCTCCGGGCCGGCGATGGCGAATCGGCCGGCGACGAGCAGGCAGCATCAAAGTCACCAAGGCCGTGATTGCAGAACAGGAGGACCATCCATGAAGAGAACATTAGTTGCGGTGTTCGTTGTTCTATCGGCTGCCAGCGGTCAGACCCTGCGTTGGGTCTATCACCACGGCGATTCGTTGTCGTTGGCAGGAATAGCCCGAGCCGTGGTTTGCGCGCCGGACAGCAGCATCTACGCGGCCGGGACAAACTTCGGCTGGCCATTCGTGCCGCAGATGACGGTTGTCGGTCTGCGGCCGGACGGCACCCGTCGCTGGACCTACGAACGCCTCGGATACATTGCCTGGCTGTCTCAGCCGGACTTTGTCAGACGCCCGCTCGCCTATGGCAATGACGGCAATCTCTATGCAGCGGGCGCGGTTATCGACACAGCCGGTGGCGTCATGGAGAGGTGGGATTTCACCGCTCTCAGCCTGACCCGGCAGGGTCAGGAACGCTGGGTGTACACTTGGGCAGGACCGACCGACAGCGGCGGTTTTGCCCAGGCAGTCACGCAAGGAGCAGACGGCAGCGTCTATGCAGCGGGCTGGTGCATGGCAGGTGGCAGCAATATGATTCTGACCGTTGTCGGCCTGGCCCAGGCCGGCCAGTTGCGATGGACTTATCTCCACTCCGGCCACGGAGGGTACTACGAAATGGCGACCGACGTAATCTGCGGGGCTGACGGCAGTATCTATGTCGTCGGCCCGGTGGGGATAGACAGTGCTCCACGCCTGACCGTCATCAGCCTGAGCCCGTCGGGCAGCGTGCGCTGGGTCTATCGGCACGACAGCCTGGGCACCTCCCGCGGCTACTCGCTTGCGGCCGCGTGCGGCCCGGACGGCAACATCTACGTTGCCGGTGGCATCGAGGGAACCGGATATGACCTAGATTTTGCGGTCCTATCACTGACTCCGGCTGGAACCGAGCGCTGGGTCTATCGCTACAACGGGCCAGCCAACCTGGATGACTTCGCGTTCTCGCTGGTCTGTGCCGAGGACGGGACCATCTATGCCTCGGGGTACAGTATTGGCGTCGACAGCGCTCAGGACGTCGCGGTCGTCAGTCTGACTTCGTCGGGCAGCGAGCAGTGGGTGTACCGACTTCGCACCCACTCTCCGCAGGCGTATGAGTGCCCGCTGGCGCTGGGCGTGGACGGCAACATCTACGCCGCGGGAACAAGCTACAGTGACAGCACTAGAGAGGACGTCGCGGTCGTCAGCCTGACTCGGGCTGGTGTCGAGCGTTGGACCTATCGCTACGACGGCCCACCGAGCTATCCCGATGCACCTTTGGCGCTGGCATCGAACCCGGACGGCAACATCTATATTGCCGGCGTGAGCGAATCCCAATTCACAATCATCAGTCTGGACCCGACGCTCGGTATTGAACAACCGAGCCGCGAAGCAGGAACCAGCAGGCGAGAGCCGCTGGCAACGGTCATCCGTGGCGTGCTGTACCTGCGGCCCTCACCCTTCCCTCTCCCAGTGGGAGAGGGGCAGGAGGTGAGGGGGCAAAGCCTGCTGCTCGACGTGGCCGGCCGGCAGGTGATGGAGTTGCGTTCCGGCGCCAACGACATCCGGCATCTTGCTCCGGGCGTGTACTTCGTATGCTCCGGGCCGTCGGCTGCCGTCGGCCGGACGTCATCAGGCCGCAAGGTCGTGATCGCCGAATAGGCATCGCCAATGCGGCAATCGACGGTGCTGTTGTCTGTGGCCAAGGCGCAACTGATGCCCGCAGTTCTGCTGGCACTCGTTTCCTGCGTGATGACGACCAAGTACGCGGTCGAGGCGGATAGAGGTGAGACAACAAAGCACGTGGCCAAGGTACACCTGAGGGACGGATCGGTTGCGATCTACCGCACCGGCTTCTCAGTGGTCGGACAGAAAATCGAAGGCACTTACACGCGTTACGACCTTGGCCGCTTCCTCACCGCCGCGCTGAGCGACGCACCGCTGCCGTTGGACAGCGTGCTTGGAGTAGTCAGCTACCCGCGCCGGTTGCAGGTCGGGCCGCTTGTGGCGAGCGCCCCGGCTGCGGGCTTGGTAGGCGCCTGCGTCGCCATTATCTTGCACGGTGACCTTGGTGGCACAGGTGACTGTGAGCTTCCTATCAACCACACCAGCTATGGCTATGACTGCAAAGCGCCAGCTGTCTTGCTGAATGTGACCGCACCGGAGGCGGGAGAGCGTTCCACTGAACCCGGAACAGGAGAGAGGCGATGAGATACCTATGCTTGGTCGTCTGTACGGTGTTGTGCTGCTTTGTTGCCTGCGTGAATCGAGTGCAGACGGACAAGCCGTGGGGCGAACAGGCCAGAGTCTGGTTGAAGGATGGAACAGTCCATGACGGAGAGCTGCTCGCAGTAACGGCTACATCGCTGCTGTTTGCCGACCAGGGCAGCCGCGCGGTCAGCGACATCCCGTTGACCAGCATCAAGCGCGTGCATGTCCGGGACTACAGCCAGATGGGCCTGAGAGTAGCCGGCATGGTGCCGACTGTTCTGGTCTACTCGGCCGCGGCCGCTGTGTTGGCGACGGTGGGGAGCTGGTGGTCGCTCATACCAATCTTGGCTGCAAGTGGGTCGGTCTGGACATTCCTGGCCGATGACCCCAAGGTGCGCTTCGGACCGGACTTCGACAGCCAGACCATAGTGGCATTGCGGGTCTACTGCCGCTATCCGTACGGGCTGACTGATGAGCAGCAGGCGATTATCAAGGCGGCGGGCGGCGGGTCGCGCCCGCAACCCTGAGGGCAGCACGGGCGAGCTGCGCTCCGCCATGACCACGATGCCAGCAGTACGCATCAGAGGGACGAACACGGCCTGCGTTCGGCTGCTTCTGTCGACGCTGCTGCTTGTCTGTCTCCTACTGGCCTGTTCTGCGCCGCTGACGTTCGAACGGGCGCGGATTCACCAGGGCATTTGTGTCGGCGGCGGGCTGGGAGTCACCAGTAGTTGCGGGTTCGGTGAAGCAGAGCCGGACACTGTTGAAGAAGAACACTGGGGGCTGAATCTGGTTTCGCGTCGGGATGTCAGCGCAATCGGCAGTATCTCTCTGTTCTGCGGTCTGTCGCCGAGTCTGGCACTGGGTGCCCGGGCTTCGACTGCGTTCTGGAGGCACTCGGGCTCCCACCTCTTCTGGCCGCTTGGCTACTTGCAGGCAATCGACCTGCGGGCCGGCCTCAGAACACGTGTCGGCGGAGCGGGCGCGTTCGCGCTCGACGTCGGTTGGCCAACGGTCGCAGAGTGCGGGTATCTGCACGACTTCGGCAACCCGTTGACGCTGCGCGCGGGCCTTGGCGTGCGCGGTCTGGACGCTGCGGGCGTTCTGCACGTGCCGTTGGGACTGGTGGATGGGCATCTGGTGTTGAGTACGCTGTTCTTGTGGCCGAGCTGGCACGAAGTCAGAGCAGAATTCCGGATACCGTCTTTCTCGCTTGGCTTGGGTATCGGGTCCGTGGCGGCGCCGTGGAGCGAGGATGGCTGGCCGGATTAGTGAACTGCTGCAGAGCGGCGCTCGGTCAAGTGGGGCGTCGGAGCAGGCCGTCCAGGGCCAGCAGGGCGAAGTCAAGCTTGGACGAGGTTCTCGCCATGCCGTAGCAGCGGAGCGGGCCCGAGACTTCCTTGTCCAACGTCTGTCCACTGCGCCACAGGCGGGCGCTTCGTCGCTCGGGCGGCGTGCTCACCGACGACGAACTGCGGCGCATCGTCTTCATCGCCCGGTTGGTCGTCAAAGAGATGCTCGACCCGCTGAGGAGGCGGTCATGAAGCGCGTGGTGCTGCTGCTGCTTGTGTTCGCGCTCACCGGCGTGGCCTCTGAAATCGGCGAGAAGAAGGTCAAGACGGTGATGGTCCTGTCCTCGACCGTGCCCGGAGCCGGGCAGTTCTACCTCGGCAATTCCGGCGGCGGGTTCTTTGCCCTGGGCACGGAGTTGATGTGGTGGGGTGGTGCGACCGCGTTCTTCTTCGTGGGCAGGTGGGTTGCGGACTCGATACCGCTTGCGACGCCTGAGCGAGCGGCGGAACTCAGGGTGCTGAGGACTGCGTCGCACATCAGTACCGGGGTGTTCGCGGCCGCTGCCTTGGGCTGGCGCACAATCATGGTCGGGTAGGTGCACGACGATGCAGTGGCGCGGAACTACCGGAGCCGGTTTCTCAGCGTGCGCGCCGGGCTTGCGCCGGAGCTGGACGGCGTCAGGCTTGGACTGTACCGGCGGTTCAGAGTACGATGCGAAGTTCGTGACCGGGAGGTTCTAGTGAGAAACACGACCTCTGTGATTGCCGTTGTGACGCTGTTTTGTTCGGCCCTGTTCCCGCCGGTGGTAGCTGGCTACTCCGAGGAGACAACAGTACTCGACCCGGTTTCCCAGTACGGCGTGGGCTGCCTTGGTGAGGGCCTTATCGGCGTTTCCGCAGCAGCGCTGGGCGGTTGTCTGGTTGCCATCACGACGACTGAGGATGTGAAGTACATCACCGTTCCCGGTGAACGCGAGAAACTGCCTGTGCCGGTGTCCCACACCAATCCTGCTGCTGCCGCGGTTGCCGCGACCTTGACCGGCATCGGATTGGTTTTTGGTCCGGCGGCAGGAGTCTACTGGCGCGGCAGCCGGCTCGAGGCACCTGGTTCGTTCTGGGCGGCATCAGTCGGCTCGCTCGCCGGGCTGGTTGCCGGCGGTCTTGTCGGAGGTCTGCCTGCCCACCTTCTCAGTGGTGGCAATGGTGTCGTTGTCGGCTTGTGCGGGTCGGTCGGCGCCCTTTTGGCCGCGCCCGCAGGCGCGGTCATTGGCTACAACCTGAGCCGGCCGGGGTCGGATGTCGGAGAGTCATACGGGAACCGGCTCGGACTGCCGCACGTGGCGATACGGCAAGAGTGCCTTCTTGGCCGGTCAGAAGTGACCGTCTATGATGCGAGGCTTGTGACCATGAGATTCTAGAGGAGGATGAATGAGTAACATCAGACGCTCGATGCGGTTCGCATCTCTCCTCAGCATATTGCTGTGCCCGAGCTGCAAGAAGAACCACCCGCCGGACGCGCCGGTTGCGCCTGCCGGTCCGGCGTCCGGCCGAGTTGACATCTTCTATCAGTTCATGACCGCCACCACTGACCCGGACGGCGATGATATCTGCTACCGGTTCTCCTGGGGAGACGGCGGCACAAGCGATTGGAGTCCGTTCATTGCCTCCGGCGACACGGCTGCCGCGTCGCATCTGTGGGCGGCCCCTGGCAGGTATCAGGTGAAGACGCAGGCGATGGATAGACAGGGCGCGACTTCAGGCTGGTCGGCCGCGCACGGGCTGGTGCTGGTAGCGAACTCGCCGCCAGACAGACCACCGCAACCATCCGGCCCTGACGAGTGCTCGGCGTGTGTGGCACACGAGTTCGCCTGTTGTGCCACAGACCCCGACGGCGATCGTGTGGCAATCAGAATTGCCTGGGGCGACGGCGACACTTCGGGCTGGAGCATATGGGTCGCCAGCGGCGACACGGTCACGATGTCCCACATATGGTATTCGCGAAGTAGAAACGAGGTGAGGGCACAGGCGAAGGATTATTACCACGCGACCTCAGAGTGGTCCGCGGCGCACACGGTCTTCGTTGGCAGCAACCGGCCGCCGGGCGCGCCGTCGGTACCCTCTGGACCTTCAGCCGGCTGGATTTTGTCGCCTCACTCCTTCTCTGCTGCTGCGACCGACCCGGATGGCGACCGCGTCGCAGTCAGATTCGACTGGGGCGACGGCGACACATCAGACTGGAGCATGCTCGTTGGTTCAGGTGTTCCCGTGGAGTGTGCCCACAGATGGGGGGACACTGGTTCATTTTTGGTGCGCGCCCAGTCGAAGGACGAAAGAGGTGCTCTCTCCGGCTGGTCTGCTGGCTGCACCCTCGTTATCACCGAACTGCGCAGAGGAACGCTGCGCTGGCGCTACCGGACCGGTTCCCGTTACGACGGTTCATCTCCGGCCATCGGTGCGGATGGTGCGGTCTACGTCAGGTCAGGCTGCTATCTCTATGCCGTCAACCCGAATGGCACCCCCAAATGGTGCTATTGGACCAGCGAGGGCGGGTTCTCCTCGCCCGCCATTGCGGCGGACGGTACCGTCTACTTCGGATGCGACGACAGGTACCTGTACGCCATCAACCCGAATGGCAGCCTGAAATGGCGCTATCTGACCAGCGGTAGCGTGTTCTCATCCCCGGCACTCGGGCCAGACGGTACGGTGTACGTGGGTTCGGAAGAGGGTTACTACCTCTATGCCCTGAATCCGAATGGCACGCTGAAGTGGCGATACCAGACCGGCGACTATATTTGTTCATCACCGGCAATCGACTCAGACGGTACGGTGTACTTCGGCTCCAACGGACCCTACCTCTACGCCCTGAACCCGAATGGTACCCTGAAATGGACCTATCAGACCGGTGGCATATATGGCTCCTCGCCGGCCATCGACACGGACGGCACGGTCTACGTCGGGTCTGGGGACAGCCACCTCTACGCCCTGAATCCGGATGGCACTTTGAAGTGGAACTACAGGACTGGCTCGGACGTGGGGTCCCCGACGGTCGGCTCAGACGGCACGGTCTACGTCGGGTCAGCAGACAACTGCCTCTATGCCATTGACGCAGGTGGTACGCTCAAGTGGCGGTACGAGACCGGCGGCCAACTGGGCCACGCGCCGGCGATTGCGGCCGACGGCACGGTCTATGTCGGGTCACGTGACAACTGCCTGTACGCGGTCAGCTCCGACGGCTCCCTCAAGTGGCGCTACGAGACCGATGACGAAATCTACTGTTCGCCTGCAATCGGCGCGGACGGTACGGTCTACGTCTGGTCATCTGATGGCTACACTTACGCCATCTATGGTGACAGCCCGCTAGCCGCCTCGCCCTGGCCCAAGTTCCACCACGATAACCGCAACACCGGGCGGGTAGGAGGTGGCAAGTGATGCGGCATCTTGTGGCGAACCGGCACCTTGCTTGGCGCCGCGCTCACGCGATGCTGGTGCTGGCCGGTATCGCACTGACATGCGGGCTTCCGGTTTGCAGCAAAGGCCGGGACCCGATTCTGTGCCCACCGTACCTGGGGCCTGTGCTGAGCCGGTCGTTGAGCCGCAGGCCTGGGACGACCGGCTCGAACTCGGCACGCTCCCCGCGCGCGTCTGCTGCCGCACCGAGGACGGCTACTTCGTGCAGGTCGAGATGCTGGACTTGACCGGGCTGCCGGCACGACTAGACTGGAGTCGTGGTTTCAACCGGTCAAAGGTCTGCGCCTGCTGAGGCACGAAAGAGGAGTACGGGTCGAAACCGTCGTCTGACGTCCACACCGGTTGTGCTGGCGCTGTTGACGGCCGCCTTGCCCGCCTCTGCTTGGGACGGCTGGTCGTGTTGTTTCAAGGACCTGTGCTGGTCGCCGGACAGCCGGCAGCTCTGCTTGACAGAATACGATGCTTTCTCAGCAGGCGAATTCGGCGAAGGTCAGGTGGCCACCGGCAAAGACGGCCTGCTCGTCGTGGATGTCCTTGACGGAGCATCCAGCTATCTTCTTCCATCCAGTGTTCAGATTCCCGAGCAGGCGAGAACCGACAGCAGCGCTGCATCACCTGCGCCTACCGTCTGCGACACCATAATGGACTCAGCTCTTGCGGTCGCCTTCGCGGACGGCACGGTAGCGACGGTTGCACTGCCAGTCGAGGGCCAGGTGAGGGTAGGCGGAGGTGAGGTCTCTCCGGACCGAACTGCAGTCCTGTTCAATTGGTCGCGGGTCGATGAGCCCGGTCGGCCGTGGACATGGTCGGTCATCGGTCTGAACGGAGAAGGCTGGCGGGAATGCGCAGCCGGCGGTGAAGGTGGCCCGGTGCCTCCGGTGTGGATAGGCCGTGGGGCAAGCGTGCTCGGCGTCGCGCAAGGCAATGGCTGGCCCACCCGGTACCAGATTGTCGAACCAGACGGCGGTTACCGGACTCAGGTCGTCTGCGAAGAGACAGGAACCATCTCACTTGTCTTGCCTTCGCCGGACCGGATGCATGTGGTGTTCGAGATACATGAAGCCGGCGTCTCCGCGGTGGGTATTGTTGAAGCGGGTGTCACCGGGTTCCGACTCATTCGCGGCGCCCGCTCACCGCAGTGGCTTGGCGGCGGTCAGGCATTGACGTATCGCAACGGTGATGACATCGTCTTTGTAGCACCGGACGGCCGCCAACTGGCGCGCCAACCACTGGCAAACAATGGCTATGCGCCTCTCTGGCTCAGCAAGTCGGCTATCATCTTCCGTTCCGGGTTCGGCCGCAGCGAGTATCAGAATGGAGATGTCGGGGCTGACGGAGTGCTTCGCTACAATCACGGCGACCCGGTCTGGGAGATCAACCCGGTCACCCGCGAGGCTAAGCCGGCTGCGTCCGACAAGGTACGTCGGTACCTCGCCCGGGTCCGCTCAGTACCGGATGGGTTGCCGGTTCGCTCCCCTGACGGCAAGCGCTTGGCTTGGATTGAAACCCGCGGGGTGTCTCCGGCCGAGGAGTATCTCTACCGCAAGTCAAGAATCTGGGTCGCCGACGCCGACGGCAGCAACCGACGGGTGCTGCTGGAATCGCCGGCCAACTTCGAGTGGCGCGGGTACGAGAGTGACGAGTAGTCCGTTGGTGCGGATGGTGGTTGCTTTCGTTGCTGGCGTCCTTGTCGCTTGGGCGACCCTTGCCGGCGACAAGGACATGTTGTCTGCGGATGAGGGTTGGTTCCTGCTCGACACCGGCAACCGGCCGGTGCCCGCGCCCGGTTTCCAGTGGCACCCGGCATCGGCCTTTGACGGCACAAGGTATCTCGTCGTGTGGCAGGACCATCGAGGCGACCATTCCGTTGACACCGAGGGCCCCACCCGAGTCTATGGTACTCGGGTCACTCCGGACGGGGTTGTTCTTGACACGAACGGCATTGCCATCTCGCCGGCATGGTGTAGTCACCCGGCTGTTGCCTTCGGTGACGGAGTGTTCTTCGTAGTGTGGGGCGGTGGTCATGGGGTCGGATGTGCCCGGGTGACGCAGGATGGACTTGTTCTGGATACGAACGCTATCGTTATCTCGTTGGAGAGACACGGCCCGGAGAGCATGGCGGTGGTCTTCGACGGCACCGACTTCGTTGTGACATGGCAAAGGCTGGGAGATGACGACATGAACAGGGAAGTTCTGCGTCAGGCTCGGATCAGTAGAACCGGCGCCGTGCTCGATACGGTCAGCATCACAGATTCACGGTCTGTCGTCAAATCGGCGCCATCTGGTACCGTGTATGCTGAACCGAGCCGGGGCAACGGGATGGATGTCTGGTTCAAGCCGAAGGGTGCGGCAGATGGACGAGACAGGGTTCTGGCCTCGCAGGCGGCGTACGGCCAATGGTCTCCGGCAGTTGCCTCTGACGGCGAGAGCTACCTTGTCGTCTGGGAAGACGACCGCGACTACTCCGATATCTATGGAGCCCGGGTGGCGCAGGACGGAACCGTGCTTGACCCCGGAGGCATTGTGATTTCCCGAGCAGACCACGAGCATGGTTTTCCGGCCTTGGCCTTTGACGGCGAGAACTACCTGGTGGTATGGACCGAGTGGCGGGCGGGAAGATACACTGATGATTGCCGCGGCATTGTCGGCAGCGGGCTGCGCGCGGCACGGGTGACAAAGGCCGGCGCCGTGCTCGATACCAGCGGTTTCTCGCTTGTCCCTGACGCATGGCCCCAAGGAACGCCGGCCATGGTCTTTGACGGTGAGCGCCACCTTGTTGTGTGGAAGCATGACCAGGGTGAACGATTCGAGATTCGCTGTGTTCGAGTAACGCCACAGGGGGGTACGCTGGACTCATCGCCGATACTGGTTTCGGGCAGCATGGATTACTGCGATGCCCCGAGCGTCGGCTTTGACGGCGCAGGTTTCTTGGTCGAGTGGAAGGACAGTAATGGCGGTGCCTACGCAGCGCGGGTCAGTCGGGAGGGCACTGTGTCAGCCGAGCGCGCAGTTGCCGAGCGCATTCCGACCAGCCGCAGTACTGGACGGGAAATCGAGGTCCGTGAGGCATGGGCCGGCACAGTCGAAGGCAAGCGTTACAACAACTACCGCATATGGGTAAGGCTGGTCCGATGATTGTGTGCCAGTCCAAGAGTGGAAGGAGACGAGGATGAGTCTCAAGCTGCGATGCTCTCTCGGCCTGGCTGCCGCGGCTGCGGTCGCGGGGGCCTGGTTCGGCAGCGAGGTGGTGTTCAAAGACCTGCGTTGGTCACCCGACAGCCGGCGGCTCTCATTCGGCGCGGTCTACTACGATGAGGGTGGCGACTGCGAAAGTGGGGCGGACGACGTGGTTATGTCAGTCGCAGTGGACAGCCCGGGAGCAGTCAGGTTGCTGACGACTTCGGGGGGCAGCATTGCCGTAGCCGCCGATGCCAGTAAGGCGGCGATTGTGAACGGCTATGGGCTCTTCGTCATTACTTGGCGGATGGCTCGTGTCAACAGGTCGCGATGGTCGATAACCCGGGCGACCGCCGAGACTACTTCATCAGTGCGGTGTGGTCGGCCTCCGGCGCGGCAATCGCCCTCAACTCTTGGCGCTATGCTCCAGGTGACAACCGCGTGCGAATCATCGACCTTGCCAGCCGGGAAGTAGGTGACTTGTGGCCGTTCGATTCGCTCGAGCAAGAAGTCTCCGTGGTCGCTCGCTACTGGGAAGGCGACAGCGCGGTTGTCTGTTCCCCCTGGCGCGTTGATGATGAAGGGACGGACGCGGCGTTCTGGCGCGTCTGCCCGGCAACCGGCAATTGGCGTCCGCTCGACTCGGCCGAACTGCGCGCGGACCTGCGGCCGCAGTTCCGCGTTCGCGAGCACGGAGGGCTATTGACGGTCGAGAGTCTCGGCGTCCGGCTGCACGAGTTCCGGCCGCAGCCGGATGGGTGGCTCGAAGGCGTCAGCCTGTCTCCGGACGGATGTTGGATCGCCTACGTCCATCACAGCCTCGAGGGACAGCTTCCTCGCGCAAGGCTGGTGAAGAGGGACGGAAGTGATGACCGGCCACGGGGCGACCCGTTCGCCTGGCTCGGTGGCCATGACGTGCTTTTAATACCGGGACGGCGCGATGGTCGTTGACCCGCTCGACCGTGAGCCCATGGTGTTGTTCCCGGTGCGGGCGCAGGCGGTAAGTGCTGTCACCATTGCCGCCGACGGTCGTCGCTTCCTTCTCGATTTGAAGCAGCCAGGCGGACCGGAAGTTGCATTTGCGCTCCTGGACAGCAGCGGTTACCGGGTGCTGGGTCCCGGTTGGTCGGGCCAGTGGTTGGACAGCAACCGGGCGTACTTCGCCAACGGACAAGGCTATACCATCGCAACACTTGATCCTCCCGCACTCAAGCACATCCACCTGGCAGGCAACGGTCACGACGCCTGCTGGCTGGACGACTCGACTGTAATCTTCCGCACGGGCCATGGTTTCTTTGATGCATTAGGAAGCAGCGTCACCTACCCGGTCGAGGGCGAACTCTGGCAGGTGAACATCACCACTGGGCGGATGGAGCCGTATACCTGGGAACCGATTCATCCAGGGCCGGCATGTCAGAAGGGCGATGCGCCTGCGCTCTCACCAGACGGCAGACTTGTGGCCTGGATCGAGGATATCCCCTCAGGCGAAGGCGACAGCATCCGCGGGTATCGTAAGGGTGTCTTCGTGGCCGATGCCGAGCGCACGTGGCAGAGACTCCTGGCCAGCCCGTGGTCGAACTTCTGAAGCCGTGAATGCTGCTAGGGTGGCCTTGGCAGGTTCATTCCCGATGAGGCAACCGGTGGTAGTTGACGACGGGTACGCCAAGCCTTACCCCCGACGCGGGCTGTTGGGCTCGGCACTGACAGGGAACACCAGAGATGGACGGGCAGGCGCAGATGGAGTTGTTCCGGATGCACTCGCAGCAGATTGAGGGCGTGCAGGTGAAGGAGCTGAACGCACGCCATCGGGCCGCGTTCGCTGAGGCGTTCAATGTAGGCAAGGCGGCGACCCGGTCGAGGCAGCACCTCTGCTTGCCGCACTGGCAAACCAGGAGCTAGCCAACGGCAACACTGAAGAAGCCGAGCGGTCTTACCGGCGGGCGCTGGCGATTGTCGAGCGGAAGCACGAGGCCGGCCATCCGGAATCGGCGAGGGCCATGGCCGAACTCGCTACGGCGGTGGGACAATCGGGCAGGTATGAGGAAGCCGAAGGGCTGCTACGCGAGGCCTTGCGGACTCTCGAAGCAGTGCTCGGGCCCGAGCACCCTGACGTCGCCCTGAACATGGCCAGGCTGGCCACGGTGCTGCACAGCCGGGCAAAGTATGAGGATGCCGAGACGCTGCTGCGGCAAGCACTGGCAGCCCAGGAAAGAACCCTCGGCGCTGGCCATCCGAGCGTGGCAAGGAGTCTCGGTGCCCTTGCCGCTGTGCTAGACAGGCAAGGCAGATACTCGGAGGCAGAGTCGCTATTGCGTGACGCTCTGATACGGCATAGCGAGCAGTCCGGTTTCTACCACGCCGACTTCGCCGGCGGTCTCGGCAATCTGGGAAGTCTCTTTACCTCGCTGGGCATGTACGCCGACGCGGAAACGTTGCTGCGTCGGGCACTGACCATCAAAGAGGAAGTCCTGGGGCCAGAACATCCAGGCACGGCCAAGAGCCTGGTCGACCTGGCCGAGTTGCTGTATGCTCGGGGTGACTATGCCGAGGCCGAGCCGCTGTATCGGCGGGCGCTCGCCATCAGGGAGAGGGCACTAGGCCCTGAACATCCCAGCACCATCAAGGTCGCCGAGCATCTTGCCGCCCTGCTGCGCAAGACCGGCCGCGAGGAAGACGCCCGCTGCCTGGCCGCGCGGTTCCGGAAGCCGAGCGATGCGACTCAGTGAACGCGGTTTCATCTGTGGTTGAACCTGCTGCCGAGATGCACTGCAGAGATGTCCTCGGGTTGACGGTCGGTTGTGTCAGAAAGGAGATGCAGCGTGACTGCTGGAAGACTGATTCTGGTGCTGGCCGGTATCGCACTGACATGCGGGCTTCCGGTTTGCAGCAAAGGCCGGGACCCGATTCTGTGCCCACCGTACCTGGGGCCTGTGCTGGATGCTGTGACAGACAGCACTGTCAAGATTGCCTGGACGCCGCCTGATGCTGAGGAGCCGGGCTTCGGCTGTAGCCGCCACAAGGTCAGCGCGGACAGCTTCTCGGTCCGGTTCATGGAATGCGGTGCGGTTTCATACGACCTGCTAGGGAGCACAGACAGCACTGAATGGGTGCATAACCCGGCAGGGATGACCGGCACATACAAGGTCACAGCCTGGTTCGGGGACACGTCGTATGCATATGACATGACGCCTTCGACCGTGCCGCTTCACTCGTCCGTCATCGTCGTTGCCGAGCTGAATGCGGCAGGCGACGCCGGTTACGGCTGGGGCCGAGCCGATGGCCGAGGCGAGAACTGCTCGATGCGCGATGCTGCCAGTATCGGCCGGGCGGACTTCTACCTGACCGACTTCGCAGCCGGGTTCCACGGGCCGGCGTATTTTTTCGCCAGCCCTCACCTTGGCCCCGGTGACCTCGGGGAAAGAATACCGGCGGCAGACTGGCGGGTGAGCACCTTTGCCGCCCTGCTGCCGAACGGCAGCGCTCCGTCACCAATAGTCGAACCGCAGGCCTACCTCGACCGGTTCGAGCTGAGAACAACGCCCGCGCGCGTCTGCTGCCGCACCGAGGACGGCTACTTCGCGCACGTTGAGGTGTTTGACTTGAATCTGTCTGATGGTACGGTTAGAGTGGAATCGTGGTTTCAGCCAATCAAAGGCCTGCGCCTGCTAAGGCACGAGTGAGAAACACTGCCGGCGGGTTGGCTCGGGAGCTTGGCCTGTTGCTCGCACTACTGCTCGCGGCTGTGCCGCTGGGTTGCGGCAGAGGTCGCCAGTCTGAGGCGCGTGCCAAGTCCGACCGAGCGGCCCCGGAAGCAGCAACGGGTGACTCAACTGCCGGTCGTGGAGCAGATAGCGCGGGCACGGCCATGGACTCGGCACTTGCCGAGTTCATCTCCGCCCAAGCCTCGGGATGGGTGCGGCGTTCGGCTGAGCGCATCCCTGGATTTGCGCCTTCTCAGCTTAGAATGACCTCACAGCGCGAGTTTCAGTTGGAATGGCGTAACCCAGGTGAACCCATCCCGCGCGCCGAGCGCGAGGCAAGACTCGCCCTGCGGCAGAAGCTGGGGTTTCTGTCGTTTTCCCCGGACAGCAGTCGATATGTTGATTTGGACGGCTACGCCGGGATTGTCGTTTCCGATGGCGACACCGAGGTCCTGCGTGAACCGGACCAGCTTGTGCAACTTGTCGAGTCCGGGACCGGAAGGACAGCCCGCATCCGTTTCCACGGCACTGCCAGCAGAACAGAGAAGGTCCTGTGGCTGAACGATTCGACGCTGGTGCTGCTCAATCAGGTAGAGGAGCACGCCGTGCAAGGCCCTCCGCCGATCGTGCCCGAGGTCGAGGTCTTCGACCTGGCCAACGGCAGGGTCATAAACTTTCGCCTGCCAATCGCCATGCTCGCGAAGCAGTAGTAAACTTGCTATTCCACCCCGGGCCGACGAGAGTTGAAGTCACTGACAGCAGAGAGCCTGCCTGATGCCGAGAACCAGACGCGAAGGCAACAGGTGTATTAGAATGGTATATAGTTGTAACAAGACGATGGGCAGAACTATGGGCAGGCGTCAGTCAATGCAACTGCTATTCCAACAATGACTTGGCATTGGGAGAATCGTGGTGACCAAATCTGATTCCTTGCTTTGCTCGGCAGCTGACGGCAAGCTACGTTTCAGCAATCACTTAGCCGATACCTGGGTCAGGGAGGGGCCGTACCCTATACTGTAATCACGAGTCTGACTGACAACGCGGCCTAGCAAGCGTCGGCTCCGGTGATGCCGCATGTCATGCCGCGAGCGTTTGCTCGGGCGACTAGTGCGAGGCTGCCTGAAGCAGTTCTGCCAGTTGTGCCAGGCTCGACGGCACGAATGTCAGCTCGGGCATTGGCGCATGTCGTCTGGTGAGCAGTTGCGCTGGTCTGCTACTGTGCGTTTGAACCGGTGTTGGTCGCGGTCTTGCGCTGGGTCTTGGGCTGAGCCTTATGTTCCATGTCAGCCTCGTGGAAAGCGCAGCGCTTCATGCCCGGGCGCTGTTATTCTGCCTGCGTTCGGTTACTTCGTCATCGCCCTTTTCTTCCACGCGGGCGGTAGCTTCTCGATAGCATAGCGCAGGGCCGTGCGCGGCATCCGGTCCTTGCGCTTGAGGACGAACTCCAGCACCTCACGCGGACGACGGTTGCTGATTTCCTTGAGCAGCCAGCCATAGCCTTTCTGCACCATGTCGTCTTGGTCGAGCAGCAGGATGTCTGCGGTCTCGTATGCCGTGTCGAGGTAGAGCTCGCGCCGGGCAGGCAGAATCATCGCCACGGCCGAAGCGCGGCGCAGCCAGCGGTTCTTCGACTTTGCCCAGGCCTGCACCTTGGGCAGAAACTCGGGAAAGCGAAGCAGGAACTCGCCCAGCGGGCCGCAGCAGAGCGTATCACACGCGGCCCAGTTGGAGACATGGAGCTTGAGCCAGCGTTCAAGCATCCTGAAGTCCGAAGGCTCGAACTTGGCGGCGAGTCGGCCCGCCCAACTGAAAGCGATGCCGTGTTCCTCGAACTTCACCGCGGGAGATGACCGCGAAAGCGGGGACAGTCCCAAAGAGCGCGAGGACGCGCGGTACAGTCCCCGCTTTCGCGAGCCGCTGTGCAGCATCTCGCATAGCTCGAACACTTCACGCTTGGGCAGGTCTTTGACCTGCCTGAAGTACTTCTGGGAAATGCGGCGCACGTCCGCGGTCTTCACGCCGTATACTTCTATCGGCTCCTTGAAGAACCGCTGGATGGACTCGCGGTACTTGGCGTCCGCTGCTGCCTCAAGCTCCCGCCTGATTGCCGCGACCAGCGCGCAGGTCTGCTGTCTCATCTTCTTGTGTCTCTCCTAGTGTGCTGACTTGATTACCTCGACCGCCTGCTCGATGTACTCGTCGCGGCCCTCGCGCACCGCGTTCAGGGTCCGCTCCAGCGGGATGGTGGGCTGGATGCCGATGAGATGATGCTGCGAACCGTCGAACTTCGTGACCTTCATACCGGTCCAGAAGAAACGGTAGCCGCCCGGCAGAGCTATGGGATTGACGTTGCCGTTAGTCCCTGCGGTCGGCTCGCCCACGATCTCTGCCAGCTTGAACCCCTCGATATAGCCCATGAAGCTTTCCGCATACGACACCGCAGTAGCGTTGGTAAGAAACACGACCTTGCCGTTGATGTGAGGCTGTTTGGGCTCAAGAGAGCTCCAACCCATCCCGTCCCAGCCGGCGATGCGCTCGCGGTCAGGGTAGACAATCTGAGGAGTCCACATCCATTTCTCGCCGCGCTGTTCCTTGCCGGTGAGCAGGTGAGAGATGACGTCATGGTTGGAGTTCGGGTGGCCGCGCAGGTCAAACACCACGCCCTTGGCCTTGGCCAGCTTGTCCATCACCGAGTCAATCTCCTCCATTGTGGCGCGGTTCAGGTCAACGTACCAGATGCCATCTTCGAGCAGGCGCATGCTGTCGCCCCAATCCGGCGCAAGCAGCCTCCTTGTCATCTGGACCGCTGTGCCGGACACGGCCGCAGTATCATCTCCACGGACCACGAGGAACCGGAACGTATCGCCAACCGGACCCCTCAGCGTCCGCCGGACACTGCTGATTCTGCGGCGCTGGGGCGACCCGGAAGTGACCCGCAGCCCTTCAGCAATCGCCTCCTGGATAGGTCTCCCATTTACCTCCAGAACCTCATCACCCCTGCGCAGACCAGACTCGCTGTCGGCAGCAATGACCACGACCCTGCCTTCTACCAGTTCGAGCCAGGCGGGGACTTGCCCCCAGGTCCGCGTAGCCGGGTCATCCACAGTTGCGTGTCCATCATGGAGTGCCGCGGCCATCAAACGCAATGTGTGGAGGAAATCGGCCTGGTCTTTGTCGGCAAGCGCACGCTCGAGCGCGGAGGTCAATTCCGAGTCCCAGTCCGTCGGGACCACATCGAAGTAGGGATAGAAGTGCTGCAGGACACTCCAGACAATGACCACATCGGCCAGGCGCAGGTCCTGATCTCGGGGCGTGAGCGCGGCAACGTCAATCGCCTCCAGTTCGGCCTTGAGCCGGGTGAACTCCTCGGCATCGGCGCGGGGCAGGGTGTGTTCGCCATCGGAATGAACTGCAAGCGGCACGCGGCTGAACAGGCCGGGCGCGATTTCCTTGTCCACCGACTCGCCAGGCCGCAGATGAACAGCGTCTAGGAATGCGTTGGGGTCGGTCTCAATCATCAGGCACTGCTTGCCGCGAAACGGGCCTTGGGTCGTGAGGCTCGGTCGGGCACCCGAAGTAGACGCACTCCAGTGCGGCGAATCGTCGAAAGGGGTCTCGGATTCAAAACCCGGGTCTTCGAGTCTGTCGGGAACCCACTCGCCGTTCTCGTCCCGCACCGCGAGCTCGAACTCATCAGCCCAGAGTATGCCTGCCCCGCCGCCGTAACATCCTATGCCCAGCATCTGGCAGTCCTCCGGCACTCGGGCCGTTGCGCTGTACTGCTGCCACTCGGTGGAAGTAATCGGAACCGCGACCAGATTCTTGAGCAGCGCATACGGCGGCTGCGAACTGAGCCAGAGGCCGGGCAGGTCGGTCTGGTCCGGACAATCGGTCCGTGCGTAGACTGAGACCCTCACCTCTTTGCCGGCGTAACGGTCGCTGAGGACCTCCTGGAATACCAACCGGGCCTTGGCGCAATCCGGTGACCATCGGCCCGGACGATGGCTGCGATAGATCAGGTGCTCATGATGCAGACCGACGCCGTGATGATTCCAGTGCACGGTCTTCAGGCCGCTCACAGGCCCGGGATGGGGAAACGGAGAAGGACTTTCGTCTGCGCCGTACAACTGAAGCGTGGGAGCTATCGGACGGAACAGGCTTTCGAGCGCGGCTCGCAGCTCAGTGGGACTCTCCGCCTGCTTCACCTTATGCGAACCCAGGATGGCGAACCGGTCCCAGTCAATCTCGCTCGCCTCGTCACTCGGGTGAAAGAAACGGACGTAGCCGTACAGCTTGGCAAACGCCCGCAGATTCGCAACCGTGCCGTTCTGGCTCGCATCACCGGCCGCGGCCTGGCCTGTTACCACCTTCTCTTTCATATATCCTCCACTTCAGGGCCGACTCTCCTTCGGCCCGCCAGTCGTCTCCAACTCCCTCAGCCGGCTTTTGAGCATCTTGTTATCGGGATGGCGATCGAGCGCGTCCTGGCAAGCGCTCAGGGCATCAGCTCTCTTTCCGTTCGCCAGGTATGCCTCAATCAACGTATCCCAGATGTTGGGGTCGTCCGAGAGTTCGATGGCACGCAGGGCGTACTTGAGGGCGAGCTTTGCGTTGACTTGGGACACAATCCCAATCCCTCGACGGGATTGGGTTATGTCCCGCGTCGTGGCGAGGTTCCATGCGATGCCGTTGAGTTTGCCCGCGAGTTCGGCCCGCGCCCTTGCGTGCTTCGGGAAACGGACAAGGAACGCTTCGTAACGGGGAAGCTGGACCGAATCCGGCTCGCCCCGCACCGAGTCGGTCATCGCCGTGTAGGCGCGGAAGGCGTCGGCATTGGCCTTGATGTCGATGGAATCCTTGTGCGTGTCGAACCACTTCTGCCACCTGGCCTGCACGTAGCGCTCGGAGTCCGGCAGGTCGAACCCGGCATAGGCCGAGATGTAGTTCGGCACGTTCCGGTCGTAGTTGTAGAAGGCGTCTATCGATGGGAACGAGAGCGAGTTGATGAGCATCTGGATGCCCTCGACCTGATAGAGCTGGCAGAGCGCCCTGCCGCAGGCGCGCTGGAGGTAGACGTCATAGGTCTTTGCGGCTTCGCGCAGGTACTCGACCGCGTCCGGGTTGCCGAGGTTGCCCATCGCGTCGGCCGCGGCGCAGCGCACCGACGATGCCTTGTCCTCGGCCAGCACCCAGCGCAGCAGGGCCAGCACCTCGCCGCTTGGCCGCACCTTGCCGACGAGCGTCACGGCCACGCGCCGAACGTCCTCGGACGTATCCTCGGTCGCAAGCTTGCGGGCGATAGGCAGTGCCTTCACCGATTCCAGCCGCAACAGCGACCGCAAGGCAAACCTGCGCACCTGCGCGTTGCTGTCTGTGCTCGCCGCCTCGACCAGCGCATCCTCTGCCCCGCGCAGCTTCCAGAGCCCAAGGTCGTCGGCAATGATGAGCCTGACTTCGGCGTCGCGTGCCTTCAGCAGTGGCAGGACATCGGGGAGTTGCCTGTCACCGATGTCGCCCTGCACGAACCAGTGGTGCAGACACTCCATCAGGTCGCGGTTGTAGTCCCGGTCGTATGACGTACCAAGGAAACCGACCAAGTGAGGTAACGCGCTGACCCCGAGTCGCGCGATGTCTCCAATCACGCCGAATCGCGCGAGTGCGGCCGGGTTGTTTAGCCTGCGGGTTGCAGCAACCGCTTCGAGCGACGGCAGTGCATCCACGTGGCGTTGTCGCACAAGCGGCTGTCGCACGTCGCGAATTAGGTCGCCACCGTTCCACTCCATGTCGAGATGGACGCCGTGACCGAAGCTGTGGGTCTCCGAGTTGTTAGCGCGGTTGCGGACCTTGTAGTCGTCGTTGCCGCCGAGGTCGAGACAGATAGCATAGGGCCACAGGTTCGGGTCAGACTCGGGCCAGACACCGCCGAAGCTGTGCCAGTCGTTCATCAGGATTGCCCCTTTGGGCCGGTCGCAGATGTACTGGTCGTCGCCCTTGTAGTCGATGAAGAGCGAGTAGGAGAACGGCTTGCAGCCCGTGCCGTAGGACGATGTCGCGGACTTGTAGATGTCGTTCCCCTCGTAGTCTATCAGGAAACCGGGTGAGCGGTCGCTGCCTGAGCCGCCGGCTCGGAATCCGCCCTCGTATACGTCGTCGCCCTTCTTGTCGATGAGGATGGCGTTGGTGACGTGGATGCCCGAGCCCTGGCCGGTGCCGCACTTGTAGTGGTCGTTGCCCTCGTTGTCGATCAGCGCGCCCAAGGACATGATGTAGGAGCCGCCCTGCGAGCACCAGCCGTTGCTCAAGTAGTCGTCGTTGCCATTGTTGTCCACGAGCAGGCCGACGCCGCCGTAGGCGACGAGCTTCTTCTCCCACGGATACGCGCGGAACGAGAGCGCGCCGCCCTGACCGTAGCCCGGCAGACCACCCATTGCGTCCTTGGTCGTATCGACTGCCAGCCGATACTTGTCATTGCCCTCCAAGTCAGAGAGAATGCCCAAGCCGAGCGTCGTTGCCGAACCTTGTCCCATCGATGCACAGTCGTAGACGTCGTCGCCCGAATCGTCCAGCATCATGCCGAGGCCGAACATGCCTGCGCCCTGGCAGAACGTGTGCGCGCTGAAGGAGTCATTGCCGGCCTTGTCCCACAGTATGCCGACGCCAAGGATGCCTGCACCCTGCGAGAAATGCTTGGCCTTGTACACGTCGTTGCCGGCAAGGTCCACAAGCATGCCGACGCCGAGGAACCCAAAGCCCTGGACGTAGCTTGAGTTAGGCGCATCGTAGCGGTCGTTGCCCGCGTGGTCGATGCACACCGCGACTCCGCCGCTGCGGTTGGTAGCGCCAGCGTTGTTCAAGTAGGCGTCGTCGCCGCCGAGGTCAATGAGCAGCGCTGCGTTTGCGACATGCCGGTCGTTGCCGAACCCGGCAATCCGGACCCGGCCAAACGGCATCTCAATGACCGTGACGCTGCGAGATCTTCCGGTATCAACGTAGCAATCTGTCGCTTGCCAGCCTGCAGTAGCCTTGACGTATCGGTTCACCGCCGAAGCAACTTCCAGCGATGCGGAGAGAACCTCCTCGATTCTAACCTGCCGGGCGCGACCGATGAACTCAAGCTGGCTGTCGAAGTTGCCGGTCAGCTCTGCCATCCGCTTGCCGTCAGGAGCCAGATACCGGCCTGGATTGACGAAGAAGTAGTCCGCACCCTTGCCCAGCGTCCGTCGGACATTGGACACCTTTCGTTCGGCTGGCAGTATCGCCATGCACATCCGCTCAACCTCGGCCCGGTACTTGTCGGTGAACACTCGTCCCATGGGTTCGAGTGACACCCGGACATCACCGGCGACGCTCCAGGATGTGACCGAGCCCGTCAACATGCTCACGCCGCTTCGCACCGCCGTCAGTCCGTCCTGCCGGTGTCCGGTGCAGAGCGTCTCCGAGGTCTCCTCGGCCCACTGCTTCATGTAGAGCGGGCGGTTGGAGACGTAGTCGATGATGGGGAAGCGGCAGCAGTAGCGGTAGCCGCCTTCCCAGCCGCGCGGGAGTTCGACGTTGCGGACGTCGAGGCCGATGCGCGCGCCCGCGTAGTCTAGCGGGTTGCCGATGGACTCCGCCACGATGGACACCGGTCTCGGGTCCTGGTCGAACCACGTCTCCGGGCCGTATTGCTGCACCGGCCCGGCCCACGCCGTCAGCAGAAGAGCGGCGAAGCAGCAGGTTCGGGCCCAATGCTTCACGGTCATCGCTATGATTATACTGCCTTTGCGGCCCGTGCAAACCCGCACATCCTTGACCAACTGCCGGTTTCGGCCATACTTGCGGCCGTGAGAACCGTTGCCTTGCTGCTCGTTTCCAACATCTTCATGACCTTTGCCTGGTACGGCCACCTGAAGTACAAAAGCTCTCCCCTATGGATTGCCGTGCTGGCGAGCTGGGGCATTGCCTTTGTCGAGTACTGTTTCCAGGTTCCAGCCAACCGGCTCGGGTATGGCCAGTTCACCGGAGCCCAGCTCAAGACCATCCAGGAAGTTATCACTCTTGTTGTCTTCGCGGTTTTCTCGGTAACCTACCTGAAGGAGCAGTTCCGCTGGAACTACCTGGTCGGGTTTGCCCTGATTGCGGTGGCTGTTTTCTTCGTCTTCCACAAGTGGTAGCCCAGATAGTTGACTTCCCTGCCTCACCGCTCTAGCATCACGTGATGGACTACCGCCTGTTGTCGGTCTTCGCCCTTGTGCTTTGGGGGGCGTGGGGCTTTCTGGCCAAGACCATCTCGGGTCGAGTTTCGCCGCAGGGGCTTGCGTTCTGGAGCACGGTCGCCACGGTTGTGCCGGTCGCGGTCTTCGCGTTCACCGACACCACCGGCAAATGGACCCGGCCGCATCCGCTGGCGCTCGGTTCCGGTCTCGCCTATGGACTCGCCCTGGTATTCTTCTTCCTCGCGCTACGCCGCGGCCCGGCATCAGTGGTCGTGCCGCTGTCGGGCATGTACATCGTCGTGCCGGCGGTGCTGGGCTATGTCGTTCTCAAAGAACAGCTCAGCCTGTCTCATCTTCTCGGCCTGGTCTGTGCCGGACTGGCGGTTCTTTTCCTGAGCCTGTAGGGCCTGCGTTCATTTGACAACGTTGTTCGAGATGCTAACATGAAACCGTGATTCTCGCGCTGCTGAGGTGCGTACCGTGACTCCGGCCTTGAGCCGGGGCCGTGCGCCCTGGAGACCGAAGACCCACCAGCGCCACAACCGTTTCCTCATCACAATCACCAAACCAGGCAGATGACCACCGAGCATTGTGCCGGCGGTACGCCGGTTGATCGCGTAGTATCTGTTCCAAACACAGACCGTGCGCCTTCGGGCGCTGGCAAGACAGGTAGCAAGCAAACATGACCTCAGGAGAAGACTATGCAGAAGCGATACGACTACACCGGTAAGGACGTCCAGGACGTTTACGACGGCCCGGGCGGCCTGCTGTGGGAAGCAGTGATGTCCGAGCAGATTCACTCGGGCAAGGATGAAGTGACCGACCGGATGGCAGTAGCCGTGGGCCTGAAACCGGGCATGCACGTCCTGGACGTGTGCTCGGCTTTGGGCGCGCCGGCCCGGCACATCGCCAAGAAGTACGGCGTCAAGGTGACCGGGCTCGATTTCACCAAGACCATGCTCACCAAAGCCATCGAACGGACCAAGGCGGCCGGACTCGACCACCTGGTCAATTTCGTCGAAGGTAACGCTATGGACATGCCGTTCAAGAAGGAAACCTTTGACGTGGTCTGGGGCCAGGAAGCGTGGTGCTACGTCACCGACAAAGACCAGCTCATGTTCGAGGCGGCCCGCGTCTTGAAGCCGGGCGGGAAGATCATCTTCACCGACTGGGTCATCACCGGCAAGGTAGACGAGCCGCTGCTCGCCAAACTGTACGAGTCGATGGCGTTTCCGTATATGGAGACCCTCGAAGGCTGGGCTGACCTGATGAAGAAACACGGTCTGAAGGTTATCGAAGTGAAAGACCAGACCGACGAGTACGCGAAGTGCTTTGACGAGTACAAGAAGATGGTCGAGGTGGACCTGAAGCCGACCATCGTCAAGAACTTCGGCGAAGAGCTCTTCGGTTTCGCGACCGGGCTCGTGAACCTGTGGCGCGATGCGGCCCACGCGCACAAGGTCGGTCGCGGCTGGTATATGGGCCAGAAGTAGAGCTGCGGCCAAGCAGGGCGCGGAGCGGGATGGCGACCCGCGCTCTGCCTGGGCCGTGAACGAACAGGAGCACACATGTCTGCACACAGGGCTGTCCTGCAGGAACTCGGTTTGAACCTTGAGCTGCATGATGAGGTGCTGAAGTACATCGACCGGACTTTTCAGCAGACGGTCGGTGCGCAGCATGGCCGACCCGAAGGAATCGCCTACTTCGACCAAGTGCTGCACGAGTCCCACGGCGGCCGGGTGGCCGAGCTGGTCGAACAGAAGAAGAGAGGCAGGAAGACCGTGGGCACGTTCTGCATCTACGTGCCCGAGGAACTGGCCATGGCCGCGAACACCGTGCCGGTCGCCCTGTGCGGCGGAACCCAGTTCTCGGTGCCGCATGCGGAGAAGATGTTCCCGCGCGACATCTGCCCGCTCATCAAGTCCACGCTCGGGCTGGCCTTTTCTAAGACCTGTCCGTACGGGCCGCTCAAGAGTTTGGCCGTGGGCGAGACGACCTGCGATGCCAAGAAGAAGACCTGGGAAATCCTTGCCGGCAAGGTGAACTTCCACGTCATGGAGCTGCCACAGAAGAAGGACGCAATCGACTTCGAGCTCTGGCGCAACGCAGTGCGGGAGTTCCAGTCGAAGCTGGAAGACCTGTCCGGCACCAAGGTCACCAAAGAAGCGCTGGGCGAGTCGATTCGGGTCATGAACAACAAGCGCCGGGCTTTGCAGGAGCTGGCCGAGCTGCGCAAGACCAGCCCGCCGCCGATTTCCGGGCTCGATGCTTTAGTCGTGATGCAGGCAGCACTGTCGGATGAACCGGTGCGCTTCACTGCGGCCGTGAATCGGCTCAACGCCGAGCTGGTGCAGCGACGGGAAGACGGATTCTCGCCGGTCGCCAGGAATGCAAGGCGGATAATGATTGCCGGCTGCCCTTCGGTGATGGGCAACTGGAAAGTCCACTCGCTCATTGAGCAGTCCGGTGCGGTCATCGTCCATGACGAAACCTGCACCGGCTCGCGTTACTTCGAGCACCTGATCGACGAGACCGCCCGAGACCTTGAAGGTCAGGTGAATGCCGTTGCCGACCGGTACATGAAGATCGACTGCGCCTGTTTCACGCCCAACAAGGAGCGCATCGATTCGGTGGTGCAGAAGGCAAAGGAGTACAACGTCCAGGGCGTCGTGCAGTACGTGCTTCAGACCTGCCACGGTTACAATATCGAAGCGATGCGCGTCGAAGCAGCGCTAAAGGCGGCAAACGTGCCAAGTCTGAAAATCGTCACCGACTACTCGGAAGAAGACGCGGGGCAGTTGCGCACGCGGATCGAGGCGTTTGTCGAGCAACTCGGCTAGGAGGTCTTGTCAGGTCAGTTGGCATCGACATCGGCTCGCGCACGACCAAGGTCGTGGTGCTTGAAGACGGCAGGCCGGTCCACTCGTGCGTCGCCGATACCGGCACCGACCCGCTCGGCGTTGCTCAGCGCCTGCTCGCTGAGGCCGGTACTGACCGGTTGGCACGTGTCATCGCCACCGGCTATGGCCGACACCTGGTCCGTGAGCACCTGGGCTGCACCGTCGTGACCGAGATAAGGGCCCACGCGCTCGGCGCGAGCCGGCTATTCCCTGCCTGCCACACGGTAATTGACGTCGGCGGACAGGACAGCAAGGTGATAAGAGTCTCCGCGGGGAAGCAAGCAAACTTCGAGATGAACGACCGGTGCGCTGCCGGCACCGGTCGTTTCCTCGAAGTGATGGCCACGGCCCTGGGCTACACCCTGGCCGAGTTCGGTCGGGCTGCGCTCGAAGCCCCAAGCTCAGTGACCGTGAACTCGATGTGCACGGTCTTCTCCGAGTCCGAAGTAGTTTCGCTCATTGCCCGGGGTGCGGACAAGCACGCGATCGCTTGCGGTCTGCACGAGTCGATTGTTGACCGGCTGCTCGCCCTGGTCGGCCGGGTTGGAGCAGAGCCGGAAGTGGTCCTCTCCGGCGGTGTGGCACTTAACCCATGCATCCGAACGTTGCTCGAAAGCCGGCTCGGGGTCCGGCTTCTGGTGCCGGACCGGCCGCAACTTGTCGGCGCGATTGGTGCGGCGCTGAGTGTGAATGGAGCAACGGCCGTATGAACGGCGTGCGCTATCTCTTTACACTCGGCCGGAGGTGGAACTCGTGACTCACGCTGCAAAGGGAGGCAGTCTGCCTTCCGCGACCGAAGTCCGCCGTGCAGTACCAATCGCGCTGCTGGTTGCCGGGCTAGTCTGCCTGGGAATCGCCACTCTCCTGCAACAATGGGCTCTTGTCCACCAAGTGAGTACCAGTATATGACTGCCGTGCATGGGCCTGGTTTAGGCCCCAAACCCGCTGTCGGAAGTCCGGCAGCACATGTTCCTGAAAGGAGGAACACATGACACCAAAGGCCGTGATTCAGGTTTTGCTGGCATTGGCTGCCACGGCCAGCGCATCGCACCGGGTGATGGTCATCGAAGACGTCACCGCCACCTGGTGCACCTACTGCCCTGGAGCCGCGCGCGGGGCAGACGAGCTCAAGTTCCGGGCGTTCGATTCGGTGGTGGTTATCGGATACCACTCGTCCTCAAGCGACCCGTTCTATACCGCAACCGCGGCCGCCCGTATGAGCTACTACGGAGTAACGGGATATCCGACCGTGGTGCTCGACGGCTCCAACTCGATTGTCGGTGGTCTGCACACCGGTACGATGTACCCGACCTATCGTCAGTACTTTGACTACCGGAAAACCGTTCCGACGCCGCTCGAAATCGACCTGTCGGTTGCCTACGATTCAGTGAGCCGTAACGGTACTCTTACCATCGTGGTGCGCAACATCGGTTCGTCCTCAGTCAGCGGCCAGTTGCAGGTCGCGCTCATCGAGAGCCACATCTACTATCCCTGGCAGGGGATGGACAGCCTGCAGGACGTCGAGCGAACCATGCTGCCAAATGCTTCAGGCGAGGCTATCACAGTCCCGGCCGGAGATTCAGTCGTTCGTACGCGCAGTTTCAGCATCAACCCGAGCTGGGTTGCGCGCAACTGCGACTTCGTAGTCTTTGTGCAGAACAACACGAATCGCGAGATGTTCCAGGGCGCGACAATCGCGGTCATCCCCGAGCCAGTGCTTCGGTTCGTCGGTTACCAGTCGGTGCTGCCCGCACCGGGCGGCGAGTTCGACCTGACCGTTGGTCTGCGCAACATCGGCTCAGCCAATGCTCAGGGCGCAAGCGCCGCGCTCTCAACCACCGACCCGAACGTGACCGTGCTCACCGCGAATGCGAACTTCGGGCCGATCAGGGTGGCCGAGGACGGTTACGCACAGACGCCGTTTCGCATCAGCGTGTCAAGTGGCTGTCCGGACCCGCATGTCGCCTCAATGCGCCTGGTCGTCACGGGCTCGGACTTCAGTATCGACACTGTCCTCTTCCCACTCAACATCACCGCGAGCCCGGGCTACTGCGACAACATGGAGTACGGCCAGCATGGCTGGACGCACAACGGCATATTGGACAACTGGCACCTGACTACCTATCGCAGCGTGTCGCCGACTCACAGTTGGTACTGCGGCCAGGAAGGCAGCTATCAGTATACCAACGAGAATGACGCCCGGCTGATGACGCCTTTCTACACCATCGGGGACTCAACCGCGATGCACTTCCAGCACTACTACGGCACTGAGCTGAACTATGACTTCTGCCTGGTGGAAATCGGCAACGGTTCACCCTTCTGGTGGCCGCTCGCGCAGTACAGCGGCTCCTCATCAGGCTGGCAGCAGGCCGACTTCAACCTGGCCCGGTTCCAGGGGCAGACCGTGCAGGTCCGGTTCCGCTTCATCAGCGACTACAACGTGACCGGCGAAGGATGGTACATCGACGACTTCTGGAGCGGAGCGCTGACCGGGGTGGCGGAACGGTCGCATGGTCTGGTTCTTTCCACCGGGACAGGCAGCAACCCGTGCCATAAGAATGCGCGGTTGCACTATCAACTGCCCGCGGGCAGGGACGGCAGCATTGCGGTCTTCGACATCGACGGCCGCGTGGTGCGCTGCCTCAAAAGGTCAGTCACTGGTTCGGGTCGGGCCGACTGGAACCTTGCCGATGACCTCGGACAGCCGGTAGGAAACGGGACCTACTTTGTCCGACTGAAGTCAGGCGACGCTGCTCAGACCGTGAAGCTCGCCGTAGTCAGGTAGGAGAACGATGTCTTTGTCAGTGGCGACCAGAGCCCTTGGTCTGGCCTCCTTTCTGGGCCTGGTCGCCCTGACCGGATGTTCTTCTGCGCCCGAGGTGTCGATTATCCCGACCAACCGCGTGGTGCTGGCTGAGCTCTTTACCTGGCAGCGCTGTTCCTACTGCCCCTATGCTGCGCGCACGCTCGACAGTCTGGCCCGTGAGTTCGCAGACAGCGTGGTCGTGGTAGCGTATCACCGCCGGGTTGCGGGTGATACGCTCTCGCCCGAGTACGTCGAGGAACGACGGGCCTACTACTACGACCAGGGCGGCGAACCGGCCACGGTCTTTGACGGCGGACCGCCGGTGCGCACACCCGGGCCTGAGCACAACTACGCGACTTTCCGCAACTACATCTTGGCCGCAAAGAGCGTGACGCCCAAGGTCCAGCTCGACCTTGCCGCGGAGCTTGACTCGCTCGAAGGCACGGTCACGGTTGCGGCGCGCGGCGTCGACTCGACACCATCAGATACTCTGCAACTGTTTGTTGTGCTGGTTGAGGACAGCGTGCGCAAAGACCTGCCCGGCGCGACTGATTCGGTGTTCAACAGCGTCATGCGGGCGATGCTGCCTGGCCCGACCGGGCGACCGATTCGGCTCACACGACTGGATACGCTGACGGTCAAAGAGTCGTTCCCTCTTAACCAGAAGTGGAACCGCGCGCGGCTCGGGGTAGTGGCGTTTGTCCAGCACCCGACCACGCAACAGGTCCTGCAGGCGGCCGCCATCCACAGACTCGCAGATACGAAAGGAGTCCAACAATGAACCACTCGACACTGAGGCTCTATTTCCTGGTTCTGGCAACAGGTGTCTTCCTTACCGACGCAACGGCGTTCTCTTCGCCGTTCAGTCTGGTCTGCCGCTCTGACACCGTGCAGCAGGTAGAACCAGGCGGCCAGTCCGAGTTTCATTTCACCTTGACCAACACCGGCACGCAGCCAGACGTCTACCGGCTTGACTACCGTGTGCTCGACAGCGTACCCGGCTGGATTGTAGTCTGCTGCGTGCGCGGCCGATGCGCTGAGCCGGGCGTGCCGTTCTTCGACACGCTGGCACCGGGCGAGGCGGACTCCTCGCCCGACCTGACCGTGTACACCAACTCGACCCACGGCGAAGAGGTCGTCAATCTCAAAGTAACGTCACTGGGCGAGCCGCAGATGGTGGACTCAATCAGTACGCGTACACGCGTGGGCGCGGGCGTTGCTGAGCCGGGCCGCTCCTCCCGGGCTTGCCGGATTCAGCCCGCAGCGCGCGTCGTGCGTGACATGCTCTTGCTGGATGCTGAATGCTCGCCAGCCGTGTTGCTCGATGCCTGCGGCCGCAGTGTTCTCAGCCTGACCAGCGGCCCAAACCGAATTGCGCGGCTCGCCCCCGGCGTGTACTTCGTGCGCCCGACCGACCACAGACCGGGCGCAAAGGTCGTAGTGAACTAAGCGCCACTCGACAATGGGCCAGGGTCGGCACAAACGGCGGTGACTACAGGAACGCGGCCCGGCAGGGTTCCTGCCGGCTCCTGCGAACCGGACGGCGTCGAGTTGGCCTTTGCGTCGGTGCGCGAGTTGCTGCGTGCCGGCGAGCTGCTCAGGTCGGCAGGCTTTGACGTACTGGTAGTCCCGCGCCGCGTTCCGGATTGCGGGGCGCTGCTGCTTCTCCCGCGTCGGTCGGTTGAGGCCGCACTCGCCTTGCTTGCAGCGCACTCAATTTCGCCCGTTGAGGAGGTGAATCATGAGCGACAGTAGTTCTGGACCGCAGAAACCAGCAGTGGAGCTTGATGTCCGCGGACTTGTCTGCCCGGAGCCGGTGGTAAGAACAAGAAAGGCTTTGGAAAGCGCCACGGTGGGAACGGTCGTGACCGTTACGACCGACAGCCCGGAGTCCCGGGACAACATCATTCGGTTTGCCCGGCGCTCAGGATGTCCGGCCGTGACCGAAGAAACAAAGTCGGGCGTCTTCATTGTTCGCATCACCAAGGCCAGTGTCCCCGGGCCGGTCTGCACGCGAACCGGCACAACCGTACTCGTTACATCAGAACGACTCGGTTCCGGTGACGACAAGCTGGGCAACCTGCTCATGACCCTGTTCCTGCGTACCCTGACCGAGCTGCCTTCACGACCATCGATTCTGGCGCTGATGAACGGCGGTATCAAACTGGCCTTGTCCGACTCGGAGCATCTTCCGTCGCTGCGTAGCCTGGCTGACCAGGGTGTCAAGGTGATGGTCTGCGGCACCTGCCTTGATTTCTTCGGGGTCAAGGACCGCGTGTCGGTCGGCACTGTCTCCAACATGTACGAACTGGCCGAATCACTCGCGGCCGCCGAGAAGGTCATCGTACTCTAATCCAGGAGGAATCTTGAAGCGTCGTCTGCTCGACTACGCCAAGGCCGCGGGCTGAGCGGCCAAGGTCTGCCAGGAAGACCTGGCGCAGGTACTGCGTCAGCTTCCTGCCTTCTCGCATCCTGACCTCCTGGTCGGCGGCGAGACCTCGGACGACGCCGGCGTGTACCGGCTCGACCCGGAACGCGCGCTCGTCTTGACCGTGGACGTGCTCACGCCGATTGCCGACGACCCCTATGTCTTCGGCCAGATTGCCGCGGCCAACTCGCTATCCGACGTGTATGCCATGGGCGGCACGCCGGTCGCGGCCCTGAGCATCATCACCTTTCCGGTCGGCGAGATTGCGCATGACGACGTGCGGGCGATGCTCGCGGGCGCTTGGGACAAGGTGCGTGAGGCCGAAGCGGTCATCGCCGGCGGCCACACGCTCAAGGATGTCGAGGTCAAGTGCGGGCTTTCGGTCACCGGCCTGGTCCACCCGGACCGGGTGGTGAAGAACGTTGGCGCCAGACCCGGCGACACGCTGGTCCTTACCAAGCCACTCGGCACCGGTATCATCACCACTGCCTTGCGGGTCGACCTCGCGCCGGCGTCCGCAGTCGCTGAGGCAAACCGAGTGATGACAACGCTGAACCGGGCTGCGGCTCGGGCCATGTGCGAGACCGGAGTTCATGCCGCGACCGATATCACCGGGTTCGGCCTGCTTGGCCATGCCTGGGAAATGGCGCAGACCGGCGACATAGACATCGTCATCGAAGCAGAACAGGTTCCGCTCATACCCGGGGCGCTGGACCTGGCTGGAGAGTCGCTCTTTCCTGCCGGCTCGCTTAAGAACTGCGACTTCATGAAATCGCGGGCCGACTTTGCTCCGTCCGTACCTGAAGACCGGCGCCTGCTCCTGTGCGATGCCCAGACATCAGGCGGGCTGCTCATGTCTGTTCCGGAAGCCCGGGCTGATTCGCTGCTGAACCGGCTTCACGATGCGGGTGTCCAAGAAGCCGCTGTTATCGGCCGGGTCCGGGAAGGTTCTGGCCGGATTCAGGTCACCTGGACTCCCCAACTGTGATCCCACCGGCCACTCATGGGTAAGGTACGACCTGCCTGCCAAGGTCGAGGGTGCCGCCGCAGGCTGCATGCTCCGTGCCTGGCTGCTGCCGCATTGTGCTAGAACGAGACCACCATTGCTGACAAGACGATCAAAGCCGCGATGCCATGCTTCTTCCTGGCCTCGTCATCTCAATGCCAGTCCGTATCCGACAACATGCGGCTGACCGGATTCCAGCACAACCCTGCCCATCGCCTGCACGTTGCTGCCGACCCGCTGCGGGATAAAGACGTTGGTCGGGTGCATGTCTACATAGATGTCGCCGGTCCCGTCCTCCACCCATATCCAGCCGCCCGATGGGCACTCGCTCGTTATCTTCCCGGCCACAAGCACATCCCTACCCTCCCACGCCGTCGGGTTGTTCAGAATCTCCCGGGCGGACGTGATGACCATACCAGTGGAAATCGCCTTGCCGTAGGTGGCCGCCTTTGCCGCCGCACGCCGGCTGCCGCAGCCCACGACGGCTGCGGCAGCCATCAGGACCAGCCCCAATGCGAAGTACTTCATGTCATCTCCTTTGTTGTTTCTTCTCGGATAGCTCTGCCGTCCGAGAACTCGATAATCCTGTGTCCGACCCGGGCCAGCTCCGGGTCATGGGTCGCCACGATGATGCCCAATCCTTCGTCCGCGAGCCCGCGGAAGATACCGGTCACCGACTCGCGCGACTTCCTCTCCAGCCTGCCGGTCGGCTCGTCGGCGAGGAGAATCCTCGGTCGGTTGACCAGGGCGCGCGCGATGGCAACACGCTGCATGTCACCACCGTTGAGATGACGCGGCAGCGCCTTACGCACCTTCTCGAGTCCGACGCGCTCGATCAGCTCGGCAACGCGGCCGCCATCGCGCCGGCGGGCGAAGACGAGCGGCAGCCTGATGTTCTCCTCGACCGTCAGGGTCGGAATCAGGTAGAACAACTGAAAAATGAACCCGATGTGCTCGCGCCGGAACCGCACGAGCTCCTGCTCCTTCAGCCCGGCGACCTCGGTATCCGCAATCTTCAGGCTACCCCTTGTCGGCCGGTCTAGGCATCCGAGCTGGTTGAGCAGCGTGGTCTTGCCCGACCCGCTCCGCCCCATGACCGAGACAATTTCGCCCGTCCTCAGGTCAAGGTCAACACCGGCCAGGGCGTGGATGGTCTCGCCGCCACGGCGAAAGCTCCGCCACAGATTCCGTGCCTCAATCAACTTCCGATCGGCCGTCGGCAACCGGTCATTGGCCATTCTAGATGACTCCGTCCTGAAGCCTTATGACCCGCGAGAACCGAGGTTCAAGACCTCGGTCATGGGTGGCGATGACCACGGTGAGGTTCGAGCCCAGGTTCAGGTCCGAAAGGAGGTTCAGGATCTCGTCGCGGGTTCTCGTATCAAGATTCCCGGTCGGCTCGTCGGCCAGAAGGAGTTTCGGGTCGTTGATGAGCGAGCGGGCAACCGCTACTCGCTGCATCTCACCGCCGGACAGCTCAACCGGCCGGTGCGTCATACGGTGTCCCAGCCCGACGCGCTCCAGCAGTTCCCGGGCGCGCGCGCCGGACTTGCCTGGAGGACACGATTCGAATTCGGCGGACCGATTGCGGTCACTTCCCCGTGCCGGGTCGTTGCTGCCCCATATCGTCGGCAGCAACACATTCTCAAGTGCGCTCAGGTTCGGCATCAGGTAGAACTCCTGAAACACGAAGCCGATGTTGCGGCGCCGGAGTGCATCG
Source organism: Caldifarciminota bacterium (assembly GCA_965648905.1). GTDB lineage: Bacteria > Hydrothermota > Tepidihabitantia > Tepidihabitantales > Tepidihabitantaceae > CAZQFS01. The sequence goes on from CBFGIT010000004.1 coordinate 90,410, forward strand.
AGCTTCACCCGGTGCCGAGTCACATCGTGTCCCAGTATGGTCAGTCGGCCCCCGGTGGGCCGGTCCATCAGGCCCAGCAGGTTTAGCAGTGTGGTCTTGCCCGCGCCCGAGTGGCCGACAACACCAAGGAACTCACCCGACTCGATGCTCAGGTCAATGCCCTTGAGCGCGTGTATCTTCTCCGCCCCGCGCCGATACACCCTGGTCAGCCCGCGCGCCTCGACTGCCTGGCCCGGCCCGCCATGCTGACTTCTGACTTCGACCGGGTCCACGCTCACTCCGTCTTTATCGCCTCGATCGGCCTGATGCTGGCGGCACGCAGCGCCGGATAGAGCCCGGCGAGGAGGCCGAGCACAATCGAGAGCCCGATGCAAGCAAGCATCGTCAGGACCGAGAGCCCGATGAGCGAGCCCTCAGGCGCGAAGGGTATCATCCCGCGAATCAGCTCCTCGACCAGGCGTGAGGACCCGAGCGCGATGAGCACGCCGACCGCGCCGCCGCTCGCTGTGGTGAGGATAGTCTCGGCCCACGTCAGCTTGAACACGTCGCCGCGCGAGCCGCCCATCGCCTTCATCATTCCGATCTCCCGGGTCCGCTCGAACACCGCCATCAGCACCGTATTCAGTACCCCCACGCCGCCGAGGATGATGGCGATGAAGATGACTGCCGACACGAATACCCGGGTACTCGCCATCAACTGCCCGATCGTGCCGAGCAGCTCGGTCAGCGGGAATACGTTCATGTCCACTTCGCTCGCCTTGAGCGAGGCGACGAGATTATCAGTCTGGTCCACCTTCCGGGCCTTGATGAGGATCAACACCAGCTTGCCTTCGAGCCCGGAAATCCGCTGCAGGGTCTTGCGTGGCATGAAGACGAACCCGTCGTCCTGGGTATTGGTGCGATTGACCACGGCGCTCACCCGCAGGGTCACGTTCTTCTCCGGCAGGGTCCACCGGTCGCCGGGCTCCAGTCCTGTCTCCTCGGCCACCGACGAACCCAGGATGATGCTTGAATCCGATGCGAACCACGCACCGCGCAGCTCCCATGCCGGCCGCAGATGCATGTAGTCCTCGTCGATGCCGAGCATGATGACGTTTCTGCCGCCGGGCTGGAACACCGCGTCCATTATCACGCCCGCGGCTTCGGCCACGCCCGGGTCGGCCTTCACTTTGTCCAGCAACCCCTCGTCCATGTAGCGCGGCCATTTACCGCCGTGCAGCGCGATCGTCGCCGCCTCATACGGGCAGCCTTTGGGCACGACCATGACGTGCGCGCCCAGGGCCCCGAGCTCGCCTTTGAGCCGCGACTGGTAGCCCTGCTGGAACTCAAACAGCGAGTACAGCACCGCGATCGCAATCGCCACACCCAAGACGGTCAATATGGTCCGAATCGGGCGCCGGGCTAGGTTCTTGAACGCCAGCACGAACCAGGTCATCGGCTACTCGCTCCTCAGCGCTTTGATCGGCTTGGCACGCGCGGCGCGCAGCGCCGGGTAGAAGCCAGCGACGACCGCGATGCCAAGGACAAATGCCAGCACCAGCAGGAAACTGCCGGGCTCGAGCGCCACCACGCTGCCCCTGGGCGCGAGCGGCAGGAATCTCTTCACCACATTCTCGATGAGCCGCCCGCCGACCACTGCGAGCCCGAGCCCGCCGGCCCCGCCGAGCAGCGCCAAGATCAGCGTCTCAAGCCAGACCAGTCCGAAGATGTGCATCTCACTCGCTCCGGTCGCACGCATCACGCCGATATCGCGCGTCCGCTCGAATACCGACATCAGGACGGTATTGAGCACGCCGAGAGCCGAGATGACGATGATAATCAGCACGATCGAGAGCAGGAGCGAGCGGGCCGCACCCATCAGGGTCATCATCGTGCCGAGCAACTCGCCCATCGTGATTACCTCGGCACCCTTGATGCCTGCGAGCCTGGCCGTGACTGTGGGCGCGTCCTCCGGGTCTTTGAGCCGGATCGAGATCGCGGTCAGCTTGCCCTCCTGCTTGAACAGCCGCTGCGCGGTCGCGAGCGGGATATGGAAGAACCCGTCGTCCTCGGTACCGGTTGGCGCCAGCCTGCCGACGACGTTGAACGTCGCATCTTCCTCGGGCAGGTAGAGCTGGTCCCCGACCGACGAAAGCTCGATGAGCGAGACGTCGTGGCCGATGACCACGTCGTCGGGGTGTTCGAGGAACCTGCCTTCGATTTTCCACCAGTTCTTCAGTCGAAGCGTAGCCGAATCGATGCCGACGTAGATGTCGGTCCGTCCCTCTTCCGGCCGGATAACTCCGCTCATGAAGCTGGGCGCGGCAAGGTCGATTTCCGGTATCTTGCGTACGTCGTCGAGCACCTCGGCCGGCAGGTAGCTCGGGATCTTGCCGCCCTTGAGGATAAGCGAAGCAGCCTCGTAGGGACAGCCGACCGGCACGACCATCATGTGGATACCCATGCCCTGAAGTTGAGTCGTGAGCGCCTTCTCATACCCGCGATTGAACGAGACCAGAGTGAAGAGCACGGCCACCGCCATGATCATGCTTGCCAGAGTCAGGACCGTCCGTGTCCGGTGCGCGAACAGGTTCTTGAAGGCGAACCGGGTGAAGTTCACTGGTCCTTCCCTATCCGGTTCAACCCGAGCTCGTCGTGCACAACCAAGAGCTTACGCACGGCATTGGCCACGGCCTGCGAGGCCTTCTCCGCTCCCGGAGCCGCAGCCTTCAATCCGGTCCGGTCGTTCGTTCCTCGCCCCTCGTCATTCATCAACCGGAATTCGTCATTCACCCTCATGCCCCTGAATTGTCCAAGAAATTCCTGGCTGCGCAGCGCCGCCTTGGCCTTCTCCCGGTCGCGTTGGATGCGGACTTCTCTCACTGCGGTTCCGGACTCGGTCGGCACCACTGCCACGACGACCTCGATTGCCCCGAACTGGCCCTTGCCCGCATGGGTCATCACCGTGCCGACCTGCTTCCCACCTCGATACACCGGAAAGAACTTGAACTGGGTCTCGTCCGGGTCGAGCGCAAACCCCAGCCGCTTCTCGATGCGCGCGCGCTGTGCCGCGGAGATATCCGCGAACACCGTCCTGTAGCTGCCACCGGAGCCGAACATGCCCGCGATGTCCGAGTCCGGCTGCCGCCAGACACACAGCGCAGCGGTCACTTGGCCCGCGACGAGCCCAAGCGCCAGGCTAGAAGCGAACCACCAGTTGCGTCGCAACATGCCAGTGCCCTTCGCTGAAGCTCATCACGTCCGACCAGCCGCGCTGGTACAGCGTCTGGAGTTCGAACGCCGATACGTTGGGCGGGTACAGGTTCAGGCCGAGCGACAGGGTGTTGAGCCGGCCGCCGTCGGCGTGAAACCCGTCGACCTCGACCAGCGGTTCCAGCCAGTTGGCGATGGCATAGCGCGCTTCGGCGTAGTAGCCGTACACCGCCGCGACGCCCGTCGACCCGTCGCGGCCGGCCACCGCCTCCAGTCGCAGAGTCAAGGGGCCCCAGTCGGTTGTGTTGTCTAGACCGAACCGGTATTTTCTCTTGTATGACCGGGGACCCTCAACCTGCGCGACAATGCTGTCGATGTGCCAGTAGGGCAGCGAACCCGCGAGTCCGCTTGCGCCCAACGTCAGCTCGGCGTCGCCCAACAGAAACCTGGGCGCAACTCGAGCGGTGACGAGTTTGTTGCGGTCGTTGTCCATCCGGTCCGGTCCGTTGCCGTTGGACAACCATAGTGCATACTGCCATCGCTCGAGCGCGCCCAGCACGCCGACTCCGGGGTCGAGGCGCAGACCCAGAGTCCTGGCGAATGTCGTCTGAATGACCTGGGTGTGGACGTCATAGTCTGCCAGCAGGCCGAACGGAACTACTGCCTGCCCGACGCGTGCTGTCGGCAGGGACAGGCCGAGTGGCACCAGCGCGTAGGCCTCACCGAAGTGGAATCCCCTCTGCCAGCCCGACATCACTCCGCTCGCGTAGACCTGCACCACTGCCCTGACGAGGTCCCTGGTCTCGCTCGTCACCTGCGCTTCGAGGAGTGCCTCGGCCGCCATCAGCTCAAAGCTTGAACCGGTCTGGTCGATCATGAATCGGGGATAGAGCGCTCCGCCCAGCCGGACGTACGTACCGGCCCAAGTCAGAGCCGCGAGCATGCCGACCACCAGACTAGCTCTGGTCATGCTTCTCTTTCCGCTCCGGTCCGGGGCCGAGCGACCGCACCAGGAGCACGACCGACACCACTATCAGTACCCCGAACAGCGCCACGACCGTGATGCCGCTAACCCTATGCAGACCATAGAAACCACACATCTCAGATTAGCCTATGCAAGCACCATGCCACGCGTCCCCCGACCCGCAAGGCACGCAATTTGCAGCCCCTCCGCGCCAAGGCCGCGCTGGAAGTCAACCTGGCCTGTGCGCTATGCTACAGTTGTCTGTGGGAAATCAGACAGGAACGCCCGGTGTCGCTACGACAGCCCGTGCTTCTTCATGCGGTGAAGCAGCGTCGCACGGGAAATGCCCAGCATCTCGGCCAGCATCAGTCCGGCTCATGGCCGGGGTTGATGGTGAGTGAATCGAGGTCGCGGACCGTGGCGTAAGGCACATAGCCCTTAGCCCGGGCCCGGGCGTAGAAATCGTCGATGTGCTCGGGACGACGCACATAGTCGGTCACGAGCACGAGTCTGCCCGCCTGCCTGAATACGTCAAGTCCGGCAATCGCGACTGCAGTCTCCCCGGCTGACTTGGGGGCGTCGCCGTCGTACCACACATCTTCCCGGCCGATGCCGGTGACGGTCTGAACATAGTCCTGATGCCTGGACAGGGCTTCTGCGTTCTGCGGGAACACGCCGAACCCGGCCATTCCCGGCCGACTGCGGGCATGCGCTGCAATCGCCTTGACGAAGTCGACCATCTCCGTTTCCGCGGTTGTCCGGTTGAGCCCGCTTTCACCGCCCGGGCCCCAGTACTCATAGGTGTCCACAATATCAAGATACACACCGTCGAACCCTGCGCCGGTAATCTTGTCCAAGTAGGCGAAGACGACTGACTGCCAGTCCGGGTCCCAATAGCGCACCTTATAGTTACCGAGCCATTCCGGGTTCGAGGGCCCAAGCCAGGCCGGAGCGCCCGGGTCCGGCTCGCCGTCGTGGTCTTCATCCCAGCTTTCCTGCCAGTACCAGCGGTAGTCTTCTGCCTCGCCGATGCTCAGATAGGCGAGCACCAGTTTGGGCCCGCCCGGGCCGGACTTCAGAACGGCGACCTGCTCGGCTGAGAGCCTTTGCTCATCGCTGCCGTCGAGCGAGTAGTCAATCACGCACAGGTCGAAGCACGTGTTGCTCATTGCCTCAATGTCGACGTTCTGCAATTGGTAGGTGAAGTCGTTGACACTCTGCCAGTCAGGCGTACCCGTCCCTTCGCGGTTACACGCTAGAAACGCGGCCCAAACTGCCATTACACCCGCGCAGCGTATCAGCATACGTCCTGCTCCTTCGGTCCACTGGTCTGCGCAGCCACGAGCAGCAGGTTCAGCACGGCCAGCACGATGAACCCGGCAAGTCCGGACACGCCGGCAAGCAGGTCGCTTCCCCCGGTCGTCATCAACAGCGCGAAACCGCGGAACGCGTTGAATGAGCCGTGGAACACAGCAGCCGCGATAACCGAGCCGGTTCTGATTCTGATGAAGCTGAAAAGTGGAGCAAGCAGCATGCACCACAGGGTCATCATCCCGACGCCGGCAACCGGATGCGACGGGTAGTTCAACCCCTGCAGTACCAAGGGCATATGCCACACGCCCCAGATGAACCCGATGAGCCAGGACGCACGCCAGAAACCGAACCCTGAGAGTTCGTGCCAGAGAAACCCACGCCACCCGAGTTCCTCGCCAAACCCGGCAACGGCATTGATGGTCACGCCTGCAACAAGCCCTTGGCCCAGAAGCAGCCAGAACGGATGCACAGGCAGACGGCTGAGCGCAGCACGCATCTCGTTCACCCGCTCGGGCGGGAGGATAGCGCTGAAGCGCTCGAACAGACCAGCCATCTCGGTCGAGAAGCGAATTCCTGGCAGCAAAATGCTCACGCCGAGTGCGGCAAGGGTAATGCCGAGCGGGCCAAGCCACGCAGCCAGCCACCACCAGTTGAGCCTGAAACTGAGTCCGAGCGGTTCGACAACCGGCTCACGCCGCACGTGCCGCTGCACGACCAACGCGGCAACCATCGGCACCATCATGTAAGGCACGCCGACCGCGGCAGACAGCACATCACCTGTCAGCCTGCCACCGAGCAATCGGAACGCGCCGGCAAGAAACCAGCTCCCGCCAAAGGCAATCAAGAGGTAGAACCCGACCGCACGCCAGTCAGGACCCCGCGCCGCACCTTCAGCTATCCCGCACTGCCCTGAACAAGACCGCGTGCTCATTATGCCGGATGATACAAAGGGGCGCGACGATGTCAAACCGCGGCTCGACGTGGCGGGCGCTGCCCGAGCGCAGGCGGCGGCAGAAACCACACTTCCGGCCGCTTCACTCGCGCCCCTGGCTGCGCAGCGGCCCTCGCATCCCCTTGCCGACCTTGTGGCCGAGCAGCGCATGACTGACCCGGCGTCATCCGTGGTGCTCGGCTAGGCGCAGGGTCAGGCCCTGGTGCGAACCCAAGACATGGCCATGCGTGGAATGCTCGCCCCAGCAGCAGACACAGATGTGCTCCAAGCGCCGGGAACTGGAACAACCCTAGCCGCAACCCAAGCCACTGGGGGAGTGGGGGTCCAGTCTGCAGCCATTTCCGACAACAGATTGCCAATTAGCGACTTAGGTTCGGTCTGGGGGGTGTGGGCGTCTTGCTTGATCAAGCAACTTCCACGCTGGTCCTGGAAGCACTGAGGGGCCTTTCGCCGTTCGCCTCTCGCTCCCCGCCATTCTGCAACCTAACCCTTGTGCTTTGAGCTTTGACTTGCGTGCCCTGAAAGCACTGCGTCTTCTCCTCTGCTTGACACGCCGGGCCCGGGCATCTATCATGACCGCGTGACCGAAACAGAAAGACGGCGATGGACGGCAGCCGGGCCGACGATGCCGGCTGGCGTCAATAGCACCGTAATGCGTCCCGGAATTCGCGAAATCCCATCGCCGAACGCGGGATGACCTTCGTGAAGTGTCCAGCTAGTACCTGAAGGAGCAGTTCAATGCCTATAGCCAAGGTGAAGAGAGCTGATGGCTTCCATTGCTTCTTCTGCAACGCCAGCGTCGAAGGTGATGCAACTCTCTGCCCCGGATGCGGCAAGGAACTCCTCCCGGCGGACGAGGCACGTGAGGATATCCCTCCTGCGACCAGTGTCAGTCGGGCCGCTGTCGTCCGGAAACAGAAGCTAGCTTGGTGCGTTCACTGCCACAAGAGTGTCAGCCCCGCGGCCGAGGTCTGCCCTCACTGCGGACAGCCCAGCCCGGCATCGACCGAGATGCACTGGTCGACGGCAGCCAGGCTCATCAGCGGTTGCCTCCTTGCCTTGGGACTGATTGTCTTGGGAGTATCAGCCCTTCTGTGGGGCAAGTCATGCAGTGCGCTAGCCAACCAGAAGCAGGCGGTCTACGTCAAGGACGTCACGGCCTACAAGGAAGGCTCCGGCGGACTCATGGTCTACTTCGTCCTAGCTGACGCGGACGGTGCGATGACCACTTCCGACGGGACAGTCACTCTTGTCATAACGCAGACCCGCATAAGCCTAGACCCAAACAACTACCGAACAAGGGAGACCGACGAGGTCTTGTACTCGACCAGCTTCAGAGTCCGGAAGAACGACTTCAGGAGAACCAAGATCGGTCTTGGCGCGTTCGCTCGTGACGGGACGCTTTATCCAGTCGGACGCATCACGTATTCTGCCTTCAGCAAGTACCCGTCTGAACTCACAGGGAAAGTCAGGATGTGGTTTCAGACGGCGGACGGCCGTACCTTGGAAGGGGAAGGGAGTGTTATCTTCTAGCGGGGGACACGTTTGATGTCAATCCGTGCGCTAGCCACTCTTCTCTGCGACCGGGCTGACGATGGCATCGGCCCGGTTCTTTGCTGTCCCGTCTCTCTCGGTAGGTTGACGGCGCTGCGGGCACGTGGCGCCGGCAGTTAACAGACAAACGGGCGAAGCCAGAGGCTAAAGGCGAGAGCGCAGAGCAAGAACAGGCAGAAATGAGTCAAGCGCCAGAGGCCAAAGGCCAAAGCAGTGACATGACGGCGGGCGAGGGCAGCAGGACCGGAGCGCGGTCGCTAGGTCTCGAGCAGCATCTTCATCAGGTTCGGCACGCCGTGGCCTTGATGGTACCGGTCACGGCCGATGTCGGTGCAGGTGCGCAGGAGTATCTCCTTGACTTCGTCGGGCCGGCCAATGAACTCCTTTCGGACCGAGAGGAATGCGGCGAGCAGGCCGGAGACGTGCGGCGCGGCCATGCTCGTGCCGCTCTCGGTGCGGTAGTAGCTGGCCGGATTCCCGGCCCGCAAGTGCGAGTCGCAGGAAAGAATTCTCTCGCCCGGCGCGACGACGTCGGGCTTGACGCGGCCGTCCGAAGTGGGGCCGCGCGAGGAGAACGCCGACACGCCGTAGAGGTGCGGACTGTCGGCACTGACCGAGCCGACCGCGATGCATTCTTCAAGGTTGGCCGGGTCGCCGATTGACATCGGGCTGTTGAGTTCGACCGAGCCGTCCGGGGTGTTCACCTCGACCTGACCTTCGTTGCCGCTGGCGACGACCACGAGCACGCCCGAGCGCCAGAGCCGTCTTAGCTCGGCGCAGATCGGGGTGAAGCCGCAGCCGTACACCGTGCTGTCGTACGGCCCGCCCAGACTCAGATTCAGGCCGTGGACATGGACCGAGGACATGTTCTCGTTCTGTTCGGCAATGTGGTCCAGTGCCTTGATAATCCAGGCGTCTTCGCCCGCGCCGTTGTCGTCCAGTACCTTGTAGACCACGAGTTTCGCCTCGGGCGCGATGCCGCTGGGCGTGCCCTTGTCGGACGCACCCGCGATGATGCCGGCGACGTGAGTTCCGTGGCCTTCGTGGTCGCGTTCGTCCGGCAATGGTCTGGGCCGGCCCGGCCTGGTGCAGTCCCAGACTTCGATGATGTTGGCATGCGGTCGGAAGTGGGGATGGTCGCGTCGAACCCCGGTGTCGAGAACGGCCCAGGTGATGCCGCGGCCGAAGGCACGGTAGCTGGCCCAGGCCGCGTCGGCCTGAATGACCCGGCACGAGCGGGTCAGCAGCTTGCGCTTGACGTTGCTCTTCCACATCCGGTAGATGCGCAGGCCGCGGTAGTTGTGGGCTACTTCGCTCAACTCCTGCGGGGTGAGCGACGCGGAGACGAACCGGCGCAGTCGGTCAATCCGTGCGGCCTCGACCCCTTTCCGGCCGGACTGCTGTTCGACGATCTTCTCGATTTCGGACGCTGCGTGCTCGACGCGCACGGCAAGGCTCGGGGAACCAGCGGCTTCCTGCTGTTCACGCGCCTGAACCTGAGCCTCGTCTTCGTCCAGGGCCTGAGCTCCGGGCTCGAGGATTTCAACCAACACCGAGTGACGCGCCTCAACCGCCAGGTCTGCGGCCAAGTCTCGGGCGACGAGGAACCGAGCGCGTGTGTCGTAGCGGACGGCACGGTGGACGACCTCGCGTACCTCGGGCAGGGCCAGATAGCCTGAAGCCGCGTGGGGATTGAATCCCTCAAGGCGCCGGGCCCTGAGGTTGCTGACAATCCGGTCGGTGATGAAACCGCCGGGCCGGAAGTCGTTACTCAGTCCTTTGTCCATCGCCACCGGGTCGAACCGGTCGGCGAAATTGTGCCATTGCGCCACACCGGCCGGGACTTTGAGCGGGCAGGAGAGGAAGTCCTGGACTTCGGTGATGCCCAGGGGCGAGCCAATGGTGACGAGCTGGTTGACCGTCACCGGTGAGCGCTCGGCCAGCACTTCGAGCGTGATAATTGTCCCCTGGCTGTGGGCGACAATTGTCACCGGCTCATGCAGGTTCTTCAGCACGTCAATCAGGACCTTGCGCGCCCGGTCTCTCACACCCGGCTTGAAGAAGTAGGCAGCCGTGTCCTTGACAAAGCGTTCGAGAAACGCCCGGGCCAGAGGCCGGCGCCAGGCGGCGGGCAGGGGCAGGATTCTCTTCTGCACGCCCGCGGCCCGGACGCCGCCCGACTCAGGAATCTGAACCCCGAGCCGGGATGCCAGGGCGCGGGAGAACCGCTGGATGTCGTCGTTCTCTTCGGCGAGTCCGGCTTCGCGCAGCAGCGCGTCAATGTCGAACCTTGAATCGGAGCGGACCGTCTTGGTGCTGACTGCGGGTCCGCCCGGATGGAGGATATCGGCCCAGTAGGCCAGCTTCGTCTGCGAGCCCATCTCCCGGCCGAACAGGGCCAGGTCCCACTCGCGCTTCAGCACATCGGGTGCCGCTTGCGCCCCGATGCCGTGGACGTACACGACGAGCTGGTGCCCGCCGTCACTACTTGCCTTGGCGCTCTTCTTGCTCATCTCATCGTCTCCTTCTTCAGAACAGGCACTTGCCGCCCGGCGTTGCGGTGCGACTGCCTGGACTGGCTGGTCGAACCATTGCTCGCCCGCACGCAGATGCTGACCACAGGAACAATCTAGCGCTGTCGTTCCCGAAGTCAAGCGTAGCCAGATGACGACTGCGCACGCTTGCAGTACAATGTGTTGTGGTCTCAGAGAACGTCAACGGGCTGCGGGCTGCCCAGCGACTTGAAAGGAGCAAGTGTGAGGAATCTACGAGCGTGGTGCTTCCTGGCAGTTGGTCTCAGCTCGGTCGGAGCGACCGTGAATCCGCGTGACTCAGGACAGCTCAACCTGCTGCCCGAGCGCCACACGGTGCTCAAGACAGTGAAACTGCCTGAGCCCGTTGCCGACGGCAAAGTGTCGGTCGAGGCGGCGCTCAAGGCGCGGCGCTCGGTTCGCCAGTACGGCAAGGCCGGGCTCAGCCTGGCCCAAGTGTCGCAACTGCTTTGGGCCGCGTACGGCGTGAGCAAGCCGGTGCCCGAGGTCGCAGCGCTGGGCGGCGGACTCCGGACCGCGCCTTCGGCCGGCGCCTGCTACCCGCTTGAGGTCTATCTGGTCGCAGGCAAAGTTACCGGTCTCGAGGCAGGCATATATCGCTATGAGCCGGCAACGCACGAGCTGCAACAGCTCGCCCGCGGCGACAAGCGTGCGGCCTTGTGTGAGGCGTCGTGGAACCAGGCATTTGTCAAGGCTGCGCCCGCGTCGATTGTCTACTCGGCAGTGTACGAGCGTACCACCCGGCGCTACGGCGCGCGCGGCCGGGACCGCTATGTCTGCATGGACCTTGGCCACTCAGCCGAGAACGTCTATCTCCAGTGCGTGGCGCTGGGACTGGGGACCTGTGCGGTCGGCGCGTTCTCGGACGACGACGTGCGGCAGGTCATGGGGCTGACCCGGTCTGAGGAACCGCTCTACATCATGCCCGTGGGTCGGCTGGTTGAGGAATGACCAAGCCAGCCGCCCTTCGCCGTGCGCTGCGCTGCCGGCTACTTCTTGCCGTACAACTCGCCGTTGAAGTAGTACTCGCTCCAGTAGGTCTGGCCGTTTTCGACGTGCACCCGGTACTCTATCTCGCGCTGGTTGCCGTTCTCGTAGGTAATGACCAGCACGCCCTGCTCTTTGGTGCCGCGCGCGGTCCAGCGACCCGAAGTCTGGTCTGACCGAGCCGTGCCCCAGGTCAGGTCTTCGTTGCCGTACTGGTCGCTGGAGCTGCCCGAGTAGCTTGCCTCGTAGTTCTCGGCATACGTGCCGTCAGCCAGGAGATGAACGTAGGTCGCAGTGCTCTTGGTGTAGTTGTACCAGGTGCCGGCAAAGTGCTCTGTCAGGCCGGTTCCGGCCACGCGCTTGTACCTGATGCTGCGGGCAAGGTCAAGCCCGGCCTGAGACAGACGGCTGCTGAACTTCTCCGGCGCCGCCGCCGCGATAACGTAGGCGCCGCCGCCATAAGGCGAGAGCGTGCCGATGCCTCGAGCCTTGGTCTTTTCGCCCTGCCAGGACCCGGTGTAGTCGCCGCTCAGCGTGTTCTCGCCCGACTGTTTCAGCTCGCCGGACAGGACCAGTTGGCCGTCTTCTTCTTCGAGACCGGCCTGCATTTCGGCTCTCATTGCTCCAAGGTTCTGGGCCGAATGGGGCAGGACGAGAATCATGCCGGCAATCGAGTCGTGCCCGAGCAGTGCGCCTTGCGGCTGCACCCGGGCGCGCCAGCCTTTCGGAGCCGTGAACGAGAAGCCCCAGCCGGCGCTAGTCAGGTCGGCGTCCGACTCCTTCGGTGCGCGGTCGTTGCGTGCCGCCTGGGCCGAGCCCGGCTTGCCCGGCGCAGGCTCTGCCGCACCGGCGCTTTTCGTTCTGGTGAAAGTCAACTGCACTGCGTTCTGGAAGTCGGGCATGCCTTCTTCGTCGGACGGCACAAGCATGAACTCAAGGTCGTTGCCATCGAGTTCGGCCTCGAAGTAGTAGCTTGAGCCGGCACCAGTGCAGGTTCCGCTTGCCTCACCTGACTCTGCGGTCCCGGACAGGCTGAGCTTCTTGCCGCCGCCGAGCACGAGCGAACCGGTAAGAGTTCCGTCGCCCGACTGAGTCAGACTCAGCGACTGGCCCTCACCGGTGGCATACGTCCCGGAAAAATCCTGACCGGCCGCGCTGCCGAGCAGCGCTGAGCACACCATTACCGTTGTTAGGAACATACGCACGTTGCCTCCTCTGCTTGCCGTGCCTCACCGGGCGACGAACCCGACCGATGGGGCGTACACCGCACAGCCGAACAGCCCGACTGCACCGCTGACATTGCCACCGGCAAGGAGCAGGTCCAGTCCGCCCTTTTTCCAGCCGCCATTGACCGCGATGATGCTGAAGACGTAGTTGCCCGGCACCGTGACACCGGTTGAGTCCTTGAACGCGCTTGCCGGCACGACGCAGAAGGTGTCGGTCACAGCCGCGCTCCAGCCTTCGGCCGCGCTGCCTGAGTCAGCCGGGCTGACCCCGACGATGTAGCGACGGCAACTGTCCGATTTGGTCCAGACCGCACGCAGCGTATCAGTTCCGATGCGGAACGAATCACCGGGCATAGGCTTGACAATGGAGAAGCTGTCGGGCAGAAACGCATAGGCGGTCACGCGCCGGCCGTCGTCGAGCTTCACTTCGAGGTCATAGCGGGCCTTGTACTGAAGGCTCAGGGCCGGCTCAAAGTAGATGCCGGGCAGCCGCTGGGCCACACTTGTCGTGTTGAGCTTGGTTTCGGCCCCGCCAACCGGCGTGATTGTTGCCGGAAAGATGCTTGTTCCGAACGAGGTGTCGGTCGGGTCGGGCGTACTCAGCCAGTCGTCCTGAAGGATGTTCTGCACTGTAGCCTCGCCCAAGAGTATCGAGGCGGTGTTGCTCTCCGGTGAGAGGGTCTTTGCCACCTGGCCGGTGATAACGAGCGTCGAGTACTTCTCCACTTCGCACCCGGCGACCGCGAGCACCAGCACGAGCGCCAGCACGTGCGCCATTCGCCGTTCGCTATTCGCCTTTCGCCTCTCGCCGTTCCGCATTTTGCAATCTGCACTTTGCATTCTGCATTCTGCCTTCGTCTGCCATAGCTATTGTCTGTCTCCTGTCCGGTCAGTGAACACGATTTCAATCCGGTTGCCCTCGAGGCCGCGAACCGTAAATGGGATGTCGAGGCCCCGGGTCACGAGGTCGTCGAGCACTTCCTGAGAAGACGATTCCGAGACGACTTCAAGCAGTGCGGTCGAGCCGGTCAGGTCGCGCTGGACCACGCTCGTGACGCCGCGCACTTTGGCGAGAATCTCGGTCTTGAGCTTCTGCGCCCGTGCAAAGTCGGCGTTGCTTGCGGAAATCTGGGTAATGTTGACCCGCTTCTTCCAGCCCCGGAGAATCTTCGCGATGAGCTCGGCCGAAACCGAGTCGGCAGCTTCCTTGCGGGCGTTGTCGGCGCTGAAAGGCAGTTCGCGGGTGAGGGCCGAAGCTGCCACCACTTCCGCAGTCGCAACGTTCACCGCCCGCACGCTCAGGCTCACCTTGAAGAACTCGGTTGTGCCGCCTGAGTAGGGGATGCTCTTCTGGGTGCTGGAACGCTGGGCTGTGCCGGCAACGACAATCTCGGCCCCGGTCTTCAGGCCGATGAGCTGGGCCGCAGCCAGGTCGCCTTCGAGGACTTTCTTGAGCTGCTCTTTCTCCAGGTTCTTCCGGACCGTGGCCGCGTCGACAACCGGGAAGCCCTTGGACTGAAACGCGTCGACGAGCATCGTCTCAATCATCTCCTGGGACATCATCCGGTCGTCCACCAGAATGTCTGAGAGGTTGTCGAGCTCCTTGACCACAACCATGATTCTGGGACGGCCCTGCTCAGCCACCAGGATGCCGATGGCCGAGAGGTCGTCCTCGATTCGCTCGAGCTTCACCCGCGCCCGGACAACCACGCGGTACAGTTCGCCTTCCTGGCCTTCGGTGATGACCCGGTACGACGATACGTAGCCGCTGGCCTGGGAGTAAATCCGGTCCGACAGCAACTGGAAGTTCTGCACTCTCGATTCGGACGAGACAAACGTGCCCACGCCTTGCTCGACCGCCTTGCGCAGGGCGTCTTTCAGCGCATGGTCTCGGGCAATGTCAGCCCCGCCCGCGGTCAGTGCGGCTTTGCCTTCAGCCAACACCTCGGTTCCTTCACCGCTGGCCAGCACGACTTCCTGGCCGGGTGTGGTTGCGGTGCGAGCCGGAGCCGGTGGCGCGTACGCCGGGACAACGCACCCGGCCGCAAACAGCAGCCAGCAGGCCAGAGCGCAGAACGGGCTGAGTCCACTCAGTTTGAATTCTAGGGTTCGCATCTTGACGTCCGCCCGGGCGAAGCTACAGCATCAGCTTGACGAGGAACCGGCCCGCGTCAAACAGGTACCTGGCTCCGTCTTTGAGCCACTTCAGCTTGTCGGCATCGAGCTTGCCGATGACGATGTCTGACCCGAGCTTGCCGCGTATCTGCTTGACCTTCAGCACCAGCGGCTGGTTGCCGAGCTTCTTGTTGGCCAGCACTTCATCGAGCGCGCGAATGAACTGCACCGCGGCCTGACCCGACTTGCCGGCATACTTCAGATAGTCCTTGGTGTCGAGCAGCAGGTTTCCGTCCTCGTCGTAGATTTTGGGGAAAAGGGCCGGCTTCAGGCCGGTGTTGCCCGCGTCCATGACCAGCCCGCCGTACTGCTCGAAGAACTCACGCACGCGCGGCGAAAGACCGGCCGCGGCGACCTCGCCCTTTGGCCCAAGCACCGGAGCCAGCGCCTGTTCCAGGCTGCTGTCGCCGTACATCGGCATCTCCAGTTCGACTTCGACCGTGCCTGCGACCGAGTCGTACCTGGCCGGGCCAAGCTGACGTGCTCCTTTGACGATACCCTCGACATGGGTGTAGACCACGTCGTAGTCGGTCATGAAGTTCTGCACCCTGGTGTCGGAATCCACCCGCACGCCCTTGACGATTTCGAGAAGGTTGCGCTGGGCCACGACCACCGCGGCCCGTTCGGCCATGAGCCGGGCCTGGGCTTTGTTCATGTTGCCCGGGTCCATCACCCCGGTGCCGCGGGCCCGGACGGTCTTGCCCGACCAGTCAACCATGCCGCCCGGCACCGGCTCGGCGACGTCGCCCGGTGCGGAGACTGGCCCGAGCGGAACCGGCGCAGTGAACTGCGTCTCCTCGCTCGGTAGCGGCGCGACCGGCTGTGTCCCGGTGACCGAGCTTGAACCGACGGTCCCGCTCGTCGCGCAGCCGGCCAGCAGCAGCGCTAAACCCGTCGCCAGCCACGGTCGGCATTTCTGCGTTCTGCATTCGTCTGCCATCACTGCTGCCTTCCTTTCACGACCATCGGATTCATCGCCACATCGAGCGCGGCCTGGAGCGCCTCGTCCGCGCCGGAAAAGCTCGAGCCTTCGCCCTGTGAGTAGTACAGGACCTCGCCGGTCTCAACCCGGATGATCTTGACGTAGAGTTTCGCGTCGCGCTGGTCTGGCGAGTCGGAGAAGAAGTCGTCGTGTTTGACCGAGTTGACGTTCACCAGCATCACCGCCTCGGCGCCCATCAGCTTGCCCAGTCGGGCTGCGGTGCCGGCGTCAACTGCGCCTGAGGCCGAGAATTGCTGCTCGGCCAGAATCCGCTCGACTTCGCTGCGGTCCACGAGCATCACTTTGGACGTGCGCATCAGGGCCAAGCCGGCATGGTCGTAGAGCAGGCTGGTCGGTACGCTGGTCAGGCTCGCGGTCGGTGGCAGGACCGCAATCCGCCACATCCGGCTCAGGTCGAAGTTCGGGGACATCGAATAGGTGCCGGCCTGCTCCTGCATGCGCTGCATCTGCGCCGGTGTGAAACAACCGGCAAGCAGCGCACACATCAGCGGTGCAACGGCCACGGACAACGGACGTAATCTCAATGCACTACTCCTCTCGCTTGCGGCGGGTACTGCCACCAGTTTCGCCGTCGAAACTGGATGGCAGTCCCTCGCCTCTTGGGGGTTGGCTGGGCAGATTATCCGACCATATCGCTGGCCTGTCAACTTTGACGCCCCGGTTGTTGCTTGACCGTGACCGCCGCCGGGTTATGATATGATGGCGTGCGAGGCCTGTTCCGCGGGTTCGGGCCTCGTTGTGGTCACCCCCCGCGGCGTAGATTAGTCGGTGTTCTCTAAGGAGGCTAGACAGTGACTAATGTGCTTTCTTTGGTCTTTCTCGTCGGTGCGGCCTGGTCAACACCGAGGTGGATTCCCTTGAGCGGAACCAACGAGCCGGTTCCGTCCCGCGTGACGATTGTCTCCAGCACCGGCACGCGCACGGAGTTTGAGGTGTTTGTGCCGGGCATCCTGGCGACACCGGTAGCGGTGTCCGGGGTCGAGTTCTTCCGGCTGTCTCTGCCCGGTGAGAATTTCGCCGTGCTCGAGCCGGGTCGGCCGGAGGTGCCCAAGGTTTCGGTACTGCTTGGGATTCCGAAAGGCGCGAACGTGTCGGTGCAGGTTCTTGAGCACGAGGTCAGCACCTTGCCGCTTGAGAGCGTCTACCCGCTTCAGCCGCCGCAACTCGACAACCAGCCGGCTCCGCCTTTCACAATTGACCGCTCGTTCTATTCCCGCGACGAGCAGTATCCGGGCAAGGACGCGGCCCTGATTGAGACCGGGGTCTGGCGCGACCTGGGCGTGGCGAATATCCAGGTGTACCCGGTCCAGGTCAACCCGGCACGCGGGGTGGTGCAGGTGGCGTCGCGTATCCGGGTGCGCGTGGAGCATGCGGGCATGATGCCGCGGACCGTCGCAGACTGGATGATGCCGGTCTACTCTCACTACCTCGACAACTTCGCGCAACTGCGGGTCAAGCCCGAGACCGACTACACCGCGGGTGTGCGCTACCTGGTCGTCGCCCATTCGAACTGGTCGTCGAACAGCCTGCTGGTGGACTCGCTTCTGGGCTGGGTGAAGAAGCGCGGCTATGACGTGCGGATGATATCGAAGTCAAGCTACACGGCCCAGGAAATCAAGGACTCGATTCGCGCCGAGTACAACCGGTACACGCCCAAGACGCTGCGCTGGGTCCTGCTGGTCGGCGAGTACTCTGAGGTGCCGATGGGTTCGTATTCAGGGGTGGGAAGCTCGGATTTCTGGTACAAGGACCTGGAGCCGTGGCCGGCGGGTGACAACTACCCGGAAATCGGGCTGGCGCGTATCTCGCCATCGTCGGCCAACGACCTGCAGAACCAGGTGCGCAAGATGCTCCTGTATCAGAAGAACCCTCCCGCGACCGGGAACTGGCTGGCCAACCTGACCATGGTTGCCAACAGCGAGGACTATCCGGGCAAGTACTCGGGCTGCGTGCGCGGCATCTACTTCATGCCCAAGCCCTACTGGCAGCCGGTCCTCGACACCATCATGGGCCGGTTCAAGAACAACAGCGACGTGACCAGCGCGATAAGTGCCGGAGTCGGCATCCTGCCCTATCGCGGTCATGGCAGTTCGACCTCATGGGCGGCGTGGTCAGGCTGGCCGCCGTCAGTGTCGTGGGTCAACGCCAATGTGGACGCGCTCTCAAACGGAGACCTGACCCCGGTGGTCTACAACATCGCCTGCGACTGTGGCAATCTGTCAGTAAGTGAGTGCTTGTCTGAGAAGTGGCTGCGCAAGTACCCGGGCGGCGGGGTGGCGAGTCTGGCCGCCTCGCAAGCGAGCTACACCTACCCGAACCACGGTATCTGTTCGACCCTTGTGCGGGCGACCTGTGATACATGGACAATCACTGTGCCGGGCGTGCGCAACTACCCGAATCCGGTCTTCAATCTGGCCGACATTCACATGCGGCTGGATGCTTATGTTGCCAAGTACTGGCCGAGCGCGCCCTATCCCGACAACATCTACATGTACAACATGCTCGGCGACCCGGCAATGCCGGTCTGGGCCGGGGGCCAGCCCCAGACTCCGACCGTGACCCATCCGGCGACGATTCCGACCGGGCCGTATCCGCTGACCGTTACCGTGCAGGTCGGTGGCCGGCCGGTTGAGGGCGCGCTGGTCTGTGCCTGGAAAGGAACGGAGTTCTACGTGGCCGAGCGGACCAATTCATCGGGCAGTGCCACGCTCGACGTGAATGCAGGGTCGAGCGGTACTGTGCTCATTACCGTATCTGAAGGTCATGCCCAGCATTCGACACCCGGTGTTACCCATACGCCGATACTCCCATATGAGGGCACGGCAACAGTAGCGGTTACCCACGATGTTGGTTGCAGCCACATCGCCGCGCCGACCGGCACGGTCGACTCGGGTACCCTGGTGACGCCGGCCTGTTCGGTCGCCAACTATGGCAGTTCGTCCGAGACCTATACGGTGCGCATGCGCATCGGTTCAAGCTACAACCAGACCGCAACCGTAACGAATCATCCGGCCGGTACCAGACGTTATGTTACGTTCCCGTCGTGGACCGCACTCGTGCGCGGTACGAATGCGGTTTCGTGTTCGACCGAGCTTGCGGGCGATGCGGGCCCGGCTAATGACCGAAAGCTCGATTCGGTGATTGTCCGGGTGCGGGACGTGGGCTGTCAGACCCTGGTCGCGCCGACCGGGACAATTGACTCAGGGAGCGTTGTCATTCCAGCCTGCACGGTCTACAACTATGGGTCGGGTACGGTGAGTTACAACGTTCGGATGCGGATTGGCACCGGGTACAACAACACCGCTGCGGTCACGGGCCATGCGGGCGGCACAGCTTTATACGTCACGTTCCCGGCCTGGACCGCGAGTCTGGGACGTGGGTCTTATGGGGTGTCGTGTTCGACCGAGCTTTCAGGCGATGTCGCACCGGGGAATGACCGACGCACCGGCACTGTGACGATTCGGGTACTCGATGCCGCAAGCGTGGCCCTGCTTGCGCCATCAGGCACGGTTGACTCGGGTGCGGTCGTAATCCCGGCCTGCTCGGTTGCCAACTACGGTACTCAGTCCGCAACCTACACCGTGCGGATGAGGATTGGAGCGACTTATAACCAGGCTGTGACGGTGAACAATCAGGCGCCGGGCGCGAAGGGGTATTTGACGTTCCCGGCCTGGACCGCGGAGCAGTGCATTGTTTACGCGGTCTCGTGCTCGACCGAGCTCTCGGGCGACCTGGCCCAGGCAAACGACAAATTGACCGGTTCGGTTACGGTGCGGCCGCGGGACGTGGCCTGCACGCGCATCCTCGTACCGACCGGCACAATCGACTCGGGCACGACACTGGTTCCATCCTGCTCGGTTGAGAACTACAGCGGCGTGGCAGTGAGTTACACGGTCAGAATGAAGGTCGGTGCGTACAATCAGGCGGTGGCGGTGAATAACCACCTGGCCGGCACAAGGCGCTATGTCACGTTCCCGGCCTGGACCGCGAACCTCAGCCGGGGCAGCCATGTTGTCTCGTGCTCGACCGAGCTTGCCGGTGATGCCAATCCGGCCAATGACCGTGCCACTGCTCAGGTTGACATTCGCGTGCGCGACGTTGCCTGTCAGAACCTGCTTGCGCCTTCGGGCACGGTCGATTCCGGCAGTGTCCTGGTTCCGTCTTGTTCGACCTACAACCACGGCTCGGTGACCTCGAGTTATACGGTGCGGATGCGGATTGGCTCCGGGTACTCAAGCCCGGTTACCGTGCTGAACCACCCGGCCGGTACGAGCCGGTTCATCACCTTCCCGAGCTGGACCGCGAACGAGCGGGGAACCCTGGCTGTGTCGTGTTCGACCGAGCTGGCCGGCGACCTGATTGAGGCGAACAACCGCCAGTCCGGCCAGGTCGTGGTGGTTGTGCGGGACGTGGGTTGTGTGGCGCTGGTTGCGCCATCTGGAGTCGTTGACTCGGGCACGACCGTGACTCCGGTCTGCACGGTGGCGAACTTCAGCACCACAGCCCAGACCTACTCGGTCCGGATGAGGATCGGTTCAGGATACAATCAGGCCGTGACCGTGACGAATCAGGCGCCGCTGACCCGTCAGCAGGTCACGTTCCCAAACTGGGCTGCGCATGACCGCGGCATGCTTGCCGTGTCATGCTCGACTGAGCTTTCCGGGGACGCCAATCCGGCGAACGACCGCAGAATCGGTTCGGTGGACGTGCGCGTGCGGGATGTGGGCTGCGTCGTGTTGCTGGCACCAGTTGGAGTAATCGACTCGGGCACGAGCGTGACCCCGGCCTGCTCGGTTGCCAGCTTCGGTAACGGGCCGGAGACTTACACGGTCCGGATGAGGATCGGCACAGGGTACAACCAGACCACAACCGTGACCAATCATCCGGCCGGTACAAGGCGGCTGGTGACGTTTCCGGCCTGGACCGCGGTCGAGCGGGGCAGTCATGCGGTTTCGTGCTCGACCGAGCTTTCCGGCGATGTCAGGAATGAGAACGACCGCGCGGTCGGTTCGGTGGATGTGCGGGTGCGGGACGTGGGCTGCGTGGCCATTGTTGCGCCGAGCGGTCTGGTCGATTCCGGCGTCGCGGTCGCGCCGGTCTGCACAGTTGCGAACCCGGGCACGACCACTGAGAGCTACTCAGTCCGGATGCGCATCGGCAGTCTGTATGACCGGACCGTTGCGGTCACTAACCACGCGCCTGATACCAGACTCGAGGTCGTGTTCCCAACCTGGACCGCCGGGCCGCGCGGCGGTCATACGGTGCGCTGCTCGACAATGCTGGATGGGGACCGGCAGCCGGGCAACAACCGTTTGACCGGCGGGGTTGAAGTCGCGGTGCGCGATGTCGCAGCAACGGTCATCATCGCGCCGGTTGGAGCGGTCGACTCGGGCGAGCTGGTCGTACCGGCCTGCACCGTGGCGAACTTCGGAACCACGGTTGAGTCGTATCTGGTCCGGATGAGAATCGGTACGGATTACGACCGGTCAGTTGCGGTCACAAACCACGCGGCCGGGACACGGCTCGAAGTCTTGTTCCCAGACTGGTTCGCGCATCCTCGCGGCATGGTCGCGGTTTCCTGCTCGACCGAACTCGGCACTGACATGGTGCAGACTAACGACCGCATCAGCGGGCAGGTCGGGGTTGCGACCGATGACGCGGCGGTTGTGGCCCTGCTGGCGCCGCCGGAAGCGGTGTTGCTCGGCTCGGTTACCAGGCCCAGGGCGTTGGTGGCGAACATGGGCAGCAGAACCGCGACATTCGGCGTTCGATTCACCATCGGGACCAGCTACGTTTCAGTACGAACCGTAACCGACCTGGCCCGAGGCGACACAGTGACCGTGGAGTTTGACGAATGGCTGGCTGCCATGCCCGGACGGTTTGCGCTGAGCTGCTCGACCATGCTCTCGGGTGAGGACAATCCGGCCAACGACCGGCTCACCGGTCAGGTCCGGGTCAACTACCCCTGGCCGGCAGGCTGGCGTGAGGCAAGTTCGATGCCCGGATTCCCGTCGAGCCGGCCGAGCGCTGACGGAGCCTGGTTGACGTATGATGCTGGCCAAGGCGCCATCTACGCGGCCAAAGGGAACAAGACCAGCGACTTCTTCTCTTACAACCCGGCGCGGGATTCCTGGGCCGTGCTCGCACCGGTGCCGGCTGGCACCGAAGCAAAGCCGCCTTCCAAAGGTTCGGCCGGATGTGCTGACGGCAGCGGCACGGTCTATGCGACCAAGGGCAACAACACCCTGGGGTTCTACAGGTACATAGCAGCACGAGACTCGTGGCAGCAACTGGCTGACGTACCGCTCGGCTCCAGCCGCAAGAAAGTCAAGGGTGGAACCGACCTGGTCTGCCATGACGGCAGTGTCTACCTGCTCAAAGGCATCGGCAACGAGTTCTACCGCTATGACCCGGCGTACGACTCCTGGCAGACGCTCTCGGCGGCACCCGCAGCCCAGTACGACAAAGGCTCATGGCTGTGTCTGGATGACACTGCGGGCAGAATCTACTGCCACCAGGCCAAGTACCACGGGTTCAATGCCTATGACATTGCGGCCAGGACCTGGGGTTCGACTTTGCCGGGCATGCCGCTCATCGGCCAGTCCGGCCGGTCCAAGAAGTCGAAAGATGGCGGTTCCGCAGCCTGGCTCGGCGGGTCTGTCTACGCGCTCAAGGGCGGTGGGACCCAGGAGTTCTGGCAGTTCAACCCGACAACCTCGGTCTGGGCTGAGCTGGAGACAATGCCACAGCTCGGCAGCTCGGGCCGTAAGAAGAAGGTCAAGGCTGGCGGCGACATCACGGCAACCGGTGCGGGTCTGCTCTTTGCCCTGAAAGGCAACAAGACGAACGAGCTCTGGCGCTACGTCCCGAGCATCGCGCTCTGCAGTCCAGGCAATGCGCCTGACGCTGCTCGAGGCGTGATGTGGGACAGGGGCCCAACCGGCAGTGCATCGGGCAGTGTGCACATCTCCCCCAATCCGCTGCGCCCCGGTTTCGCGACACTGAGGTTAGACGAACAGGTGGCCCAGGGTCCGGTCACGGTCAGCATCCTTGACGTCTCCGGTCGCTGCGTCCTCTATTCATCATTCGGCATTCGGGGTTCGTCGTTGCCGCTTGACCTGCGCGGTCTGAGCGCCGGAGTCTACACGGTCCATCTGACCGCGGGCAGATACTCGGCTACACAGAAACTCGTGCTTCAGCGCTGACCTGGTCTTACTCGACAGCCGGGGCGGCATCAGTGCCGCCCCGGCTGTTTTCGAGCGAGGTCTGGAACTGACGAAGTTTCAAGATGATAAGACAGGCAACGGTCGGCAGCACAGCAGCTCCGAACGTGACCCGAAGACACGCACCATGTCCTTGAGTGCACACTGCCGGGCTTGCATTGCCGGAACAGGCTGCTACAATACAGTCTTTAGGTCTGACAATCAACATTTCCTCCGACAATCGAGATTAGCTCCGACCTAAAGGCAAGAGCCAACTAGAAGCTAGAAGGCAGAAGCTAGAAGGCAGAAATGCCGAGGAGCGCGAGGACGCGCGGGACAGTCCCAGAAACCCGCGGGAGATGACCGCGAAAGCGGGGACAGTCCCAAGGAGCGCGAGGACGCGCGGGACAGTCCCCGGTTTCGCTAGAAGGCAGAAGCTAGAAGGCAGAAATAAGGAGCATTTGTGCCCAAAGTACTGATAGTTGACGACGACCCGGACATCGTTGATTCGGTCGGCCTTGTGCTCAAGGCCGAGGGTTACGGCGTGGCCGCCGCGACCAGCCGGGAAGAAGCGATGCGGGCCGTCGAGACCGAGAAGCCCGACCTCATCATCCTCGACGTGATGATGGAGCAGCCGGACGATGGGTTTGTGGTTGCCCAGGACCTGCGCCACAAGGGCGTGAAAACGCCGATTATCATCCTGTCGTCAATCGGCCACGTGACCGGTTACAAGTACGGCAAGGATTCTGAGGTCGCACCGGTGGATGAGTTTGTGTCCAAGCCGATTGCACCAAAAGCCCTGCTGGCCAAGGTCCGGGCCCTCTTGGGCGGAAAGAAGTCTTGAGTATGCTCGCTACGGAAAGAGAATCGCTCCGCCGCGAGATTGCGGAGCTGGCCGAGAAGTACGAGCACAAGCGTGACGGCATGATGCCGATTCTGGAGGCGATTCAGGAGAAGTACCGCTACATCTCCGACTTCGCCATGCAGGAAGTCGCGCGTCAGCTTGGCGTGTTTCCGACCGAGGTCTACGGCATCGTGTCGTTCTACTCGTTCCTTTCAACCGAGCCCAAGGGTCGGTTTGTTATTCGGCTGTGCCGGACCCTGTCGTGTGAGTTTGCCGGCAAGAAAGAGGTCGCCCGCCAGTTGCAGAACGAGTTGGGCATCAGGTTCGGCGAGACCACCAAGGACCGGATGTTCACTCTGGAGTACTGCAATTGCCTTGGAATGTGCGACCACGGGCCGGCCATGCTTGTGAACAACGACGTCTATACCCAGGTTCATCCGGAGATGGTCTCGGAAATCATCGACAAGTACCGCCGGACCTTCGGCCCGGCCCAGCAGCTTGCTGCCGGAGGGCATCATGAATAGTGTCGTGCACGTCATGGAACGGTACGAGGCCGGCTCAGGCCTGAAGCGGGCTCTGGCGATGTCGCGCCAGGACGTTATCCGCCAGGTGCGCGAGTCCGGGATTCGCGGTCGGGGCGGTGCCGGTTTTCCGACCGCGGTGAAGTGGAACCTCTGCGCCGCAGCTCAGTTCCACAAGAAGTTCCTGGTCTGCAATGCCGACGAGGGTGAGCCGGGCACGTTCAAGGACCGGTTGCTCCTGGCTGAGCGGACCGATGCCCTGCTTGACGGCATCACCATCGGCGGCTATGCCATCGGCGCAAAGCTCGGGGTCATCTACCTGCGGGCCGAGTACACCTATATGCGCGAAGGCCTGGAGGCGCGACTGGCTGAGCGGCGCGCAGCCGGGCTTCTGGGCAAGAAGGTGCTGGGCACGGACTTTGAGTTCGACATCGAAATCAGGATGGGAGCCGGCGCCTATGTCTGCGGCGAGGAGACCGCTCTGATTGAGTCACTGGAAGGCAGCCGGGGCGAACCGCGCAACCGGCCGCCCTACCCGGTGAACACCGGACTGGTCGGAGCGCCGACCGCGGTGAACAACGTCGAGACTCTGATTGCCTGCGCCCATATCCTGGCCAAGGGGCCGGACTGGTTCCGTCGCCACGGGACCGATACCTCGACCGGGACCAAGCTCCTCTCGATTTCCGGTGACTGCCGTAAGCCGGGCGTCTACGAAGTCGCCTGGGGCATCACCGTGCGCGAGGTACTGAAACTGGTCGAAGGCCAGGGTGCCAAGGCGGTCCAGGTCGGCGGCGCGTCGGGCCGCACAGTTCCGGCCGCGCAGTTCGACCGCAAGCTCGGATTCGAAGACCTGGCAACCGGCGGCTCGGTGATTGTCATCGGGCCGCAGCGCGACATGCTCGACGTGGCCGAGAACTTCCTCGAGTTCTTTGTCGAGGAGTCGTGCGGCCAGTGCACGCCCTGCCGCGAAGGCAACCCCAAGCTGCTTGACGGCGTGCGTCTGCTCAAAGAAGGCCGGTGCTCAATCGGCTATCTGCGCGAGCTGCAGAACCTGGGCCGGACCATGCAGGTTGCCTCGAAATGCGGCCTGGGCCAGTCGAGTGCCAACGCCTTTCTCGACATCACTGAACATTTCCGGTCGGAAATCCTGGGCCGGGTGCCCGGCGGAAAGGAGTAGGACATGGCAAAGAAGAAGACCAGCCCCACCTCTCAGGGCGCGAGTGACACCTCGGCCCGGGCCGTGACCAGCACGGTGCCGACAAGCGAGAAGCCGCACGTGGTTGAGACGGGCCGGCCCGAGGACATCGGCGGCCAGGTATCGGTGAAGATTGATGACCTCGAACTGAAAGTGCCGTTCGGCACCACGATTCTTGAGGCGGCGAAGAGCGTCGGCATCAGGATACCGACTCTCTGCTACCACGAGGACCTGTGTCTGGCTGGAGTCTGCCGGATGTGTGTGGTCGAGGTGTCAAAGCAGCGCACGCTCCAGACCGCCTGCACCTTCCCGATTACCGAGCCGATTCAGGTGACGACCTACAGCCCGCGGGTGCGCGCAGCCCGACGCCACGTCCTCGACCTCTTGCTTTCCAAGCACTACGGCGAATGCTACACCTGCTTCCGGAACAACAACTGCGAGCTACAGTCCCTGGCCAAAGAGTACGGCGTTGACTTCTACCGGTTCGGGCATCTGGACAAGCCCAGGTTCGAAGTCGACCGGTCGAGCTATTCGGTGGTGCGCGATATGAACAAGTGCGTGCTCTGCCGCCGGTGCGTGCGGACCTGCATCGACCTGCAGTCGGTCGGGGTGCTGACCGCAGCCCACCGCAGCGACTCGACCAAGATTGAGGCATTCATGGACCGGCCCCTGGCCGAGGTCATCTGCATCAACTGCGGCCAGTGCATCAACCGCTGCCCGACCGGCGCACTTCGGGCCAAAGACCCGTCCGACGAAATCTGGGCGGCAATCGACGACCCGAAGAAACACGTCGTGATTCAGACCGCGCCGTCACCGCGCGCAGCAATCGGCGAGGCGTTCGACCTGGCGCCGGGCACATCGGTCACTCAGCAGATGAACACCGCGCTTAGGCGGGCCGGATTCGACCGCGTGTTCGATACCGACACGACCGCGGACCTGACCATCATCGAAGAAGGAACCGAACTTCTGACCCGGCTCTATCGCGTGCTGGTCAAGAAAGAGAATGCCGGCCTGCTGCCCCAGTTCACCTCCTGCTCGCCCGGCTGGGTCAAGTTCATCGAGCACTTCTACCCGGAGTGGCTCTCCTACGTCTCGACCTGCAAGAGCCCGCAGCAGATGTTCGGCGCGCTGATTAAGAGCTACTATGCCCGCAAGCAGGGGATTGACCCGGCGTCAATCGTCTCGGTCTCCTTGATGCCGTGCTCGGCCAAGAAGTTCGAGGCGAACCGGCCGGAGATGCAGTCCTCAGGCTACAAAGACGTCGACTACGGCCTGACCACGCGCGAGATGGCTCAGATGATTAAGGAAGCAGGCATCGACCTGCCGAACATGCCCAAGTCGCACTTCGACCTGCCGTTCGGCGACGCTTCAGGCGCCGGCCTGATTTTCGGCGCGACCGGTGGCGTAATGGAAGCGGCGATTCGCACCGTGGTCGAAGTTGTTACGGGCCTGAAGGCCGAAGATGTGTTCAAGGACGCAAACGTCGAGCCGATTCGGGGATTTGAGGGCGTCCGGTACATGGAGATTGCGATTCCCCAGACCGGCCCGATGCTGCCCCTGTTTGCGAACCTTATCAAGAAAGGCAAGCTCGGCGAAGACTGGTCCTGGCTTGCGGGCGCAACCCTCAAGGTCGCGGTTGCGCACGGCACGGCCAATGCCCGCAAGGTCATGGACGATATCAAGGCTGGCGGCAAGTTCAGCCAGTGCCACTTCATCGAGTTCATGGCCTGTCCGGGTGGATGCCTGGGCGGCGGCGGCCAGCCGATTCCCACCAGCCCGGCCATCCGCGCGGCCCGGGCAAGGGCAATCTACTCCGAGGATATGGGCCTGCCGATTCGCAAGTCGCACGAGAACCCGCATGTGCTGAAGCTCTACGAAGAGTTCCTGACTGACGGGCCGTGCGGCGAAGTGAGTCACAAGTACCTGCACACCCACTACACCCCAAGAGGCGACTACCTCGTCTAGACTACGCCTCATCTGGACGACCCGCGCCCGGCTTCGGCCGGGCGCGGCCCTGTTTTGCTGTGGCAAAGCCAGTCGGTCAGCGCTACCTGCAACACCAAACTCGATACCGCAACAGGCAACAAGACAACTGCTGAGCAAGAAGCTGAGCGAGCCGAAAAGACAACTGCTGATGTGAATGCACACTGGATCGCTCTGGCAGCCAGACCCGCGCCTGCCCGGCTGAGCGCTCGGGCAAACGCACCGGCAAACAGAACAGAAAGCACACGAGCCAAGACCTGCGAACAGACCCGGCAGAATACTTGAGCAAAGACCGTAAGAACTGCGATTTCAACCGCTCAACCGACTACTGCCTGGGGGACGGCCCCTCCCTGACCCAGGTCGCGGCTAACTGATAGCTGTTTCAGGTGTTACGCACTTTGCCCGAGCGTACGCCGGGCTAGCTCCGAGTTCTACCCCTGCTGCTGCGCGTCTTTGTGCCGAAACAGCAGCCCGGCCCACTTGTACACTCCTTTGGAAACAAGGTGAAACCGCTCGCGGGGGACGTTGAGCTTGCCGCGAATCCGGCGGGCCTTGTTCAGGTCGGACTTGACGAAAGAGCGCTCAAGCTCGTCCCACGGCTTGGCGAACGGGATGCCCGCAGGCACGGTCTCGGCGTCCACGACGGTTCTGAGCAGACCGGTGAAAGCCACGATGCCGGCAGAAGACGGCGCGACCACCTCAACCGCAGCTTGGACCCGCTTGTCGTTCCAGAGCGAGTGCGCCCAGTCGGAGAGCTCGACCGGGCCGCCGTCCTTCCTGTGCTCAAGATACCACTCAGCCTTTTCCAGAAGCCACCACTCGAACGCGTCGGCCAGTTCCTGCTGGTATGCGACCGGGCCGCATTCCCAGCGGTTCTTTACCTTCCACTGCTCGTCCCAGCGGCGCTTGTACACCGGTTGCTCGATGCGGCGGATGTGCTCGTTGTCCCTGATGGCGGCCAGGCGCTCGCGCCAGAGCCGCTTGGTCTGATTTGACAGATGGGACGGAATCAGACGAATCGCTCGGGCGAAGTCGCCCTCGGCTGCCTGCCACAGGCGGTAGGGTCGCTGGTCCTTGTCGAGCGGCTCGGGCTCGTGGTCAAGGGGCGCGGCCGCGTGCCCTTCGGGCAGGAGACCATAGGCGGTGTAGACCAGCCAGTCCATCTCCTCCTGCAGGGCAATCATCTCGCTTCTCAGCTTCTCGCGCTCGGCGACCACGCGGTCGTAGGCCTGCTTCAGCTCCTCAGCCGAACCGAACGGCTTGCCGATGGCCGGGTGCGGCTTCTCGTACCCGGGCAGGGACGAGTTCCATTCGTGGTACGCCTCGCCCGGCTTCTCGAACAGCTTCTTCATCGCGAGCGTGGGCAGAACCTGCCCGCGTTTCCAGCACGCCTCGGCCAACTCCGAGAGCCGCTTAGCCAAGGGATTCCACTCGCCCTTCAGCGCCTGCGCCACCCTCTCCGGCACCGGCAACTGCTCCACCTTCCCACCGGCGAAGACGTAGTAGGTGTCCTTTTCGGGCTGCTCCGACTCGCGCTTGCTGAAGCACACCTGCTTGAGCCAGAACAGCGCGGTGGAGGAGTTGGCCATGGCAGACAAGGCGTGATAATCAGTGTCTGTGCTGGCCTTGGGGAGGCGCACAACAGGTGCTGTCCGCGGGTAAATCACAGGCATGGCATTGACGAGGAAGTGCGCGTGCGTGGCGATTTCCGAGAAGCCCAGAAAGCGCGGCGGAGTGTTCTTCTCCGGATAGGGGTCGGTGTATTCCCACCAGGCGACGCCGGTGGCCTTCTTTGGTTTGTCGAAGATGATGACGTTTTCCAAGTAGTTGCGATAGTGCTGCATGAACCGCCTGAAAGCAGAGTGAACGGGAAGAGTGAGACGGCCATAGTCTGAACGGTAAGGGAAGATGACCGTCTCGGTGTCGACAAGCGACCAGTTGCGGACTGAGTCGCCAGCAGCAAGCGGCCGGATGAGCTCGGGCTCGATGCCGGCCTTCCGCAGCAGGTGAGGCGGTTGTATGAACACCTCATCGCTGCGGGTGATGGTCGATGGGCCAACTTGACCCTCAGTCAGTGACACCAGTCTCTTGCCAGAGTCCTCCAGCAGCTTTCGTGTCGGCTCGGCGCCAGAGTCGAGATTCCACGGCCACTTCCCCATGGCTCGATGACTGCGGTCGGCTACCACGACCTGCTCGCTACTAAAGCCCGGCGCATCGTGGCGCTGCTCCAGCGTGTGCCAGACCTTGGATTCCTCAGGCGGTGTTCGCAGGTCGCCGCCGCCGGGAAGGAGCGCTGCGACGCGAATTGGGGTGTCGGGGTCAGGCTTTGTGTTCGCGCCGAAGACCAGGCAGGTTGGTGTGCCGTGGCCGGGAAACATCAGGCCGGAGCAGTCCACGACCTTCTGCAGGTTGACCTTCGGGAAGAACTGCTCGACCAGCGGTTTGCCGAACTCGCGCTTGGCAAAGGCATTGGAGACGATAAAGCCCAGCTCGCCGCCAGGCTTGAGCAGGCCGAAGGAAAGCGGGAAGAAAGGTACCAGCAGCAGGAACTTCTGATAGCAGTACGGCTGCCAGCGTGCGCGGTAGAGCTCGCGTTTCGCCGGGTTGCGGGCAGTGACAAAGGGCGGGTTGCCGACGATGATATCGAAGCCGGAGCCCTCACCCTTGCCCGGAAAGAACACCTGGGGGAAGTCGATTCTCCAGGCAAAGTTGAAGGGCGCGTCGAAGCTTGCGCCTTCGAGCTTGCGCAACTTCTGGATGAAGGCGTGGTCGAGCGGCTGCTGCTCCAGTTGGTCGCGAGCAGCCATATCAGACCGTATCTTCTTGAGCGCAGCTTCGAGTTGCTCGGTCTCGTGGGCAATACGCTTGC
The DNA here is from genome assembly GCA_965648905.1 of Caldifarciminota bacterium. Classification (GTDB taxonomy): domain Bacteria; phylum Hydrothermota; class Tepidihabitantia; order Tepidihabitantales; family Tepidihabitantaceae; genus CAZQFS01. The sequence goes on from CBFGIT010000004.1 coordinate 120,943, forward strand.
GCCGGTCGGCCTCGGACTTGCCCTCACCGAACATGTTGGCCAGGGTCGAGTCCTCGTGCCTGAGGGCCTTGAGTTGGGTGTTGATGACCGCTTCGCTGACCTCAAGCCGCTTCTTCAGTATCTCAAGCCTGAGCTTGCGTTTGGACCCCCAACTCCTGGCCTTGTGCAGGCGTGCACCAAGACTGTGAATCGCGTCGAAGAGCTTCTGCTGTTCGTGCACGCGGCCGGGCAGGATGACCACCGGTACGCCGCAGATGTGGTCGTGCAGGCTGTCACCGCGTTTGAAGTTCATCTCCAGGTTCGGCAGTTGCGATATGTCTTTGAGTGCGGCCAGAAAGGCAGCCCGGTCGGCCTCGAACGGGTTGAGCCCGATGTCGTAGTCCACCACGAGCGAGAGCCAGAGCCTGAGCATGCAGATTTCGATTGCCTGTTGCTGGATGTCCACGCCAAACAGGCAGTTCTCGATGATTTCGGCCTTGGTCTGGTGCAGCCAGCCCGAGCCTTTCTGGCGGGCCGGGTCAACGTAGCCGTTGGCCGCGGTCTGGGCCAGTCGGCGCAGGTTGGTGAGTTCATGCAGGAGCCCGACCATGAACGCACCGGAACCGACCGCCGGGTCACAGCAGCGCAGACCCTTGAGCAGGTCCACGAGGCGCGAGCCTTCTTCCGGCGAGAGAAGCCGCCTCAGCATCTCCATTTCTTCTCGGTCCAATCCGTCGGATGAGTCCAAGCCGACCAGTTGACGGAGGCGGGTCGGCCAGTCCGGGCTGTCAAGCCGTGGCCGCAGGTACTGGTACAGCACCTCGCGGCAGATGAAGTGAACTACGATGCGCGGCGTGTAGTAGGACCCGGTCGCCTTGCGCTTGTCCGGCGCAACCGCGTCCGGGTCAGCCGATTCGGCATGAAGCACAATCGACTCGAAGACCTTGCCGAGCATTTCCGGGTCAACCGCGACTTCCTGGTTCAGGGGCGTGTCCTCGCGCACCGTGAAGTTGAATGCTTCCAGGAACTCGTCGAAAACCCGGGCAAAGGTCGAGTTGCGCACCGGCAGGGGCGGGTTGTCTTTCTTCCGCCGGGGCGAGGGCTCGAACTCGTCGTCGTTGAACAGACCGCCGTTCAGGAACGGAACGTCTTCCCAGCGCTCAAGACCGCTGTGGCCGGCACTGCTCAGGGACCAGAAGAGCTTTTCCAGGAACTCGCTGTAGTAGCTGCATTCCTTGGGCCTGGCGCGGTGTGGCTCAAAGTTCCTGAGCAGGAAGTCTGAGTCCTGCCTGAGCCACCCCCGGTTCTGGACAAAGTAGAGGAAAATGAGCCGCTCCAGGAGCAACTGCGCTGCCGAGTAGGCGTCAGCAGACTTGAATCGGCCCAGCTTCTCAAGGTCGCCCTTTATGAGCTCCAGGGCTTGGTCGAACTGCCGGAAGAAGCTGCGGGTGAGTGGTTCTTTGTCGAACGCCTTGGCCCATGCCTTGACCCAGGCTGCCTTGTCGGCCTCATCTTCAGGCCAGGCCAGACAGGGCAGGTTTTCGGTGACCGCGGTGCGGGCCGGCGCGCCCAGGGTCCAGCCAAAGGTCGCGAGCTTTGCCTCGCTGACCTTGCCTGTGCCGAACGTGTCGCGAAACATCGCGAAGACGTACTGCTGGTAGTTGTGCGTGCAGATGAAGAGGATATTGCCCAGGTTCCATGAGGGCAGGTTCGCTTCCTTGCGTCGGGAGGCGACGAGTCGGCGCAGGACTGCGCGCAGGGGCGTGCCGAATCCGCGCGTCTCAAACACCTTGGGCTCGTCGAATTCGAGCAGGAAAATCCCCCACGGCTGGTCACCACGTGGCCGCAGGAGTATCTCGTAGGCTCGGGCCTTGTGCTGGGTCGCGCACGAGCCGACTTCGTCGCTGGTCCATTCGTAGGCGATGTCTGTTGGCTGTGCTGCAGCCGGGTCAATCGGCCAGCAAAGCCCGTCGCGCAGCAGCCCGACCGCAAAGGAGCGGAAGTCGGTCGCAGTTTTGAGCGCAGCTTCGAGGCGGGTGGCGGTGGTCATAGCCTATCGGTCGGATCGGACCGATCCGACGGATCCGTCCAATGGCCGCGTGCCCTTGCACGCGGGAAAGCCCGAGCAACCCCAGAACTGCCGGCCGACACGCGCGCCTGTGCGCGCCGTGCGCAGGGCCATCGGCCTGCCGCAGAGCGGGCAGTTGGGCAAAGACCGATCAGACTGATCCGACCGATCGGACCGATCAGTCAGGGCTTTGGCGCGCTCGGCAATCCGGGCGGCGGCAAGCTGCTCGGTGTAGCCGCCTTGTTTCACAAGGTCGCGCTCTAAGGCGGCGACTTGACGGTCGAGCAGATAGTTGGCCTGGTGAATCAGGCAGATGATGGCATTGGCGACAACTGCAGGGTCGGGCGAGGAGAGCCAGGCGGAATAATCGGACGGATCGGACCGATCCGTCGGATGATGCCGACCCACCGCGCGCACCGCGAGCGCCTCCGGATCGTCTCTGCCCCACTGTTTGAAGCCGCGCTGGCGCAGAACGTCTTCGTAGTCGAGCAGGAGTTCGTCGAGGCTGGCCCGGGCGACATTTACCAGGCGGAGCTCGGTCTGGCTTGAAGTCGCGGCGGCACGGCTGCCTTCGGCAATGTTCTGGCGGCCAGAACGCGCTGCCTGCACCATCTGATCGCGCGTGCGCGAGTGCTTGTCCACAAACCGGTTGCAGAAGTCCACCGTAGCATCGTAGATGACGGTCGCCACCTGAAAGGAACGCAGGTCGCGGTACCCGCCACTGGGTCGCAGTCGTTTCACCCCACCTCCAGCCAGCAGACCAGCTCAGGTTTGAGCGACGGCGGCAGGCCCCGGTCGCGCATCAGCTTGCGCGGCTTCGCCTCGACTGCCTGGAGCTCGGGCTTGAGCGCAGACACGCCCAGCCTGACTGCACGCGGCTCAGACATCTCACAGCGCACTGCAGGCCAGGTCTGGTCTAGTGCCTCGTGGATTGCACCAGTCTTGCGCTCGCGGAAGTACCAGCGGACCTCAGACGACTTCTTTTCCGCATCAGTCCAGACCCGCCAGGCGCAGAACAGGCCTGGTTTCACCCGGGCCGGATGAGCCCGACCTGAGAAGAGCCGTCGCGGCAGATCGGGCAGGCTGGCGTAGAGGTCTGGATGCTCGCGCTCGATCGCCTCAAGTTCGAGGCGGAGCTTCTCTTCGGTGCTCTCCTGACCCTCGTAGGCTTCATTGAACTCCTTCAGGGTCATGTCCGGGTCGTCGGGGGTGAGCAGCGCGCCTTCGATACCCAGGGCTGCGTTGATGCGCAGCACCTTGCCGGTGACCCGGCGGAACAGACCGAGGATATCCTCAAGGTCCTGGGGCGGCAGGAAATTCCAGAAGAATATCTTGCGGTCGAGAAACGCGGGGCGGTTGAGGCGGCGTTCGATTGCCAGGTCAAGCCGACGGTCAACACGACCGATGCGCTGGATAAGTCGAACCGGGTTCCAGTGCAGGTCGTAGTTGACGAGCAGCGCCGCATCCTGCAGGTTCAGACCTTCGGACAGCACGTCGGTCGAGATGAGAATGTTGATGGGCTGTTTCAGATACTCCTCAACCTGGCCCGGCTCGCAGTTGTAGAAGGGAGCGAAGCGGCGGATGACTTCTTCGCGGTCAAGCTTGCGCGTCGAGTCAATCTCCTCGACCGCAGGCAGACCCGCCACGTCGGCCAACTGGCGGCGCAGGTAACGGGCCGTGGCACGAAACTCGGTGAAGATGGCGACCTTCTGGCCACGGATGTCGGGCGCATCTGCTTCGGGTTCGCCGGTCAGCAAGGCGAGCAACTGCTGCAGTTTGTCGTCTTTGGTCGGGTCTTCTCGGCCCTCGGCCGTGTAGAACCGCTTGGCAATCTTGGCCAGAAACTCCAGGAGCACGTTCATGTCCTCGACAAGGTCGGCGAGCAACCGGCCCATGTTATGCTCAGTCGGGTTGACCCGCTGCGCCTCGGGCAGGTCGTTCTCCTCCTCGTCCTCGTCGCCTTCGAGCTCGAGCCGCTCGCGCTGGTGGTCCTTGATGCGGTTCCAGTGGCGGTCATTGGCTGTTACCCAGCCATCGAACTTGTCTGGTGCATAGGCTCGGAGGAACTGGGCCATTTTGACCAGGAGGTCCTCAACCGATGCCTCGAACGCTTTGTAGGAGCTTTCCAGGCGCTTGAGCAGCAGGGTGCGGATAAGGCCGACGACCTTGCGCTGGTCCAGCAGCCTGCGCTCTTCAGGCTCGCCAAGCTTGTAAGCCTCGGTGCAGTACAGGGCAAGGTTCAGAAAGGGCGTGTCCCGGCTGAAAGCCTGCTTGATTTCCTCGTAGATGGAGGCGTAGACCTTGCGCAGCGAGTAGCGGACAACGCGCGGCCGCTGGCGCACCGGGAAGACCGGCTCGTTGGCCCGGCCCTGCTCTGACGCCTTGACGTACCGGCGGCTGCGCTGAATGAGAACGGCCTTGAATAGTTGCTGCTCAGCAAGGAACTGCTCCACGGCCCGCAGGTCTTTCCAGTCGCCGAGCTCGATGGCGTTCTCGAACTGCCGGTCCGGGCCGGAAAAGATACGCCGGTAGTCGTGCACGCCCAGGCGGCTGAAATGGTCTTTGGTCGGCGCAAAGTAGTTGATGAGATGGTAGAGGTCGAGCAGGCTGTTATTGACCGGCGTGGCAGTGAGCAGGAACACCTGCTTTCCCGGGTTGCCCGCGCGCAGCAGGCGGGCGAGCAGCCTGCTGCGGTTTGAAGACGGGGTGCGGAAGTGATGGGCTTCGTCGATGATGACCACGTCGGTATCGCGGCTCAACTCGGCGAGCTTGTCCGGAGAAATCGTGTCCTCGCGGCCGAAGTCGGTGTGACGACGTACCGAGAACAACTGGCCGTACTCGGTGCGGTAGATGTACTTGAGCAGCGGGTCGGGGTTCTTGGCCGACGGCTTCCAGTGGCGCTCCCAGACGCTTTCCTGGGCCGACTTCGGCACAATCAAGAGCACCCGTTTGCGGTCATGAACAAACCGCTCTAGGAGCATCAGCCCGATATAGGTCTTGCCCAGACCGACGCCATCGCAGACCAGGGCGCCGCCCCAAGCCTGCCCCATTTCGACCGCAATACGATAGCCGTCCTGCTGATACCTGGAGAGCCGCGGCCAGACCCGGCTCTCACGCTGCTCCCAGTCGGTAACCGGTGCTTCGCGGCCGGTGAGATACTCATAAAGCGCCTTGGCGTAGACCTCGAACGGCGAGAACGCACGCGTGTGCCGCCGGATGATTTCGACCGCCTCGGTGTTCAGGAGCTTCTCATCAGCGTCCTGCCACATCGCGGCAAACCACTGGGACAGCTCCTTGATGTGTACCTGGTCGGTCGTGAGCAGGTTGAGCTCCACGTTGCTACAAAGCCCGGCCCGGGTGAAGTTGCTTGAGCCGATGACCGCGAAGTCAACCGGGTTCGGCGGCAGCGTGCTGAACAGGCAGCACTTGGCGTGGAACCGCTCACGCGTATAGGCACGAACCTCGATCTGCCGAGCGTCGAGCGCGGCCCGGACCGCCTCAATTCCGGTGAGTGCATCGTCGGTCGTCTTGTGCGCTTCCAGCGACTCGTCGTTGAGTCGCACGAACGCAGCCGCGAGTTCTTGGCGGGTTGTGCGGCCGGCAACATCGCCGAGCAGGATTCTAATCTTGGCTATCTTCTGCCAAGCACCGTCCAGAGAGAGCAGTGCGCCCAGCTCAAGAAAGCCGGTGGCCACGTCAAGGTTCCTGGTTATCTGGGCAATCTGGACGATGGCGTCGCGCAGGGTGACCTCGCCCTGGTTGTCGATAATGGTGGACAGTTTGCCCGACGAGCTGCGGTGCATAGTGGCGCAACTATAGACCGGGTCAAGGCCAAGGTCAAGAACCGGGCTGCTGTACGCTTGACCCGGCACAGTTGCCGGGTATCTTGTGGCTGATGCACCGGCGCGTGGTCTTGTTGTTGCTCGGCCTGATTCTGGCCGGAGCCCTGGCCCTGCGGCTGACCGGCATCAACTGGGGCGTGCCCAGAGCGCCGCATTTCAGGAACTACTTTCAGGACGAGCGGTTTGTGCTGGGCCTTTTGTTCCAGATGAATCCGGCCCGGCTGGACCTCGACCCGCACTACTACGTCAACCCCAGCCTGCACTACTACACCCTGCTGGCCGCTTTCGTCAAGGCCAATGTCGTCGGCCTGGGACTGACTTTGCCCGTGGCTGAAGACAATCCGTTCAAGCCCACAGCGCTCGCGGCCCGCACCTACACCGGCCTGTTCCTGGTCGGCCGGGCCCTGGTCGTGATTCAATCTGTGCTTACAGTCCTGTTGCTGTTTCTCATCGGCCGCAGGCTGTACGGCAGCAGGGCCGGACTCGTCTCTGCGCTGCTCATGGCGACAAGCTATCCGTGCGTGTACCAGTCGCACTTTCTTGTCACCGACGCGCCGGCTGTGTTCTGGATGGTTCTGGCATTGTACTTCCTGGTTCGACTCAGGGCCGAGCCCGGACGCCGGGTGTGGAAAGTGCTTGCGCCGGTCAGCATCGGGCTGGCCATCGGCGCGAAGTACACGAACGTGCTGCTCGTCCTGCCGTACCTGTACGTGCTGTTTACAGCCCGGTCTGGAGCACGGAGAACGCCGGCTGGTCCGGTGGTCACACGCGCACTCAAGGGTGCGCTGCTTGCTGCCGGTGCGTTCCTCATCACCACGCCTTATACCTTGCTGTCTTTGCCACGGTTTCTTTCCGGCGATGAGAGTGGCTTTGGCGGCATCTTCGGCGCGCGCGGGCTCGTCTACTACAATAACTTCCCGCCCGGCCTGGTCGAGCCGTTCCTGGTCGCGACCCCGGCCGCGCTTGGCACCCTCGGCGCGGTTCTGTTCGGCATCGCGGTTGTGCTCGCTATGCTGCGCCGAAACGAGTCAGACCTGGTCCTGCTGTCCTTCATCGTGCCGTTCTATCTGCTGCTCGTGCTCAAGTCTTCGACCATGCTCAGGCACATCCTGCCGGTGCTGCCGTTTGCGTTCCTCGTCATGGCCGGGGTGTTGAGCGAGGACATGACCTGGTTCGTGGGGACACGATTCCGCATCGTGTCCCCAGTGCGCATGTCCCGCGTCGGCATTGCCCTGCTCTGCCTGCTGGCCGCATACTGGGCGGGGTTTTCCCTGGCCGCGGTGTTGCGCATGACCCGGACCGATACTCGTGTTCAGGTCGAGCAGTGGGTAAGGGCAAACGTGACGACCGAGCGGATCGTGTTGCCGACTTACTTCCCGTTTCGCTACACACCAGCCATTGACTCGTTCAACGTGGTCGGGGTGAACTACGACCCGCGCGCCATCGACGACCTGAAGCCGGACTACATCATCCTGACCGAGCCTGAGTTCACTGTGTCGGGCCGAACCGATGGTCAGGCCGCGCAGAAGCTCGGTTTCCTGGCTGCGGTTCGGTCGCGCCCGGACTACGTGTTGTTCCGGAGCTTCAGCGAGCTGTTCCGCCTTGGGCCGTTCCGGTTCAGGCCGAAGTTCCCGACCGAGGACTGGAACTTCCCCAGCCCGGAAATCCTTGTGTACCGGCGTGCCTTGACTCCAGGCCGCTCAGGCGGATAATCTTCTAGCCCTTTGGGGCAGGCAATAAGCATCTTCACCACAGGCCAACAGGAGGTATCTGTGAAATCGTTCGCCGTGCTGCTCGTGGCGGCGTGTCTGGCGTTTGCCGGCACAGTCCCGGTCACGATTCAGACCAATCCCCAGGATGTCACCCTGACCCTGAAAGACGGGTTCACGGTCGTGACCCTGTTATCAAGACAGGACGGTGTCGCTCAGGTGACAACCACCGAACCAGGCAGTCCGCTCCTGCCCGTATTCATCGGCAATGTCAGCATCCCGGCCGGCGCGGAAGTCGAGGGCGTGGAGCTGGTGAACGCCGAGCGCATCGAGCTCGGCACCGGCCACCGGCTTTATCCGGTTCAGCCGATGCGGCCTTTGTCGAAGTTTGACGAAGTGACGTTTGTCGCGCCGAATCAGACAATCTACGCCAGCGATGCGGCGTATCCGGCCTTGCTGCCGGCTGCGATTCCGGCCGGGTCCAAGGCCGGGTTCAGAATTGCCGGGTTTGAGTTCTGCCCGTTTGAGTACTATCCGGCCTCGGGCCGGCTCGTACTCATCACCCGGGCCGAGCTGCTGGTCCGTTTCCGGGAGAACGCGGTCGCCGTGCCCGTGCTCACCCTAAGCCAGCGCGACATGGCCGCGGCTGACGTCGCACACATTGTGATGAACTCTTCTGACGTCACGCGCATGGCCCCGCCTGCGCTCGAAAAGGACGCAGACGAGATTGACGTGATGATTGTCACATCCGCGGCCCTGGTGCCGGCAATCGATAACTTCCGGAAGTACGTGGCACGCAAGGGCTACTTTGTCAAGGTCATACCGGCTGAGACAATCTACGCCCGCTATACCGGCTACGACAATCCCGAGAAGATTCGGAACATGCTGAAGGAGAAGTTCGCCCAGAACGGCCTCAAGTGCGTTATCCTTGCCGGCGACGTGCAGCACGTTCCCTGTCGTACCGGCTATCTGCCCTACTCACCCTACAACGTGCCCGCGGACTGGTACTTTGCCGACCTTGACGGCACGTGGGATGCGAATAACAACCATCAGTACGGCGAGATGGACGGCGACGCGGTCGACCTGTACTCAGACATCATCGTTGCCCGGCTGCCGTTTGACTCTGCGGGCAACGTCGCCAACTTCTTGCGAAAGGATTCGACCTACGAACTCCTGCCCGATACCGCGTACCTGAACAACGTCATTCTGCCGTTCGAGTGGCTCTGGCAGAACATCGACTTTGCCGGCCGGATTGTGAACAAGAACATCGCTCTGGCGCTCGGCCGGATGAGCACGTGGGAAGTTGACTCCGGTCTTTCCATGCCGCCGGCCACAGTCGTGGCCGCGCTGAATGCGGGCCGTCACCTGTTCCACTTTGCCGGCCACGGCTCGGTCACTGCGTTCGGCTCGACATTCTCGACCTCGAACCTGCCGTCGTTGACCAACATCGGCAAGCTGCCGATTGTCAACTCGATGGCCTGCGACTGCGGCAATTTTGACCAGCAGGAGTGTCTGGCCGAGCAGTTCATCAACGTCACCAACGGCGGCGCCGTGTCGGCGACGCTCAATGCCCGTTACGGCTGGGGCGCACCGCCGACCATGGGGCCTTCTGAGAACCTGTGCATGGAGTTCTACAACAACTACATCAAGGGCATGCCCCAGGGCCAGGCGTACAATCTGGCCAAGGATTTCTACCGGAACGCGGCGTTCACCCAGCTTACCTATCGCTGGTCGGTGTACGACTGGACTTTCCAGGGCGACCCGACCATGCGCATGTGGCGAACCGTGCCGCGGACCCTGGCTGTGATTGCGCCGGATACGGTCATGGCCGGCCCGCAGATGCTGGAGGTGACGATTGACTGCGGTGATGAGCCGGTCAAGGACGCACGGGTGGCATTGACCCACCTGGGCGAACTTCTGGGCCGGGGCGTGACTAATTCCCAGGGTTGGACCGCGTTCCCAATTACTGCGCCGGACGACACCTGGACCATGGTGCTGACGGTGCATGCTCAGGATGCGCGGCTCTATGAGAAGACGGTCTATGCCGGCGGCTCGTGCCCGGACGCGGTTGTGACCTTGAGCCACGTTGAGGTGGCAGACGGCAACGGTCGGCTCGACCCGAACGAGGAGCCGGATATCTACTTCGTGGCCAAGAACTTCGGTGCCGCGCCCGCGACCAGCGTCACCGGTACGCTTCAGTCGCTTTCGCCCTATGTGACCGTGCTGCAGGCAAGCGCGACCTACGGCGACATCGCATCACAGGATACGGCACAGGGCAGCGCGTACAAGGTGCGCGTCAGTCGTGACTGCCCGCACGGCCATGGGGCTGAGTTCGTGCTTGAGTTCGCGTCGAACGAGGGCACCTGGCGCACACCGACAACCTGCATTGTCGGTCTGCCCAAGGCACGCGGCGGTCTGACTGCGGTCCACGATACCGCGGACTTCTGCCTGACGGTCTGCGCCAACGGCGGCATCGGCACCACGACCTGGCGCGGCGAAGGGTTCGGCTTCATCTATCCGAAAGTGCGGCAGTGGTCCTCGTCGGCCTTGATGCACGGCTCATTCATGCTCGCAACCGACACGACCTGGGTCGCGGACAACTACTATGGCACGCCCTGGCAGGAAACGCCATTCGACTTCGCGATGGTCGAGTCGTTGCGGCCGGTCTACCCGGTTGAGCTCGGTAATCAGGAGTACATGTGCGAGTTTGACGACTCGAACCACCCGAACCCGAAGAACCTGTCGGTGACCCAGCGGAGTTATGTCAGCGCGGCCCTTGCCCACAAGGACTTTGTCGTGCTTGAGTATCGCATCCACAACCACGGCACAGAACCGGTGATGGGCCTTTACACCGGTGTGGCCTGCGACTTCCGCACCCCGGGTTGGAACGTTCTTGACCAGTACGACTATGCTGGTGTCGACTCGGCCCGGGTTCTTGCCTACACCAAGTCGCACTCATCAGGCGAGACCCTGGCCCTGGGCGTGCGGCCGATCTACCCGACCGGCATGAACGGCTGGGCCAACTGCATCAACCATAACACCCACATCAACGACGGGTTCACCAAGAGCGAGAAAGCGCGGTTCATGAACGGCACTCTGCGCGCAACCTCGGGCACGACTGTAGGCAACTACCATGCTCTGGTTTCAAACGGCCCGTTCACGATCCCTGCGGGCGACAGCCAGATTGTCGCCTACGTCATCTGCGGTGCTCGGACCGTCAACCAGATGACCGCGGTGTCGGACACGGCCTACGAGTGGTACGACCCGCCGGTCGCAGTGGCGGAAGCGCCGCTGGTCAGGGCGCTGGTACGCGGGTTCGACGTGGCGCCGCGCATCTCCAGCCGCGGCTTCGTCATCAGCTACAGCCTGTCCCGGCTCGAACCGGTGACCGTGGTGGCTCTTGACGTTGTCGGCCGGGAAGTCGACCGCCTGACTTTTGTGCCTCAGGCGACATCGGGCAGCGTGGCATGGAGGCCGAGGACTGTGGACCGCGGGGTCTACTTCCTTAAGGTCGGCGACCAGTCCCGCAAGGTCGTCACGACCGACTAGCACGCTGCCTTCGAGCACGGCGGCCCCCTGACCGGGGCCGCCGTGCCTTTCGAGCCGGTCGAGGAAGTTACGTTGAGGGGTGGATAAGAAAGTGGCTAGAGCCGTGAGGTGATGGCCGGTCCCGTGCGCTCGCCGGTACGCGCGTCGGTCAGCAGGCTGTCGAGCGTTGCCGGGCTGGCAATGACGACCCGGTAGTCACGGTGCAGTGACCGGCAGAGCGTGGACCGGAGCAGCACCTCGGCATAGAGCCCTTCGACCGGCAGGAACATGATCGCCACGTCAGCGACCCCGGGCAGCGCGCCGTACTTCCGGCGCATCGCAGCAGCAGCGCTCAGGATAGCTGTCTCCAGCTCGTTGCCGGCCCGGGCCACAGCCTCGGCGTCGCCTGCGGAACGAGCCTGAACCAGCTTTTCATAGACGTCAGCCGGCGACACAATGTCAATCGGCATCCAGGTGACTCGGTCTCCGTTTCCGCCCGGCACCGGCACCAGCCGGCCCAGCTCATGTTGTCCGGCCGGCTCAGTTCCGGGCTGGTGCAGTTCAGCCACCTGGGCGGCAAGGTGGCTGACCTCGGTTGCCAATCGCTCGACCAGGACCGACTGGTCGCCAATCAACCGGGCCAGCTCGGCGTGCTGCTGGTCGTGACCGGAGCCGGCCTCAGGTCGCATTCGACTCAGTCCTTCTTCGAGCAATCGCCCGGTCTCAGCACCGTCCTGGCGCAGGTTGGCGAGGCCGGTAATCAGCGTCTCGAGTTTGGTGCGCTGGTCAGCGTTGAACTCGGCCAGCCGCTGCTCGATTGCCGGGCCAAGCCGTCCCAGCGCATCAGTCACCTCGACCAGACGGCTACGCAACTGCTCCAGCTCGGACTCGAACCGGGCAGGCAGTGACGGCTCGGGTTCAGATTCTGATTGAGCAGCAAGCCGGGCTGAGACCTGTTCAACAGCCCCGGCCAGCTCCTGCAGCCGAGCGCCGAACTGCTCGGTCAATTCGTGCCGGAGCCCGGTCAGGGCTGCGCCCAGCACGTTCAATCTCTCCTGAAGTCGTCCAGCCTGCTCCTCAGCCGCACCAACAAGGCGTTCGTCGATTGCGGCACGGCATGATGATGTGACCTGCCCGATGGTCTCGACCGCAGTTGAGACGCTGGTCTGCACCGCCTTCAGGCCGGCCTGCTGTTCCTCCAGGTCCCGAGCCAGGACAACCACTGACTCAGACATCTGTTTAATCAGCCAGTCGAGCTCGGTGAACCGATTGACAACACCCTCAAGCGCGGTCGCCAACTGCCGCTGGAACGACGTGAGCACGTTGGCCAGCTTGCGGTCATTCTCCTCGGCCAGCAGCTCAAGCTGCTGTTTCATCTCGGCCCGGTTGGCTTCCTGCTGACAGGTGCTTTCCCGGGTCAGCGCTTCGAGCCGCTCGAGCACGGCGTCGACCTGCCCGTGCTGCACGGCCAGAGCCTGGGACAACCGGTCGTGCACCAGCCCCTGCAACTGACTGACCGCCAGATTGGCCTCGTCCAGTGCCCGGGCCGCGTTCTCAGACGAGTGCTGCAGCCGTTCGTCCGACTCGGCCCGCAGTTCGGTCATGCGGTGCTGCCACTCTTCTTCCTGGGTCTTGAGCTTTGTCTCAAGCGTGGCGCGCAGCTCTTCCAGCCGGGCCTCGGTGCTGACCGTCAGCGCGGTGACCTCGCGTTCAAGTGCCTGAGTCCGCTCGGTCTCGGTCGAAGCCAGCTCGGCCAACTGACCCGACACCATCTGGAGCGAGGTGCGAATCCGCTCGAACTCCGCGGTCGGAAAGGCGCCTCCGGACTGTGCAATCGGCCGCTGACGGTCCGACTCGGCCATGGTTCGCTCGACCGCGGACAGGCCCGCGGTCAGGCTCTGAAGATAATCATGGGTCTTGTTCTGAAACGAGGCGAGCGTGGCCGACAGGCCTTTCAGATTGCGCCGCGTTGCCGAGACTCGCACGAGAAGCAGCAGGCAGAGGAAGGCAACCAGCCCGGCCAGAACGACCACGACCACGACGGCTGCGTTCACCGGGAGACGAACCTCCGGAGCGGCAGCGCAGCAGGCGGACGGCGGTAGTTAAGTCGCATAGCTCGCAAAGGCCAAGCCTGGTCAGTTACTGGCAGATTGAGCATAGACCAAAGACCAGCCGGTGTCAAACGCCTCGCAGTCGAGCATCATCTTGACATCGTGCCTGCTTTGGGGTATAAAGACTGATGCACGATGCGGCCGCGACCCGGCTCGCCCGCGTCCCACCGTACCTGTTCAAGGAACTGGACGAGCTGAAGGCGCGCGCGGGCCCGGGTCTTATCGACTTGGGCGAAGGCAGCCCGGACCAGCCCGCACCCAAGCCGGTCATTACCGCACTGGTCAAAGCCCTGGCCCGACCTGAAAACCATCGCTACCCGTCGTACTCGGGCAAACCCGAGGCGCGCGCCGCGGTTGCCGCCTGGTATGGCCGCCGGTTCGGTGTCGAGCTCGACCCTGAGACCGAGGTTACGATGCTCATCGGCTCCAAAGAAGGCGCGGCGCATCTAATCTGGGCCTGCTGCGGGCCGGGCGATGTCGTCGCGGTTTCCGACCCCGGATATCCGGTGTACCAGAATCAGGCCCGGCTGTGCGGTGCAACCCCGGTCGCAATTCCGCTGCTGGAGAAGAACGACTTCCTGCCCGAACTGGAATGGCTCAGGTCGATTGCCAACCGCGTGAAGCTGGTCTGTCTTAACTACCCGTCCAACCCGACCGGTGCCTGTGCGCCGACAAGCTTCTACGAGGAGATCGTTGCCCTGGCCCGCCGGTACGGGTTCTTCATCGCCAACGATAACGTCTACTCCGAAATCCACTTCGGCACAAGCCGGCCGCCGAGCATCCTTCAGGTCCACGGTGCCAGAGACTGCTGCATTGAGTTCCACTCTCTGTCCAAGAGCTTCAACATGGCCGGCTGGCGCATCGGCATGGCCGTGGGCAACCGGGCGCTGATTGCGGCCCTGCTGAAAATCAAACAGAACACCGATTCCGGGCCGTTCGGCGCGATTCAGGACGCGGCTGCTTTTGCCCTGCGTCGGGGCGAGAGCCTTATCCGGCAGACCCGCCAGTTGTACAAAGAGCGGCGCGACGCATTCTGCGACGAGCTCGCCCGGGCCGGCTGGGCTGTGCCTCGGCCGGCAGCGACGTTCTATGTCTGGGCGCCAGTGCCGCCTCAGGCCGGAACTGCGCGGCCGGGCGAGTCGGCGTCGGCGTCGTTCGTGCGCCGGCTGCTGGTCAACTGTCAGGTGATGGCCGCGCCCGGGGTCGGATTCGGCCAGCACGGCGAGGGCTATGTCCGGTTCGCCTTGGTCGCGGACAGAAGAAAGCTCGTGCTGGCGGCAAAGCGCATCGGAAGCTGGCTCGGCCCGAAGTGACCGAGAAACTGGTCCCTGGAGCATGGCGCTGGTAGTCCAGAAATACGGCGGCAGTTCGCTTGCCACGCTCGACCGGTTGCGTGCTGTTGCCGGGCACATTGTCCGCACCCGTCGGGCGGGAGAACGTGTGGTTGTGGTCGTGTCGGCGATGGGCGGAACCACCGACCGACTCTCTCGACTCGCCCATGCGGTCAACGCGAACCCGGCCCGCCGCGAACTCGACATGCTCCTGACCGCGGGCGAACGTCAGGCCATGGCACTGCTGTCGCTTGCGGTCATGAGCCGCGGTCTGGAGGCGGTTTCATTCACCGGCTCCCAGGTCGGCATCATCACCGACCGGTTCCACACCGAGGCGCGGATTGAACACATCAAGGCCGACCGGCTGCGTCAGGCTTTGGCCCGTGGTCGGGTCCCGATTGTTGCCGGTTTCCAGGGCATGAGCACCGACCGCGAGATAACTACGCTCGGCCGGGGCGGCTCAGACGTGACCGCGGTGGCCTTGGCGGCAGTGCTTCACGCCGGCCGGTGCGAGCTGTACAAAGATGTGGACGGCATCCACACCGCGAACCCGGCCGAGTTCAGGAACGCCCGGCGGGTTCCGCGCATCGGTTTTGAGGAGCTGGCCGAGCTGGCCGGTTCAGGCGCAGAGGTGATTCACCCGCGAGCCTGCGCTCTGGCCGAGAAGTATCGGGTTCCGCTCATCATCCGCTCATCATTTTCAGGCAGCAAAGGAGGAACGATAGTCACGAGGACCGACCGAATCGAGAAACCGCTGGTTCGGGCTCTGACCCAGACCCGCGGGCTGGTAAGGCTGACGCTCTTCGACGTGCCGGCAAAGAAGCGCTGCCTGCACCAGGTTGTTACCCAACTGGCCGCGGCCCGGGTTCCGGTCATCCTGTTCAATCACGGCATTCTGCACGACGGGCACTTCGACCTGGGGTTCATCGTTCTTGAAAGCCACCGTACCGCGGCCGAGGCAATTCTGGCGCGGCTCGTGACCAGGGTTCGGGCACGCGGGCTCGACGTGAAAGATGGGCTCTGCTCGGTCTCGGTCGTCGGCCCGGGCGTGGGCAGCGATGCAGCCATTGTCTCAGCCGTTTTCGAGACGCTGCGTCGCTGCGGCGTGCACCTCGATGCCTTTGCCGCATCCGAGACCAGACTCTCCTGCTTCATGGTTCGCAAGCACCTGCGCATCGCCGCGGCCGCATTGATGGCGCGCTTCAGATTGAGCCGGGACTGATGGACCAGACCACGCTTCAGCCCGCGGAAGCACCCCTTGATATCCTCGAAGTCCAGCGGGTGCTTGAGAGCCTGCTCTTTGCCGCAGACTCGCCCCTGGCACTTGACCGACTTACGTCTCTGCTCAGCGTACCGCCCGAGACGGTCCTGCGCGCGGTCCACAACCTCAACGAGCAGTACGCGGCAACCGACCGGGTGTTTCGCATCAGCCGCGTCGCACAGGGATTCCAGCTCTACTCTATGCCTGAGTACGCCGAATGGGTGCGCCGACTCTATCAGCACCAGTTCACCCACCGGCTCTCGCGTGCTGCGCTTGAGGTCTTGGCGATTGTCGCGTACCGCCAGCCGGTAACCAGGCCGGACATCGAGGCTCTGCGCAAGGTCGACTGCTCCGGTCCCCTGCTTACTCTGCTCGAGCGCAGGCTGGTTGCCACCGCGGGCCGGGCGCACCGACCGGGCAACCCGTTTCTCTACCGCACCACGCGCGAATTCCTCCGCTACTTCGGCCTCGAGAGCCTCGACGACCTGCCGCGGCTCGAGGAGCTCAGCCAGTTCCTGCCTGCTTCAGCATCGGACGAGGAATCCGAGCAGGAGTACGACACGCTGGCGATTGGCCCGAACGAGACTCAAGGTACGGAGGCGGACTGACTAGTTGACTGATTGTCGTCTGGTCCTTGGTATGATTGGCCGCAATGCTGAGGTCCTGGGCCGGGCCGCGGCACTGGTCGAAAGAGAATTCGGGCCGAACGTCCAGCACAGCGCGGTTCTGCCTTTCGACTTCACGCGCTACTACGAACCAGAGATGGGTGAGGGCCTTATCCGGCAGTGGGTCGCTTCAAGCCTGTGCCCGGAGCCGGACGGTCTCGCCGCCATCAAGCACACCACCATCAGACTTGAGCACGAGCTCTGTGATGCTCAAGGCCGGCGCCAGGTCAACCTCGACCCGGGCCTGCTTTCCGCTCACAACCTGGTGCTCGCCACGACCAAGGCTCACGCCCACCGGATTTACCTCGGCACCGGAATCTGGGCCGAGCTGACCCTCATCTACCGTCACGGCGCGTATCAACCGCTTGATTGGACCTATCCTGACTATCGGACCGAGGTCGGTCTTGACTTCTTCACCGCCTGCCGGGCGACGCTCGAACGATGAAAGAACTCCGCAACTACTTCATCACCGGCGTGGCAGCCCTGCTTCCAGTCAGCCTGACCGTGGTCATTTTCTGGTTCATCGTGACCCATCTCGGCAATATCCTGGTTCCCTTGTTGCGCAACCACGTCTGGCTCAGGCAACTGCCCGCCTGGGTTGCCTCGGTCCTCGGATTTGTCCTTCTGCTTGTCGCGGTTGTCGTGCTCGGCGCCGTTGCCTCAGGTCTGCTCGGCCGCTGGGTTCTTGCCCAGTTGGACCGACTCCTCAGACTTGTTCCGGTCGTGAAAGAGGTCTACACCTCGGCTCGTCAACTCACCGACGCGGTCTTTGTTCAGCGCAGCTCGCTCCGCAAGACGGTCATTGCCGAATACCCCCGGTCCGGCCTCTTCGCCATTGGGTTCATCACCAGCGACCTGCCGGTCACCCTGCCCGACGGCCGCCCGGCTCTCTATGTCTTCTTCCCCACCACGCCCAACCCTACCTCGGGCTGGCTGGCTCTCATTCCGACCGAGGATATCAACGACACCGACATGACAATCGAACAGGGCCTCAAGCTCGTCATGTCCGGCGGCGTCATCCGACCACCCCGTCCCCTGTGACCGGTGACTCTCTGCCCGCTAGTTCACATCCCGGTTGTTCCTGAACTTGGCATACAGCCGTGCCAGCTCTGCCAGGCGCCTGCTCACCCGGCCGTTCACCGAGTCCAGAGGATAGTTACCCCCTTCATCCGGCTCGCCCGCCGCCACTCCGGTCAACAGAGAAATCCCCTCATCGACCGTGCTCACCGAGTAGACATGAAACTTTCCCTGAGCACACGCCTCGACCACATCCGGCCGCAGCATCAACTCCGGCAGATTCGCCTTCGGGATCACAACGCCCTGGGTTCCGGTCAGTCCGCGCGCCTTGCAGGTGTCAAAGAATCCTTCTATCTTCCAGTTCACCCCGCCGATGGGCTGAATCTGCCCTTGCTGATTGACCGAGCCGGTCACTGCCAGGTCTTGACGGATTGGCAGCCCGGACAGATCGGAAAGCAGCGCGTATACTTCGGTCGACGAAGCCGAATCGCCGTCAATCCCGCCGTAAGACTGCTCAAAACAGATCGACGCCGACAAGACCAGGGGCTGACGCCGGGCGTACTTATGACGCAGGTACCCGGACAGAATGTACACGCCTTTGTCATGCGTCGGCCCGGACAACTGAGCCTCGCGCTCAATGTTGATAATCCCGGCTGAGCCGACTCCGGTTCGGGCGGTAATCCGCGCCGGCTTCCCGAACGCGTACTCGCCGGTCTGATACACCGTCAAGCCGTTCACCTGTCCGACCGCAGTTCCGGTCACATCAATGAAAACAGTCCCCTCATTGATCAACTCCTGCAGCTTCTCTTCGTACAACCGCACCCGGTCGCGTCGACGCCTTATCGCCTCCTGGACATGCACCCCGCCGACGGTTTCTGCGCCGGCAACCTCGGCCCAGTGATTCGCCTCGGTCAAGAGCTCGGTGATGATATTGAACCGGGTCGAGACCTTGGTGTGCCGCCCGGCCAGCCGCACACCGTACTCAACCACCTCCTTCACTCCGCTGCGGTCAAACGGGCGCAGTTTCTCCTTGCTGCACAACGCCTTGATGACCTGGACGTACTCAGTAATCGCGTTCTGGTCCAGATTCATCACCCAGTCGAAATCAGCCCGGACCTTGAACACCTTCTTGAAGTCCTCGTCAAAGCCGGCCAGAATCGAGTACACCTCAGGCGCACCGATCATGATGACCTTGACGTTGATCTCAATCGGCTCCGGCTTCAGCCCGGTCGTCCCGAAAAGGACCGAGGACGGGTCGCCGGATGAAATCTCGAGCTGCCGGTTGCGCAGAGTCCGTTTCAAAGCCGGCCACACGCCGGGCTCAGTCAAAGCATCAAGCGCATTCACCACCAGAAACCCATGGTCGGCCCGCAACATCGAGCCGGCCTTGACCCGCGTAAAATCAGCCCGCCATTGTCCGCCCCGCTCCCATACCCGGTCAATCGAACCAAACAGGTTCTTGTAGCTCGGATTCGTCTCAAACACCACCGGTACGGTCGTCTGAGCTCCCTCGGGCGGCGTGTTGTCGACAAGTACATTAACCCTGAACTCCAGATACGGGTCTGCCGCACCCTCGCCCTGCCCCTTCTCCTGCGGCCTCTGCCGGAACAGGTCCAGTGACTCAAGCACCGCCTCCTGGACCTCATCGAGATACTCCCGAACCCCGTCCTCCTGCTGCTCCGCTGTCTGCTTCTCGGCGATGTCGGCAAGCCGCTCCTCAAGCACAGGCCGGACAATGTTCTGGTCCAGCTCCTGCAGCGACTCGCGGGCGAGCCTCTCGAACTCCCGGATCTCCTTGAAAATCACCGAAAGCTCATCCCCCAGTTCCCGGTACTTCGCCCTGATTTCCTCAGCCCGTTCGCCACTCAGCTTTCCCTCTTCGACCAGACGGGCAAGTTCCTCAACCTTCACCGGCTGCTTCTCGACAATCGGCGCCAGCTCCGGCCGCAGGAAAGGCGCGGTCTGGACCAGAGCAAAACCCTCGGCCGCTATCTTCCGCTCGAATTCCCGCACCCGCACGCTCCCCTGTTCCTTGAAGCCGTCAACGATATCCTGGCGGCGTCGTTGGTAGATATCGCTCTCAAACAGGGTTGGCACGTTCTTGACAAGGAAATCGACCAGCGCGTCCATGTCCTGCTGGAGCTCCCGTCCCTTGCCCGCGGGAAGTCGCAGGAGGCGCGGGCAATCCGGGTCCTTGAAGTTGTTGACATAGCACTTGTCATCAAGCCGTGCCGGGCGTTCGGCAACAGTTTCAAGTAACCTCTTGACGGTCGTGGTTCGACCCGTTCCCACCGGCCCGGTTACGAATATGTTGTACCCGGCCGACGCGACCTCCAGACCGAGCCGCAAAGCCTCAACCGCCCGCCGCTGACCGACAATCTCGCCGGACAGCTCGATGTCATCGGTCGTCTTGAAAGCCAGGTGCTCCAGCGAGCAGCTCCAGCTCAGCCTCTCTGTCGGTACGCGGAAGTCGACGCTGCCAGCAGCCGGCGACTCTGGCCGCACGGCCCGCCCGCGTCCTCGAGTGTGACTCTTGTGATGCTTCATCAGGTTACAGACTAAACGAGAACCCGCGCTTGTCAACACTCCCTGCCCGCGCCGAGCCAGCAGGTGTTGTTCAGGTTGCCCAGCGCAATGCCTGTTCAGAGAACCAGACGCGGTGCGCCGTGGGTACTGGCGCACCGCGCATGTTCGCCCCGTCGAGAGCGCGATCAGCAAGCATAATGAGCTCTCGCAAGCTGGAGCATCCACTGGCTCGGTCTCAATCTCCTTAACCCCATGCTTCCGTACGGGTATCCAGCCTGCTGCAGTTGCACGTTTCATGCCAACATCTCTCAAGACAGCAACGTCACCTAAGCTCACTTGTTGCGTGAGTTATGGACGCCGGCGGTCTAGATAGGGTCTGGTTATAGCCGCATAGTGCGGCAGTGTGCCGCGAAGTGCGGCCGCTAGTTGATATTGAAGTCGGACATCTTGCGACGAAGAGTGTCCCGGTGGATGCCCAGAAGCTCGGCGGCTTGGGTCTGGTTCTGTCCGGTCTTGGCCAGTGCTTCGGTAATGGCGCGACGTTCGACCGCGCGGAGGTCGAGGCTGCCGACAACCCGTTCGAGGGTTGCGTCTGAGTCCGGCTGAGCCTCGGCCCGCAGATTCATGATGCGGATGATGCCCAGCGTCGGCATGACGTGGCCGAGGCTGATCTGCGAGCTGCCGTCGTACTGGGCGCGTTCGTAAGCCCGCTCGATGACGTTGCGCAGACTGCGCACGTTGCCATCGAAGATGGTATTGTCGCCGTCAACGTACTGTTGAACGAGCTGGCGGATGAATCGGGCGGTCGCGCGTTCGAGCGTAAGCCGGCGCTTGTGACGCGGGTCGCAGTTCATCTGCTCGATGACGAAGTCAAAGAGCTCGTTGACGTCATGCTCAATCACCGCGGGAGGTTCATCCTCCCAGCGCTCACGGAGCGATGGAACCGGTATGCAGTGCTGGACAAGACGGGTGTAGAAGTCCGGGCGAAACCGCGTCTGAAGCTCGGGCATGGTCCGGTTCGTGCTTGCAATTATCCGGATGTCAACCTCGGTCTCGCGCGAGCTGCCGATACGCTTGACGCGGCGATACTCAATGGCCCGGAGAAGCTTGGTCTGGGTCTCCCGGTCGAGCTCGCCAACCTCATCGAGCAATACGCTGGAGCCGTGCGCGGACTCAAGGATGCCGGCGCGTTCGTCGCGAGCGCCGGTGAATGCCCCCTGGTCGTGGCCGAACAGCTCGTCTTCGATAAGGTTCTTGTCGAGTGCCGCTACGTTGACGGTGAGCGGGTAACGGTTCAGCTCATCGTCGAAACGCGAACTGAGCCGGTGGAGCGCGTTGGCAACGAGTTCCTTGCCGACGCCGGTCCGGCCGAGCAGGAGGACCGTGGCGTTGGTCGGGCCGATGCGCTGGATTTCGTAGACCAAGTGAGCCATCCGGCGGCTTCGGCCGACAACCATATGGTGGTGCTCCCGCCAGTGGACCTGGCCAGCTTCGTCGAGCGGACGCAGGGCCTGAGTATCGATGCTCATGCAAACCTGGTGATAGTAGTCGCCGCCGGAAGCATCCTCGGATACGAAAGCGCAGTTGCCGTAGCCGGGATTGATGAGCAGCGACGAGAACTCGGCCATCTGGTCGGTACTGAGCCGGCACGACACAAAGAGAACTGGGCTGGTGCGGTCGATGTCTTCCTGACGGAGGTAGGCGTGAATCAGAAAACCCTGGACCGCGAGCGGGTCGCCCGACCGGCCTGGTCGGCGGAGAACGTCGGGATAGTCGACCATGGTGCGGTGGGTGCGCGTGTGGCTGAAGTCGACGTCCTGAATAATCAGGGAGATGAAGCGGCCCGGATTGGTCTGGTACCAGCGTTTGAGTTCCGGGTAAGAGTCGACGTAGGCGAAATCGAACTCCCGGGCGAGGCGGCCGTGGTCGAACTGCTCGATTGCGTGGATGAGGCTGTCGTAGTTCTCCTTCACGTCGTCAACGACGAGAATAACCGGACGCGGGCGGGCGTCGTCGCGGCTCATCGGCTGGACACCGCGGGGCAAGGCCCGGTCGGTCGATGATTGGGGCTGACGGCGCGGTTCAGGAAAGCCGCCCGAGAACAGCGGGTGTTCAGGGTCGGCAGGTCGTGCAGTGCCGAATTGGAGAAGGTGTTGCCGCGACGCATCTGGAAGCCAGCAACAGTATACCCCAAGGCAGTTGGGGTGCAAGTCCGTGCCGGCCCGCCTGCGGACGCGCGGGCAGGCCCGCTGGTTCAGCATTGACAGCACCAAACCGGCTCGGACTGGCCGAGTCCGTACGCCCAAGGTTGACAAATGCAGACATTCGGTCACAATCTGGCTGCCATGGGTACTCATCAGACTGGAGACGGCGCGTCGCATGAAGTTCTTCGCGGTTAACAGCAGTCCACGCCGCGACCGGGGCGGCACCGGCCTGGTGCTGGCGAGCCTGCTTGCCGGCGCGAGGAAGGCCGGTGCCGAGGTGGACCTCGTCAATCTGCACGGGCTCGACATCAAACCGTGTTTGGCCTGTTTCAGGTGCTGGCTTGCGACTCCAGGCCGCTGTGCGCAGCAGGACGACATGGCCGGACTACTGCCGAGGCTGGCTGCGGCCGAGGTTGCCGTATTCGCTACACCGCTCTTTGTTGACGGGATGAACGGCCCGATGAAGACATTCCTTGACCGCACGATTCCGTTGCTTGAGCCGTGGTTTGAGGAACGCGAAGACCACTGCCGTCACCCAAGGAGGGGGTGGTTCAGGACCAGGAGAATTGCTCTGGTCGCGGTCTCCGGTTTCACCGAGCTGGATAATTTCGAGCCGCTGGTCGTGCATCTGCGGGCGGTCGCGAAGAATCTGGGCTGCAGGTTCGCGGGCGCCCTGTTGCGGCCTTACGCGGCCTCGCTGAAGGACCTTGCCCGGCATGGCGTTCCGGTCGGCGAAGTGTTCGACGCAGCTCAGGAAGCTGGTCGGCTTCTGGTCGAGCGCGGTTCGATTCCTCAGTCTCTCGTGGAGCAGGTCGGGAGAGAACTCATCCCCCGTGCTTTGTACATGAAGCTGGTCAACGGTTCGTTTGAGCGTGCTCTGGACCGATACAGCCAAGACCGGTCCGAGCCTCAGCGAAGATAGACAGGCAGAAACAGACAGAAGTCGGCCCGACCCAGCCGCCCAGGCGGCACCCCTTCTGAGTCGGGCCGATTGTCAACCAGCAGGCTGAGTGCGACTCGCCAGCGATTTGGTTCCGTACCAAGGACGACCCTCTGCTGGAGGCATGGGCAGAGGGACTGGTACAGTGCAATGTGCACAGAGCGAGATAGCCCGCCGCAACCTGGGTCGAGACCGGACGGCGGTATCAGCCAGCCGCACCAAGGAAACGCCGCAAAGCCGATACTGAGCGTACATACTGTTGCGCCCTATGTTGCAATAGCCGTTCCAGCGCGGCGAGCCAACCTGTTGAGTGTGAGAGAGTCAGTCCACTACTGCTGGTAGGAGTTGGTGAGCAGTAGTTGCCTGGCGCCACTTTCTCTGCCGCAATTTGCGGCCTGCTGTCGTGTCCTGCTGACATGCGACTGGGGTGCGTTAGCACCGGACATATCCTGCACTGTGGCGCCTACTGCTTCTCGGGACGACGAGTCGTGCTGCCAGACCGTCTTGCCTCAGAATTAAACCTGCCCGGGCGGTTAGTGCTAGTATCAAGGTGCATCGGGCTTCTCCTTTGGTGGACAGCCAGGTTTATACTTGCTCCGATAGGCGCGGTCAAGTTCTCCCTCAGCACGCTCGATTGCTGCACAGAGACCAAGCAGGTCGATGCTGGCAACGGCGCGTCGCAGCGTCGCCTTGATCGCTTCCGCGGCCGCCGGGTCTCGTTGGCCTTGGCGTGGAACCAGCTTGGGCTGGGCAAGCACACGGTTGAGCGGAGTGTCGATCTCGTACTTGCGCCGGACCCTGCCACCAACCCGTTCCTTCCCCATCAGCCGCATCGTCGGCATGAACAGGTTGTGCTTGAGCTCGACCAGCGCCACCAGCCGGGTCAGGGCCCTGTACTCCTGCCGGGTGTCGTAGCGACGGTAGCCGACATGACGCCGCACCAGCGACCAGTTCTTGCTCTCGACATAGGGCGAGTCGTTCTTCTGGTACTCCCGGGACCGGGTGAACGGTACCCGGCAGCGTCGGGCAAACTCGGCCAGATGGTAGTTGAGGAACTCCGAGCCGTTGTCGGAATGCAGGCCGGTGGGTTTGAACGGCAGTGCGCGGAAGATGCTGCGCATCGCGGTCAGGGTCCAATGGCAGGCCTTGTTGCGCAGCACCCGGAGTGCGGTCCAGCCGGTCGCGGTCTCGGTGACGACCAGGGTATGGCAGAACTCGCCGGCGTAGCGTGTGCCCGAGTGACTGACGGTGTCGGCCTCGAGATAGCCGAACTGGTCCTTGGGCTTGTCATGGTAGGATTGGACCGGGA
>CBFGIT010000005.1:0-132334 GCA_965648905.1 Caldifarciminota bacterium
CATCTGCTTTGTGCTCGACGACACGGTCACCGACCGACTGCAAATCGCTACCGTCCTTGTGCCCGACGCGGACCTGCCCGCGCCCACCTGTCTGCGTGCCTGCCCGCGCATCTGCAGGCGGGCGACGCACAGGCAGGGGCAGGCGGACCTTGCCCGCGAGCAGCAGAGGAAGACCGAAGAACGAGCGGTGACGAACGATGGCGCAGGAACGGCGACGGAGCAGAAGGAGAGCAGCGTGCGCCTGACAAGACCGGTGCAGTTGCCCGTTGCCGCGGGTCGGGACAGGTTCGTGGTTCCGGGGTTGTACACGGCCAGTCTACCTGGAGGACAGACCTGGGGTCCACAGACGCCGACGCTCTTGACCGACGACGACCGGGACCACTTCTCACCGAGCTACAGCCCGTCGGGCGGGCTCATCTGCTACTGCAAGGACGACGAGACCGACCGGACCCAGCTCTACGTCATCTCATCCGGGGGCGGGACCGAGCAGGCCCTGACCAACTACGACGACGCCGACTGCGAGTCACCGAGCTTCCTCGATGATGAACACGTCCTCTTCGTCTACTCCAAGGACGGCGACTATGATAGAGTGGCAAAGCTCAGCATCAACACCGGCACACGCACGGTGCTGACCGACGGCGAGTACGATGCCGAGACACCGGACCCGGCCCAGGATGGGCAGAGCGTCTGCTTTGCCACCCAGGACAACGACGGCACGTACCAGGTCGGGCTGGTCAGAAGCGACGGGACCGGCGAGCGGCTCCTGACAAGCTCGAGTCTTGACCTGGAAGAGCCGGACTGGTCTGGTGACGCGGTCTCGATTGCTGCGGTCCGGTGGTTTGGCCTGACCAGCCAAATTGGCATGGTCGACACGGCCTCGGGTGACTACACCAGCCTGACCGACTCAAGCTGCATCCGGGACAACCCGGACGTGCACTATGCCCAGTTCACGGGCATGAATCTGGTCGTGTACGAGCGCGAGGACCTGAACCTGACCGACCGGGTGCGGCCCAAGCCCAGACCAAGGCCGGGAAACGGCATCTTCCTTGTGCGGCACAAGAGAAAACAGGACGGCGCGATGGGTGCGGCTCTCGCCACCGAACTGCGCCGGGCCAGCCCGAATCCGGCACGAGGTCAGGTCTCGGTGTTCTGGCAGGTGGCAGCAGCCGGGACCGAAGCCACGGTGAAGGTCTACGATGCCGCGGGCAGGCAGGTCAACGTCTTGTTCTCGGGCAGGGCTCCGGGTGGTCTGAACGAGGCGGTCTGGACCTGCCTGGACCAGAAAGGCAGGTCGGTTCCGGTGGGTGTGTATTTCTGCACGCTCGAGACGCCTGACGACCGCATGAGCAGGAAGGTGATTCTGACCGAGAACGACTGAAGTCCACAGGCTCAGTCAGGCAGCGGCTCGCGTTCGCGCGGGCCGCGATGCCGGCTGACCGGTCGGCAAGGGCACGGGTCAGGCCAGGCGGTTCCATTCTGCCATGACCAGTTGTCCGGGCTGCTCAACCAGCCCGGGCATGTCCAGACAGTTCGGCTTCACTCCACTGGTTTACATATATTGTAACCCCTGGGCAACCGGGACTTGGGCCCAACCGTTTGGCAAGCTGCGACTTAGCTCACCACCACATTTGAGGTGGGTACGGTCTCCCTTGCCACTTGGGCCGCCGCTTCGGCCGTCGCTGCGAGAGCGGCTTGGTCTGTCCCGGCCGGGGTCGCTCGGGCCGACGCTGGCCCTGGCGCTCTCCTTGCCGAGACCTCTGCCCCCGCGCCGGTCGCTCTGGTCTTGGCTCGGCTCTTGGCTGGCTGCATCGCTCCGACCTGCGCTCGGAGTTAGGTTCCGGCCGTGGTTCCGGTCGTGGTTAGCCCAGCCGCTTGCCTTGCTGCTTCAGGCGCTGCGCGGCACGATGAGCGCCAAGAGCACCTATGTTTCGTTCGGCCGTCGGACTTCGACCTTCGTACCTACACAGGTGGCATCTGAGTTGGTTTGATGTCGGTTTCCGGAACAGACGCGGTATTGACTTGCCGATAGGCCGTAATAGAATGGGGCATGATGCGCGTCGGAATCCCCCGGGCCCTGCTGTATCACCGGTACGGCAGGTTCTGGCAGGAGTTTCTTGCCGGGCTCGGGGTTGAAGTCGTGGTCAGCCGCCGAACCGACAAAGACGTGGTGGAGCAGGGGCTGGGATACGTTTCTTCTGAGGTCTGTCTGCCGATAAAGATTGCGGCCGGTCACCTGGCCGAGTTGCGTGGCCGGGTGGACAAGGTCTTCTTTCCCCGGATGGTCTGGCTTGAGGACCGGCTCTATGCCTGCCCGAAGATGATTGGTATTGTCGACATCTGCCGGATGATGATGGGCCGCGAGACCCCGGTTGTGGCGCCGGTCATCAAGGGGGACTTTCTCGCGCCGCACTTTGCCGCGGGGCTGGCATTCAACCACAGTCCGGTGCGGGTGGCTCGGGCCATGGCACGGGCATACCGAGCGCTGCCCGGCAGTCCGGTTGTTCCTCAGTTTCCACCGGGCGAGCGCCGGGTGGCGTTGATTGGTCATTTCTACAACCTCGGCGACGACTATATCAGTCGCGCCATCGTTGATACGTTCGCGAATCACGGGTACCGGCTGTGCACCAAGGATGAACTGCCTGAGGCTGTGCTGCGCAGTCGTGCCGGGTTTGCCCGAAAGATCCGCTGGGTTTATGAGCGGGAGCTGTACAACGCGTTCCGCTTTCTCGTCGATAAGGTGGACGGCGTCTGCATCATCGTCTCGATGGGTTGCGGCCCGGATTCGCTGGTGGCCGAGTTCATGCGCCAGGAATCGGCGGCGCTGGACAAGCCGTTCCTGCAACTGGTCATCGACGAGCACACCGGTACGGCCGGGCTCGTGACGCGCATCGAGGCGTTCATCGAACTGGCCGCACGCCGCAGCAAAGCTGCGGCCCGAACCTGAGATGAGCCGGGGCCTGAGCCCGATTCGGGGCGCCGAGTCGGGTCATGTCCCAGAACGAGAATGAAGGTTTCTTTTCCCAACTTCGGCTACGATACGCTGGCAATGAAGACCTTTGTCGAGGACATGGGTGCGGAAGTGGTACCGGCACCGGCCGGGTCAAAGCGGACCATGGAGGTCGGCGTCGTGAACTCGCCTGAGCTCATCTGTCTGCCGTATAAGATAACCCTGGGCAACATGCTCGAGGCGGCCGAACGCGGCGCGGATACGATTCTGATGGCCGCGGGTGCACGCAAGTGCCGGTTCGGGTACTACTGCTATCTGCAGGAGAGAACGCTGGCCGAGATGTATCCGGGTTGCCGGTTCGTGGCCGTCACCCAGTACTCGCCGTACCAGTTCTTCTTTCGGGTGATGCCCGGTCTGTTCGGGGTCTCGCCGACCAGGGTCTTCCGGGCAACGGCCAAGATGTATGCCAAGAGCCAGCTCACACTCGAGTTCCGGCAACTGCTGAACCGGAAGCGGGCCGTGGACTTCGAGGAGGGCGAACGACTTCGCTCCCGGGCGCTCGGGATTGTCGAGCAGGCTCGAACGATGTCTCAGGTTCGTGCGGCCCGGAGACAACTCCGGAAGATGTTTGCGCTGGGCGGCAGGCGACCGGCGCTGCGGCTCGGGCTGGTCGGTGAGATATACTTTACAATTGAGCAGTTCGCCAACGGCGACATCGAGAAGGAGCTGAATCGCCTCGGCTGCGAGGTGGTGTTCGAGCGGAGTCTTTACCATCACATATTGCACGTGCTGCACATCAATCTGCGTTCGGCGTGGAGCCACTGGCGGGCACGGCGGTACCTTGCGGAGTGTCCGGGCGGCGAGGCAATGCGCACGGTCGGCGAGTCGGCGCGGTTTGCCCGTGCCGGGCTGGACGGTATCGTCCATGTCTTTCCTTTCACGTGCATGCCGGAGAATATCGCGCTTGAGGCACTGCAGATGATATCAGCCGAGACCGGCATCCCGATTCTGTCGTTGTCGTTTGACGAACACACGTCGCGCACCGGGCTCCTGACCCGGCTTGAGGCGTTTGTTGACCTGGTGGAGCGGAGAAAGAATGGTCGAAGGTTTTCTGGGAATTGACGTCGGCTCGATTTCGACCAAGGGCGTGGTCGTGGACCGGGGTTTCCAAGTGGTGGCGAGCCGGTACCTGCGCACTCAGGGCAACCCGATTGATTCGATTCGGCGCCTGGTTGCCGAACTCGGCCGGGAGGTCGACTCGAACGTGCGCATCCTCGGTGCCGGTACGACCGGGTCGGCACGGCGGCTGGCCGGTGTGATGGTTCAGGCCGACATTGTGAAGAACGAGATTATCGCCCACGCAGTCGCGGCCGGGCACTTCCATCCGGACGCCCGCACGGTTCTGGAAATCGGCGGCCAGGATTCGAAGATTATCATCCTGCGCGACGGTATCCCGACTGACTTTGCGATGAACACGGTCTGCGCCGCGGGCACAGGCAGCTTTCTCGACCATCAGGCGACCCGGCTCGGGATTCCGATTGAGGAGTTCGGCGGGCTGGCCCTGCGGGCAAAGAACCGGGTCAACATCGCGGGCCGGTGTACGGTCTTTGCCGAGTCGGACATGATTCACAAGGCTCAGCTCGGCATGTCGGCCGAGGACATCGTTGCCGGGCTGTGCGATGCGATTGTCCGCAACTACCTGAACACGGTGGCCAAGGGGAAGAAGGTCCTGCCCAAGGTGCTGTTTCAGGGCGGGGTTGCGGCGAACGTCGGCGTGAGAAGAGCGTTCGAGCGGGCACTAGACCAGGAGGTGGTTGTGCCGGAGCACTTTCTTGTGATGGGGGCGTTCGGTGCGGCGCTTTTGGCCGCGGAAGAGGTCGAGGACCGCGCGACCCGGTTCACCGGCTTCGAGGTGGCGGAACTGGACTTTCGGACCCGGGCGTTTGAGTGTGACGGCTGTCCGAACCGGTGTGAAGTGGTCGAGACCATGCGCGAAGCCGAGGTGATTGACCGGCATGGCGACCGGTGCGGCAAGTGGTCGAAGGTTGAAGCATGATTGACAGGCACGCACCGCCCGGCTACCATGTCCGGTGCGCGCACAACTGGCGTGGCCCATGACGCTCACTGCCGGTCTGGTGCTGCTCTGCTGTGCTGCGCCCGGGGCGTCACGCCCCAAGGAGGCCCCAATGACAAGACAACCTGCGGTTGCCGGTCAGTTCTATCCGGCCGACGTCAGGACTCTCACCGCCATGGTCGATACGATGCTCGCCGACGCGCTCGCGCCCGAGTTGTCCGGCGAGCTGGTTGCCATCCAGGTGCCACATGCCGGCTATCCCTACTCCGGGCCGACCGCGGCCCGGGCGTTCCGACTGCTTGCGGGTCGCGACGGCGCGACCGTGGTGATGTTCGGCACGAGCCATCGGGCATTCATCCAGCAGGCCGCGGTGTATGCCCGTGGGGCATGGCGCACGCCGCTGGGCGAAGTGCCGGTCGATGAGGAGCTGGCGCGCGCCATCCTTGACGCCGACAACTTCTTCATCGAGTCGGAGCGGGCACATGGCGAAGAACACTCGCTCGAGGTGCAACTGCCATTTCTTCAGCGGGTGCTGTCTTCGTTCCGGATTGTGCCAATCATGTTTCTGCGGCCGAGCTTCGAGCAGTGCGAACGCGCGGGCCGGGCCGTCGCCCGCGCCTGCCAGGGCCGAAATGCGGTCCTCCTCGCATCCACCGACCTGTATCATGGTGAATCGTACGCCGAGGCGGTTCGGACCGATTCGGTTACCGTTGAGCTGCTGGCCCGGTTTGAGCCGGAGGAGCTGTACCGGGCTTTGGCCGAGGAGCGGGCGCAGGCCTGCGGCGGGTATGCGGTCGTGGCGATGATGGTCGCGGCCCGCGAACTCGGCGCCGACCGGGCAACGGTGCTGGCGCAGACGAACTCCAATGACGTGACCGGGCAGCAGGGCGGTTACTGTGTCGGCTACAGCGCCGTAGCGTTCTCGGGCCGGCCGAGCGCGTCCCGAGAGGCGAGTGACGAGTTGAGCATTGCCGAGCAGAAGAGCCTGCTTGCAATTGCCCGCAATACGCTCGAAACGCACGTCCGGACCGGCAGGGTGATGCCGGCCGAGGCCGCAACCGCGCTGCTTGCAGAGAAACGGGGCGCGTTTGTTACCCTGCACAAGCACGGTGAGCTGCGCGGCTGCATCGGTTACGTCGAGGCGGTGAAGCCGCTGTACCAGGCGGTGAGCGATATGGCGGTGGCGGCGTCAAGCGAAGACCCGCGTTTTCCGCCCGTGACCCCGGAAGAGCTCGATGACATTGACATCGAAGTCACCGTGCTCAGTCCGCTGCGCCGGCTCGGTTCGCCGGACTCGGTTGTCGTCGGCCGGCACGGACTGGTGATTCGCAAAGGGTTTCACTCGGGCCTGCTGCTGCCCCAGGTGCCGATTGAGCAGGGCTGGAACCGGGAGCAATTCCTCGCTCACACCTGCCGCAAGGCCGGGCTGGCGCCGACCGCCTGGCAGGACCCTGATGCCCAGTTGTTCTGCTTCACCGGCCAGGTCTTTGGCGAGAAGACCCTGGGACGAGGCGGCGGCAGGTGAGCCGGCGCTGGTCACTCAACCAGAGTTGAACTTGGTCGGATTCGCGGTAGAATTATCAAGTTGATTAGTCATTTCCTGGGTCAAGAAGAGGAGTAGCTTGTGGACCAGAGCGCAGGCGTAGACGTTGGTTATGTGGTCGAGGTCAATGGCGAACGGGCACTGGTCGAACTGACCGTTGATACGACCGTGCCGCTGGCCTGCGACTACTATGCGGGACAACCCGGCTCTCACGTCAAGATTCCGTTTCACAATCAGAACATTATCGGCATCGTCTCGAGCATCAAGATGCTTGAGGGCAATGGTCACAACGGCGCCCGGCCTGAGCCGCGCCGGGTTGCCGACTGCGTGTTGATTGGTACTCTGCTTGAGAACGGCCGGTTCGCGCGCGGCGTGGCGGTCTATCCGACGGTTGGGCAGCCCGTGAAGATGGTGACGGCCGACGAGTTGAGCGGCGTTTTCTCCGAGTACGTCCGCTACGGCTACTCGTTCGGCTGCCCGACCCAGGCCGATGAGCAGCGGGCTTTCGTGAACGTTGACCGGTTCTTCGGCCAACACATTGCCGTGGTCGGCACGACCGGCTGCGGCAAGTCCTGTACGGTCGTCAGCATGCTGCAGCAGGCGGTACGCAAGTACCCGAACACCCACATCATCGTCCTGGACCTGCACGGCGAGTACGCCGCGGCCTTTCCTGATGACGATGTGCTGCTGATTGACGCCGACAAGGTGGAATTGCCCTACTGGGTGTTGAACTTCGAGGAGTTCTGCGACCTGTGCATTGACCCGAACGAGACCAGCGCCCGAAATCAGGTAACGGTGCTGCATGACGGCCTGGTTCGAGCACGCGAGGGTACGGTGGGTGCGGAGAAGCTGCGCAAGGGTGACTCGGTCACTGCCGATTCGCCGGTCTGGTTCGATATTGAAGACCTGCTGACCCAGATTCGAAGCTGGAACATCCAGATGGTGCCGAATGCGACGGGCGAGCTTGAACCCGGGCCGTTGTACGGCGCTTTTGACCGGTTCCTGATTCGACTCGACAGCAAGGTCAATGACCCACGCTACAAGTTCATGTTCGGCCCGACCCGCTACACCGACAACGACAGCCTGGTGCGGCTGCTGCGTGAGTACCTTTCAATCAACACCGGCAAGCGGATGGCAATTGTCGACCTGTCCGGGGTTCCCTCGGAAGCGATCGGCGTAGTCGTGGCCGTTGTCTCGCGGATGGTGTTTGAGTTCAATCTCTGGAACCCGGAGCATGAACGGTTTCCGGTGCTGCTGGTACTCGAAGAGGCGCACAACTATGTGCCGAGCCGCAATGAAGGCCGGTTCACCGCGGCCCGGGCCGCAGTCGAACGGATCACCAAGGAAGGCCGCAAGTACGGCATCGGGCTGGTCGTGGTCAGCCAGCGGCCAAAAGAGCTTTCTGAGACGGTGCTCTCGCAGTGCAACAACTTCGTGGCCATGCGGCTGACCAATCCGGACGACCAGGCCTACATCCGCAAGCTTGTGCCCGACTCGATGGCCGGTCTGATGACGATGCTGCCGTCGCTGCGCACCGGTGAGGCGCTGGTGCTCGGGGACGCCGTGGTCCTGCCGACGCGCGTCAAGGTTGACTGCCCGGACCCGAAGCCGATGAGTGCCGACGTCGAGTTCGCCAAGTGGTGGTCAGAGGGGCTTGCTGACCTTGACGTGGACCGGATTGTCAAGCGCTGGCGCGCCCGGCGCAAGGACATCTAGCCTCCCGGTCTCCGGCTGCCTTCCCGGTTCATCGGAGTCTGTCGCCCAGCGCCGGGTGGCTTGACTTCGGCGGCAAATCGGCCATTATGTAGCGTGTACGTTGCCGGAACTGGTCCCGCCGTCATGAGGAGGTCACCATGTTTGAGTTGAAGCCGATTGTCTGGATTGTCTGTGGCGTGGTCCTCGCTGCCCTCGAGATACTGATTCCCGGGCTGGTCGTCATCTGGTTCGGTATTGCCGCGGTCGTGACCGGCATCGTGGCGTTCTTCATCCCCAATCAATACGTGCAGTTCGGGGTGTTTGTTGTCCTTTCCGGGGCGCTGGTGCTGCTGTCGCAACGCATCGCCCGTCGGATCACCAGACCGGAGCCCGAGCCGGTCGGCGCCAACCGTATGCCCGGTGCGGTCGGGGTCGTCATCGCTGAAATCAACCCGCCCGCGGCCGGTCGCGTCAAGGTCGACGGCGACGAGTGGCGGGCCGAGGCTGCCGCGCCCATCCCGGCCGGCACCAGGGTGCGCGTCCTCAAGGTTGAGGGCACGCGCGTGTTCGTGGAACTTCTCACTGAAGGGAGAGAGTAAAATGGCCGGTCTGCTTATCGCACTTATCATTCTGCTTTTCCTCATCGGCCTGATTGGCATCAAGATCGTCCGGCCCTACCAGCGGGCGTGTGTCGAGCGGCTGGGGCGGTACCAGCGCACGGTCCAGCCCGGGCTGAACTTCATCATTCCGTTTATCGAGCGGTTGCTCAAGGTCGACATGCGCGAGCAGGTCGTGGACGTGCCGCCGCAGGAGGTCATCACCAAAGACAACGCCACGGTGACGGTCGACGCCATCATCTATTACGAGGTGACCGACCCGGTTAAGGTCCTGTACAACGTCGCCCAGTTCCGGCTCGCGACCATCAAGCTCGCCCAGACCAACCTGCGCAACGTGGTCGGCGATTTGAGCCTTGACGAGTCGCTCACCTCACGCGAGCGCATCAACGCCAAGCTGCGCGACGTGCTCGACGAGGCGACCGACAAGTGGGGCGCAAAGGTCACCCGGGTGGAGCTTCAGCGCATCGAGCCGCCATCGGACGTGACCGAGGCGATGCACCGGCAGATGAAGGCCGAGCGGGAGCGTCGTGCGGTCGTGCTCGAAGCCGAGGGATTCAAGACCGCCGCGATTCTCAGGGCGGACGGCGAAAAGCAGGCCAAAATCCTGCAGGCCGAAGGCCAAGCCGCGGCAATCGAGCGCGTGGCGACCGCAGACAAGTTCAAGCTGCTGACCGTGGCCGAAGGCGAAGGCCAGGCGATTGAGCGGGTCTACTCGGCAATTCACAAGGGCAACCCGACCCGGGACCTCATCACCATCAAGTACCTCGAAGCCCTGGCGAAGATGGCCGACGGCAAGGCGACCAAGCTGTTCGTGCCCTACGAAGCTTCGGGCGTCATCGGCGCAGTAAGCATGATTGCCGATGCGCTCAAGGAGAAGAAAGAAGAGCCCGCGCCGTCGCGGCCGTAGCCGCATCGGGGCAGGATACTGATACCGCAACTCGCCAGCCCGACGCATGAGCGACTGGCATTGTCTTGAGTCGGACGAAGTGCTCGGTCGGCTCAGAACCGACCGAGCTCAGGGTCTGACCTCAGCCGAAGCAGCAGCCCGACTGTCCCAGCACGGGCCGAATGTCCTCGTCGAACGCGGGGCCCGGAGTTCATTTTCCATCCTCAAGGACCAGTTCGCGTCGGTCATGGTTCTTCTGCTCGTCGGCGCCGGGATCGTTTCCGCGGTGCTGGGCGAGTATACCGATGCGGCCGCAATCCTTGCGATTGTCGTGCTCAACGCCATCCTGGGTTTTGTCCAGGAGTACCGGGCCGAGCGGGCGCTCGAGGCTCTTAGGTCACTGGCCGTGCCGACGGTCAGGGTGCGGCGCGACGGTCACGTCGCGGAGATGTCGGCCCGCGAACTTGTGCCCGGCGACATCGTTCTGCTCGAGGCCGGCAGCCACGTGCCGGCGGATGGTCGGTTGCTTGAGGCGGTCAACCTGCGCGTGCAGGAAGCGACCCTGACCGGCGAGTCCGAGCCAGTGGAGAAAACCGCTGACAAGCTGGCGGCCGGTGACCGTTCACTTGGAGACCGACGCAACATGACCTACATGGGTACTGCGGTCGTTGCCGGCCGCGGTACCATGGCTGTAACCAGTACCGGTATGTCGACTGAGCTCGGCCGCATCGCCGACATGCTTCAGTCGGTTGAGCGTGAGCCGACGCCATTGCAGCGACGCATGGTCCAGCTCAGCCGCGGCCTGCTCTATGCGGTTGCGGTCCTGGTGGTTATCGTGTTCCTGGTAGGTCTTCTGCACCACCGGGCCGACCTGCGCGTGCTTATCCTGACCGCCATCAGCATGGCGGTTGCGGCTGTACCTGAGGCCCTGCCGGCGGTGGTGACCATCGCTCTGGCTCTGGGTGCGCAGCGGATGCTTAAGCGCCGGGCCCTCCTGCGCAAGCTGCCGGCGGTCGAGACTCTGGGTTCGGTCGATGTCATCTGCTCGGACAAGACCGGGACTCTGACCGAGAACCGGATGGCTGTGACTGTGCTCGACGTGGCCGGACATAGACTCGAAGTCACGCCGGAAACAGGTCACGAGGCCATGGATGCGGCGGGCGAGCGCCGACCAGCCCTTGACCTCCTGGTTGCCGGGGGTGCGCTTTGCAACGACGCGGTGCTCGAACTCGGCGAGGATGGCCGGCATCGGGCAATCGGCGACCCGACCGAAGGTGCGCTGGTCGTAGCCGCAAGCCGGCTGGGCTTTGACAAGGCCGAGCTCGATTCGTCGCTGCCCCGGGTCGCAGAAGTGCCGTTCAGCTCCGAACGCAAGAAGATGACCACCGTCCACCGGCTGACACCGGGCCGATTCTCTGAACTGCTGTCAGTTGCCGGAATCACAACACCTTGCCTGGCGATTACCAAAGGCGCAGTCGACGTGATTCTGGCCGATGCTCAAAGTGTGGTTGACTGCTGCCGGGTTGTTCCGCTGACCGAGGAGCTGCGCCGCCGCATCGAGGCGGCCAACAACCGTCTGGCTCAGAACGGCATGAGGGTGCTGGGTCTTGCGGTCTGTCCGCTTGATGAGTTACCTGAGATTGTGGATGAGTCAACGGTTGAGCGGTCGTCGGTGTTTGTCGGGCTGGTGGCGATGATTGACCCGGCCCGGGCCGAGGTCAAGGACGCGGTTGCGACCTGCCGCACCGCCGGTATCAGACCAATGATGATTACCGGGGACCATCCTTTGACCGCACGCTACATCGCTGCCGAGCTGGCGATGGCTGACCCGGAACTGCCGGTCGTGACCGGGGTTGAACTGGCACGGCTGTCGCCGGACGAGCTTGAACGTACGGTCGGCGAAACCTCGGTCTATGCCCGGGTTGCGCCCGAGCACAAACTGGCGATCGTCGAGGCGCTGCAGAAGCGGGGCCATGTTGTGGCAATGACCGGCGACGGGGTCAATGACGCACCCGCGCTCAGGCGGGCCGATATCGGCGTGGCAATGGGTATTACCGGGACCGACGTCTCGAAGGAGGCGGCCGACATGGTCCTGCTCGACGACAACTTCGCCACGATTGTCAACGCGGTCGAAGAGGGCCGGGTTATCTACGACAACATCCGCAAGTTCCTCAAGTACACCCTTACTTCCAATGCCGGAGAAATCTGGGTCATGCTGCTCGCGCCGTTTCTCGGCATGCCGATGGCCCTGCTGCCGGTCCAGATTCTCTGGGTGAACCTTGTGACCGATGGCCTGCCCGGTCTGGCCCTGACCGTGGAGCCGGCAGAGCGGAACACGATGCGGCGCAAGCCGTACCACCCGTCCGACAACATTTTCGGCCGGGGCCTGGCGATTGACGTCGTCTGGGTCGGTCTCGTAATGGGCGTCACCTCGCTCGCGGTCGGCTTCTTCTCGTGGCTGGCGAATCACAACGGGCCGTGGCAGACCATGGTCTTCACGACCCTGACGATGGGTCAGATGGGCAACGCGCTTGCGACCCGCTCGGAGTGCGACTCGCTCTTCTCAGGAGGCCGCAGGGCGAACTACTTCCTCTATGGCACGGTTGTGCTTACGCTTGGACTGCAGCTCGGAGTCACCTATCTGCCGATTCTGCAGCCGGTGTTCCATACCAAGCCTCTGTCGGTGTTCGAGCTTGCCGTCAGCCTGGCGGCGAGCACTGTGGTCTTCTGGTCGATTGAGCTGGTGAAACTCGTCAGGCGGCAGGGCGGTGTGCACTGCCGGCGCGCGCAAGGCTAGGCCGCGCCAAGGTTAGCAGTCGAGGTGACCGAGGCCGCGGAGCGTGAGGCGGCGCGGGAGACCGAGAGGTGACAGGACGGCACCAGACCGGTGCAGGGGTCAGGCCGGTAGTTCGGCACCAGTTGGGCGAGTTCCTGCTTCACGGCATTCCGGTCGAGTCGGGGAAGTGTCTGCTCAAGCTGTTGCAGAGCCCGGGCGAGGTCCGGGTAGCAGACGTGCCGCGAGATACGGGCCTGGAAGATGCGGTCGTTCTCGGTGGCAACCGTGCCTTCTTCTGCGGTCAGCAGTTCCTCGAAGAGCTTCTCGCCCGGACGCATGCCGGTGACGATGACCGGGATGTCGACATTGGGGGTGAGGCCGGCCAGCTCAACCATGCGGTGGGCAAGGTCCCAGATTCGCACCGGTTCGCCCATATCGAGAACAAAGACCTCACCGCCCCGGCCCAGGGCCGCGGCCTGGAGTACGAGCAGGACCGATTCACTGGTGAGCATGAAGTAGCGCTTCATCTCCCGGTCGGTCACGGTAATCGGCTGACGCCGGGCAATCGCATCCCGGAACAAGGTCGTGACGCTGCCCCGGCTGTCAAGGACGTTACCGAATCTAACCGCCATCACCCGCATGTCGGAAAGCCCGTTCATCGAGACCGCCAGCATCTCACCCAGACGCTTGGATGCGCCCATGGTGCTGGTTGGATTGACCGCTTTGTCGGTTGAGATGTAGACGAAGCAGTCGGTCCCATGACGCACCGCAGTGCGGGCCAGGAGATGCGTGCCGAGCACGTTGACCGCGACTGCGTCTTCGGGATGGAACTCGAGAATCGGCACGTGCTTGTAGGCCGCGGCGTGGAACACGACCTCGGGTCGATACCGTTCGAACGCCTGAGTAACGTCCGGTTCGTGGGTGATGTCGCCGAGCACCGGGATGAGTTCAAGACCGGGATGGTTCTGGCGAATCTCACGGTCAACGTAGAACAGGTTGGAGTCGTCGCGTTCGAACAGCACCAGGGCCGCGGGTTCGAATCGCGCGAGTTGGCGGCAGAGTTCAGAGCCGATTGAACCGCCCGCACCAGTCACAAGGATCCGCCGGCCGCCAAAGACCCGTCTCATTCGGCTGACGTCAATCGGCACCGGCGGACGGCCGGTCAGTTCGTGGATGCAGAGTTTCTCAAGCGCACCAAGGTCGGACCGGTCTTCGATAACGTCGACCAGCGACGGCATGGTCTTAACTTCGACCGAGCTGATGCGGTGCAGCCGGGCGTACAGGTCGCCGAGGCTGAAGCCGGGGTTGGCTTCAAGCAGCACGAGCACGACCTCAATCCCGTAGCGTTCGACGACCGCTTCCAGGTCATCGGTTGTGCCCAGTACTTCGATACCCTGTTCGTAGTTGCCGACCTGGTTCGGGTCAGGGTCAACGATGCCGGTGATGTAGTAGTCGAAGTCGCCCATCCGCCGCAGCAGATTGGGCAGGAAGTAGGCGTGTTTTGAGGACATGACCACCAAGGTACGCTTTCCTTCGGCCTGCGCGAACAGGGGCTCGACCAGCAGCCGTTTCGAGCCGCGAAAAGTTGCCAGCGCCAGGAAGAGCACTGCGCCCCAGAGCAGCGGATGAGGCATGTCGACCTTGCCGAGCGGGGTGAAAAGGACAAGGGCATACACGGTCAGTATGACCAGCCCGACTGCTGCGGCCAGACGGCGCAGGTCGGCGAGCGAGAACGTCACCCAGGCAAGCCGGTAGTTGCGGAAGGCAACGTTGGCAACGATGACGAGCGCGGAGAGCACGATTCCGAGGAGCAGGGCGTTGGCCGGGACGAACTGGGTCCGACTGAGAG
The DNA here is from genome assembly GCA_965648905.1 of Caldifarciminota bacterium. Lineage (GTDB taxonomy): Bacteria > Hydrothermota > Tepidihabitantia > Tepidihabitantales > Tepidihabitantaceae > CAZQFS01. The sequence continues at coordinate 14,388 of CBFGIT010000005.1, forward strand.
CGAACCGGAACGCGGCCAGGGTTGCGATTACGGTCGTGAGACCGTCGCCGATGATGAAGAAAGTCTCGCGACGCGAGCCGGTGACGCGCAGGTATCGTCCGAGTGCGGCCTGCAGCTTTGCTGAATGGTTCCTGAGCGCGGCCAGCGAGCGAGCTTCGCGGCCGGGCGCAGGCAGAGCCAGCCCGCTATTGCTGATACGGCTGGTGCTCATGATTGGAACGGCAGATAGGTCGCGGGACTTCGTCCGGCGATCCTGATTGCAGGGCGGTTTGAGCCATACCCCGGCACACTGACTCTGGCCATAACGTTATGATAACTCCCCACATGCACAGATAGCAATAGCCGTGCCCTGGGCCGGCTGTCGGTCTTTGGCTCTATCTGCCGCTATTTCAATCACTTATTCTGGCGAGAGGCCGGAACGGCCTGTGCGACGCGCCGCTGTCAGTTGGCGGCCAGGCTGCTAACTTCAATCAGCACAGGTAGTTAGAAGTGCGACCGGTTCAGGCCGGGTAGGCGTTGAGTTGCACCGCCCACTTGCGCAGGGCGGTTCGGCGCTGGTTGTCGTCTTCAGGTAAGACAAGGGGCCGGCCGCGGCAGTCGATAATCACGCCCGACAGCCCACCTTCAACCTTGCCCTCAACGACCTTGCCCGGGCCGGCGCCGACGTCAAAGCCGCGTTCCGGGCTGACGACAACACGGGCAGATTCGCCCACCGGCAGGGGCAGGAGCGCAATGTCGCCGAAGTTGACTCTGGCCTCCAGCTCTTCGCCTGAGGTCCTCGTAACCTTAACATGCACGCATCTCTGGCCGTCTTTGCCGGTGCCGACCGGTGCGACTGCGGTTCCCAAATGAATCAGGCAGTCTTTCTCGAAGACCTCGTAGGCTGCTTCGGGATGGACCTCGGTGAGCACGCCCAGGTGCGGCATCATGAAGATCGAGTCCACGGTCAGGCGGGTGATACCTTCGGGCTGAAAGGCGTCAAGCAGCATCATCGCGGACTGAACCCGGCGCGGCGCGTGGGACAGAGCACCGCCCGAGCCGACCACGAGGTTCAGGTCCATCATGTTGACCAGGGTCTCGCCGGTGCGGGTCTGGGCGAACGCATCGGAGATGGTTCGTTCCTGCTGTACGCCTTTGAGCCCGACGGCCATCGACTTGTGATGGACGAGTGCCAGGCGCAGGGCCTCGCGGGCAATCGCCTGTTCGAGCTTCAGTTCCTCGAGCGTGGACGGAATCGTGGTCGGTCGAATCATCTTGTTGCGGATGCGGTTGCGGACTTCGGCCGCGGGCATCTCAAGGGGCAGCCAGCGCATGATGTTCGCCTCGCCCGCCTCAGCGAGCACATTGGAGATGGAATACGACATGCCGAGGTTGGCCGAGACCGTCCGGTTGAACACCCCCTGGAACACGCTGAATACATCGGTCGTCGCGCCGCCGATGTCAACGCCCAGGGCGGTGATACCCTGGGACTTGCCGATATTCTCAATCAGGAGACCGACCGCACCGGGCGTGGGCATGATGGGCACGTCGGTCCACTTCATCAGCTTGCCGTATCCCGGAGCATGGGCCATGACGTGTTCCATGAACAGGTCGTGAATCTTGTTCCGGGCCGGCAGCAGGTTCTCCCGTTCCAGCACCGGTCTGATGTTCTCGACAATCTCGAGCGCGCTCTTGTCTTTCAGGGTCTTGAGGATTACCTCGCGGGCATCCTTGTTGCCGGCGAAGATGACCGGCAGGTTGTAGCCCACACCGAAGCGGGGTCTGGGGTCGGCCGCGGAGATGAGCTCGGCCAGCTCGACCACGTGCGAGACAGTGCCGCCGTCAATGCCGCCGGACAGCAGAATCATGTCCGGTCGCAGCGTGCGGATCCGCTCGATCTTCTCGTGCGGCAGCCGACCGTCGTTGGAGGCGATGACGTCCATGACGATTGCGCCCGCACCCAGTGCGGCCCGGGCCGCACTCTCGCCGGTCATGGTCAGAACGACACCCGCGACCATCATCTGGAGACCGCCGCCCGCCGATGACGTTGAGATATAGGTGTCGGAACCTTCTTTGTCGCCGGCTCTGGGCTTGATAATCGTTTCACCGTCGAGCAGCTTGACTCCGGACAGCTCCTCGACTTCCATCACCGAGTTGAGGACGCCGCGGGTAACGTCTTCGAACGGGGCCTCAACCGTGGTCGGTGCTTCGCCGCGCGTGGCAAGACGAAACTCGTCGCCGCGCTTCTCGATGAGAATCGCCTTGGTCGTGGTCGAACCGCAGTCAGTGGCGAGGATTCGGGTTATCTTTGACTTTTCTATCACGCCTGTCATCCTCCAGTTTCTCGATGGTCTGGATCAGGGCTTCGACGTTGGCCCGGTCTTCGAGCAGGGCGGTCACTTCGTCGTACTGCCGGAACGGGAAGACCGCGGTGACAATCGGCTGCAGGAACACCATCATCTGGGAGCCGACAAATGAGAGCGGCTTGGACGATTCGAGGAGCACAATCGCGACCGGGGAGAGCCGCAGGTCGACAACCTTCTGGGCAATCTTGCCCAGGATTTCGTCCCGGCGCTCGGCGGGAACGTCGGAGGCAAACATCAGACATCAGGTTGGCCGGAGTGCCCCAAGTCTGCGACGTCGAGCTCACGCGAGGCCCGGGCCTCGTCCAGGCGGCGAACCGGAGTCGAGACCGGCGCGTTCCGCAACCGGTCGGGCTCGGTCGCCGCTTCGCGGGCAATGCGCTGCATCGCCTCGATGAACTGGTCGAGCGACTCAAGCGACTCGGTCTCGGTCGGCTCAATCATCAGGGCTTCGGGCACAATCAGCGGGAAGTAGATGGTCGGTGCGTGGAGACCGAAGTCGAGCAGCCGTTTGGCGACGTCGAGTGTCTTGACATCATACTGCCGCAGGTTTGAACCGGAGAAGACGACCTCGTGCATCGAGCGGCCCTGGTACGGCAGGTCATAGATTCCCTCAAGCCCGGCCCGGACGTAGTTGGCATTCAGTACCGCATTCTGAGCCGCGTCGCGCAGGCCCAGGGCACCGAGCATTCGGATGTAGGTGTATGCCCGCACAAGAACCCCGAACTGGCCGTGGAACCCGGTAACGCGGCCGATGGAGTCCGGGCGGTCGAAGTCCAGATAGTAGGAGTAGTCCCGGGTCCTGGCGCTCAGTTCTTTCCTTGCTGCCACCGGCCTGGGCAGGAACGGCTCAAGATGCTTCTTGACCGCAATCGGACCTGAGCCCGGGCCGCCGCCGCCGTGCGGGGTCGAGAAGGTCTTGTGCAGGTTGATGTGCATGACGTCGAAGCCGGCATCGCCCGGCCGGTGGATGCCAACACAGGCGTTCAGGTTTGCGCCGTCAAGGTAGACCAAAGCACCCTGCTCGTGCATGACGTCGCAAATCGCCTTCGCATCGGTTTCGAAGATACCGAGCGTATTGGGATTGGTGACCATCAGACAGGCGACGCACCCGGCAGTTGAGCACTCGCGCGCCAGCTCAGCCGGGTCAACCTGGCCGTGTTCATTCGACTTAATCTGCACCGGCTTGAACCCGGAGAGCGTGACCGAAGCCGGATTGGTCCCGTGGGCTGAGTCGGGCACGAGCACGATTGTGCGGTTCTCGCCTCGTTTCTCGAAGTAACGGCGTACCATCATGATGCCGGTCAGCTCACCGTGGGCGCCGGCTGCAGGCTGGAGCGAGACCGCGTCGAAGCCTGTAATCTCGGCGAGAAACTCCTGCAGTTCGAACATCAGTTGCAGCGCGCCCTGGGTCAGTTCCTCGGGTTCGAGCGGATGGAGGCCGGTGAAGCCGGGCAGCCGACAGGCGAGCTCGTTCACCTTGGGGTTGTATTTCATGGTGCATGAGCCGAGCGGGTAGAAGCCCCGGTCCACATGATGGTTCATTACCGACAGCCGGTTGAAATGACGGGCGATGTCTACCTCGGAAAGCTCAGGCAGGTTGTTATCAAGACGGGCGTACTCACCGACATCGACCGCAGGCACGTCCAACTCGGGCAGAGACCAGGCCCGACGCCCAACTGCAGAAAGCTCGAACACGGTCTTCTCAGGCATCAACGTTTCCTCGTGGCGATGAATCGGGCGACTGAGCGGTCGTAGGTGCGCTCAACCTCGGGCGGAAACAGACAACCAGGCAACTCGCCCGCGTCACGGTGGTAGGCGATGCACTCGCAGCACCGGCCTTTGCGCGGGCACGGTTCATAGGTGCACGTGCACGAAGCCCGATTCCGGGTGAGGTTGCAGTCTGGTACTTCGGCCTGCATCCTAGATACCTTTTAGAAACTCCACGTACCTGTCCATTTCGGCCCGGGTGCGCTTCTCGGTCACCGCTACGAGCAGCCGGTTCTTCCACTCCGGGTTGAACCGGGCCAAGTCTACACCGGCCAGGATTCCGTGCCTGACTCCGGCCTCGACCACCTGAGCTGCCGGAACCGGAGTCTGGACCGTGAACTCCTTGAAAAAAGGAGTGCTTGACTCGGGGACAAAACCCGGCACGCAACCGATGGCCCGAGCCAGATAGTGGGCCTTGGCCAGACACTGGCGGGCAACCTCGGCAATCCCGGTTCGGCCCATCACGCAGAGGTAGACGTTGGCGGCCAGGGCACAAAGCGCCTGGTTTGTGCAGATATTGGAGCTTGCTCGTTCGCGTCGGATATGCTGCTCGCGGGTCTGGAGCGCAAGAACATAGCCAGGACGGCCTTCGATGTCCGCAGTGCGGGCAACAATTCGGCCGGGCATGTTGCGGATGTATTTCTTCCTGGCGGACAGCAGCCCCAGGTACGGGCCGCCAAAGTTCAAGGGAAGGCCGAGCGACTGGCCCTCACCGACACAGATGTCAGCACCGTACTCGCCCGGCGGCTGGAGAACGCCCAGAGAGACCGGGTCGGCCGAGACCACGAGCAGGGCTCCGGCCTGATGCACGATGTGACTCAACTGAGGCGCGGGCTCGATCACCCCGAAGAAGTTGGGGTGCTGGACAAGCACCGCAGCGACGTCTTGGCCGCACATCTGCTCGAGCGCGGCCGAGTCGGTGAAACCGTGTTTGAGCGGCACGGTTTCGATTGGTATGCCCAGGCCATGGCAGTAGGTGCGCACGACTTCAACATGGGCCGGGTGGACGCCATCCGAGACCAGCACGCGGGGACGACGGCTGATGTCGCGCGCCATGTGCGTCGCTTCGGCCAGAGCCGAGCCGCAGTCGTACATTGAGGCGTTGGCCACTTCCATCGCATAGAGCCGGCAGACCAGTGACTGGAACTCATAGATGGCCTGGAGCGTGCCCTGGCTGACTTCAGGCTGGTAAGGCGTGTACGCGGTGTAGAACTCAGGCCGCGAGATGATGGTGTCGACGATGGCCGGCGCGTAGTGGTCATAGGCTCCGGCTCCGGCAAAGCAGACCAGTTGGTCGGTGCCGATGTTGCGGCGTGCGAGCCCGGAAAGGAAACTGACCGCCTCGGGCTCGGAGAGCGGCTCGGGCAGATTGAGCGGCCGCTCCAGCTTCAGGTCATCGGGGATGACAGAGAACAGCTCCTCGACCGACCCAACGCCGATGCGCTCAAGCATCTTCTGCCGGTCTCCGTCGGTGTGAGGAGTGTACCGCATTATGCGCAGGCTCGAAGGTCGAAGCTCTTAGTCCGAATGGTCGGAGCGTTCGTCATCTGCCAGAACTAGTGGTGCGCCGACTTCTTGACGACTTCGGCATAGGCAGCAGCATCAAGTAGGCCGTCCAGTTCGGACTGGTTCGCAACGGCGATCTTCGCAATCCAGCCTGCGCCGTAAGGGTCCTGGTTCACGGTTGCGGGCGAGTCCTTGAGCGATTCGTTTCCCTCAACGACCGTGCCTGAGACCGGCGCGTACAGGTCTGAAACCGCCTTCACCGCTTCAATCGTGCCGATGGCTTCCTCGCGCTTGACGGTCTTGCCCACGGTCGTGACCTCGACATAGACGATGTCGGACAGCTCATGCTGGGCAAAGTCGGTAATGCCCACGGTCGCGACACCGGCTTCGAGTCGGACCCATTCGTGCGTCTTGGTGTACTTCAAATCGTTCGGGATGTTAGCCAACAGACGACCTCACTTTCTTGAGCCATGCTTGTAGAACGGCGGTTTCACAACCTTGGCCGGAGCGGCCTTGCCGCGGATTTCAATTGCCACCACGGTATCGGCTTTGGCGAACTTGCGCTGCACGTAGCCCAGGGCGATTCCTTTGCTAAGGGAAGGGGACATTGTGCCGCTGGTCACGTGGCCGATTTCGGCGCCTTCGGCCAGTATCCGGCAATGCGGACGGGGGATGGACCTGTCCTGCATCTCGAGGCAGACCAGCCGACGTCGCGGTTTCTCCTCGTCGACTTTCTTCAGCGCGTCACCGCCGATGAACCCTCCGGGCTTGTCCAGAACCACAACCCAACCCAGGCCGGCCTCAATCGGGTTCGTGGTCTGGTCGATGTCGTTACCGTAAAGGGCCATCTTCATCTCAAGGCGCAGGGTGTCGCGTGCGCCCAGGCCGATCGGTTCGATCTCGAACTCCTGGCCGGCGTCAAAGATTGCATCCCAGACCTTGCCGGCATGTTCGGCCGGGAAGTAGGCCTCGAATCCGTCCTCGCCGGTGTAACCGGTGCGGGATATCAATCCATCCACACCGGCGATTCGACACGCACCTGCCCAATAGAAGCCGATGTTGGCGAGGTTGACCGAGCATATCTTCTGCATGGTCGGCTCGGACTTGGGTCCCTGGATGGCGAGTTGGGCAATGCGGTCGGTAACGTTTTCCATCTGCACGTCGCCGGCCAGATGTTCTTTCAGCCAGGCCGTGTCCTTGGCGTTGTTGGCACCGTTCACCACCAGCAGCCAGTGGTCGGCAAGGCGGTAGACCACCAGGTCGTCAACAATACCTCCGTCCTCGTAGCAGAGGACCGAATACTGGGCCTGATTGACCGCCAGCCGGTTGACGTCGTTCGTTGTCATCCGGTTCAGCCATCCGGCTGCCTCTTTGCCTCGGACTTCAATGCGGCCCATGTGGGAGACGTCGAAGACCCCGACGGTCGTGCGCACGCGCTGGTGCTCGGGGATGATGCCCCGGAACTGGACCGGCAGGTCATAGCCCGCAAAATCCACCATTCTGCCACCCGCGGCTAGGTGACGGTCATGGAACGGCGTATGTCGAGTCATGGGCCGGTATCATAGCACAGGCAGTGGCAGAGTCAAGGCAGGGTTGAACACCGCATACGAGACCGAGCCGCCGAATGCTCCACGAACGCCGAGAGCCCACTCGCCCACTGGAGTTCCGGGAGGTTCGGAGTTCGCGGACCTGATTCAGTTGCGACTTGTCAATACACGGACAGAACAACCAGGGCTGGCCGCAGGCGTTGGCGCGTACTCTGTTCGTGCGCGGTGACAGTCTCTATTCGCGCGAAAGTCGTCGTCACAAGACAGCAGACAGCAGTGCCGGCGAATCAAGGGCAGTATGGCCTAAGTCGCGTATCTTTGTGGCTTGGGCTTGCGTTTGAGCTGTCGGGTTTGCCTGGGTTCTTGGCTCTGGGAGCGAGTGGGGGAGTCGTTCCCCCTGCCAGCCTTGTGGCCGGTTCGGCTTGCGGCTGGCAGACCCGTTGGAGCAACAGGCGCAAGACCAGATTCGCAACCGCGCTCGAATCCGGGCCGAGCAGCAACACGACGGTCAGGTGCGGCAGCAGCGCGGTTGACTGGTGCAGGTCCGAACGCGCCGGCAGTTGCCAGAGCAGATGCGCTGCGAGTCCTGAGGTCAGGCGCGAGCGCGGGTCAGGAATGAACCCGCTGCGCCGACGGGCAGGAGCTGGTTCAATCCCGGATTCCGACGTGGTCGTTTTCTTGACAATCGGCCTTAGGCGTCTAGCATCGATGGCACATGGCACACCGGAAACACGTTCTTGATGAGCTGAAGAAACGGAACGAAGCAGCCCTGGCGGGCGGCGGGCCTGAGGCAGTGGCCAAGCAGCATGCGGCCGGCAAACTGACCGCGCGCGAGCGGCTCGACCTCCTGCTGGACAAGGGCAGCTTTGTCGAGCTGGACCGGCTGCGGGTGCATGACTGCTCGGAGTTCGGGATGGAGAAGCGGAAGATACCAGGGGACGCGGTTGTGACCGGGCACGGTAAGATTGACGGCCGGCCGGTAGCGGTGTTCTCGCAGGACTTCACTGTGTTCGGCGGGACCCTGTCGCGGGTGTTCGGCGAGAAGGTCTGCAAGGTGATGGACCTCGCGCTCAAGAACGGGATGCCGATTATCGGTCTCAATGACTCGGGTGGTGCCCGGATCCAGGAAGGGGTGGACAGCCTGGGCGCCTATGCTGATATCTTTCTGCGCAATACCCTGGCCTCAGGCGTGATTCCGCAGATATCGGCGATCCTGGGGCCGTGTGCGGGCGGCGCGGTCTATTCGCCGGCCCTGACCGACTTCATCCTGATGAGCGAGCGGACCAGCTACATGTTCATCACCGGGCCTGAGGTGATCAAGGCCGTGACCAAGGAAGAGGTGACCAAGGAGAAGCTGGGCGGTGCGGAAACGCACAACTCGGTCTCAGGCGTGGCCCATTTCAAGGGCATCGACGACAAGGACGTGCTCGAGCAGTGCCGCAAACTGCTTTCGTATCTGCCCCAGAATAACCGCGAGCGCCCGCCGCGCATCGAGCCGCGCGACGACCCGAACCGTGACGCCGAAGGCATCGGCGATATCCTGCCCGACGACCCGCGCAAGCCGTACGACATGCTTTCGGTGATTCTCAAAGTCGTGGACCGGGGCAGTTTTCTTGAGGTGCAGAAGTTCTGGGCCAAGAACATCATCATCGGGTTTGCCCGGATGGATGGCGAAGTCGTGGGCATTGTGGCGAACCAGCCCAAGTTTCTGGCCGGCTGTCTCGACATCGACGCCTCGGACAAGGCGGGCAGGTTTGTCCGGTTTCTTGACTGCTTCAATATCCCGATTGTGACGTTTGTCGATGTGCCCGGGTTTCTGCCCGGTACGAATCAGGAATACGGCGGAATCATTCGGCACGGCGCCAAACTGCTCTACGCCTATTGCGAGGCAACTGTGCCCAAGGTGACGATTATCGTGCGCCGGGCCTATGGCGGGGCGTATGACGTGATGTCGTCCAAGCACATTCGCGGTGATTTCAACTTTGCGTTCCCGACCGCCGAGATTGCGGTGATGGGTTCAGAGGGCGCGGTGAATATCATCTTCCGCAAGAAGATTGCCGAGGCACTGGACCCGGAGGCGACGCGGAAGAAGCTGGTCGAGGAATACGAGGAGAAGTTCGGCAACCCGTTCAAGGCCGCCGAGCTCGGCTACATCGACGAGGTGATTGAGTTTGAGGACGCACGGCGCAAGGTGATTGATGCCCTGGAAGTGACGCGCGGCAAGCGCGACGCAAACCCGTGGAAGAAACACGGGAACATACCGCTGTAAGGAAGTGACGAAGCCCGAATGACGAAGGACGAGGCCGGCAAGAATCAGCAACGGCTCGCGCAGTGGGAGAGCGAGGTGGTCGGGCCGGTGCTGAAGAAGGCGCCGGAGCGACCTGAGACCGCGGAGACGGTCTCCGGGCTGCCGCTGAAGCGGGCGTACACGCCGGCAGACTGGGATGGCACATCGTACGATGAACAGCTCGGAATGCCGGGCTGCTTTCCGTTTACGCGCGGGGTGCAGCCGACCATGTACCGGTCCCGGTTCTGGACCATGCGGCAGTACGCGGGGTTTGGCTCGGCCGAGGACACGAACAGGCGCTACCATTATCTGCTGAAGCAGGGCCAGACCGGGCTTTCGGTCGCGTTTGACCTGCCGACGCAGATGGGCTACGACTCGGACCATCCGCTTGCCCGGGGCGAGGTGGGCAAGGTCGGTGTTGCCATTTCGTCGCTTGAGGATATGCAGACCCTGTTCGCGGGCATACCGCTCGACAAAGTCTCGACCTCGATGACGATAAACGCGACCGCCGGGGTGCTGCTGGCGATGTACTGCGCGGTGGCCGAAGGGCAGGGTGTGGACATTGCCCAACTCCAGGGCACGATTCAGAACGACATTCTTAAGGAGTATGTGGCGCGGGGAACCTATATCTTTCCGCCCCGGCCATCGTTGCGCCTTGTGACCGATATCATTGCCTGGTGTGCGCAGCACGTGCCGAAGTGGAATACGGTGAGCGTTTCCGGATACCACATGCGCGAAGCAGGAGCAACCGCAGTGCAGGAAGTTGCGTTCACGATTGCCAATGGCCTGGAGTACATCAAGGCCGCGCTCTCTGCCGGCCTGGCAATCGACAAGTTCGCACCGCGGCTGTCGTTCTTCTTTGCTGCCCACTCCAACATCCTTGAGGAAGTAGCGAAGTTCAGGGCCGCGCGTCGGCTCTGGGCCCGACTGCTGCGCGAGCGCTGGCAGGCCTCGGACGAGTCGTGCAAACTGAGGTTTCACACCCAGACCGGCGGCGTGACCTTGACCGCGCAACAGCCGGATAACAATGTCGTGCGCGTGGCATATCAGGCTCTGGCTGCGGTTCTGGGCGGAACCCAGAGCCTTCATACCAACTCGCGGGACGAGGCACTGGCCCTGCCGTCGCAGGAATCGGTCACCATCGCGCTCCGCACGCAGCAGATTCTTGCGCACGAGTCGGGCGTGGCCGACACGGTTGACCCGCTGGCCGGCTCGTACTGCATCGAGTCCCTGACCGATGAGATTGAAGCCCGGGCCCGCGCGCTGATTGATAGGATCGAAGCCGCCGGTGGCGCGACCGCAGCAATCGAGTCCGGGTTGATGCAGCAGGAGATTGCCGAGAGCGCGTATCGTTACCAGCAACAAGTGGAGAAACAGGAGCGCATCGTGGTCGGCGTGAACAGGTACAAGGAAGGGGAAGGGGCGACAGGAGTTCAGGGGCTCAGACTGCTCAAAGTAGACCCGGACCTGGGCCGGCGGCGGGCAGAAGAACTGGCCCGGTTCCGGCAGCAGCGCGACCGGGCAAAACTTGAGGCGGCGCTGGCACGGCTGGCTGAGACCGCCCGGAGCAGCGGCAATCTGATGGAAGCGATTGTCCCGGCAGTCCGGGCCGGCGCGACCGTGGGCGAAGTGTCGGACGCGCTGCGGGCAGTGTTTGGAGAGCATGACCGGATGAAATAGGAGGCAGGCATGATCAAGAAGGTTTCCCACATTGCCGTCGCGGTGCCCGACATTGAGCAGGCGGCTAAGGCCTATGCTTTGCTGGGTCTTACGATGACGGGCAAGGAGACCGTGCCAGGACGTAAGGTCACGGTCGGTTTCATACCAATAGGGGAGACGCGGATTGAGCTGGTGCAGCCGGATTCGCTCGATTCGCCGATTGCCAAATTCCTCGAGCAACGCGGGCCCGGATTGCAGCATATCTGCTTTGAGGTCGATGATGCCGATGCCGAGTTCAAGCGGCTGAGCGAAGCCGGTGTGCGGATTATCGACAAGTCACCCCAGGCAGGTGCGCATGGGACAAAGGTATTCTTCATCCATCCGCATTCAACCGGCGGGGTACTGGTGGAAATGTCCGAGCCGCCAAGACAGCCGTGAGGACGCGGCTGGACTGACGTGGAATACAGAGACTATTACCAGATTCTCGGAGTTCCCAAAGACGCCGACGAGAAGACAATCAAGGCCGCGTACCGCAAGCTCGCCAGGAAGTACCACCCGGACGTGGCCGAGAACAAGGCCGAGGCAGAGAAGAAGTTCAAGGAAATCAACGAGGCGTACGAGGTTCTCTCTGACCCGGACAAACGCGGCAAGTACGACCAACTGGGTGCGGACTGGCAGCGATTCCAGCAGGCTGGCGGCAGAGGCGGGTTCGATTGGAGCCGGTACCAGGCCGGGCCCCAGACCGGCTACGCCCGATACACAACCGAGGACCTGCAGGACCTTTTCGGCGGCCAAGGGTTTTCGGACTTCTTTTCGTTCGTGTTCGGCGGCCAGGACCGCTCGTCGGGATTCGAGTTCGGTGGCACCGGCCAGGATATCGAGCAGCCGATTAGAGTAACGTTGGCCGATGCTTTTTCCGGGACCACGCGCCGACTGAAACGGCAGGGCGGGCCGACCATCGAGGTGAAGATACCGGCCGGGGTTGACACCGGGTCGCGGATCAGGGTCAAGGGCCAGGGTCTGGCCGGCAGGCGGGGCCGCGCCGGTGACCTGTGGCTGGTCATCGAGGTTGAGCCGGACAGCCGTTTCACCCGCATCGGCGACGACCTGAAGACCCGGGTCCAGGTACCGCTGTACACGGCAGTGCTGGGTGGGGAGGTAACCGTGCCGCTGGTCCAGGGCCGGGCCCGGCTGAAGATTCCACCGGAGACCCAGAGCGGCACAGAGATGAGACTGAAAGGCCAAGGCATGCCCAGGCTGAACAGCACGAGCAAAGGTGACCTTTATGTTACGGTTGATATCCGCCTGCCGTCCCGATTGACCGAGAAAGAACTGGCGCTGTTTCGGGAACTCGCCCGCATGAGGCCCAGCGGGCTTTAGCCCGGGAATCCTGAGGATGCAGGGCAGGTCTAATATATGTCCGGGGTACTTGGGGTGTGCGGTTGGATATGCGAATTACCACAGTCTGAGAAAGGAGCGTCTGGAATGAGACTGAAAGGCAGCAGGACCGAGAGGAATCTCATAACCGCATTTGCCGGCGAGTCGCAGGCACGTAACCGCTACACATACTTTGCGAGCCAGGCCCGGAAAGAGGGGTTTGTGCAGATGGCGCTGATCTTCGAGGAGACTGCGAACCAGGAGAAAGAACATGCCAAGCGGTTCTTCAAGTTCCTTGAAGGCGGTGAGGCTGAGGTCCACGGGATGTTTCCGGCTGGCACAATCGGCACTACGCTTGAGAACCTGAAAGCCGCGGCTGCAGGTGAGAAGTACGAGTGGGGAACCATGTATCCCGATTTCGCACGTGTCGCGGACGAAGAAGGGTTTGCCGAAATCGCGGCCGTTTTCCGAAACATCGCCGTGGCTGAGAAGCAGCACGAGAAGAGGTACAATGACCTGGCGGCCAACATTGCTGCGGGCCGGGTGTTCAAGCGCGACAAGCCGATACGGTGGCGTTGCCTTAACTGCGGCTATGTTCATGAAGGCAACGAGGCGCCGCAGCAGTGCCCAGCGTGCGCTCATCCTCAGGCATACTTCGAGCTGCTGGGTGAGAACTGGTAGGATAGTGGCGCTGCGGGAACACGGCTTCAGGCCGGCAGAACCACAACACCTGGCAAGGAGAAACCAGTGCCTGAACGAACGAATCTCGTGACCATGGGCGGCAAGCCCGTGACCCTGGTTGGCTCTGAAGTAAGAGTCGGAGACGTCGCGCCGGACTTCACTGCGGTCGGCAACGACCTGAAGCCGGTGACGCTGTCCCAGTTCAAGGGCAAGGTCGTCATAGTCTCGGCGGTGACTTCACTGGACACCTCGGTCTGCGACACGGAGACCCGGCGCTTCAATTCCGAGGCGGCCAGGCTGGGACCAGACGTCGTCATCCTGACCGTCAGCATGGACCTGCCGTTCGCCCAGAAGCGGTGGTGCGGAGCAGCCGGTATCGATAAGGTCATTGCTGTCTCCGACCACCGGGATGCATCATTCGGCATGGCATATGGCGTGTTCATCAAGGACCTGCGGCTTCTGGCCCGGGCGGTGTTCGTAGTTGACCGCGCGGGCGTACTCCGCTACATTCAGCTTGTGAAAGAGATTGGTACCGAGCCGGACTACGAGGCCGTGCTCGCTGCGGTCAGAGGCGTGCAGTAGTTCAGAGAGGAGACAACACGATGACGGCAAAGCAACAGGTGTACAGTTGCGGCGTGTGCGGCCAGATGGTTGCGGTCGTGCATCAAGGCGGCGGCAAACTGGTCTGCTGCGGTAAGCCGATGATGCTGGCCGGTGATGAGCAGAGTCGGGCAGCACCGAACAAACCGCCGCTGCGGGCAACTCCTGCCCCGGGGGCTGGCCTGGCAGCGGACGTGCCATACTGGAAGTGCTCGAACTGCAAGTACGTGCTCCAGGCAGCACAACCGCCTGAGACGTGTCCGTCGTGTCAGCAGAATTGTCAGTTTGTTGATGTAACATGCTATATCCCGGAGTGCGGTTTTTCCGGACCGGACAACCGTCTGATTTCGGGATAACAGCTAAGGAGGAAACGAATGGCAAAGCGTCTGGAAGTCTATAAGTGTGAAGTGTGCGGCAATATCGTCGAAGTGCTCACCGGCGGAGCCGGCCAATTGGTCTGCTGCGGCAAGCCGATGAAACTGCTCGTCGAGAATACGACTGACGCGGCGAAAGAGAAGCACGTGCCGGTGATTGAGAAGGTCGCGGGCGGCTACAAGGTCAAGGTCGGCAGCGTCGCTCACCCGATGGAGGAGAAGCACTTCATCGAGTGGATTGAGCTGGTGGCCGGTGATAAGGCGCACCGTCAGTTCCTTGCTCCGGGGCAGGCGCCTGAGGCGTTCTTCTCGGTCGAGGCGACGAGCGTTTTCGCCCGGGAGTATTGCAACATCCATAGCCTCTGGAAAGGACAGTAAGATGATTCCCAAGAAGATCGAAGAAGCGTTCAACGACCAGGTCAAGTACGAACTGGAGTCGGCCTACATCTACCTGTCGATGTCGGCCTGGTTTGCGACTCAGGGGCTCGACGGCATGGCACGATGGATGAGTGCTCAGACTCAGGAAGAGCTGACCCATGCGATGCGCTTCTACAAGCATATCATCGAGCGCGGCGGCCAGGTGAAGCTGCAGCCGATTGCTCAACCACCGCTGGAATGGAAGTCGGCCCTTGACGTGTTTGAGGCAGCGTACAAGCACGAGCAGTTCATCACCGGCCGTATCGACCTGTTGATGAAGCTGTCGCACGAAGAGAACGACTTCGCCTCACGCTCGCTGCTGCAGTGGTTCGTGGATGAGCAGGTCGAGGAAGAAGAGAGCACCTCCAGGGTGGCGCAGCAACTGAAGCTTGTGGGCAGCGACGGCCGCGGTGTCCTGATGCTTGACCGGGAACTGGGGCAACGGACGTTCGTGCTGCCGCCGGAATTGGCCGGGCTCTACGCTCAGGCCCCGGCCGGCGCGTAGCCGGCGATAAGGAGACGAATGATGGCAGCCGGTGGGTTTGAAGCGGTCCGGATCAGCGAGCACGTCTGGTGGGTCGGCGCGATTGACTGGTCGGTGCGCGACTTTCACGGTTACTCGACACCGCGCGGTACGACCTACAACGCGTTTCTCGTGACCGGTGAACAGCCGGTGCTCGTGGATACGGTGAAGGCGCCGTTCTTCTCAGAGATGATGGCCCGCATCAGCTCGGTCGTGGACCCGAAGACCGTCAAGGTCATTATCTCGAATCACTCGGAGATGGACCACACCGGCTGTCTGCCGGAGACGATCGCGGCAGTCAGACCGGACCGGGTCTATGCTTCGGTCATGGGCGTGAAGAACCTGCATGACCAAAGGCTGGACCCGGTCGAGATAACCGCAGTCAACGACGGCGAGACCCTGAAGCTCGGCGGGCTTTCGTTCACTTTCCTCGAAACGCGGATGCTCCACTGGCCGGATTCAATGATATCGTACCTGCACGAAGACGAACTGGTCTTTTCGCAGGATGGCTTCGGCATGCATCTGGCATCAGGCGCCCGGTTCGCGGACGAGTGCGACCCGGCGGTGATGGAGTACGAGGCGAGGAAGTACTTTGCCAATATCCTGCTGCCCTATGCTTCGCTTGTCACCAGGCTGCTTGGCCGTATCGCCCGGCTCGGCATCAGCATCAAGACGATTGCTCCGGACCATGGGCCGGTCTGGCGCAAGGACCTGCGCACGATACTCGGCTGGTGGGAGAAGTGGGCTGAGCAGAAGCCGGGCAACCGTGCGGTCGTTCTCTTTGACACGATGTGGCAGAGCACAGCAATGATGGCGCGGGTGATTGCCGACGGGCTTGCCTCAGGCGGGACAAAGGTGAACATGGTGCCGATGCAGGGCAGTACTCGGGCAGACCTGATGACCGAGCTGCTCGGCGCTGGCGCTCTGCTGGTTGGCTCGCCGACCATCAACAACGGGCTGTTTCCTTCGCTGGCCGACGCGCTGACTTATGCCCGGGGTCTGAAGCCGAAGAACCTCATCGGCGCGGCGTTCGGGTCCTACGGCTGGAGCGGCGAGGGCGCGACTCAGGCCGAGGACTACCTGAAGGCGATGGGCGTGGAACTGGTCGCGCCCGCGCTCAAGGTCAAGTTCGTGCCTGATGCCGGAGCGCTCGCCCGGTGCCGGGAACTGGGCAGCACTGTGGCCGCGAGGCTGAAGGAACGCATCACTAAGTGATTGAGCACGCCGGGACCGGCGCGCACTGCCCGATTGACCCGCAGCGGGTAGAGCTGGCAGCGCTACGGACCCTGAGCTACGGACTCTACGTCGTCACGTCGCACGATGCGGGCAGGCTGAATGGGTTGATTGTGAACACGGTGGTTCAGGTCGCGGCCGAGCCGTGTCAGGTCTCGGTCAGCGTCAATAAGGCGAGTCTGACCCATGAGTACATATCGCGGAGCGCGGTCTTTGCCGTGGCCGTGCTGGACCAGGAGACGCCGCTGCCGTTCATTGGCATCTTCGGGTTCAGGTCCGGCCGCGACTTCGACAAGTTCAGCAAGGTGAAGTACTCGCTCGGCCTGACCGGCTGCCCGCTGCTTGAGGAGAATACGCTTGCTCTGATTGAGGCCCGGGTCCGGACCGGGGTCGACTGCGGCTCGCATACGACGTTCTTCGGCGATGTGGTCGCCAGCCGGATGGTCAGACCGGGCCGACCCCTAACCTATGAGTACTACCACCAGGTGAAGGGCGGCAAGACCGGTCGCGGTGCGCCGACCTATGGCCTGGACATGTCTAAATGTGAGAAAGACGAAAGGAAGAAGATGAAGAAGTACGTCTGCCAGGTCTGCGGCTACACCTATGACCCGGCCGCGGGTGACCCGGACGCTGGGATCAAACCGGGTACGCCGTTTGAACAACTGCCGGAAGACTGGGTCTGTCCGGTCTGCGGCGCGTCCAAGGACCAGTTCGAGCCGGAGTAACTACTCGGCGCGGCGCTGGGGCAGTCGTCTGAGCACAAACTCAGGCGGCTGCCGGTCTTTGATGGTGGCGGCGGTGATGACGCACTCGGCAACGTCTTCCCGCGAGGGCAGCTCGAACATGATATCGAGCATCCGTTCTTCAAGCACGGCGCGCAGAGCACGAGCGCCGGTGCGGCGGGCTGCGGCGGCATCGGCGATCGCTTCGAGCGCCTCGGGCGTGAAGGTCAGCTTCACGCCTTCCAGTTCAAAGAAGTGGGCAAACTGGCGGACCAGGGCATTGCGTGGTCGGGTGAGAATGTCAACGAGCGCGGCCCGCGAAAGGCTGTGCAGGCTGGCAATGACCGGCAGGCGGCCGACCAGCTCAGGGATGAGCCCGTACTTGACCAGGTCGTCAGGCTCAACCAGCGGCAGCAGTTCATCCGAATCGCGGCGTCGGTTGCTGGCGACGTCGGCACCAAATCCGAGCGCGCTGGAATGGACCCGGCGTTCGACGATCCGGTCCAGGCCGTCGAACGTGCCGCCGCAGATGAACAGGATGTGCTTGGTGTTGACCGCCAGGTACTGCTGCTCAGGGTGCTTGCGGCCGCCTGAGGGTGGCACGTTGGCGATCGTCCCTTCGAGAATCTTGAGCAGGGCCTGCTGCACGCCTTCGCCGGAGACATCGCGGGTAATCGACGGTGAGTCGGCCTTGCGGCCGAGCTTGTCGAGTTCGTCGAGATAGACAATGCCGGTTTCGGCCCGGGCGATGTCGCCATCCGCGGCCTGAACCAGACGGAGAAGGATGTTCTCGACGTCCTCGCCGACATAGCCGGCCTCGGTCAGGGGCGTGGCGTCGGAAATCGAGAACGGCACGTGCAGGCAACGAGCCAGGGTTTCGGCCAAGAGTGTCTTGCCGACACCGGTCGGGCCGATGAGCAGGACGTTGCTCTTGTCGACGTCGATGTCCTGCTTGCGGCTGGATACCCGCTTGTAGTGATTGTACACCGCGACCGAGATGACCTTCTTGGCATGGTCCTGGCCGATGACGTATTCATCAAGAAAGGCTTTGATTTCGGCCGGCTTGGGCACGCGGTGCGGGGTCGGGGACGCCGGTTGACTTCGGTCGGCATCGTACATATCGATGACGACCCGGGCGCAGCGCTCGCAGATGCGGCCGCGGACGCCCTGGACGAGTCGCTGCCCGGGTTGCGGGACCAGGCCGCAGAACGAGCAGCGCTGGGGTGCGGACCGGCGTCGGGTGCTGCTCACTTCCGTTTCTCGATGACGTCGTCGACGATGCCGTAGTCCCGAGCTTCCTCGGCCGACATGAAGTAGTTGCGGTCCGAGTCACGGATGATCCGGTCGACCGGCTGACCGGTGTGCTGGGCCATGATTTCGGCCAGTTGCTGCTTGAGTTTCAGTATCTCCTTGGCATGAATCTCGATGTCGGTTGCCTGGCCGCCGATGCCGTGAGCTGAGGGCTGGTGAATCATGATTCGGGCTCGAGGCAGGGCAAAGCGCTTGCCCTTCTCGCCCGCGGCAAGCAGCAGCGCAGCAATCGAGGCCGCCTCGCCGACACAGGTCGTGCAGACCTTGGGCCGGATGTAGCGGATGGTGTCGTAGATTGCCAGGCCGGATGAGACGATGCCGCCGGGCGAATTGACATAGATGTTGATGTCCTTTTCCGGGTCCTCGGCTTCGAGATAGAGCAACTGGGCAACGACCAGATTGGCGACGTTGTCGTCAATCGGCGAGCCGAGGAAGATGATCCGTTCTTTAAGCAGCCGCGAGTAGATGTCGTAGGCGCGTTCGCCGCGGCCGGTCTGTTCGATAACCATCGGAATCAGCACAGGTACCTCCTGCTCAGACTTGCTTGAGGGGCGAGACGTTCTGGTCACGAGACTTCGGCCTTGTCCAGCACGAAGCGCAGGACCTTCTCGCGGAGGAGCTGGTTGCGATAGGCCGGGCTTTCGAGCAGCGGCCGGATTTCCTCAACCGGCCGCCTGGTATTCTCGGCCATTTCGGTGACTTCCCGTTCCAGTTCCTCGTCGGCGATGTGCAGGCCTTCTTTTTCGGCAATCAAGGAGACGAGACAATCGAACTTCGCCCAACGCTCGGCCACGGGCTTGAGTTTGGCGCGTGTCGCATCGTCATCCGGCAGTTCATACTGGTGCTGCAGCCGTTCGAGGGCGGCCCTGACCCAGGTTTCGGGCGGCTCGAACTGGTGAGAACTGACGAGGAAGTCGAAGACCTGGTTCTTAAGGCCATTCTCCGCGAGCCGGGCGCGGTCGGCCAGAATGCCCTCGTTGATCTCGATGCGCAGCTTGTCCAGACTCTCATAGCCCAAGTCCCGGGCGAGTTCCTCGGTCAGCTCGGGCAGAATGCGTTCTTTCACGTCGCGCACCGTGAACCGGTGGACCATGGTCTTGCCCGCGAGATTCGGGTCGGAGTGGTCGGCAGGCATCGGCACCTCGGCAACACGCTCGTCGCCGGGCCGGACCCCGAGCAGGGCCGAGTTCACCTCGGCGGCGTTCAGCTTGTCGCCGAGTTCAAGAGTAACGTTCGACTTGGGCTGGCCATGCTCAGTACCATCGACAAACGTCCGGTAGTCGACGACCACCAGGTCACCAGCCTGGGCCGGCCGGGCCAGCGGTCTGAACTCGGCGCAGCGCTCGCGCAGAGACTGGATTCGGCGCTCGAACTCCTCGTCGAATCCGGGTGGCTCTTCACGTCGGAGTTTCAGTCCGGAGTAGTCCTTCAGCTCGAACTCGGGTATGACTTCGACTGAGACGATGAACCGGATCGTCTTGTCGGGCGTGACGTCGAGACTGGTGACGCGAGCCGAACCCGCGGTTCGCCATTGAACGTCGGTCAGCACCTGCTTGAGTGCGTCCTCGACCAGTTCTTCCACGGCCGCAGTCTCGAGCTGGCTGCCGATGCGTCGTTCCAGGACGCGGCGCGGGACCCGGCCGGGCCGGAACCCGGGCACGACCGCCTTGTCCTGGTACTCGACCATGAACTCGTCGAGCTTGGATTTCAGTCGCTCCGGCTCCAGCTCGACTTCGATTTCACGCAGCCACTCTTTGGGCGAGCGGACAGTCTTCTCCAAATGCAGTTCTCCTGAAATGGCAATAGTCCTGAATCAGTGCGAGGAGGGGGAGTTGAACCCCCACCCGGTAAAGGACTGGATCCTAAGTCCAGCGCGTCTGCCAGTTCCGCCATCCTCGCAGTACGGCGGCGGAGGCCGCTGAAGGCCTGCCAGTATAGAAAGCGCACCGGGAAGTGTCAAGGAAACGAGAGCCTCAGCCCGGATGGTCAGATTGAACTGACACGCGAATCCCGGGGATACAGTACTCAATCATCGGTTGTCAATACGCAGGCAGGAAGGCGAGGGCCGGGCCACAGGCAACGGCGTGCACCTGCTCAAGCTCGTCGCAGCCAAGGAGCAAGCGACCCACACAACTCAGGTAACTTCGGCGGGGGAAAGCAGTCAGACCGGAATCGCGGCGCCAGACCGCTCCCACCGCGGCCTCGCCGGTGTCCGACGGCAGTTTTGCCTTCTCCGCCCCGACTCGTGACTTCTGATTTCGCCCTGCTGCTCCACGCGGTCCCACTCTGCCATGACCAGTTGTCCGAGCCGTTCACCCATCTCGGGCATGTCCAGACGGTTCGGCGCCACACCACTAGTATACTCTTATCGCTACCCCTGCGCAAGCGGGATTTCAGCCCAACCGGTTGTCATGTCGCGACTTAGCCCACTGCGACATTTGAGGTGGGTACGGTCTCCCTTGCCACTTGCGCCGCGGTTCTGGCCGTCGCCGTGAGAGCGGCTTGGCCTGTCCCGGTCGGTGTCGCTCTGGCCGACGCCGGCCTTAGCGTTCTCCCTGCCGAGGTGTCTATCCCTATGCCCGTCGCTCTGTTCCCGGCTTGGCTCTTGGCCCGCTGCGCCGCTCCGGCCTGCGCTCGGAATGTGGCTCTGGCCGTGGTTCCGGCCGCGGCTGGCATATCCGCTTCCCTCTGTGCACCAGTGATTGCGCACACTGGGCCGGTATCCGGGTGCGTCGCAATGCCTTTGTCGCATGCCTAATTCCCTGACTGACAGTGAGATACGTTACACTGCGTCCGGCTTGAAGCCAGCGGGTCTGACTTGACGCAGACCGTCCGATTCACGTCTATCATCCGCAACTACATGAACTTAGCTTGATTGAGTTGTCCCGGTCAGGCTGGAACAATGGTTGCACTGGAGTTGGCAGTTACTGGGGTAAGAAGGGGTTGGCTGCGTGGGTATTCCGGTCGACGGCCGGGCCGATGCGGTCACCCTGAGTTGAGGGTATCATAACAACCTACGTTTGGGGGTGTACAGTGTTTGCAGAACTACTAACAGTGGACCGCACTGAACCGATACAAGAACTACTCAGTTCCTATCCTCATAAGCCCTTTGGCTGGGCGCTCAACGAGGACAGCGAAGGCCTCGTCGAGTACTTGAGGAGCCAGATTGCCCACGACATCGAGTCCGGCGGCATGGTGAAGACGTACTATCTCGGCGGCAAGGTCGTCGGGCTGTGCGCCACCTGCCCGGACAGTTGGGCCACTCAGGAGCTGCGACGGCGGGCACACCGCGTTACGCAGCTCATGGCTTTGGGCAAAACCGAGGCACAACTGCTCATCAAGACGCTGCTGCTCAACGAGGCGCTCCGCGACCTGAGGGGCGCAAGCTGTCTTGTGGCCAACGTTCCCTACTCCGACCTCACCAGCATCAACGCGCTCGAGCGCACCGGGTTTGTTGCGACTCAGACTTCGCTGGTCCTCGCCCGCGACTTGGAGAACGCCGAAGCCGACACGACCGCGGACGCCGGCTACGATGTTGCGACCGTTGACGACGACGAATTCGACCGCGTGCTGCGTCAGGCCGGTATGGAGATTCCAGACGGGTTCCTCGGCTGGGATTCGGGCCTGCCGCAGGGTACGGTGACGAGAATCCACAACGACTGGCTCCGTTCCTATGCCCACGAGAAGAACCTCAAGGTTGCTTCGGACCACGGCCGTCCGGTTGGCCTGTTGGCCGAGCGGGTCCGTACCGACACGACCCCGACGCTTGGCTTCAGTGTTGGTGCGATCGACCTGGTCGCAACCGTTGCCGAGTACCGCAACAACGGCGTTGCCGGCCACCTGGTCATGGATACGCTGCGCAGCTTCAAGGCCGACGGAGTCCGGCTGGCAGAGATGAAGGTTCATTCTGCTCTCACGCCGGCGGCAGCGGCGCTCGGGGCGAGCGGATTCGCCCCGGTCGGAACCACGGTGACAATGACAAACTGGAGGCACTAACGGAAACCTGCACCGAGAGAGAAGCCCGGACCGGCCTCGCGGGAGAGCCGGCCCGGGTTGTCTCGGCAGCAGATGTCGCAACAAAGAGAGGAAGCTATGAACAGAGCAACCGTCCACGTCCTGGTCTGCGTTCTGGTGCTTGGGGCGGGCGCGATAGTCCGGGCCCAGGATACTGAAACCGCCTCTTTGGCGGTGCGTGCCGCGGTCTGGGGTCAGGTTGCCCGACCCGGTCAGTATCTGCTTCGGGGCAGCCCGGACCTTTTCGAACTGCTTTCCCAGGCCGGCGGTCCGACCGCCAATGCCGACCTCACCCGGATTCTGCTCATCCGAGAGCGCGACAAGACGCGCCGGCGCGTGAATCTGGACCGGGTCATCGCCTCGGGTGAACCGTTGTTCATCACGCCCGGTGACGTCGTGGTTGTACCCGAGTCGGGCTGGAGCCGATTCAAGAGTAACCTGCCGGTCGTCTCGACTCTTGTCGTCGTGGCGAATCTGGTTGTAACCGTGACTCTGATGGCACGCAAGTAGGGACACTCGACGACCAGTATGACTACCGCAAAGGCCGTTCTCGCACCCGAGGAAAACGCGCACCTTGACCCGGTGCCGGTTGCCCGGACAGCTCCGGCGATTCTCGTTGTCGACGACGAAACCGGGTTTGCCGACACCCTCGCCGACATCCTCGGCTCCCGGGGTTATCGCACGGTTAAGGCGGGCAACGGTCGCGACGCCGTACGGATCGTCCAGCAGACCCAGATTGACCTCGCACTCGTAGACCTGAAACTCCCTGACATCCCGGGGACTGAGGTGCTTGCGCGCATCCGCGAGACGTCGCCGACCACTGAGGTCATCATCCTTACCGGCCATGCCTCGCTCGACACGGCCCTGCGGGCCCTGAACCTGGGCGCATCCGGCTACATCGAGAAGCCCTATGACATTGACCGGCTGTTTCTCGTCATTGAGCGGGCACTGGCAAGTCGGGCACGTCGTGCCGGCGGAACCCCGGCCGCCGAACTGGGCCGGTTGCTCGATGCGTCCAGTGTGCCGGTCTTTGCCTTCGAACTCACCACCGGCCGAGTCACGGCGGCCAGCGCCGCGTTTGATAACCTGTTCGACGACCTTGCCGGCGGCGAGCACCAGCCGCGGCCGACCCTGGCGGCGATTCTCGCCCATGCCGACCCGCAGGAGTCGACTGCCCATGTTGCCCGACTGAACCGGTTCGGCCGGGCCGGAACCGACCTGCCGTTCCAACGCCGCGATGGGAGCGTGACCTGGTTCGAGTTGACGTCAACGACAATTGACACGCGGCCCGGGCTTGCGCTCGGGGTGATGGTCGACGTTACGGCCCGGCGCCGGGCTGAAGCCGAATCGCGCCGCAGCCGGCGATACTTCGAAGCGATCTTCGACAACCTTGCCGCAGGCGTGGCCTTGATTGACTCGGCCTACACGATTCAGCGGGTCAACGCGGCCTTTGCCCGGTTCTACGGTTCAACGGCTAGCGCGCTTGTTGGCCGCCGGTGCTACGAGGTCATGCACAGGCACCCGACGCCGTGCCAGCTTCACGGCGAGGTCTGCCCGATGGTCAACTGCCTGGCGCTGGGTGCAACGACCCGGGTCCAGCACCGCCACACCGACCCTGAGGGTCGAGTCCGTTATCAGGAGACGACGATGACCCCGCTGCGGGACGAAGAGGGTACGGTCATATCGTTCGCCGCGGTGTTCGCCGATTTTACGGAGATCAAGCTTGCTCAGGAGGAATCCGAGCTCAAGTCGAGGAAGCTTGAGCAGTTGAACCAGGACCTGGAGTCCCAGAGCAATCAGCTTGTCGCCCAGGCTGAGGAACTGGAGAGGGCCAACGCCGAGCTGATCCGACTGACCGCAGCCAAGGACGACTTTGTCTCGATGGTCTCGCACGAACTCCGCACCCCGCTTACCGCCATCAGCGAGGGAATCAGCCTGGTCGCAGACAGCTCGCTCGGCCCGGTCAACGAACAGCAGCGCCGGTTCCTGGCGCTTGCGCATCGCAACTGCACCCGGCTCACCGACCTGATCAACGACCTGCTCGACCTCTCGAAGATTGAGGCCGGCCGGATGGATGTCCGGCCGGTCCGGTTCGATGTCAGCCGGATGCTCGGCGAGCTGGCGGAGACATTCGGCGTCTCGGCGCGGGAAAAGAAACTCGTCCTTGCTGCGCCGGGCAACGACTGTCAGCACCACGTCTACGCCGATGAGAAGATGGTCCGTCGAGTTCTCAACAACCTGCTCAGTAATGCGCTCAAGTTCACCGACTCGGGCACGGTTCGGATTGCAGCAGAGACCCGGGGCGACCACCTCCTGGTCAGCGTCGCCGACTCAGGTATCGGCATTCCCGCATCAGAACAGCAGCGCATGTTTGAGAAGTTTCACCAGGTCCAGCGTGCTGACCGGGGCCGGCCGGCCGGAACCGGACTCGGTCTGGCCCTTACCAAGCAGATGGTCGAAATGAACGGCGGTCGTATCTGGTTTGAGAGCCAGGAGGGGGTCGGAACCACTTTCTTCTTCACGCTGCCGCTCGACTCAGACCTTGCCCGGGTATCGGCCCTGCTCAGCCGCCGTACCGTCAGTGCACCCCGGATGCGGGCAACATTGCTGCTCACGCTGCTTGACGCCGGCGAACTGTGCCGAACCCACGGTGCCGATGCTCTGGACCAGGCCGCGGATGCCATCGACAGCATCATCAATGCCTGCCATCTCAGTACCCTTGCCCGCCAGCGGCTGCCCGAGAGCGGCGACACCATCCTGTTGCTTGAGGGAACCGAACCGGAACTGGTTGCTCAGGAGCGCTCGCTGCGGGGTAAGCTCAAAGGTGCAACCTTTGTCCTGGACGAAGAGGTTGCTCCAGTCAGAGTCGGGGTCGGCGTCTGCCGACTGAATGGTTCGGTTGAACCGCGCGACCTGCTTGAGACACTGCGTCGGGAGGTAGCCAGTGTCTGCTGACCGCCGCCCGCGGATACTCCTGGCCGACGACGAACGCGACATTGCGCTTGTCGCCCGGATGCGGCTTGAGGTCAACGGCTACGAAGTCCTGACGGTGGCCGACGGCGCCGAGGCTCTCGAGCGATTGCCGACGTTCCGGCCGGACCTCGTCCTCCTTGACCTGCGCATGCCCAAACTCGACGGGTACCAGGTCTGCCGAGCGCTCAAGTCCAACCCGGCAACCCGCTCGGTCCCGGTAATCATTTTCTCTGCCTCAAGCTCTCAGGCGCTGGCGCTGGAGCGCAAGTGCCTTGAGCTTGGCGCGGACGACTTCGTGCGCAAGCCGTATACCTCTGAAGACCTGCTGGCCAAAGTCCGACATCATCTGGCTGTCGGCGCGCGACCGACTGGTTGCCCGCAATCCACCGAGGTGTCATCATGAGTCAAGAGAACGGACATAAGACCATTCTGGTTGTTGACGACGAGGAAGATATCCGTTTCGTTCTTGAGGCCCGGCTCACGGCGGCTGGTTTTCGGGTCGAAACTGCCGCCAACGGCATGGAGGCGCTCAGCCGGATTCGCTCCAGCCCGCCGGACCTTATCGTCCTCGACCTGATGCTTCCCGGCATTGACGGGTTCGGCATCTGCGGCATGGTCAAGCGCGACCAACGCTTCAGCCGCATTCCGGTCGTCATGCTTACGGCCCGGGTTCAGCCCAATGACCGCAAGACGTCGGCCAGACTCGGCGCCGATGCTTTCGTCGCCAAACCGTTCCAGGCCGAGGAACTGATTGGTCGGATTCGAGAGCTGCTCAATCCCGCGCCCAAAGACGCCAGCGGCACATCCGAAGTATCGCTCGGCTCGCCCCTGCCATCTCCGGCATGAACGAACTCCTGCTCAGCCGCGTTCTCCGTCGTCATGCCGGGTTGGATGACGCCGCGCTTGCCGACCTGAACCACGAAGCGGTCAAGACCGAATCATCGCTCGAACAGGTCGTACTCCGGCGTAAGCTCGTCACGCGCGAGCAGCTCTACGAACACTTCGCCCGTGAGCTCGACGTCCCTTACATCGACCTGGCCAACTTCATGGTTGACCCGGAGCTCCTCAAGCTTGTCCCTGAGGAAGTCGCGCGCCGCGTCCGAGCCGTGCCCTTGTTTCAGATCGACGGCAATCTTACTGTGGCCATGGCCAACCCGGACGACATCGGTGCGCTCGACGAGCTCCATCGCATCCTTGGTCTTGAGATCAACCCGGCGCTGGCTGACCCGGAGGCGATCGACGAAGTCCTCAACCATCACTGCCATGCCGGTCAGGGCGAGGTGATGGAGTGTGTCCTGACCGAGCTTGAGGCCGACGAGGCCCTGCACTTCATCGAAGCCGAGTCGGCGGACAAGACGCTCGAACAGCTTGCGAGCGAAGCGCCGGTGGTCCGCCTGGTCAACTCGATGCTTGAACAGGCGGCCCGGGAACGTGCATCCGACATCCATGTCGAACCCGACGAAGACACCCTGCGCGTCAGAATGCGCGTCGATGGTCTGCTCCGGGAAACCGGCAAATGGCCGGCCAAACTTCACCCCGCGGTCGTCTCCCGTATCAAGATTCTCGCCGGCATGGACATCTCCGACAAACGGAGACCCCAGGATGGCCGGTTCGACATCGCTTTCGGCGGACGTCAGATGGACACCCGCGTCTCGACCTTTCCAACGGTCTACGGCGAGAACGTCGTCATCCGGCTGCTCGACAAGGCCGGCCGGCACATCGGGCTCTCGGACCTCGGCATGACACCGGAAACAACAAGCCGCTTCGAAACCGTCTTTCACCAGCCGCATGGCATCATCCTTGTCACCGGCCCGACCGGCTCGGGCAAGACCACGACCCTGTACTCGGTCCTCTCGGTTCTCAACTCGGCCGAGAAGAACATCGTCACGCTTGAGGAGCCGGTTGAGTATCGGCTTCCGCTCATCCGCCAGTGTCAGGTCAACCCCAAGGCCGGGGTAACCTTTGCCGGCGGATTGAGGGCGATTCTCCGTCAGGACCCGGACATAATTCTGGTCGGTGAAATCCGCGACGGCGAGACAGCGGAGATTGCGTTCCAGGCCGCCCTCACCGGTCACCTGGTGCTTTCGACGCTCCATACCAACGACGCAGCCAGTGCTCTAACCCGGATGATCGACATGCACCTTGAGCCGTTTCTCATTTCCTCCAGCGTCATCGGGATTCTTGCTCAGCGGCTGCTGCGACGGGTCTGCGAACGTTGTGCTGAGACCTATGTGCCGGACGCGGCTGTTCTTCAACGTCTGGGGATTGACCCAGGCACAAGATTCACCCACGGTCGGGGCTGCTCGGCCTGTGGCGAAAGGGGTTTTCGCGGTCGCATGGGAATCTACGAGCTTCTCCTGATGACCCCGGAAATCCAGCACATGGTCATGGAGCGCCGTTCGGCTGAGGATATCAACGTCCTTGCCCTCAGTCAGGGTATGGTGCCGATGCGCGAAGACGCGCTGGCCAAAGCCCGCAAAGGACTCACCACTCCGGAAGAAGTCCTCCGCGTCACCCAA
The DNA here is from genome assembly GCA_965648905.1 of Caldifarciminota bacterium. Lineage (GTDB taxonomy): Bacteria > Hydrothermota > Tepidihabitantia > Tepidihabitantales > Tepidihabitantaceae > CAZQFS01. The sequence goes on from CBFGIT010000005.1 coordinate 42,243, forward strand.
GACAGCAACTAGCCCAGCTACCAGGTTCCGCGTCCATCCTTGATTCGCCGGTTCAACAGGCTAACCTATCTCTCGTGAATCCGGTAACCGTTCTCGCCATCGGCGGCAATTCGCTGGTCCGCTCGAAGGACGCCATCTCATACTCAGACCAGATGGCCGCACTCGCCGACACGTGTCGCCACATCGCCGACCTTGCCGCCTCCGGTATCCGGCTTCTCATCACGCACGGCAACGGACCTCAGGTCGGGTTTCTCTTGATTCGCTCCCACCTGGCGCGCACCCGTCTGCCTGAGACTCCGCTTGATGCCTGCACGGCCCAAACCCAGGCCGAAACCGGCTACATGATTCAGCAGGCCCTGGGCAACGAACTTGCCCGGCGCAACGTCTCAATTCCTGTGGTCACAGTCGTCACGAGGACAGTTGTCGCGGCTGATGACCCGGCGTTCGAGCATCCCTCGAAGCCGGTTGGCCCGTTCTATACCAAAGCCGAGGCAGCCCGGCTCCAGAAAGAACTCAACTGGGTTATGCGCGAAGACTCGGGCCGGGGCTTTCGCCGTCTTGTCCCTTCACCTCGACCGGTTGCAATTGTAGAGCTTGACCAGATTGCCGCGTTGCTCGAATCAGGCGCGGTTGTCATCGCTGGCGGCGGGGGCGGCATACCAGTGCTCCAGCAGGATGGAATCTACTCTGGTGTCGCGGCGGTTATCGACAAAGACCTTGCCTCCAGTCTGCTCGCGGCCCAGCTTGGCGCTACTCGACTTGTCATTTCGACTGCAGTGGACCGCGTGTACCTTGACTACGGATTGCCGGGCCAGCGGCCGCTCACCAGTATCCGGGCCGGCGAGCTCCGTTCGCATCTTGACGCCGGGCAGTTTGCTCCCGGCAGCATGGGGCCCAAGATGGAAGCCGCGCTCGACTTCCTTGAGCGGGGCGGGGAGGAAGTCATCGTCACCGACCCGGACCACCTGTCGCTCGCACTTGCCGGTCAGGCTGGCACCCGCATAGTCCCATGACTCGTCATTCGTCATTTGTCATTGCTCGTTTGTTCGTGCTGGCAGCTCTTGCCGTGACCGCAAGCGCTCAGAACATGGTCCTCATCCCTATGGACCTGACCCAGACCGATCATCTCAAGGCTTATGGCATCGCCTATCGTCTGCTCCAGCGCGGCCAGAAGGTCGAGTGGCTGCTCAACTACCGCGGCGGGTCATTCCTTTTTCCGGCCGATGCACAGGCACTCAAGGAATGTCAGCTCAACGGCGTGACCGCCCTTTCGGTTGGCCCGTCGGACGTCGTCGGGATTCGCGCTACCATCGAGAAGAGCAACATGCAGTCGGTTATGCTCGAACGGCCGACCCGGCTTGCGGTTTATGCTCCGCCGACGGCCGACCCGTGGGATGACGCGGTGCGGCTCGCGCTCGACTACGCCGGCATCAAGTACGACCTAGTCTGGGACCACGACGTCGTGGCGGGCAAGCTATCTCAGTATGACTGGTTGCATCTGCACCATGAGGACTTCACCGGCCAGTACGGCAAGTTCTATGCCGGTTATCGTCAGGAGCCGTGGTACCAGAAGGAAGTCGCCATCAACATCAAGACCGCAGCCGAACTGGGCTATCGAAAGGTCAGCAAGCTCAAACTGGCGGTCGTCGAACTGGTCCACAAGTACGTTGCGGACGGCGGCATGCTCTTCGCCATGTGCTCGGCCACCGATACTCCTGACATCGCCTGGGCAGCACGCAACACTGATATTTGCGACGCGGTCTTTGACGGCGACCCGGTGGACCCGAACTACGCTGCCAAGCTCGACTACTCGGGCTGCCTTGCTTTCGAGAACTTCAGTGTCATCACCGACCCTCTGGTCTATGAGCACTCGGACATCGATACCTACATCGAGGCTACGGCTCGGGGCCAGGATGTCTACTTTTCACTCTTCGACTTCTCGGCCAAGTACGACCCGGTACCCTGCATGCTGGTGCAGAATCATGTCGGGCTGGTCAAGGAGTTCCTGGGCCAGAACTGCGGTTTCCGCCGCACCAAGTTGAAGAAGGAAGTGCTCATCATGGGCGACCTGGTCAATACCGAGGAGGTGAAGTACATCCACGGTAACTTCGGCAAGGGTACGTTCACTTTCCTCGGCGGCCACGACCCTGAGGACTTTGCTCATCGCATCGGCGACCCGGTCACCGACCTGTCATTGCACAGGAACTCGCCCGGGTACCGGCTGATACTCAACAACGTCCTGTTCCCAGCCGCGGAAAAGAAGCCACTGAAGACGTGAGACGCGAGGCCCATACTCATGCGTTCCTCTCCTGACTGCCTGTCCTGCGCGGTGAACCAGTGCCGCAAGATTGTCCGACTGGTTGGCGGCGATGAGGCACTTGAACAGCGGGTCATTGAGACGCTCTTGCCGGGATTCGACGGTCTGGACCGGTCTGAGCCACCCAGCACCTACACCTCGCACATCCTGCTTGCTGTGATGGAGCTCTTGGACGAACGAGACCCTTTCCGTGCAGTGAAACAGCAGCAGAATGACCGCGCCCAGCCGATTGCTGAGGCTCTCGACCGCGAGCTGGGCGACGGGCCTCGTGCTCTGGCGACTGCGCTGGCTCTGGCTGCAGCGGGCAACGTCATCGACTCCGGGCCCGGACACAAGTACACGATTGAAGACGCGCTCTCGCATCTCCATTTTGCGCACGACGACTCGGCGCTGCTGCTTGACCGGCTTGCCCAGGCCGCGCGGGTGACGTACATTCTGGACAATGCGGGCGAGGTGCTTTTCGACCTGCTCGTGCTCAAGCGGCTGCGTGTCCCCGAACTGACGATAGTAGCCCGGTCCAGCCCGATTCTGAACGATGTGACCGTGGACGAGGCAAAGGCGCTCGGCCTTGACCGCTATGGCCGGCTCGTTGGCACGGGTTCGCCATTCCTTGGTGTTGACTACCAGACCGTGTCGGCCGAGTTCAAGGCTGCCCATGAGCACGCCGACGTGGTCATTGCCAAAGGTCACGCGAACTTCGAGTCCCTGGTCAATGGTCCGCGTGACGGCTTCTTCCTGCTCAAGGCCAAGTGCGACCTGGTGGCACGCGAACTCGGCATCAAGACCGGCGACTCGGCCTGCTTTTTCACTCCTTACTCCTCGCTCCTCACTCATTACTCATCCTAAGCATGTGCCTCGCCATTCCGCTCCGCGTCAAGTCCATCAAAGGCGACATAGCGGTCGGTGAGGTCGACGGCATCGAGCGCGAAGTGTCGCTGATGATGACACCTGATGCCAAAGTCGGCGACTACGTCATCGTCCACGCCGGCTTCGCCATCCAGATACTCGACCAGAAAGAAGCGGAAGAGAACCTCGACATCCTCCGCCAGATGGCCGGCCTGGTTCAGGAGAAGAAGGCCGAGGCGAAACGGCAGGTCCGGGTCAGGCGCTGAAGAACCGGCGCACCGCCTTAATCACAGCCGTCTGTTCTTCATCAGTCAGACTCGGCCTGACCGGTAAGGTCAGCACTTCCCGACACGCTGTTTCGGTCTCCGACAGGACGACAGAAGGGCAGTTCACGTTCTCCTTGGCGAACGCCGGTTCCTGATACACCGGCATTCCGTAGTAGTCTCCGGTTCCAATTCCGTGTTCTGTGAGGTACGTGCGTAACTCATCCCTTTGTTCCGTGCGCACCGCGTACTGATGGTAGTTCGACACGCAGCCGGCTGTGCCCTGGACCCGGCGCAGCTCATGGGGTAGTTCGGCGTCGTACCTTGCCGCAATCTGTCTGCGCCGTTCGTTCTCGTTCTCGAGCCCGGCCAGCTTCACCCGCAGGAACGCTGCCTGGAGTTCATCCATCCGCGAGTTCCAGCCGATGCGCACATGCCGAGGCGATGGGTTTCTCCCGTTTTGGCTGTTGGCTGTTGGCTCCTGGCTTCTGACTTCGCCTTCGATGCCGTGGTTCTGCAGTGACCGGACCTTGTCGGCAATCTTCTCTGACTGTGTTACCACCGCGCCCGCGTTGCCCAACGTGCTCAGGTTCTTGGTCGGGTAGAAGCTGAACGTGCCAACGTCGCCGAGGCTGCCGAGCCGTTTTCCCTGCCAGGTCGCGCCGATTGCCTGGGCCGCGTCTTCGACCAGAGCGAGCCTGCGCTTCGCGCGCAGTTCCCGGAACTGGTCCAAGTCAGCGCAATGCCCGAACACGTGCACGAGTAACACTGCTCTGGTGCGGCCGGTGACTGCCGCCTCGCACGCCTTGGGCGACAGGCATAACGTCGTCGGCTCGATGTCAGCGAACACCGGTTTCGCGCCCGCGAGCACAATCGCCTCAGCCGTGGCGAAGAACGTGAACGCGGTCGTAATAACCTCGTCGCCTGGCCCGATGCCAAGGGCCTTTAGCGCCAGCACCAACGCATCGGTCCCGCTGTGCACTGCGACGGCGTGTCTCGTGCCGACGTATTGCGCCAGCTCCTGCTCGAACGCCGCGGTCTCCGGCCCGGCCACGAACCGGCCGCCTGCCATTACGCGTTCGAATACCTGCCGCAGGCGGGTTGCGTACCAGACGATTTCGCCTGACACGTCATAGAGCGGGACTTGAGTCACAACGGCTATTATACCGGCTGCTCGTCCGGGGCAAAGCCGAGCCGAAGCGGCAGCAGTTGGAGTCAGCACTTGTCTGGATGTCAGAACACCCGATTCTGGCAACATCACCAGACTCGGGTCAGGCATAAGAGTGCATGAAGACCGCTCCTGGGCGTAGACTCGCGCCCGGCTTCGATTAGGAGCTTCCTTGTGCCCGTTCCCGCAGAAAAGGGCGGCCAGAAGGTCGCCCTCGAGGAGGAAAGGTCGGGTTCTAGTGCTGGATTACCAGCTTCTGTCTAATCACGCTACTGCCGTCGTCGATTCGGGCCAGGTAGACCCCGGCCGGCAGGATAACGTCAATCTCCGAGCCGAGGCCGTAGAGCCCGCGGTGCACGACGCGGCCTGAGGCGTCGAGTATTGCCACGGCCACCAGATGACTCGCCTGCCGGGCTGATGTACCGCCCAGCTTGAGTTGCGCGCGTCCGGTCCGCGCCGGGCTGGGATAGAGGCGCAGTCGGGATGAGCTGAGCCAGTCAGTCTGGGCTGCGAGTTGACCGGCATGGGCCGGGGATGCTTTGCTGGTCGCGGCGAGTAGAATCGACGGGTGGTACTGCCAGAGTTCAAGGGTCTTGTTGCCTTTGAGCGCGTAAATGTCGTTGCCTTCGCTGGCCAGTCCGGCTCCGGCCTTGACGCGCTTTTTGTTACCGCTTGAGCCCAGCTCGGGAAGCGGGTCAAGTTCGCCCCAGGAGTCCGTGGCCGAAGAGTAAACCCAGAACTCGCTCGTGTTGCCGCCCTTGAGCGCGAAGATGCCGGTGCTGAACCAGACCGCGCAGCCGCCGTCTTTCGACTTTTTGCTCTTACCGCTCCGGCTCAGCAGAGGCATGCCCGTGAGCCTTTCTGACCAGGAGTCTCGAGCGATGTCGTAGGTGTAGAACTCGTGGTACTTGGCTTTGTGCGCATAGAGCTTGCCCGAGTGGTCCCAGACCAGCCAGGAACCCCTGTCCCATTTTGACGTGCCGGGCGCGTCGGCAACAGGATGCCAGGTTGTCGTATCAGGCTGACCTTGGGCCGGAATCTGCCAGCGCCAAAACTCGTTCTTCTGGCCTTTGAGCACAAAAACGCAGCCTGAGCCCTCTCGTTCAGCATAGGCGATACCGCCGCCGCCCTTGACTTTCTTCTTCGTCGTACCGAGCGGCACGTCCACGAGCTGCTGCCAGGAGTCGCTGGCCGCATCGTAGCGGTAGTAGCCGAGCGTGTTGTTGCCTTTGAGGGCATAAACATGTCCGCTGCCGTCTGCACACCCGGCCGCTCCTTTGCCCGGCTTCTTGCCCTCGGTACCAAGGGGAATCGAAGCGAGGATGAGCCATGTGTCAAGGCCCGGGTCGTACGAGTAGAAGTCGGTTTGTTTGTTGCCTTTGGCGGCGTAGATGAGGTTAGTCCCGGCGTCGAAGGTCAGCCAGCCACCATCTTTCACCGGGCTGTTTGACGGTGGGGAAGGCATTGACTTCTTCTCGGCCCAGCCGACCGGCAGCGGTGGAACCACGGCGCACGAGTCGCGAGCAGTGTCGTTGGCCGGGTTGGCATCACCGGACATGATGGTATAGGCCATGAGCCAGTATCGGCCCAGGACGTTCGGCTGCCAGGTCTTGGTCAGGGTACGCGAGATGCTTTGACCGCCGGGGAGCACAATGTCGGACTCGGTCGTGTCGTAGACCAGAATACCGTTGGTGTCGGTGACGGTCAGCCGGACGCTCAGGTTTGCCTCGACGTTGCCGTAGTTGCGAAGCTGGACCCGGGGCGACACCGGTTTTCCTGAGTCAACCAGCGTGCCCGGAGCGGTAATCTGAGCGACACCAACATCGAGCAACCGGACAAGAACCGCGCCAACCGTGCGGTCATTCGACGGGGCCATGTCGATTGCCAGCTCGGTCGAGCAGGAGGTCGGGAATGTGCCACGTTGGTTTGCGGTCCAGTTCGGGAACGTCAGGTAGAGATAAGTGCCCGGGGCATGGCTGGTGGCGGTGCGGGTCGTGTTGTAGCCTGAGCCGATTCTCATGCGAACTTCATAGGTCTCCGGCTCGGTGCCGTAGTTGTAGACCGAGCAGGCGGGCGTGACCGTGCTGCCCGAATCCACCCAGCCGGACGGAACGACGATGCGGGTTGCGCCGACGTCGTGCACCCGAACCATGCCGGCGGAAACCGCCCGGTCGTTGGCCGGGTTTCCGTCAAGGTATAACTCGGTAGAGCATGATGCAGTGAACGGCCCGCGGCGGGTCGCGGTCCACTGCGGAAATGTCACATAGACATGGGTCTTGTTGATGTGGCCGTTGACCAGAGCGGTCCGTTCGTATCCCGGCTCAATCTTCATTCTCACCGTATAGATCGGGTCGTCGATTCCGTAATTGAATATCGAGCAGGCCGGAGTGACGACCGTGCCTGAATCGAGCGGGCCGGCTGGTACGATGAGCCGGGTGCAACCGACGTCGTGCAGCGGATAGACCATCACTGAATCGGACAGTGCGTCGTTTGTCGTCTCCATGTCGGTCGCGAGCTGAGTCGAGCAGCGCACGGCGTACTTACCTGGCGCTGCTGCAATCCAGTTGGGGAATGTGACGTAGACCGAGGTTCCTGGAGCGTGCGCCAGCACGTTTGTCTGATTGTTGTAGCCAGCGCCAATGCGCATGCGCACGGTGTAGGACTCGGTCGTATTGCCGTAGTTGTAGACCGAGCAGGCGGGGGTGATGGCCGTGCCTGAGTCAACTCCGCCCTTTGGCGCCGCAATGAACGAGCAGCCGACATCGCGGTCGGGAACAAAGTCGTCGATGTAGTAGGCGAGGATTCTTTCCTGAAAGTCCTTGACATAGAGCCAGTTGCGAACGCGAGTAACTGAATTGAGCATGCCGACCGTGTCTTCGGGATGGGGAATCGACTCGCGGATGGCACCGGTTGTCCGGTCGAGCACAAAGACGCAGCCACGCGGATAGCCGGCCGAGACATAGACCCGGCCGCTGTCGAGCGTTGTAATCGCCAGGCCACCGCTGACTGCTCGGTTCAGCCCGCCTGTCTGCAGATATCGACCCCAGCCCGGAGCTGCCCGGCTGCCGTTGGTCTGTCGAATAGCAAGCACGGAGCATGTCTGGGTTCCTACAAAGACGAGCGTTGTGTCAAACGTACTGGGAATGCCGAAGGCCATCGAGCCGATCTGCGCACTGGTCCAGGCTCGTCCGCCGTCTGAAGCCCGGACTGCAAACAGGCGGCCGCTGCCCGAGTCTGAGCCAAAGAAGACACGGCCATTGCAGTAGGTTGCGCCGGAACGGCAGTTGTATCCGTTGAAAGTCGTATTCCGGGACATGCGCCAGACCAGGCTGCCGGCCGGTGTCCACTTGCTCAGGCCGGAGTCAGAAGAGACCACATAGAGGTCGGCACCGTCGGTCGCGATTGCGCCGCGAATCGGGCCGGATGACACCTGCCAGCGGTAGCGCTGACTGCCGTTCAGCATGTTTATGCCCACGACATAGCCATCAGCCTGCCCGGCGTACAACGTCGGGATGTTGCCGGTAGTGAGGATGATGGGGTCAGACTCGACCGCAGAAGCGGTGATCGCCCGGGACCACTTGGACGTGCCGTTGCTCAGACGCAGACAGCGTACGTTCCAAGTGGACGAGACACCATAGGCCCAGGCAACAACGCTGTCAGCAAAGATGATCGGCGTGCCAGCTTGCTGGCCAGCCGGGCCGTAGACACTGGACCGCCAGCGTCGGACACCGGTCTGAGCGTTGATGCAATGAACCCGGCCGTCACTTGTGGCATAGACAACCGAGCTTTCAGTAGCGACCGGGCTGCCGTTCTCATTACCATTGAACGACGAAAGACCAGGGTCGTAGACCCAGGCAAGCGAACACGGACCCATAGGCACGACCGGGATTTGTCCGGAGTGAACGCTGTCACGGTTGTAGGTCGGCCAGTCAAGGGGCGGGGCTGCCATGACGCTGCCCAGCATGACTGCAACTGCCAGTATTATCTTGATTCGCACCAACTCAGCCTCCAATTGTCCGGCGTATCCAAGCTAGAGCTCAACTTCCCCGCCGTTAGGAGGCGAGCCAAAGTAACCCGTCTGGGTAGTCTGGAGCCGCGCAGTATTCAGTCCGTGCGGCTGGGATATTCTAAGCCGAAGCCGGGCCGGGTCAAGATGCTCAAACGGCCCGGCCGACACCTCGGGTTATCTGACCACCAGCTTCATTTCTTCGGTCCGCTCCGGTCCCTGAATCAGGACAACGTAGATGCCGGGGTGTATTGACTTGAGGTCGAGCATGGCCGTTGAGCTCTGAGCGCTGACCGCTGAGCGCTGAACCAGACGGCCGGCAGCGTCGAACAGGCTGAGAGAGACCGGGTGGTCCAGCAATCCGCCGGGCCAGTGCAGGACCGCGGAACCCCGCACCGGGTTGGGACGGATTTCGTATCGTGCCCGAGTAGTGCCGGGCGCAGCCTGAACGCTGGCCTGAACCTTGCGAGGCAGTGCCAGAACCGTCATTTCCGGGGTGTATTGCCAGAGCTCGTTGGTCTTGTTGCCCTTGAGTGCGTACATCTGATTGTACACGGTCGCGATGTCAGCACCGGCCTTGACTTTCTTCTTCTTGCCGGCAGTGCCGGAGAGCGGCATGGTGTCAACTTCGACCCAGGAGTCGCTGGAAGGGAAGTACTTCCAGAACTCCTGGGTATTGCCGCCCTTCAATGCGTAGATTGCGATGTCGAACCAGGTCGCACACCCGCCGTCCTTTGACTTCTTGTTCGACCCGAGACGGCTCTGGGCAGGCATACCCTTCAGCGGGGTTGACCAGCGTCCCTCGACAATGTCGAACGAGAAGAACTCATGGCTCTTGGCTTTGTGTGCAAAGATTGTGTGGTCGTTGTCGTGCACCAGCCAGGAGCCTCGGTCCCATTTCACCGTGCCCGGTGCATCAGGCAGGCTGAGCCAGGTGTCGGTCGCCGGGTTGTAGCACCAGAACTCGTTCTTGTAGCCTTTGAGCAGGTAGACAAGGCCGTTCGAAGCATAGACCAGGTCAGTGCCGCCCTTGAGTCGCTTGTTGGTCGTACCGAGCGGAACCGGTGCGAGCTGGCGCCAGGTGTCGCCGCCCACCGAATAGCCGTAGAACCCCTGGGTGTTGTTGCCCTTGGTCGCATAGACCTTGCCGTAGCCGTCTGAGCAGCCGGCCGCGCCCTTGGACGGTCGCTTGTTCTCGACTCCTGACGGGATTGGCGAGCGAGCAAGCCAGGTGTCACGAGCCAGGTCGTAGACATAGAAGTCAGCGGTCTTGTTGCCTTTTGCCACACAGGCCCAGCCGCGGCCCAGGTCCGGAGCAATCCAGGCGCCGTCCTTGCTCTTCTGGCTCGAGGGCCGGTCCGGCATCGGACGAAGCGGCGTCCACGGGCCGGAAGACGCACCGCCCACGCGGAACGAACTGCGGGCCGTGTCATTGACCGGGTTACCATCACCGACCAGGATGGTCCAGGCCCGGGCAAAGTACGGCCCGGCCGGAGCTGCAAACCAGGTCTCGGCAAATGTCCGCGACAGCGACTCGCCCGGGGCGAGCTCGATGCCGGTTTCGGTCGTGTCGTAGACGACCTGCATCGTGCTGTCGGCGATCACGAACCTCAGGTCAGCAACTATCGGCAGACTGCCGAAGTTCCTCACACGGGCACGCGGCGACACGGTGCGTCCCAATACCAAATTGCCGGCCGGCGCGGAAATCAGGGTGACGCCGGCATCAGTCAGGCTGACCGTGACTGAGCCTGAGGCCTTGTCGTTGGCATGTGCCATGTCGTTCCACAGCTCGGTTGAGCAACTGACGCCGATGGTACCGCGGCCGGTAACGGTCCAGGCCGGGAATGTCACAAGCAGCACCTCGCCCGGCTCGTGGGGCGGCAAGGTGCGCAATCGGCTATAGGTCGGCCCGATTCTCATCCGGACTTGGTAGGATTCGGTGGTCACGTTCCCGTAATTGACTACTGAGCAGGCCGGGACGATCACCGAGCCGGAATCGAGTGTGCCGACCGGGGCCACGACGTTCCTGACGCCGACGTCAATTACCCGGACGTTGATGGTCTCACGCTGGCAGTTGTTCTCCGGAACCGCGTCGGCAATGAGTTCGGTTGAGCAAGAGACGGCGATGCTACCCCGCTGCTGTGCGGTCCAGGCCGGGAACGTGACCAGACGCCAGGTGCGCATCGGGTGATTCACCACCGACGCGCTGGCGTTATAGTCGGACCCGATGCGCATTCTCACCGTGTACGAGGCGGACTGGGTGCCGTAGTTGTAGGTCGAGCAGGCCGGCGTCAGGGTCACGCCGGAATCGAGCGTCGATGCGGGTGAAACAAGCCGGGTGCAACCGACATCGGTGACGGTCAACTGCTGGGTGAAGAAGCGGCCGCTGCGGTAGGTCGCGTTCCCATCGTCGACTGTACCGTAGAACAGCTTGATGGTCCCGCCGTTGGTCTCCCAAAGCGTGTCACGGTTGTAGCCCCGGCAGTCAATTGTCCCGGAAATGGTCAGAGCACCGCCGCAGCAGAGGGCTACACCGCCGCCCGCGCCACCGCCACCGCGGACAGTTGTGAAGGTCGGGCCGCCGTTCCGGCCACCGCCTGCGCCCAGGGTCAGTATTGTGCCGGATACGAACAGACTCTCACTTGCTTCGAGCCGAACCGCGCCGCCGCCCGCACCACCGCCACCGCCGCCACCGCCGTAGCTGCCACTTGAACTTGTTCCCGCGCCGCCACCACCCGAGCCGCGGTAGACTGAAGAGTCGGTTGTGTTGTCGCCATTGACGCCGAAGTTGAGATAGCCGCCGTTCTGGCCTGAACCCGGGCTGCTGCCGGTCGTGCCCGCGCCACCGGTTCCGCGATACGAACCGGCGCCGTTTGCGCCCGAGGTCCCGAATGCGCTCAGACCACCGATGCCGCCGCCGCCGCCACCACCACCACCGGCCGCGCCACCGCCGCCGCCACCACCGCCACCGCCGTACCCGTTGCCGCCAACTCCGCCCGAGGCGCCAGTGCGGCCGTTACCGCCGCGGCCGCCCGCAGACAGAGTTCCCGGGTAGCCGGCTTGAGCCGGAGCCCGGGCGCTCCCGCCCAGACCTGCCGGGCTACCGCCGCCGCCACCGCCGCCATAGCGGACCGAGTCGGGACCGCCCCATGTTCCGTTCTGACCGCGGCCGCCGGTACTGTCAGTACCACCCAGCCCGCCCGGTGAAGCGGTGCTGTCATTCTGGCCGCCGCCGCCGCCGCCAAAACCCCGACCGCTGGCATCAAGTCTGCCCTCAACGCGCAGCTTACGACCGCGCAGTTGAAGCTGGCCCGAGGTATCCGCACCAGCACCCTGCCAGCTTAGAACGAAGCAGACCCGGTCTGGCGGGATGTGAAACGTACCGATGTTGTAGTGGAATCCGGATATGACTTCACTGTCAGCAGGAGTCCAGTCCGCGCCGCTATGGTCGCCGCCGCCACGCGGGGTCCACTGGCCCCATGCCAGCGCGGCGAGAACTACGGTTGTCAAGACGACCAATCTGCGCAGCACGGTTTGCTCCTTTCGCTCAGTCTCGGGTCTCTTTGGGGCAGTCCAGCGCCCGGCCCGGCTGCGAATCGATACCCTTGATTCGTTTTCAGCCCTGCCGGGCTGTCTACCTGGTCAGGCGTAACCGCTCGCGTGATAGATTATACCGGCGCGCGTCATGTTGTCAAGGTTGACTGGGGCGGAAAAGAAGCTGCCCGGCCATGCCGCCGGGCAGCTTCCGACCCTCTAATCAGGAATTGGTGCCTGGTGCCGGTTCGAGCGTTGGCGCCGGCTCCGGCGTTCTGGTCCGGGCGGCCATGGTCAGCATGTAGAGCACGAACACGATCACCCCAAGCCAGCCGGCGCCGGTCGCGTTCATCCGCAGACAGACTGCGCTGGAGTAGAGCACGGCCGCACCGTACATGGCAAAACCAAGCGGCGCGAGACGCTGTTCCGGCTCGCGGAAGCGGTCGGCGTCGACCGCTCCGGGTTCGACAATCTGGAAAAAGAGCAGAATAAAGAGCGCGGTCGTGAACCAGCCGATGAAGCTCGAGAGCGGGATGTGGTGATAGAAACCGTTCTGCGCGAAGCCCATCATCGAGCGGCCAACGGTTGCCGGGCCCGCGGCCAGTTGCCAGAGTGCGACGAGCAGCGCGCCGACCAGCGGCACGGTCGCGAACGAACTGACGTCAGAAGTTCGTGCCCGGAGCAGATAGACCGAGGACAGGAACACGACATAGAGCAGGCCGTACCAGGTGAGCACCGCACTCAGAGCGATTCGGCCGGGCAGCATGACGCCCACGGGAATCCTCAGGTCACGTGCCCGAGCGAACCAGTGGCTGCCGAAGATCGCCCCGAAGTTGGCGCCGAGATACTCGGCAACGAACGGCAGGATCAGTCCGAGCGCCAGGAACCATATCGCCCGCCGTGGACCGAGGAAAGTGAAGCTGTGGAGCAGAGCAAAGGCCGCCAGGCAGTAGACCGGCATCATGGTCAGCCAGAATACCGGCGGCCGGGTCATGATATCGGCCACCATGAAACCGACTGTCGCCAGCCCGAAGACCCAGATGCCCCAAGTCAACAGCCTGCTTGAGTATGTCTCTTTTGACATTCGTTTCCTCCAGATTGTAGTTGTGCAGGAATGGACGCGTGGCGCATGAGTGCCCCCCGGTCGCCTGACCGATGGTGAACGACTTCCTTCCGGTCCATTCCTTCCCGCATTGACTTGACGGTAATATTATACCGGCAGACCGGCAGATGGTCAATTTTGACGAGTCGAAGACGTTCGACCGGCGGAGCCCGGGCCGGCTTGTTCTGTTTCGGTTTCTCGATAGACCCAGACCTCGGCCCATCGGGCACGGTTCCGCCGGAATTGACCGAGGCTCATTCCTCTGGCATACTTATATGGGTTCTTTCCGAATCTTCAAGCGACAATTCTCAGTTCGACGGAGTTACGGCCCGGGCCGAAATGGTCCGGCGTCGGAGTTGACTTGATTTCTCGGAGGTACGTTGTGGAAGAAATGGTCCTTTTCAACCGCTTTGGCAAGTCGGTCTACCGGTTGTGCGGCGCCGCGTTCTATGACTTCCAGGGCAAGCCCCGAGGTTTCCTCGTCGGCGAGACAATCTATGACCTGCGCGGTCAGCATCGCGGCTTCTTCACCAAAGGTGTTGCCTGGGACCGGATGGGCCGAGCACTTGGTTTCACCGAGGAAGCCCAGAGCAACGGCCTGCGGCTGCCGATGGCCGAGATTCCGCCGGTGCCATACCGAAATTTGCCCGCACCACCGGCACCGGCCGATGCTGCGGACCGACCCAAGCCGACGCTCGTTCCGGCCTGGTCGATGATGCAGCTGGAGAACCTGCTGATCTAGCACCCCGGTTCTTGACCCGGCGCAGGCACGGGTTAGAATAGCAGCGAATCCAAAGGAGTATCAATGCTCAGATGCGTTGCATTTCTCTCGGTGCTTGCGGCGTGCGCAACTGCCTCGTTCCAGGTCGGCGGTAGAGTCAGCGCAGCGTGGGACAATCATGAGTTCGTGGTCAGCAGTGGCTCGGAGCTGGCCCGGCTCTGGTTCACCGCGCCGGCCGGCTGCGTCTACTCGGTAAGTGTCAAGGGTGACTCCGGGGCCCAGACTACGACGCGGGTCCACATGACCGGCCCGGTTCAACTCAAGGGCAAGGGCCGGTTCACAATTACGGTCGCCCACGATTCCGGAGCAGGCGAGTGGCGGTGCCAGGACGTGGGTGGCGACCTACAACTGCTGAAGTTCGAGAGCTTCGTCGACCCGAAACACCCGGTCCGGTTCCGTTTCACCACCGAAGAGGACAAGACAGTCTGGCATTTCTCGGCACCGTCAGAAGGGACTTTCCTGGTGCGGAATATCGGCCCCAGCGGCAAGGCGACCGAGGAGCAGGACATCGCCGATGCCGCCGAGTTCGAGTTCTTCGGCTCGGGTACGTTCACGGTCGAGGTTGCGGCGGCGGATGAGTCGGGCCGTTTCACCGCGGCACTCAAATAGCTGCCGGCGGCCGAACGCGCCTGACCATTCAATCGTAGAAGCGCAGTATCAGCTAAACGTAAGGAGCAAACAAGTGTCAAAGATAGGAATCGTCGTCCTCAGTCTGCTCGCGGTGGTTGTGCTCGGAGTCAGTTCCGGGTGCATGAAGTGCGGCGAGAAGGCAATGGAGCGCATCGCCGAGCGGAGCATCGAGAAGGCCGCGGAAAAGGCGACCGGCGGCAAGGCGAAAATCGACGTCGGCAGTACGGTCGACATCTCGGGGCTGCCGGCAGAGTTCCGCTATGCCGGGGCAGTGGCCAAGAGCCGCTGGACCATGACCAATGACGACGGCACAGGTGCGGCGTACATGCTCGAGACGAGCGACCCGGTCAGGACGGTTGTCGAGTTCTATAAGCGGGCACTGACCGGCTGGAAGGACCAGGCGACGATGGAGTCGGACGAGACGACCGTGCTGACTGCCGCTCGACCAGACGGCAAGGCGAGTGTCACGGTCAGCGTCCAGTCAAGCGAAGGCAAGACCGTCATCAGTATCGTCCACACAACCAAGTAATCGTTGCAGTCAGAGACACCGGGCAGGCATGACCGCCTGCCCGGTGTCTTGTCCGCGAGAATCGGCAGATAAGATACGGTACTCTGAGTTGTCAATATGTTACGTCGGTTGCGGGGTGACTGGAGACGGGAGATTCTCTAGGTCCCGGAGCTCGAAGCAGGCGGTCGGGATGAATCTGAGCAGCAGAATCGGGTTGAAGCGGCCGGCCTCTGACCAGAGAGTTCCTCCTGCGGCTTGCGGCGCGGATTGGAAGGCGGCTTGCCGAGCGGCTCCTGAAGCGGATTGGTAAGCGACGCCCGAAGCGACTCAGGCTGTGCACCCGAGAGCGCAGTGCCGAGCCGCAAGGAGAGCCGAAAGGGCTGCGCCTCGGGTCGCGACAGTCGCCGGGGCTCGGGCCACGCCGGCCTGAGCCGCGGCCCAAGCCGCAGGGAAAGCCGCGACGAGAGCGCTTCAGGGTTCGCTCCGGGCAGCGGTTCCCTGAGCCGTATAGGGAACCGTTCCCCCCGGGGGTTCTGGATACTGCTCCATTTTCAGCTAACTCCATGATACTTTGAGGGTTGAGTCTCGAAACCGGCCAGGTCGTCATTATACAGATTCGCCAAGTGGCCTTTGTGTCGCTATCTCTGAGACATGCGAAGACCGCCTTTCGGTTTCCGTGATGGCCTCGGCCTGGGTGTTTGGTGCTCTGGGGACGAATCGCCGGCAAGGTCGCCAAGGATGCTTCGCATTCCCGCAACGACAGGAGAGAGAAGAGACGACGGCGAATCATGCTTGACTTTGTCTGGATGCGCTCTAAACTTAGATGAGGCTAATAATGTTAGTTTCAGCTAAGAAGAACAGTGGCCCGGCACCGCTGGGTGAAAGCGGCGAGGACTACCTTGAGGCGGTCTTTGTTCTGAGTCGGCAGCAGCGGCAGGTGCGGGTGCGGGACATTGCCGCGCGGATTGAGGTCAGTCTGCCTTCAGTGGTTGCGGCGCTGGCTCAACTGGAGAGGCGCGGGCTGGTCGAGCACGAGCGCTACGGCGAGGTTGTGCTGACCGCGGCAGGCGCAGCCCGAGCCGAGGCGGTGCATCGCCGCCACCAGTTGCTGCACCGGTTCCTGCACGAGGTCCTGGGTGTAAGGGAGTCGGTGGCCGAGCGCGACGCATGCCGGCTGGAGCATGCGCTGTCGCCAGAGACCGTAAGTCGACTTGCCCGGCTGGTCAGGCTGGTGTTGGAGCAGGATGTCGATGGCGCCGCGTTCGTTCGGGCCTTGAAGCGGGTAGCAGGGCGAAGCCGCAGCGACGCGCCGGAGGAAGATGATGGTGAAGCGGCTGAGTGAGTTGGCCGTGGGCGAGCGGGCGGTCGTGAAGTCGGTTGAGGGCGAACCGGCCGTGAGGAGACGGCTGCGGGCAATGGGTTTTGTGGCCGGAGTGGAGGTGCGGGTCAGGCGCTGTGCGCCGATGGGCGACCCGGTTGCCTATGACCTGCTGGGCTACTGTCTGTCTTTGCGCCGAGAAGAAGCCGCGCTGGTGCTGGTTGGGCCTTTGCCGGCGCTGAGCCTGCTGTCGGCACCGGCCGGAGCGAGACTACGGGTGCTCGAGGTCGTCGGCGGCTGGGGTATGAGACGTCGACTTGCTGCTCTGGGTGTGGTCGAATCGGCCGAGGTGATGAAGGTGGCGGGCGGTGATTCGGGTCCGTTCGAGATAGAAGCCGGAGGGCGGCGGAGCAGCATCGGCCGAGGGGTGGCAGCACGGGTCATGGTCGAGCTGGCGGCATCATGGAAAGATGAACGTGCGAGGATTGGGGAATGCCCCGGAAACGCGAGATGAGGATTGCGCTGGCCGGCAATCCTAATTCCGGGAAGACGAGTATCTTCAATGCTCTGACCGGCGCGCATCAGTACGTCGGGAACTGGCCGGGCGTGACGGTCGAGCGGAAAGAGGGGCGTTTCACCTTTGAGGGGCACGAGGTCCGCCTCGTTGACCTTCCCGGAACCTATGCGCTTGACGCCTACACGTTGGATGAGCGGGTGGCGCGCGAATACCTGGTCAACGAGAACCCGGATGCGGTCATTGCGGTGGTGGACGCTTCGAATCTGGAACGCAACCTCTACCTGGTTGCGCAGCTCATTGAACTCGGGGCTCGGGTCATTATCGCCCTGAACATGGTTGACGTAGCTGAGGCGCGCGGGCTCGAGATCGATGCCGACAAACTGGGTACGTTGCTCGGGGTGAAGGTGGTGCCGACGGTCGCGTCGAAGAACATCGGCATCGACCGGTTGCGGCGTGCAGTCCACGACATCCACACTGATGCCCCGCTGTCTGGATTGCGGGTTTCGTATGGTGAGGACATCGAGACCCGTCTGGCTCGACTAATTGAGGTGGTGCGGGCGGCCTGGCCCGAACGCGCGGACCGCGCCCGCTGGTGGGCGCTCAAGCTGCTTGAGCACGACCCGTCGGCACTGGCCGAGATGGAGTCGTCCGGCGCCGCGGACCGAATCCGGCCGGTGCTGGAATCGGTTCGGACCAGTCTGGAGAAGCACGTCGGTACTGATGCCGAGACCGCGGTAGTAGAGCGGCGGTACGGGTTCTTGTCCGGCCTGGTCAAGGAGTGCACGCGGCGCCGGCCCGGCCTGAGCGGACGGCTGGGCGCGTCGGATGATATTGACCGTGTTGTGCTCAACCGCTGGATTGGAATTCCCTTGTTTCTCGCCTTGATGTGGGGCACGTTTCAGCTTGTGTTCACGGTCGGCGCGCCGCTCAGCGACCTGATTGACCGCTTGTTCGGCTGGCTCGGCAGGCAGGCCGGGACCGGGATTTCTTTGCTCGGTGCGCCAGAGTGGCTGGCGTCGCTTGCGGCTGGCGGACTGATTGCCGGGGTCGGCTCGGTACTGGTTTTCGTCCCGAACATCATCATCTTGTTTTTCGTCATCTCGCTGCTGGAGGAGTCGGGCTACATGGCCCGGTCCGCGTTCGTGATGGACCGGTTCATGCACCTGCTCGGCCTGCACGGCAAGTCGTTCATCCCGATGATGGTCGGCTTTGGCTGCAATGTGCCGGCGATTCTGGCCACGAGGACGCTGGAATCGCGCAAGGACCGGATTCTGACAATCCTTGTCAATCCACTGATGTCCTGCTCGGCCCGCCTGCCGGTCTACGTTCTCTTCGCGGGCGCGTTCTTCAGTCGGCACCAGGGTCTGGTGGTGTTTTCACTCTATCTGTTGGGCATCGTGCTCGCCGTGCTCGTGGCACGGCTGTTCAAGTGGTTGTTCTTCAAGGAGGAAGCAGCACCGCTGATCATGGAGCTGCCGCCCTATCACCTGCCGACCGTGCGCAGCATCCTGACGCACACTTGGGAGCGTGCCTGGCTGTTTGTCCGCCGAGCCGGTACGGTTATCGCGCCGGCTTCGGTCGCAATCTGGCTGCTGGCCGGTCTGCCCTGGGGTGTCAAGTACGCTTCGGAATCGAGCATCATCGGCCGGCTCGGCGCGGTCATCGCACCGCTGCTTCGACCCGCGGGTTTCGGCTACTGGTGGGCCGCGGTTTCACTTGTGGCTGGAGTCATTGCCAAGGAGCTGGTAGTCAGTACGATGGCCTCACTCCACAGTACCGGGCCTGACGGCCTGGGCGCGGTACTGCGGCAGGTGTTCACGCCGGTCTCGGCGTATGCGTTCATGGTGATGTCCCTGGTCTATATTCCCTGCGTGGCCACGGTCGCGGCCATCAAGCGCGAGACCAACTGGCGCTGGACCGCGCTGGCAGTCGGGTACACGCTTGCCCTGGTCTGGCTCCTGGCTGTTGCCGTCTTTCAGTTCGGGAGTCGGTGGGCATGATTCGACGGGTCCTGGCCGAGATGGAGCATGGTACGGCGACCGTCAAAGAGCTGAGCCGCAAGCTCGGAATTGAGCCGGGTGTGCTTGAGGGTATGCTCGGGTACATGGTACGCAAGGGGCTTGTGCGCGCGGTCTACCCCCAATGCCGAACCAAGGGATGTCGAGGCTGTCGTTACTCGGGCCGCTGTGAGGAGCGGCCGGTGATCGGCTATGAGCGCGTCGCGAAGATGAGCCGCGACCAGGGGCGCGGCGCCGGGAATTAGCATGCACGCGAACTTCGGATTCGCCCTGGTGCTGTCCGCGGCGGCAGCGTGTGCCACGACGCTCGGAAGCCTGGCCGGGCTGGTGGTGCGCCGTCCCGGCTCCAGATTCATGGCCGCAAGCCTCGGGTTCTCAGCCGGAGTGATGATGCTGGTGTCGTTTGCCGAGCTATTGCGCACGAGCATCAACGTCATCGGGTTTCTGCCGGCGATGCTTGCCTTTTTCGGTGGTATGGGCATTATGTTCCTCGTGGACGCCGTGGTGCCGCACGAGTTCATCAGCGAGCACAGCCTGCCGCCCGGGCCGGGCTTCTGCACCGACGACCAGCCCGGGGCCGGGCCGGGCCAGCGGCACCGGTTCGGACAGCGGCATGGCGCCGGGGTCGAGCCGCGGCAGTTGCTGCGGACCGGGTTGCTCATCGCTCTGGGCATCGGCATCCACAATCTGCCCGAGGGCATGGCGACCTTTGCCGGCGCTCTGCAGAGCCGGGGCCTGGGCCTGGCCATTGCCGCCGCGATTGCCCTGCACAACATTCCCGAGGGGCTGGCCGTGGCGGTGCCGGTGTTCTGCGCCACCGGGTCGTGGCGCAAGGCAGTGACCTGGTCGTCGCTCTCGGGCGCGGCCGAGCTGGCCGGTGCGCTCTTGGCCGCGGTCGTGCTGCTGCCGTTCCTTACCCCGACGTTCCTCAACTACGTGCTGGCCGCGGTGGGTGGGCTGATGGTCTTCATATCGTTCGACGAGCTGATTCCCGGGTCATACGCCTATGGCCACGAGCACTACAGCGTGGCCGGCATCGTGGGCGGTATGGCCTTGATGGCGGCGAGCATCTGGCTGCTGGGCTAGCATCATGCCATTCGACCAGGACACCGCAGTTCGACTGGTGTCTTTCTTCCTACCGGTCATGGCCTTGTACTTCCTGTCCGGCATCGCCCTGGCGATACTCTACCACCTCAGTCTGTACTACATTGATGGCGAGTATCGGGTCAAGAGCGAGCTGTTCCTGGACATAACGGTAAGCGTACTGCGGGGCCTGCTCTATGTCTTTGCTTGGCCGGTGGTGCTCTACTTTGACCGGAGTGCCTTGACGCGTGTCAGGGACTTCATCAACTACCTGGACCCGAACAAGCGCCAGCACGACGACGAGGTCTATGCCCAGGCGCATGAGGCGCGGCGGCGTCAGCAGGCGCATGCCCAAGCCCTGGAACGGGAGAAGCGCGAACGTCGCCGCGCGGTCGAACAGGAGACGCACGCGGAGCGCGACAAGCTGCTTCAGGTCGTCCATGAGCGCAACCCTGACCTCGAGCAGTACTGGTTCCTTGCCGCAGTCGGCTCGACCTCGAGCGGCGCGAGCGAGCTCGTACTGCTGTATGACCCGCACGACCTGGCAGAAGAGGTAGGGGAAAAGGCCCGGCGCGAGGTCTGGGTGCGCAGTCATACCGAATGCCCGAAATGCGGCGGCCGTGTTTCGCCGGTGCATGTCGAGGTTCCGGACCCGTTCTTTCTGCGGGTGGTCAGTCCGGGCACGGGCAAGACCGTGCTTGAAGGCTGGGCTGTGCGCGGCGAGTACCGGGTGAAGTATGACCAGTGCTACGACTGCGATGCCGAAGTTCCGGACCGGGTCAGGCCGATTGCCGAACTCGGGCCGGCGTCTGATGTGGTGCGGAACATGCGTGCAGGCGTGACGCTGCACTATGACCTGCCATGAGTAGCGCCAGGCGACTAATCCTGCTCGTGCTGCTGGCCCGGGCATGGGCCGGACCGTTGCACGTGGTGCAAATCTATGACGGCGATACGTTCCAGACCGAGGACAGCGCGGTCGTGCGCATGCTCGGCATCGATGCACCCGAGACGTACCAGCCAGGCGGTGACATAGCCCGGGACATCCTGGAGAAGTACCTGCTCGGGAAAGAGGTGCGGTTGGAGCCTGATGGGACAGACAAGGACAAGTATGGCCGGTTGCTCCGTTACGTCTACGTCGGCGACACGATGGTCAACTTCGAGCTGGTGCGCAAGGGCTACGCTTCGTACCGCAGCTTCCAATCCAGCCTCAAGTACCAAGACACGCTGGCCAGGCTCGAACAGGAAGCGGCCCGCATCGGCAAAGGCCTGTGGCCGTTCAATGTCTTCACGCCACCGACCATCGAGCTGCTCAAAGAGAAGGTTGTGGCCGAGTCGGCGCGGAGTGGTACCGGGTTGCGCTTGGTATCGTGGCTTGACGCGGGCAACTTTGTCGGTCGTCTGGTAACGGTCGAAGGCACGGTTGTAGCGACCTACAATTCAGGCAAGGTGTGTCACCTGAACTTTCATCAGGACTACCGGAAGTACTTCAGCGTAGCGATATTCAGCCAGGACTTCGACAAGTTCCCGCCCAGCCCTGAAGATTACTACAAGAAGCGGCGTGTCCGGGTCACCGGCATTGTGAAGGAATACAAGGGTGCACCTGAGATTGTCGTCAATGACCCGGGGCAGATAGCGGTCATCGAGTAACCCGTGGAGCAGGAACAGGACAGGAGTCCAGTGCCAGAGGTCGCAGACGCGGCCGGCGAAGTGCAGGGCCATAGCGAGAGTGCTGAAGTCAGTGTGCAGCGAGCAGGGGTGCGGGCTCGTCGGACAGTGTTTGTCGTTGGCATCGGCGTTGCCGTCCTTGCCGTCGGGGTCTTTGTGGCGAGAGCAAAGACCCGGCCCCAGCCCAAGTGCGGGCCGGACTTGCCTTGTGCTGATTCGAGCTACTTTGCCCAGGACAGCCTGAGCGGCAAGGAGGTGTTCGCATCGGTGCTCTCTCGCTGGGAAGTGCCCGTGTCGCTAATCAATCAGGCCTATTCGGCTCTGGCCCGAACCGACTTCAACTTCCGCAACATGAGGCCGGGCGAGCGGGTCACGCTTGAGTACCACGGCCTGGTTCTGGCCGGCCTTGAGTATCACAAGGACCGGGTCACAAGCTATGCGGTAACCTTTGATTCTTCCGGTGCAACTGCGTCGAAGCGAACCCGACCGGTTGATACAGTCCGCGCGGTCGTGCGCGGCACGGTTAAGGGGTCGCTCTGGAACTCGCTGGTCGGTCAGGGTGAACTGCCCGAACTGGTGGTGCAGTTTGCCGAGATACTGTCGTACGAGGTCGACTTCTTCGCCGAGTGCAATGAGGGCGACTCGTTTGAGCTGCTGCTCGACCGGTGCTATGTCGATACTTCGTTCTACCGGAACGGCCGCATCTATGCGGTTCACTACCGGGGGCGAACCGGGAACTTCTACGGCTTCTATTTCCGGGCGCCGAACGGGCACTGGGACTACTACAACGAGAAAGGTCAGTCGCTCAGGAAAACAGTGCTCCGCTCACCGCTCACGTTTGCCAAGGTCACTTCCTACTTCGGCAATCGGTTCCACCCGATACTTCGGACCTATCGTCAGCATCATGGGGTTGACTACGGCGCTCCGACCGGCACGCCGGTGTCGGCGATTGCCGATGGTACCGTGACCAAAGCGCAGTGGTCCGGCGGCTACGGTAACCTGGTTGAAATCCGCCATTCCGGTGGCCTGCTTTCGCGCTACGGACATCTTTCGCGCTATGGGCCGGGCATCCGTGGCGGCCAGCGCGTCCGCCAGGGACAAACCGTGGGCTACGTCGGCTCTACCGGGCTCTCGACCGGCCCGCACCTTCACTTCGAAGTGCATCAGGGCGGCAGGGCGGTTAACCCGCTCAAGGTCATCCCGCCACGGGCCGAACCGGTGGCCAGAAAGGACATGCCTGAATTTGAGCGGCTGCGGGACGAGTACATCAGCCAGTTGCGGAGCCCGGCTGGTCCGATACTGCCGCAAGCGTCTGATTCGGTCGCAGCGCACTAGAGCCTGAGACCGAGTTCAGCAAACCAGTTGCGGCCCGGGTTTGGATAGCCATGGGCGGTCTCGTATCGGGTATCAAGCAGGTTGCGGATTCCGGCACCGACGTTGAGCCGCACCCGGCCGAATACGGGCGAGGCCTGCGCGGTCAGGTCGGCCGTGGTGTAAGCAGGCAGCGAGGCGGTGTTAGCCGGGTCGGTCCACCGCGCACCAGTGTAGTTGACCCGGAGCCCGAAGCGTGGGGCAAGACTAGGCAGAGGCAGTTGATATGAGCAGTCCAGGCCGGCAGTCAGCCGGGGCCGGTAGGGGAGTTCAATGCTGTCTCCCATGCTGTGGGTCAGGGCAGCATCAAGCTCAAACTCGAAGCCGTGGACAGCGTAGTCGAGCTCCAGTTCGGCACCCAGTATTTGAGCACTGGCGACATTCACCGGACTGAATCGGAAGGTGCTGTCCGGCTGCCACTGAATCAGGTCGTGGAGTCGGCTCGCAAAACCGGCAACCCGGCCTGAAAGACCTGAGACCGGCCGGGCCCTTGCTCCCAGCTCGTACGAGATGCCGGTCTCGGGTCGAAGCCGCGGGTTGCCATAGGCAAAGGCATCAGTCGGCCAGTACAGGTCGTTGAATCCCGGTGCACGGAACGAACGACCCACGGTTGTATAAAGGTCGACCAGGGGCAGGCGTGTGTACGTGGCGATTACCTTGGGGCTGAGCACACGATGGGTTGAGTAGCGCAGCGTCGAATCGAGCAAGGTTCCTGTGTTCCGCATCCACTCGTAGCGCAGCAGGTGGACGACATCAAAGCCGAAAGCCTGAACCCGGAACTGGAAGATTCCGGCAACCGTGTTGCGATGCGGCCAGCCGACCGCAGTGCTGCTGAGGTTTTCAGTACCGGCTTCTCCGGCCAGCAGGAAATCGGTGTGGCGGGTGGCGTGCCATGACCCGTCAACGGAGATGCCGGCTGTGCTGGTCGCATGGGTATCATTGGTTGCCCATGCCGGGTCGCGGTAATTCTGCCATGACCGGGAGAAGCGGCCGCGGGCCGACATCCGCACGAGGTCAGTTGCCTGAAGTGAGTAGCTGCCGATGAACTGAGCCCGCTGGTCGTCGCGCCGGGCACTGTCTGACGGCCAGTCGGTCGTGCCCGGAGTGCCGCGTCCTGTTGCGCTGAACTCGCCGAGCAGGTCTGCCTGGTGCGGGCCGAATTCGAACCTGGTCTTGGCCAGAATACTCTTCCGGGTCAGGTCGGCGTTCTGCATCGTGCGCAGGCTGTCGAGCGAGTCCTGCCAGGCGAAGTCATTGCGGCAGGAATAGAGCTGGCCGGCAATCAGGTAGCCGAAAGGAGAGACCCAGTTTGAATGCCGGAACTCGAGTCGGCGCAGGCCAAACGAGCCGAGCCCGGCAGTGGCTTCGGCACCGAGCCGTTCAGGTGCCGGGGTGATGAGGTTCACGACCCCTCCGACCGCGCTCGAACCGAAGACGGCCGAGGCTCCGCCGCGTGCGACTTCAAGTCGTTCGACTGCGACCAAGGGCAAGGTGGACAGGTCGAATGTTCCAAGCTGGGCCGAGTTTTGGGGTACACCATCGAGTGCCACCAGGGTGTGCTCGGTACTGGCGCCGCGCAGACTGATTGACGTGTAGTTGGCATAGTCGCGTCCCAGCGTAGAAGATACATGCCGAACCGCGTCAGCCGGATCAGTTCGGCCAACAGACAACTGGTCCCGGTCGAGCAAACGGACTGCGCCGGCGCGGTCCAGAGGCAAAGACGTCCGGGCTGCGGTAACGGTCACCCGTTCAAGGTTCAGGGTCATCGGCTGCAGGTATACTCTGATTGCCGAGCCGACGTGAACCCGTTGCCGGGCTGGATGATAGCCGATGCGGGAAGCGTGGAGGGTCACGGTTTCGGAGTCGATATCGAAGTAGAACGAGCCGGCGCTATCAGTCGAGATGGGCTCGTGGCCTTCGATTTGGACCTGAGCATAGGGGACAGGCATGCGCGTCTGGTCATCAAGCACCACGCCGCTGAGCGTGGCTCCTTGTGCCGGCAGGCAGGTGACGGCCAGAGCCGTCATCAGGAGCCGATATCGAATCGGCACGGACTTCGGATTTCGGTTCACAGTCGTTCTCCTCTCTTCACAGGTTGAACTGCTGCTTCAGGACTATGGACAGGTCTCCTGGCTTGCGGCGTCGCTGCTGCCTTCCCGGCTCAAGGCCAGTGGCTTGTTGCAGGACTCCAAGTACCGCTTACAGTGGGTGAGACCGCAGCCGATTCTCACGGCTTTCCCTGTGCCGCACAGGCGGCAACCGTTTGTGCCCAAGGCACCCGGTCTTCCACAGTCCGCTCGCTTTCACTCGCGAACCGAGTATAACGTTAGGACGAATCGGGTCAAGCACGAAATCAGAAGGAACGTCGAACCATGCCGGAATCCCTTGACTTACGGGCGCAGGGGGGTAATATTCATAGGTCTGGAATGGCCGATTAGTCGGACCCAGCTCCAGCGCCATGGGCACCGGGGAAGACTAATGGGTCAGTCTAAGAAGCTACTTCAGTATGGCAGAGCAGACCATGATTACTCAGTTGGCTGATAGCTCCGGGCTATCGGCCGGGCCTGCTTTGTCTCCCTGCAGCAGGTTTGGGTCATGCGCATCGGGTATCACAAGGAATTCTGGCAGGGGGAGCTTGACCGAAGCACTCCCGATTTCCGAATCAGTAGGAAGGCGACCGAGGCGTCTAAGGAGGTGCGAGACAGAACGAACGCGGACCGAAGCAACCTTGAAAACACGTCTAAGCTACAACCCCATATGTGAGAGCCTAATAGCCATCCCGCGGGGTGGATTAAGGAAAGGAGCTTCCATGAAGAGGCTTGTGACTCTAGCTCTCTTGTTTGCGATTGCAGGGATTGCGCTGGCTGAAGAGCCGAACGCGTGCCACTGGGTCGAAAAGCAGACCTGGTGGTACAAGGACGGTGGCTGGGTGTCGCAGGGCAGCGGCAGCCCGGGTGCCCGTGCGCGTTGCTGGATGTTTGTAGGTGACTACAAGGACTCCTGCAACAAGCGCGACTGGCAGATTCCGTTCAAGGCCGAGGCCAGTGTTGCGCAGTGGATCGTCATCGAAATGAACGGTGACGGCTTCCACTGGGGTGTCAGGAAGCCCGGTGACTACGCTAGTGACTGCGTGTGGCTGAAGTTCCGCAGCAACTACGATGTCCGGGTCAGTTTTTCCGGGTTTGATAATCTGATTTCCAAGACCCCGGATGACTGTATCGACGATACCATCGAGGTATGGTACGCCTTCAGCGACGATGCCAACAACCCGCCGCCGTTCGGCGACCCGGCCTGGAAGACGCCGGAAGAGCTGAACCAGTGGGCCATCGACGTGAGGGACAGCTACGACCTGCACTGGACCGGCTGGCTGAAGCACATCTGGTGCCGGATTCACGTCAGCCCGTGCAATACCTCGTGTGAGTACGTCGATCCGAACTGGGCGACAATTAACCTGACGCTCCAGCGCATAAAACCCTGGATCGACCCGGCAACCGGGAACTTCCGCAGCATGCCTCAGTTCCCTTACCAGTAAGGGAACAGGATGAGCATAGCTCCCCCTGCCAGACGGCTATGCTTGTTCATCGGGGCAATCTGGACGTGCGCGCTCGGGTCGCTTTCCGTGACTCCGCAGCTCACTGAGCTGTCCCTGCCTCAAGGCGCGCGTAAGCGACTCAAGTTCACGGTCGTTAACGAAGACCCGCAGAGTACCCGTACGATTCGCTACTACCCGGTGTCGTTCTGCCAGAACGAGGAGGGCGCGTACGCTCTTGCACCAGAATCAGTGTCGCCTTATTCCTGCCACGAATGGTTCAGACTCGACACGGTCGAGCTGATGCTCGGGCCTGGCGAGGGGAAAGAGGTGTTTGTCGAGCTGGTGGTTCCCAGCGGTGCACGCGGAACTCGATTCGGTGCGGTGGCATTCGAGATGCTGCCTGTTCCCGTGCCCGGTGCGTGGGCATCGGCCGGCCTGGTGATAAGAATGCCCGCGTTCGTCGAGGTCACTATCACCGGCACCCGGGGCAGGAAGAGCATCGAAGTGACCGACATCAAAGTTGAACCGGCCCGGGCCGTCCAACGGCAACTGCCGGTCGAAGTGAAGGAAGACGCGCTGGCCGTGGTCGTCTCTGTGCGTAACACGGGTGAGGTTTCGCTCCCGGTACGGGGCAGGCTGCTGTTTCGAGATGAATATCGGCGTCGGTACCGGGAGCTGCCGCTCGGCGCAGGTGGAGCCCTGCTGCCCGGGGCGAAGACAAGGCTGATTTCGGTCACGCCCAAGGTCAGACCGGGTAGCTACGTGGTTGAGGCCAACTTGAACATGGGAGGTGTCAGTCCGGCCAAGGCGAGTGTCCCGGTCGAAATAACGAGCACGACCAGCCGCACGGCCGGAGCCTTGAGCTCGGCCCCGGTTCTGGACTTGGCCGTCAGCACCGAGAAGATCGAACTGACTGCGCCGGCGCGGTCAACGCGCACGA
The DNA here is from genome assembly GCA_965648905.1 of Caldifarciminota bacterium. Lineage (GTDB taxonomy): Bacteria > Hydrothermota > Tepidihabitantia > Tepidihabitantales > Tepidihabitantaceae > CAZQFS01. The sequence continues at coordinate 69,842 of CBFGIT010000005.1, forward strand.
ACTATGTTGTCTTCCGTAATGAGAGCAACAAGGAACAGGTGCTCACGGCCGAGGTGACCTATCTGGCTTCGGATGGCAGCGGCCGTGTGATTGAGAGCGACAATCCGGGACGTCACGCTGACTGCCGGGACTGGATTACGTTCGAGAAGAACATGGTTCGCATTGCGCCCCACTCGAGCGAGGCGGTCCGGCTCACAATCAAAGTGCCGGATACGACTCCAGGCGGCAGGTACGCCTGTCTGTATTTCGAAGACTCTGCTGCCGTTCCCCAAGACAAGAAAGGTCCGCGTGCCTCGGTGTCAATACCGGTGTTCCTGACCGTGACCGGCAACTATCCACGCCGGGTCGAGATTGCTCGGGTGAACACGAGCAAGACACCGCTCGGCGTCCAGGTGAGCTTGGCAAATACCGGGGCGGTTCACGTCCGCCCTAAGGGCCGGGTTCTTGTCCGGCAGGCGATAGTCCCGGGTGCGAGCTCGGACGACAGCTACAAGAGCCTTGGTTCGTTCACGCTCGACGACGACGTGCTGGTGCTACCGGGCGATACTGTCGTACTGGCCGGGACATATCAGGGCGACGTGCGCAAGGGTCACTACCGGCTGGACGTGAATATCGAGTGCGGGGCGGGATTGAGTCTGTTCAAGTCAGAGGAGGTGATCGTCAGATGAGCCGGACAAGGATTCTGCTGGTGGTACTTTCTGTCTTGTGCGTCGGGGTTCAAGGCCAGCAAGCCGACTCTGAAGCGAAGGTCCGGGCGGCTGAGGAGCAGCCCTCGGTTACCAACGTCTTCTTTGAGACCGACCTGGTTCAGGCACTGCACGACATCTCGAGCCAGACCCGGATACCGATTGTCACTGACGGCAGCGTTGCCGGCATGGTTTCGGTCGAGCTGGTCAATCTGCCGCTTGAGGAGGCGCTGGCCCGGCTGCTTTACCCGCTGGGGTATGCGTTCCGACGCATCGAGGACTACTATCTGGTCGGCAACGTCAATCCGGAAAGTCCGTCGTTCTACCTGCTGGCAATTACCGAGGTGCTGCGGCCGAGCTATCTCCGGGCCGAGGACGCCTACAAACTGCTGCCCGACCAGTACCGGCAGTACCTGAAGGTCAGCCCGGAGACCAACACCCTGGTGGCGGCCGCACCCCGTGGTCTTGTCGACAAAATCAAGCAGGACCTTGCCCGGATTGACAAGCCCAAACGGAAGGTGCTGATTGAGGCACTGGTGACGGAGATTTCGACTGAAGCGGCCCGCAGTCTGGGGATTGACTGGAGCGGGGTGCTGTTCCGGGGTGGCGATACGATTTTGCGGAGCAACGCCGACCTCTCCGGCATTGCCGATACCAGTCTCGGCCTGGTGCTGAAGCGCGTCACCGGCCGGCTCGGTGACTGGGGCTACGGACTGACGCCCTCAATTCAGGCGCTGGTTCGGGACGGCAAGGCCAAGATCAAGGCCAGCCCGAAGCTCGTTACCCTTGACGGCCAGGCTGCGGAAATCGTCGTCGGCAAGGAACAGTACTACCAACTGGCGACCGGTGGCGAGCCGTACTACTACCTGCGGCTGGAGAAGATTGAGGTTGGCGTTTCGATGACTATCACGCCCTACGTTGCCGACAACGGCGACATCACCGTAATGGCCGAGCCGGTGGTGAGCGACGTGGTCGGTTCAAGCCTGGGGCAGCTTCCGATTGTCAGCAAGCGCAAGGCAAAGACCAGGATTGTGGTCCGGGACGGCGAGAACGTGGTCATCGGCGGGCTGACCATGCGCAGCGAGCAGACAATTCAGTCGCGCATCCCGCTGCTCGGCAGCATCCCGATTATCGGGTTCCTGTTCAGCCACACGCGCAAGGTGGTCGAGGACAACGAGGTGGTGATTATCATCACCCCGCGTCTGCTCTAGACCGGATTACAGCATGGACACTGGCGGTGAGTCTGGGACAATGACCTCTCGGTTCGCGTTTCTCATATTGGTCGTGGGTCTGCTGGCCTCCGAGGCATGCGCCCAGTCCAACACGCTCGTTGACCGACTCGGGGTTCAGACGATGACCTATTTCAAGCTCGGTACGTTCTGCCCGTGCGGCACGGCATTGAAAGAGGAGTTCGGGACCCGGGTGCCAATCGGCCTCGAGGCCCGGGCCGGCACGAAGTACGGCTTTGGTGCTGGTCTCTCGGTCGGGGTCTGGTGGGCTACCGCGGGCAAAGACATATCGACCTTCGTGCCGGTTGCGCTGGCCGGACACTACTCCCGGCCTCTGTTGGACGGCGCGGTCGTACCGTTTGGCGGGCTGTTCCTCGCCTACAACTCGGCTCAGCTCTACTTTGCGGCAGGCGATACGTTTGTTCGCGCCCGAGGCGCGGGTATGACCGGCGGGCTGTTGCTCGGGGTTGAGGCGCCGTTCGTGGACAAGTTCAACCTGCTGGCTGACTGCCGGTTCGGGTTTGGCCGAGGCGCAATGGAGTTCGATAGACCGGTCGGCGAGATTCCGGCCGGAACAAGCAATGTCACGTTCTCCAACACCAGCCTGAACCTGGGCATCAGCCTTGGTTTCTCAGACATCTGTCTGTGGTAGGTGACGGCTGCGCTGTGTCCGGCCAGAGTCAGAGCTTGACCTGGCACTCGACGACGATCATCGGGGTGCGACGTTCAGGCCGGGTTGCGATGGCGTCAGACGGACAGGTGACGCTGGGTGAGACCGTGGTCAAGCAGTCGGCCCGCAAAATCCGCAGTCTGCGCGATGGTAGGGTTCTGGCTGGTTTTGCGGGCGCCAGTGCTGATGCTTTCACTCTGCTGGAGCGGTTTGAAGCCAAGCTCGACGAGCACCCGGGTAACATTGCCCGAGCTGTGGTCGAGCTGGCCAAAGACTGGCGTACGGACCGGGTGCTCAGGCGTCTGGAAGCGATGCTCGGAATCATGGACCGCGAGAAGTCGTACGTTGTCTCCGGTTCGGGCGACGTTATCGAGCCGGATGACGGCATCGTCGCCATCGGCTCGGGCGGTGCCTATGCGCTGGTCGCTGCGCGCTGTCTGCTCGAACACACCAGTCTACCGGCAGACAAGGTAGCCCGCGCCGCGATTGAGGCTGCGGCTGCGGTCTGCGTCTATACCAACCGCGAAATCACGGTTCAGACAATTCCGGCGCGCGGCTGACCGCCGGGTCCCCGCCGTTTTCAGATTCGACCTTGGCAAGGTATGTTGTTGCGGCCAGACGGGCGAGGCGGCGCACCCGTGCAATGTAGTTGCGTCGTTCTGAAACACTGATTGCGCCCCGCGCCTCGAGCAGATTGAAGTAGTGCGAGCACTTGATGACGTGGTCATACCCGGGGTATACCAAGCCGAGCTTGAGCAGTCGGCCGGCTTCGGCCTCAGCCCGCTCGAAGAGAAGCCGGTGCAGGCTGACGTCGGCTTCCTCGAAGTTGAAGCGTGAGAACTCCTCTTCGTTCTGGCGGTATACGTCTCCCCAGGTGAGCTTCTTGTTCCATTCGACGTCGAAAATCGAGTCCTTGTTCTGGATGAACATTGCTATACGTTCGAGCCCGTAGGTCAGCTCGACCGGTACTACCGCGAGGTCGATACTGCCGCACTGCTGGAAGTAGGTGAACTGGGTTATCTCGATGCCGTTCAGTTCGACCTGCCAGCCCAGGCCCCAGGCGCCGAGCGTCGGCGACTCCCAGTCATCTTCAGTGAACCGGACATCATTCGCCTTCCGGTCGATGCCGATTGCGTCTAGGCTATCAAGGTACTGGTCCTGAACATCATCCGGCGCCGGTTTCAGGATTACTTGAAGCTGCCAGAACTGCTGGACCCGGAGCGGGTTGCGGGCATAGCGGCCGTCGCGCGGGCGCTTTGAGGGCTCGCAGTAGACCACGTTCCACGGCCTTGAGTCGAGCACTCTGATGAAAGTCGCCGGATTGAACGTGCCGGCCCCCACTTCCGAATTGTAGGGTGACAAGACCGCACATCCCCGCTCGGCCCAGTACGACTCGAGGCGCAGGATGATGTCCTGGAAGTAGTAGACCGGCTTGGCCACTACAGCCCCAGGTCCTGGGCGATTCCCTGCATTGCGGTCAGACACACGCCGATGAACTCCTCAAGGCTGAGACCGAGACTGGTGCAGGTCTGAATCTGCTCGCGATTGGCACCGGCAGCGAATTTCCGCTCCTTGAACCGACGCATGATGAACTCGGTATCAAGGCTCGCCAGCTTCCGGGTCGGGTGCATCAGGGCAGCAGCAACAATCAGTCCGGTGACCGGGTCAGCAGCGAGCAGTGCCCGGTCGAGCAGGCTCTCGGCCGGCACCGCATGGACGTGCGCCAGTACGGCATGGACAATCTCATCATCCAGGCCCTGCCGGCGCAGAATCTCGGCTCCGGCTCGACCGTGCTGAGTCGTGTCGTCTTTGGTCTGGTCGTAGTCGAGGTCGTGCAGCAGGCCGGCCAGACCCCACTGTTCATCGTTCGCGCCCAGGCGGCGGGCCAATCCCCTAAGGCACGCCTCAGTGGCGAGCATGTGCTTGAGCAGGTTCTGGTTGGTGACCATGGAGCGAACCAGGTCCCAGGCTTCGGTGCGGTTCAAACCAGTACTCCAATCATAGTGTGGGATTATAGGAGCGCTGGTCCGGCTGTCAACGCTGCGCATGGTCGGTTCCTTGACAGCGGGCACGCGGCAGGGATAATCAGCCACCAAACCAGACGAAAGGGACCAACGTTGAATCATGTCGCGCTGTTCGCACTGTTTGCGTTCGTGATGGTCGGCTGCGGCGGAGCCCCGCAGCAGCCCAAGGCACAGGCTCCGGTCCAAGACACGTCCGCACCGGTCGTGACCGAGGTATCGTTCAGTCGGGATATTCAGCCGATCTTCTCGGCCAGTTGCATGCCGTGCCATGCTGCCGGCGGCAGGGCCGCCAAGTACGACCTGACATCCTACGACCGAGTCATGGCCGTGGTCGTTGCCGGTAAGCCTGACTCAAGCGAGCTCTACACGATTCTGGACCAGGGTAAGATGCCGCCTTCGGGCAAGCTCGACTCGGCCCGGCTTGCGACAATCAAGCAGTGGATTACGGAAGGCGCCAGAAACAACTGACGCCTCCCCAGCTTGACAGCGGCGCGGTCACGCACTTAGAATCAATGGTGCCTGACCACTGAAAGGAGACGTGCGTGAGACTCATCCTGGTCTTTGTTGCCGTGCTGGCCATTGCCTGTCAGAAGTCTGAGCAGGTCAAGACCGACCCGTCGTTCAGGGACGACGTCCAGCCGATCTTTGATGCCAGTTGTGCTACTTCGGGCTGCCACTCAGGCGCGACCCCGAGCGGCAGCTATGACCTCACCAGTCATGCAGGCACGCTGGGTACGGGAACCGACACGATCCCGAACGTAATTGCCGGCAGTGCTGATTCGAGCAAGTGCTACCGCCGCATCACCGGTGATGAAACACCCCAGATGCCGCAGGGTGCCACACCGCTTGATAACATGAAGTCCGCGACCATCCGGAACTGGATCAACCAGGGCGCGAAGAACAACTAGATGATTCTGGCAGCACTCCGCCGCCGGACAGCACTCGTGTTGCTTACCGGCTTTGTGCTCGCCTTTTCCTCTTCGGGCGGGCCGCCGGACGGCAAGACCGGCCGACCAGGCGAAGGTACGTGCGCTGACTGCCATTCAGGCGGAAGTGGTACGGCCGACTCGACTGAGCTGGCCGGCTTTGCTGGTGCGGTCTACGTTCCTGACTCGACCTATCACCTGACACTCACGGCTCGGTATCGAGGTGCGACGCGCTGGGGATTTGAGCTGACCGCAGTCAACCAGAGCGGGGCCCGGGCTGGGCAGCTTACCGTGACCGACCCGACGAACACCCAGTTCTCCAATGCCGGGCCAGGCTACGTGAAGCAGACCAGTGCCGGTACGTTTCGCGGCAACCCCGGCCCGGTCTCGTGGAGTTTTGACTGGCGCGCTCCGTCGGCGGGCACCGGCCCGGTCAGGTTCTACTGGACTTACAATGCGACCAACAACAACGGCAGCACGACCGGCGACATTCCCGGACAAGACAGCATGCTCGTGACCGAGTCGTCGAGCATTGTGGCTGAACCGGAACGACCCGACCGTCTGTTTGTGCGTTACCAGAACCCGGCCCGTGAGCGCATCGTGCTTGAGTACCAGGGCCGGGCTCGTGAGCCGGTTCGCATCTACTCGACCGAAGGCAGGCTTGTGCGCCGGCTCAACCCGACTCAGGTCGGAGACATGCTACAGGCGGTCTGGGATGGCCGCGACCGTTCTGGTGAGTTTGTTCCTGCGGCCAGCTACGTCATCCGCTTCGGGCGAGAGCTCAAGTCGGTAGTACGGGTCGAGGTTGTCCGCTGACACTTTTCCGGCCCGAGTTTAGCTAGAAGGAGTCCTGCATGGCCATCCTGTTCTTACTCCTCGCCTTTCCCGGCGCACGCATCGCCAATCTGCCGACCGGACCGGTTATCGACAACGGCACCTGGCTACTCAGTATCTCTCACCGGTTTCTGTCGGCTGAAGACAACAGCCGACTTGGCAACCCACTGAACTTTCTCAAGGACGCCAATGTCAGGTTCGCCGCAGAACGCGGATTCGGCTCTGGCCTGGCCCTAGGCCTGAGCTACACCAACTACAACTACGAACTCGGAGCCAGCGCGCAGTGGGCACCGATTAGTCTGGTCACGGGATACTGCGGAGTCGGCACCAACCTGATTGAACGCAAGCTGAGTAACACCTGGCTGAACGCGGCAGTTGCCGGCCATCTCGCGCCGGTCAGTCGACTGCATCTTGTTCTGCTGCCGCGCCTGACGACCAACACCGAGGACTGGTTTCTGTCGTGTGGACTTGGGGCCAAGGCCGACCTGCCGGCAGACCTATCAGTCGGCATCGAGACCGAACCGGTCATTCTCGGCCCGGAGCCGCAGTCAGGTTCGCGCCTGCTGGCCTGGAACCTTGCGGTTGACAAGGAACTCGGCTGGCACAACTTCACCCTGGTTGTGGGCAATAGCTGGCACCAGTCCATGCCCGGCTGGTTTGCTCTGGCCAACCGCGATATCTTCAAGGGCGTTTTCCGGGTCGGGTTCAATATCCTAAGAAAGCTCTAGACGCGAGGAGAGTACTTGAAGTACGAAGCTCAGGTTCGCTGGGCCGGCAGGATGACATTCATCGGCCGGGCCGGCTCGAATCACATCGTGCCGATGGACTCCGGGCCTGATTTCGGCGGCGACAGCTCGGCGACCAAGCCGATGGAACTGCTGCTCGTGGGCCTGGGTGGGTGCACGGGCATGGATGTCGTATCGCTCCTGAAGAAGATGCGGGTGGACTTCACCGGCGTTGAAATGAACATCACTGCGGACCGGGCTGAAGAACACCCGGCAGTCTACACCAGAATCGACATCGAATACGTTGTAACCGGACACGATATCGATGCCGAGAAGGTCAAGCGAGCGGTCGAACTGTCGCAGCAAAGATACTGCGGCGTGTCGGCCATGCTCAGAAAAGCCTGCCCGGTCAACTACACTTTCCGCATCGTTCAGGTCTAGCCGCAGTCCTGTTCGGCTGGACAGCGACCAGCCGACCTGGCAACAGCAAGAAAGGCCTGGTAGAAGCCGTACAGGGCCGAGGCCAGACCAAGCACAGTCACAGCAAGAAGGAGCATCCTTGCGTCACCAGCCAGACGGGACACGCCCTGAAAGGCACGGACGAATGCGTAGCCGGTCGCAAGCAGACCCAGGCCGGTCATGACCAGAGCGAGTGTCCGGGAACCGACGCGGACCGGTCGGCGTCGTGCCAGGGACCGAAAGGCGCAACCGAATCCGTAGAGTGTGGAACAGAGTCCGGCCGCGGTGAAAAGCAGGGCAATCGGGCCGGCCCGAAAGCGGACGATGGCCCAGACAGCAACCGCAAACCCAAACAGGCTTACAGCCAGACCGGTGCTGACAAGAAGCGACGATAACCTGGACCTAGCCACCAGGAGCCGCGTGAGGAGTTCCCAGCCAGAGACCTTTGGCCTTGGGGTGTTCCTGCCGGGGCAGGAGTTTGATGGCTCCGGTCGGGCAGGCGGCCATGCACACGCCGCACCCGAAGCAGCGGGTCGGGTCGATGTAGACCCTGGCCGCGAGATGCGAATAGAACTGGGCGCCGAACTGGCACTGACTCATGCACGACTTGCAGCCGGTGCAGAGGTCTTGGTCTACCTCGCAGACGTACTCGGCCCGAAAGAAACTCGGCTGGCCCCGGTTCATGATGTACCCCCGGTATGCTCCGCAATCCCGGTCGCAGTTGCACAGGCCGACGACGTAGGGTGTCATGCCGGTCCAGATGCTGTGAATCAGGCCTTCCTGGTCGAGCCTGCGGATGATGCGTTTTGCCTCTTCCCGGTCCAGGACTTCGAGCGACGCGGCGGGGTCCGGGAACCGGCCCATGATGTTCCACTGGTCCATGCCCAGGCCGAAGCAGTAGCGGGCATTGGTCTTGCCGGTCAACAGGAATCGGCAGCCACAGGGCATCCGTGTAATCGAGGTGGCAAGGTCGAGTACCGCCTCCACGTCCTTCATGGGCAGGACCTGGCCGAAGTGCACAGTCTCGTCGTCTTCCAGGGCATTGGGGCCGGGTTGCCGCGGGCCCCAATCCTCGGTGCCGGGTTGGCCGGTGGCCGCGGGCAGGACGAAGTTATCCACGAACCGCTGCAGCCACTCAGCCCGGGTTGGGACCCCGGCCAGTTCCAGCTCCCGGCCTGAAAGCCGGGCATGGATCAGCTCGGCCGAGTAGTTCTTCATTTCCAGATACCACTTCTTGCCCTCGGCGTGTTTGGTGCAGAACTCACACATCGTCGTGCCCCGCGACCTATTGGTTCAGGCTGAAAGGCGGGTAGCGGTCGGTTGCAAGCAGGCAGGAGTACCAGAAGACGCGCGCGGTCCAGCGCATCGCCCCGACCACGAAGTCGAAGAGCGAACGCGGGTAACGGCCAGTGAACAGGATGGCAAACCAGGCGATGATGACGCAGAAGATGGCCGCGACCTGGAGAAAGAAGAGCACGACAAGGTGCGGCAGCGCGAGCAACCACTTGACCAGAGGCAGCCAGCGGTTGAGCTGCGCAGCATCAGGGTACTCGACCGAGAGGTGCACGGCCTGCTCTTCGTCGGTTGAAGGGTATTCGTCGCGCAGCAGCGCAAGGTAGGCAGATACGCGCAGGGCGAACCGGTGCAGGGCCAGGTTCCAGTCAAACCACCAGCGAGGATACTTGCGCCGAAAGAGCAGCATCAGGACGACCGGGATGAACACGAATCCGACCGCGGTGACGTTGCGCAGGGCGTCTGAGTTACTGCGGCTGTCGCCGCCCCAGTAGAAGAGCAGGGCGAGCACGATGGCGATGGGAATCACGGTGAAGAGCCGGAAGAACGAAGTCAGGCGGTTCAGGTTCCGGTCCGGGTAGTCAACGGTCAGGTTCACGGGATAGGGTGTTATGCTATCGGTCATCATGCCTCCTGGTGGCGACATTAGACAAGAGTCCGCGGAATGTGACAACCGTGTTGCGGCTCAGGGCACGGTCAAAGCTCTCAAGCCAGTGCTCAATGTAGGCCTGGTCGAACCTCGGGTTCTTGGCCAGCACCATGCGGGCATCCTCGACATCGCGCGGGCGGCCGGCGACGAGCTTGTGGACTACCAAGTCCTCAAGCGTTGCGAATCTTACCGGCGTCGAACCGATCAAGATTTCGGCCGCTCGGTCGAGAGCCTGGCGCTCATATTCTGAGAACGAAAGGATGAAATCTACGCGGACACCGCTTGACTGGTCTTCAGTCGGGACGACCATGGTGTCGCGGGCGAACTGCTTCGCATCGGCGGTCAGTGGTCTGAGACCGGCACTGCGGCACATAGCCAGCACGCGGTCGACCTCGTCGATGCCCACTCCGAGGGTGATATCGATGTCTTTGGTCATCCGCGGCTCGCCGTAGATTTGGACCGCCTGCCCGCCGATGACCATGTAGGGTATTTGAGCGGCCCCAAGCTCTCGGGCCAGGCGAGCGAGCAGTTCCTCAAACACTGTTGAGTGCCCGGGCCAGTTGTATCTTGTGCTCGATGCCTTCGAGCGGGTCAGGGCGGGGCAGCACGCCAAGATGTCTGGCTTCCTGGTAGAGTGCTTCGACGATGCGCAGGTTCTTCCTGAAGTCAGGCGGCGAGCTGCGCACCAGTTCCAGCTCGAACTGCTCGAGCATCTGGGCGTTCTTCACCATGCCATCAGTATCCTTGCTGGACCGGCCAAGTCAATGCCGGTTCGCGGGCATTCAGGAGTCTGGTCAACGTGCCGGCTAGACTCCGGGTTCGCTGCCGCGCTTCTCTTCTTTCTCAAGTATCTTCTTGACCTGCTTTTCTTCCCAGTCGTGGCCGAACAGGCCATAAGCGCCGAACACGCTGAACGCGTGCGAGGCAAGGCCGATGCCCCAGCCCAGGAGCGGCCAGTAGAACCACCACGTGCCGTGGCCCCGGCGCGTGAACAGGTTGATGAGAAACAGGCCCAGATTGACAACGAGATAGGTGAACAGGTGGGTGTAGAACGAACGCAGAGCTGCGACCTGTTCACGGGCGCGCGCGACACGGTCTCTTTCTTCGGCCATCATTCCTCCTTAGTGGCGTCAGATACTAAAGACCATCCGGACGCAGTGTAATCAGCGACTGAGTCCGAACGGACATGGTCACGCCCAATTATGCCGCTGCCTGCCGGACGCGTCAAGGAACGGCACGGGTTGACCCTGGGCCGCGGGTCGCTAGACTGAGAGACTGAAGACCAGTCAACCATGAGAGAAACCGGTCGAGTTACGAGCGTTCTGGACGGCCGCGCCGAGGTTGAGGTGACGGCGCAGGCCGCGTGCGGGCACTGCGGCGCCCATGGAGTATGCAACTGGGCCGGGGTCAAGGTGCGACGGGTCCTGGCGACGAATCAGGCAAACGCCCGGCCCGGCGATGCGGTCGTGCTTGACGTGGCCGAAGGCGGCCGCATGAGGTCGAGCCTGGTGGTTTTCGGGACCCCAGTGCTCTTGATGCTTTCCGGCGTCCTGGTCGGCGGGCTGGTCTTCGGGCGCGACCTGTGGGCCGGCGTGCTGTCCGGCGTCGGGCTTGGAGCCGGAGTGCTGATTGTGAAGCTGGTTGACATATCGGTCAGCCGGTCGGGCCGGTCTTTGCCCGTGATTGTTTGTCTGGCAGATGAAAGCGAACCCAAAGGAGTTACCGGTGATGAGACTTGTGACCGCAATACTCGCTGCCGTGATGGCCGCTCAGGTTAGCGCCCAGCCGCTGCCGCCGCAGACCAATCCTGAGCACGGCAGCGCATCGTTCTGGAAAGACGTCAAGTTCACGCCCGACACGACCGACCCGGCCGGCCGGCGCGGAACCTGGTCAGGCTGGTTCCATCAGGATAACATCGATGTGACCCGGCTCAAGGACGGCGTGGTGCGGGCGAAGATCGAGGGCAAGTGGCAGGACCTGAAGGTGGTCGAACTGCCCCAGGAGTTTTGCGACTGGAACTTCGAGCGCCGGCGCGAGCAGCTCGGGGCAATCAAGCGGCTCATGGCCGCGCCCGAGGACGGACGGATGACCCGGCCCGAGGTGGCCGGGCCGCACAACGCGATTGTCGCAAGCCACGGTATGAAACGGAACGACTCGGAGTTCGCCATCAACAATGCGGTCAAGGGCACGGGCTGGTTGCCCAGGCCGGAGAAGCTGCCTGAGATGCTGGCGCTGCTGAAGAAGACGTGGGACGACTCGATGGAGTCAAAGCTCGCGCTGCTCGAAAGTCTGTACACCAAGGCGACCGACGTCTTCGACCGGACCAAACAGGCTTCGCTCGAACTCTACTCGACACCCGGCTTTGAGACTCATACGTTCCTGAACCAGATGGTCGATGCCGGGGTCGCGGTCGTCTTCCTTGACCTGCCCAAGTCGTACGAACTGCGCTGCATTGCCCAGATGCTTCATCCTGAGGACCCGGGGCTGTCCGAGTATGAAAAGCAGGTGGTCGAGTACATCAACCTTGTTCACGACTACTTTCACGGTCGGGCGCCGCGCAAGTCAATCGGGGTCATCTACCACGTGGTGCAGGTCTTCGACAACTCGCCGGGCAAGTGGCGGGGGCAGCGCGTGGTCCCGCCTAAGCCCTAGCCGCGGCCGGACTGAAGACAACCACCGACTCCTGAGCCCGGAGACCGGCCGGCAGTCTCTGGCCTTGACAAAACCCGGCCCGGCGTTATCTTAGACTCGTGCCCGAAGGCAAAGAGCTCCAGGTTGCGCCGATTGCGCTGCCGGTTCCGGACGACGAGCTGGTGCGTCGGGCCCAGGCCGGCAACACCGAGGCGTTTGAGGAGCTGGTCCGGCGCTACGAGCGCAAGGTCTACAACATTACTTACCGTATGCTCGGCAACGAACAGGATGCGAGCGAAGCGCTCCAGGATGCGTTCCTGCGCGCCTACCGGTTCCTGCCCAAGTTCCAGTTCAAGTCGTCGTTCTACACCTGGCTGTATCGGATTGCCACGAACGTGAGTCTAAGCAGATTGCGCGGTCGCGAGCGGGTAGAGACCGTGTCGCTCGACCAGCCGGTCGGCGAATCGGGTGACATTGCGCTGGACATCCCGGACTACAAGTACACGCCCGAGCGACTGATGCAGCAGCGCGAGCTGAGGCAGGCGCTGCAGGACGCGGTGAGCGAGCTGCCTGAAGACTACCGGTCGGTCGTTGTGCTGCGCGACCTCGAAGATTTGAGCAACGAGGAAGTGAGCAAGGTGCTCAAGCTTTCGGTTGCTGCGGTCAAGTCGCGCCTGCACCGGGGCCGGCTGGTGCTGCGTGAGAAGCTGGCCAAGTACCTCGAATAAGGAAAGAAGATGCACAGTGATGATGATTTCGTCGGCGAGTGCCGGGAATGTGAGGAACTGCTTGAGACGATTTCCGAGTTCCTGGAAGGCGAACTGACCGATGAGATGCGGCGGGACCTGCTGGTCCATGCGCAGTCCTGTTCCCGCTGCGCTGCCCTGTTGCACAGCCTGAGGCGGCTGGTCGGCTACTGCCGGGTCGAGCCGGGCGAGGATATGCCGGCCGAGGTGCGCCAGCAGCTTTGGGTGGCAATCAGGCAGGAAATCTATTCTGAGGACGATTCGGCCGGCACCTGACCGCTGAGGTTGATGCGCGTTCTGGCCGCGATGAGCGGCGGGGTCGATTCTGCGGTTGCCGCAGCTCTGCTCAAAGAGCAGGGCTGGGACGTGGTCGGGGTTACGATGCTGCTCCACGAGGACGACATGGGCCGGCTCAGGCTGGATGGCCGGGGCTGCTGCGGGAGCCAGGCGGTGCGCGATGCCCGGCGGGTTGCGGCACGACTCAAGATTCCCCACTATGCCTGGGACCTGCGGCGCGAGTTCGAAGCCGCGGTCATCAAGGACTTCTGCCATGAATATGCCCGGGGCCGGACCCCCAACCCCTGTATCCGCTGCAACGACCGGATGAAGTTCGGGGTTCTGCTTGAGCGCGCCGGCCGGCTTGACGCAACCCACATTGCCACCGGCCACCATGCGCGGCTGGACCAGGTTGACGGCAAGTGGTACCTGCGCACCGGCAAGGACCAGGGCAAGGACCAGTCTTACTTTCTCTACACGATGACTCAGGAACAGATGAGCCGGGTCCTGATGCCGGTCGGCAGTCTGACCAAACCTGAGGTCAGGGACATTGCCCGACGCTACCGGCTGCCGGTTGCCGACAAGCCGGAGAGTCAGGAAGTCTGCTTTGTTTCAGACCGCGACCACGTTTCATTCCTGAAGGCCCGAAGCCCTGAACTCAACCGGCCCGGGCCGGTACTGGATGAGCAGGGACAGGTGCTCGGTGAGCATCAGGGCGCTGTTGGATTCACGGTCGGCCAGCGCAAGGGGCTCGGGCTTGCCCTGGGCGAGCGGATGTACGTTACCCGGGTGGACGCAGCCGCCAACCTGGTTGTGCTCGGGGCCGGGCGCGAAGTCCGGGGCCGCGTGGTCGAGGCGGCAGACGTGCGCTGGACCAGCGGTAGAGAGCCGGAATCACCGGTGCGGGTCCATGCCCGGGTGCGCTACCGGAGCGCAGGCGGGCCGGCCCTGGTCGAGCCGCTGCCTGATAGACGCTGCCGCGTCTTATTCGACCGACCCCAGTGGGCGCCCACTCCGGGCCAGGCGGTCGTGTTCTGGCTCGGAGACTCGGTGCTGGGGGGCGGAACTATCGAGTCGTGGCGCCGGGAATGAGCTTCGGATGAACCGGGTATATCTTCGCATCAATATCTCTAAAGACCAATCGGAGGAATCATGATTGCATTGTTGCTCGCAGTTCAGGCGGTGACCGTATCGTCTCAGGTTGACTCGGTCGTGGTCTATCCGTATCAGGTGCTGGTGGTGCGCAGCGCAACGGTCAGCGTGTCGGGTTCAGGTGAGCTCTCCTTTCCGGGTCTGCCCGGCGGGCTTGACGACAACAGCGTGCGGATTCGGGCCCGAGGCGTGCGTATCGGCGAAGTCCAGGTCAAGCCCGGGTACATGGCTGAGCCGACCCCGGAAGTCAGACGACTTGAAGCCCGGCTCAAAGAACTTGAGGACCAGCTCAAAGGTCTGGACGACGAAGCCGCAGTGCTGAAGGCCAAGGAGGATTTCCTCAACTCAATCAAGCTCGGCTCGCCGGAGATTATCGCCCGCGAGCTGCAGCAGGGCAAAGTCGCGCCTGAGTCGTGGCGTGGGGCCCTGGTCTTTGTCGGCGATGAACTGATGAAGGTCAAGGCGCGGGCCGTGAAGCTGGCCCGGGAAAAAGACGAGCTGGGCAGGAAGGTCGAAGCCGCCCGCCAGGAATACACGGCAGCCAAAGCTGCGGTCGAGAACCGCAAAGAGGTCAGGTTCGACTACTCGGCTGAGCCGGGAACATACTCGGTTCAGCTCAGCTACGTGATTCAGAACGCCGCGGCCTGGACCCCGTACTACGAGCTCAGGGCGCGTCCGGACGCGGCCAAGGTCGAGGTGAGCTACTTTGCCAAGCTGACCCAGCGCACCGGCGAAGACTGGACTGGAGTCAAGGTCGTGCTGTCGACCATGCGGCCTTCAGTTGGCGACGTTGCGCCTGAGCCGCGGCCTTGGTACCTGTCGTTGCTTGAGCCGGTTTCGACCCGGCGTCGGGCAATGACGGAGGCGGCGCCGATGATGGCACCGGGCGGATACGCGGGCGGCGTGATGGACAAGCTGGCAGCCGAGGAAATCGAGCCGGTCGAGACCGGTATCTCGCTCCAATACGCGATTCCGGGCCGGGTCAGCCTTGCAAGCGGCGAACCGGCCAAGAAGCTCTCTTTGCAGCAGGTCAGCCTGCCCGCGGAGTTTGAGTACTACTGCCTGCCCAAGGTTCGGGAACAGGCGTTCCTGACCGGCCAGGTTGCCAACTCAAGCGCGTTTGTGTTCCTGGCCGGCAGCGGCAACACCTATGTCGGCGACGAGTACACCGGCTCGATCTATGTGCCTGCGGTTGCGCCCCAGGAATCGATTCGACTCAGCTTTGGCGTGGATGAGCGGGTCAAGGTCAAGCGCGAACTGGTGAAGAGCTTCAAGTCCAAGTCCGGACTCTTTGCCAAGACCGAAAAGGCGAGTTTTCACTACCGGACCACGGTTGAGAACTACCTGGCCAGGGCAGTAACAGTCAAGGTCGTGGAACAGGTGCCGGTCTCGCAGCAGGCTGAGGTCAAGGTCAGCGTCACCAGAGTCGAGCCTAAGTTCCTCGAAGAAGACAAAGACGCAGGCACTTACACCTGGAAGCCGACGATTGAGCCTCGGGCCAGGTTCGAGGCGAACATCGAGTTCACGGTCGAATACCCGGCAGGCAGACAGGTCAACGGTTTGTACTGAACCGGTGTGTTTCCCGGCCTGAGCCGGAACAGGCTGGGACGCACAGACAGACGGCAAGTGCCGAATCGGCAGGACTGCACGAGACGCCGGGCCCGGTTGCGCTGGCCTGCGCAGTACGTGACCTGACCGGCAAAACAAACCGCAAGAACCAAAGCCAAGACCGCGACCCAAACCGCGACAAGCGCCAGGACAAGCGCCCGCGCAAACACCTAATCAACTGCCGACACAACCGCTCGGCAGTCTGCTCAAGCTGCTGCCCGACTTTCTGCTCGTGACACCGCACGCGGCTTCTGGCGCGTGACTGCTCAGGACAACGCTTCGGGCAATGCCTGAGAAAGCACATCCGGCATCAGGTGAAGCGAGACCAGAGAAAAGACCCGCACAACCGTGCTTCCAACCGCAAATCAAGATACTCCCTGGGGTACGGCCTCTAGATGGCACAGGTACCGTGTAAGTCATTGCCATTGTGAGTATTAGAATCTGATAGCTCGTGCTGTGGGCAGTGCCCCGCTAACCCGAGCCAGAATCGAGCGGATAACAGATTGACAAGCAAGGCGTTACGCGCCCAAGGCAGGACTGCCAACCGCGGCTCGTAACCGTCAGGCAGGCGGTTCCCCAAAGCCTTTCTATTGTTGCTTCAGCCGGCCTGACCAGCGTCATTGTTCGAGTCGATTGTCTCGGCGATTCTTGGGACATGTCAGACATGATTCTCGGCGGAGATTCAGACGGCATCTGGCTCCAGACCCCTGTCAGAACGCGCCTTGGGACGCTGGCTGGCGCGGCAGCCGTGATTGCAGTTGTCACACTGCCCGGCACTCCAACCGGCACTTCAGAAGGCACGACCAGCGGCATTTCTCAAGGCATGACCGGCAGCATTGTATAAGGCCCGAGAAGTGGCCCCGCCTTTGGCCGGTGCTGATTGTGCCGGAGCGTTAGGCGTGACGGTGTAAGTGGCCAATGCCCAATTGGTCGCAATGACGTCGAGCACCCTGGCCTACTCCTCCTCGAACTCGTGGGTGTCGAACTTCAATGTCCGGCAGTTTTCGGTGACGATGCGGACGGTCTTTTCCGGCACACCGTCAGGCACGGTGGCGCTGATTTCGAGGGTTACTTCTACGTCCGCACCATCGAGCGTCGTGATGTGCTGGAGCACTTCCTGGGCAATCTGGCCCGCATCTCGGGCCATCCTGGTCGGGTCAAGGCTGACTGTGGCGTGGAACCGCTTCGGCCTGGCCGCTGCCTTGGGCGGCTCTGGTTCGTCCGTTCCGCGACCAGTGCCCGGAGTCTGGCCGGTGCTGGTTCCAGTCACAGTGGTTTCGCCCCGCCTCCTTGCATCCTCGTCCAACTGTGCCTGCGCGATGTCCGGCTTGACCACGACGCTTGACTCGCTCGCAATCACCCGGCAGCGCGTACCTGCGGCCAATCCTGAGTACCGCTTTGTCCTTTCGTCCCAGTTCTGCGCGTAGGCGAACGTGTCAGTTTTCCAGGTGAGCTGGGACACGCCGTCGGCGATAGCTTCGAGCAGAACCTCAGAATCACGCAGCCGGGGCAGATACAGATATCTGGCAAAGTCTTCGGCCAACTGCCGGACACTCACATGATTCCCCCGCCACAGCGGGATGCGGTCAAGTTCGATGCGCAGGCGCGTGCCGCCCATTTCAGTGAGCATGGCCTCGTCCCGGACAAGTCGTTTCGAAGCCCGGGGCCCAAGAGAGTCCTGCGCCTGCAGTCGGACTTCCTGCCATTCTACCGGGTCCTTTGGGTCTTGCTGGGTCGGCACGAGCAGCCATTGGTAAGTTTCGGGCAACCGTACTTTGACCGTTTCCCGCGCCCGTTCGAGCTTGGTCTCGACCTGGCGCAACTGGAACTGGTCGAGGTTCAACTCCTCGCGGTCACGACTGATTGACTCCCATGCCATGACCTGCCTGACTGCTGTCTCAAGGTCCTGAAGCT
Organism: Caldifarciminota bacterium; assembly: GCA_965648905.1. Classification (GTDB taxonomy): domain Bacteria; phylum Hydrothermota; class Tepidihabitantia; order Tepidihabitantales; family Tepidihabitantaceae; genus CAZQFS01. Next base: position 87,664 of record CBFGIT010000005.1, read on the forward strand.
TGACCGCGTCCGGCGCGAGGAAGACGAGCGTGTTCTTGTATTCGCGCGGGCCGTTGCCGCACTTGTCGAGGATGGCCGCAGCCTCCTTGCGGGCCGGGCTGTCCTTGACCTTGGTTGAATGGGTGTATGCCGGGCCGAGGATGACCAGGCGGCAGCCTTCTTCGTCCGGCACGTCGGCGCTTGAGACGCAGGCGTGTACCCGGACGAACTCGCCCCGATGCCGTGCGTCAGTCTTGAGCAGTTTCTCGATTTCGGCGTGGACGTCTTCTTGTTTCTGCTGTCCGGCCCGGTCCTCAGCCAGACGCGCGACCGTGGGCTGCAGCGAGTACCAATGGCGGCTGCCGTCGACATAGAGATACGTCGCCCGGTCGGTCAGACGCCGGAGCGCGTCGCCAAAGATTGCGGGGCTTTCGCCCGGCTGGGCACAGCCGAGCCTGATACGCCGGTCGTCGATGCCCTTGTTCGGGGCCTGCGTCAGCGGTGCTGTGCCCAGAAAGATGGTCCGGGCAACGCGGCGGCAGGCCGAGTAGCGACCGAGGTCCGTGTTCTCGCCGTCGAGAGCAAGCGGTTGCGAGTGCGTGCCGTCGACGTCGTTGTCGATGACCGCGTCCCATTGCTGCTCCAGATAGCGGGTCAGCTCTGACTTCACGACCGGGTCATCGATCGGAGCCGTGGCGGGCATGATGAGCAGGTTCGGGTCGTGCCTTTCCCAGAGTGTGTGGATAACCGAAGCCATCAGGCGCAGGACTCCGCGGGTGCACTGGAACCGGTCGAGCGTGGACCAGTCGTTGTACAGCCGGTTGAACAACTCCGGGTGTATCGGATAGGCTGCAATAATATCCCGCTCATAGGCTGCTTCGCGGCAGTAGGACGGAAACTCCTGAGGCTGGGCCCGGTACATCTCGGAGAAGGCGCGGGCGACCGCATCGCGCATCACAGCCTGGTCCCGGCCGGTAATCGGCTGGAACAGCCGGCGCCGAACAATCTCGAACCCTTCTACCTGACTGGCAGGATGCCACGGCTCTTCGACCCGCTGGAGCGCGTGCTGCAGGCTGTCGATTGCCCGGCGTCCCTGGTCCCCGCCGATTTCGTTCTCTGAAGCAGGCACGCTGACCACAAGCATTGTCTTGTCCACGACCTTGGCTGCTTCGCTCAATGCCTGGGCAAAGGTAAACTGTACGTCAAATGTACCAGCGGGCAGGTCGGCGTCGTCGTGCAACTGCCGGGCATAGGCAATCCACTCGTCAATCAGGATGAGGCAGGGCGCGTACCTGGCAAAGAGCTTGTGCAGGGCATCGCCGGGATTGGTGGCGGTCTTGTCCGCATCAGCGACGAGCTTGTACCCCTCCTTGCCGCCCAGTTGCCAGGCAATTTCGCCCCAGAGCGTGCGGACGATGGTCCCGTCTGGTTTCTCGTGCTTCTTGCCCGGCGCAATCTTCGTGCCGACGATGACTGCCCGCTTCACGTTCTTCGGCAGGGTCAGGCCTGCTTCACTCAGGACTGCATCGATTCCGGGCAACTGCGACGCGGCCACGCCGGAGAACAGGTGATACAGAGCCAGTAAGGAGTGGGTCTTGCCGCCGCCGAAGTTGGTCTTGAGACGGACAACCGGGATGCCGGTGCCGCCGCTCAGCCGCCTGACCGCGGGCAGAAGCAGGCCGGTCAGGCCCTGAGTCAGGAACGTCCGGCGGAAGAACTCGGTCGGGTCCTGATATTCGGCCGACGCCTGATTCTGATAGACCTGCCAAAGGTCGGCAGCAAACTCGGCCTTCTGGTAGTTGCCCGAGGCAACATCCGGGTGCGGGGTGACGACCTCGCGCCACGGCTTCAGGCCGGCCAAAGGCGTACCACTGATAGCCATCTCCGTCTGGCGCCGCGTTGCGCTCCGGCGCTGTTCGTCGAACTTCACCCGCAGCACTTCATCGCGCTGTTTCTCCACTTCGGCGGCCTGCTCGGCGGAAACTGCCTGCAGCAGCCGGGCAATGCTGTCGAGCGCGCGATAGGTATCGTCGTAAGAGAAGGTGTCCTGGTGCGCCCACTTGATTCTCACTTCACGCAACTCGCTCACCAGCGAGCGCTCGGCATGGCCGAGCACCCGCTTGAACACCTTGTTCCAATGGTCCCACATCACAGCCAGCAAGGCCTGGGCGTCCCACTTTACGCCCCGGTCTTTTTTCGGATACTGGTCCTCGTGCAGGGAGTCCTTTGCGAACTCGACCCACGAATCACCCAGCACTGACCTCATCTCGCGCTCGACAAACGGCGCAAGCCCTGCGACAAGCAAGTCCAGGGCTGCGCCGACTCGCTGCTGATTAGTCAAAGCCATAGATTACTCCTCTCCGAACAGCCTGCCGGTCTCAGCTCGCCGGCTCGACTGGGCCAGCTCCAATATCTCAGGCCAGGCGATGACAAGGCTATTGTATGCCAACGCCTCTTTGGCCCACTGCTTTCGCTCGCAGATAGAATACAGCCGGTAAGCCAGCGCCCGCGCTTCCTCGCTCTTGCCCGCGCCCAGTTTGGCTACCAGCGCGGCCGCGGCCTGCCTGCCACCCTGCTCCAACGCCCGAATCAACTGCTGGGTGCACTCCCAGACAGTCAGACGCTTATCCTGAACAGGGTCCCAGTCCTCGGGCAACTCATCGCGCTCGAGCAGTCGCACTTTGCCCGCCTTGGCGACAAGGACTCCGGCCTCTGCCAGCCCGTTCACCGCGGTATTCATCGCCCGGGCCAGCACGTCGGCCTGACCAAACTCGCCTTCGTCCATTCCATGCTGGCCGAACCACGCAACGCAGAACCGTGTGTCCCTATCCAGCTCGCCCTCCTGCTCGGCAAGATAGGCATCAAGCTCCTGATTGATTATCTGCAAAGCGGTGCGCACCGACATCGGCCCGCCATCAGCCTCAACCACCTTTGAATACCGCGAGAACACGGCCATCCCCGGCCCGATTGCGGCCTGCGCGAAGTCCACGGGCGCGACATTCCCCTGCTGCAGCTTGGCCAGGGCGTCCGGCAGTTCCTTCTTCAGCCTTGCGCCAAACTCCTTCCGCGTGGCAATCGGCGCATCTGAAGGACGACGACGGCAGACAAGGACGATGCTGGACGCAAGTGCATTGGAGTTCTTCCCGACAAGACGGCGGTCTAGCTCAGTCCGCGTCGGCCATGTGCCGGTCACTGCGAAGCCAGCCTGCTTTGCAGCATCGAGAAACGCGTCCCATCCTGTACTGGCAACGCCCTCATCGCCTTCGCTCTCAGACTGCTTAAACGCGTAGTAGATTGTAACCGGGAACGCGGGATGCGCCTGTTCGGCCAGACGGTGCATCGCCTCGGTCATTCCATCGAGAAAGAACGCCTCCGCCTTGTCCTTACTCCCGTGGCGGTAGGGCGTGGCGACGAGTTCTTCCGCCTTGGGCACGGCGAGGGTGGCGAACAAGTCAGGAAACACCGGCTGTAGCGAACGCCGCAGCCAGACGTAGAAGAAGTCGGACAGGTCGGCGTAACCTATGTTGTCAAAGTACGGCGGGTCGGTTGAGACTACCCTGAAGTTCTGTGGAACGTACGACTGTGCGACAGCCTGCGCCGCGTGACCGGCCCAGGTGGACTCTGTTCCCTGAAGCCCGGTGGCGATCGACGTGATGCCTCCATCAAAGTTGCCACTTGAGTCCGAAAGTGCATTTGTCTCAGCGAAATCCCAAACCATGGGTATGGCCTGTCTGCCGAAGGTATTGCGAGCGTGTTCCCTCAAGGTAGCCCACGCGCAGATTGTGGAGTTGCGGTCTGCGAGCTTGTCTACCGCAAGTGCAAGATACACCGCGACCGCGTCGGCGTAGGCGGTTGCGCCGGTTCCGCCGTCGCGCAAGGGGACGCCGTCATCGGGCAGGCCGGCGATTACTGCGTCGCGCTTCGCCATCTCGCGTGCTTCCTGCACCAAATCCGAAAACGTCGTCAGGGCAACAAGCTGGCGGGGCGTGAAGAGGTCGGCGAAAGTCTCCATGCCGTAGAGCGGCATCTGATCGCGAGCCTTGCCGTGCAGTGGTGCCTCCGGCTTCCACGCCGGCTGAGCACTGTGCGGCGCAGCCTCGTGCTCAGGCGTTGGCGGCAGGTACACTCGTCCACGATTGCCTTCGGCTACGATGGCCATCAGCCGCGCTCCCATACGCCCGGCTCTGCCTTCGGCTTTGATGTAGTCGCCTGCAATCACTGAACCCGACATCAAGCAGCGGAAGTTGGCGCCGCGCGCGAGTTTGGTCCCATTCTTCGCCGCCTCGGCGTCTTTGGGTCTGCCGACCTTCACCGTGAAGCGGTAGCCGTTGCCTTCTATCACCGGCTCGACGTAGGCTTCTTTGCCTTCTCTGGTCGAGAGCATGAAGGTCGAGACAAGTGGTACGTCTATGTTCCTGAAAGCGGGATTGGGACTCTTGACCGTGCGTGCCCAGAGCCAGGCGATGACCGTGAGTTCCTTGCCAACATATTGCTTCAGATCAGGCCGGTCTTTGGCCATTTCGGCCGTGACCTTTACCTTTGGGTAGAGATGACCGATTCGCTTCTCGGCCTCGTCCCGCATCCACTGGCCGTAGTAGCGCACGTCTTCGGCAAGGCCCTGCGCTCCGCGCCAGGTAGACGTGATGTGCGCCCGGCGTGCCTCAGGGTTCACCGGCGGTCTGCCTGCGAACCTGGGCGGGATTTCGATCATCGCCTTACAGATAAGCACCGCGACTGGGTTTAAGTCGCTGGCATAGGCTTCAAGTCCGAGCCGCTGCGCCTCAAGCGGCAGGGCACCGCCGCCGGCAAAGGGGTCGTGGAAGGCGGGAAGTTTGTCCGGGTTGAAGAGCTCCTTTGCCCGCAGATGGTTGGCGTTCTCGGCACAGGTGCGACGCCAGCTTTGCCTGATTTCCTCTCGCGCCCGCTCCAGCACGGTCTCATTGGTGGTGTTCTCCCACAGCACGAGGTCCTCTATGATGCGGAAGAGCCGCTCGCGTTCTTTCTCCTGTGCCTTTTCGGTCGGGAACAGGTCAGGCCAGGCCGAAGGGTCGTCCACCATCTGCGCAAATATCACGGCCCGCGCCGCAGCCAGTGGACGGCGTGCCCACCAGAGATGGAGCGTGCTTGGGTGTCCGTGGCGAATGGACTTTTCTCGCGCTGAGGCCTCGTTGATTGCCTCAAGCGGCAGGGCGACTTCGATGAGCTTCTTGCGGTATGGCAGGGTAGGGTTATCGCTCATGGCTCAGGGCCTCCATTTCGGATGAGTTCTGAGTGCTGGCTTGGTCGCGCCGCGCTTGGCCGGTTTGTGTTGGGTTTGGCCCATTTGTGGCCCATTTCGCGGAACTGACGGACGAGCCATTTGAGCCATTTGTGAGCCATTTCCTGGATTGTGTCCGGCAGAGCCATTTGAGCCATTCTTGAGTCGTTTCTTCGGAACACGGTAGGCGGAACCGCGTCCGGCTCCGACCGGCTCCAGCAACCCCTTGTTCACCAAATCCTCTAGGTCACGCTTGGCCGTTGGCCGGCTCGTATCTGCCGCCTCCTGGTATCGGGCGTTGGTCAATCTGCCCTCGGTCTTGGCCACCGCGATCCCTTTCATCTGGCGTTCGTTCAGCCCGGCGGCTTCAAGCACTTCGGTGGTCAGCCAGTCACGCCACATGGTCTGGATGAACTGGCCGCCGTCTTGTCTGAAGTCGGGCTCAGGCAGTTCGGCTTTGCGGCAGAGGTCAATCATGTCGAGGATGCCGGTGCCCGCTTTCTCGATGTAGCGGACGAGATAGAGCGGGTCGGCAATCAGCGGGTTGCGGGGAATCGAGGCATGAGGCTTGCGCAGGAGCTCGGGCGTGAGCGCGGGCGGCAGTTCACCGGGATTCCAGACTTCGAGCCGGTCAGCAAAGAGCATCACCTGGACACTGGCATTCGAGCTGTAGTCGCGGTGCGCGACCGCGTTCACGATGGCCTCAGCCACGGCGTCGCGCGGCAGTTCGTAGGTGACCGGGGCCTGCGGTCCGGCTGCGCGCGTGCCGACCGTGCGGGTAATCCTGGACATCACGAAGTCGACCGCCTGGTCAACCAGCTCGAACACGTCACCCCGGTACACCTGGTAGGACGGAATCGGTTTGCGGACCTCGGTCCCGTGGAAGTGCAGGCATTTTACCTCTGACGTAATCAGGAATCGCTGGGGCTGCCTGCTGAAGAGGAGCACCGCGGCGCGGGTCGGCCGGTCTCCGTCGAGCAGGTTCATGTGAGCCAAAGCGTCCGGCAGCGGCGTCCCCGGTCCGAGTGGATATCCGCGGGCGCGCTGCGCCCGCGCCAGGAATCCGGCGACCTTTTCCTCAGCGATGTCCTCCAGCGACGCATCCGGACAGGCGGTGGCGTCAAACGGCCGCTGGCTGATTGCTCCCTGCTCCAGCAGGTACGTGACAAGGCTGGCGTAGACCAGTCGGTTCAGGTCGGCAGTGCCGACAAACCTGCGTCGGACAAGTTGCTGCTCGGCCTTGCGGATGAGCTGGAGCATCTTCGGCTCACGCACCGAGTCATCAGACCCCTTCACGTAGACGAGTCGGCACTTGCCCTGCTCGGTTGCCCGGTCAAATTCGCGCTCGGTCGCGGACAGCCCGTCTTCGCCTGCGGCTCCGTACTCATTGCCGAACAGGCCGAGGTACACGTCGCACCGGTCCACCTCAGTCAGGTACACCGCGCGCGCCACGCGGCTCCCGGCCGGCTGCTCCTCGAACAGAAACAGGTCGAAGAAGCGGCCGAGCAGCGGGTCACCACGCAGGTAACCAGCCAGCGCCTCACGTTCGGGCTTCATCTCTTTCTGGACGTTGCTGACGAAAATGCGCAGTCTCTTCATCGGCTATGCCTTGTCGGTCCGGCTCCTGCCCCGGGCGAGCAGTTCGCTCAGACTATAGTTCACGCTCGTGACGCCGAAGTCCGGCTCGCGCTGGAACGGCGACTTGATGTAGATAGGCTCGCTTGCAGTCTGGCCCGCGACCGGCACGATGGCGAGGATATACTCGTCCGGTTTGTTCAGGCCGGTAAGTATCTCGTTCTTGGTGATGGTCACGGTGTCGGCGTTCTCGGCCCGGCCTTTGACTTCGATGAAGAGCAGCCTGCCGGTGTTCGGAATCGCCGACTCGATATCATAGCCCAGGTTCTGGTCGGAAACATCCTGGGGCAGGCGGCCAAGTCGCCGCTCGGTTGCCATCACCGCGGCCATTGCCAGTTGCTCGACCGCTTTTCGGTCAGCCTCAGCCCGGTCGTGAACTGCCGGAGCTTGGCCGCTCAACCGGTCGATCAGTCCCTGGGGCACGACGAGCGCACCGCCGATGACTACGGGCGGCAGGGGCGAGATGCTGCGCTCCTGTTCAAGTTCCTCAAGGCGCTTCTGCATCCGCGCCTGCAGTTCGTCCGCGCGCTGGCGGGCCTTTCCAGAGTTCATCCTGGCATTGGGTTTGCCCGCGAGTTCCTGTTCCTTGAGTTGGTTCGCACGATGGTCCCAGTAGTTGATCTCTTTGGACAACCGTTCTTTGACGGCCTGGGAAGTCCGGGAGATGAGGTCGAGCTTGGTGCGCCTGACTTCTTCGAGGTGGCGGGGGATAAGGTGCTCGGCCGCGTATTGCAGAATCGTCGACTCGTGGTCGCGCGTCAGCCAGTCGGCCTCCAGCTCACCGGCTATCAAACGCCGGTTCTCTTCGCTGATTGGGGCGTAGTTCAGGTACGGAGCCGAGCCGGCGTTCCTGACGTTGCCGTCGCGGTCGATTTCCATGAACTGCAACCGCTTGGAGACGATTCGCCGCGTGCCGTCGCGGTTCAACCGGCCGTCCTGCAGCGCGTGTTCGAGAAAGAAGAGCATCCGCACCCGGTCTGAGGTATCGGTCGGGTCAACCAGTACCGCACCGCGCTTGAGCACGTCGCGGTCTCTTTCCAGCAGCAGGTCGATAGTCGCATCCAGCAGGGGATGGCCCGGGCAGACAAACTCGGCCATCGGTTTACCGGAGAGGCTCATCAGTTCCTTGTCAAAGCAGATGCGCTCGTAGCGTGACAGCAGGGGTGTGCCGACACCGATGAGCCGGTCCCGCTGGCGTAAGGCGGCTGGGACGTGCTTGATTTCGAACCGGCGCGGCTCGCGTTCGTGGATGGTGCCGCCGAGGCGGCGAAAGGCCTCGATGAAGAAAGTGCGGATGAAGTGCGGCTGGAGCCGGCGCGCCTCGGCCCGCTCCATGTCTTCGCGCACGCGTCGCACCTTGGCCGCATCCATCGCATCATGAGCCAGGGCCCGCTCTTCGAGCAGGTCACACAGGTGCTCGTGGTCGAGCTTCTCGTCGATGACCTGATTCAGCCGGGCCTTGACTTCGGGCCGGTCACCGTAGCGAATCGCCTCGATCAGCAGCTTGCGCAGTTCTGTGCCCTCAAACGCCTTGCCGAGCACGTCGAACACGCCGCCACCCAAGGCTTCGCGCTCGGTTCTGAGTTTCTCCAGCAGTCGGTAGTAAACATCGCCCTCGCGGGTTTCGTGGGCGACCAAACTCCACATATGGCAAACCTCGGTCTGGCCGATGCGGTGAATGCGGCCGAAACGTTGTTCAAGTCGGTTCGGGTTCCAGGGCAGGTCGTAGTTGACTAACAGGTGGGCACGCTGGAGGTTGATGCCCTCGCCGGCCGCATCGGTGGCAACAAGGATATGTACGTCCTTGTCTTGGGTGAACAACTCCTGCATCTTCCGGCGTTCTTCGCGGCCGAGCCCGCCGTGAATGACCACGACTTCTTCGGCACGGCCCAGCAAAGACCGTATCTTGCTGACCAGGTAATTGATGGTGTCCCGGTGTTCGCTGAAGATGATGAGTTTGCGGCGCAGGCCTCGGGCATCGAACATCTGGGTGCGGTTCTGGATCAGGCGCGACAGTTCTTCCCACTTCCGGTCCGTGCCCTGCCGGCGGAGTTGTCCAGCCTCGGCTTCAAGGGTCTTGAGAGTGGCGATTTCGGCCTCAAGCTCGGCAATGGTGCGGGCTGCTGAAGCCTGTTCAACTATCGTGTCTTCGAGCTGCTCGACTTCGTCATCAGGCGCGTCGTCCAGGTCGAGCAAGTGCTCTTCGTCAATGTCAGGCAGGCCGCTGGGTTCTTCGAGTTCTGCGTCACGGCCGCGGCGCAGGAGCTTCGCTTCGCGCAGCCGTTTCTCCAGCCTTTCGCGGCGGCGCTGCAGCGACTTGTAGATTGCCTCGGGCGAGGACGCCAGCCGGCGTTGCAGGGTGGTCAAGGCAAAGCCGACGCGGTTGCCGCGACGACCTTCGCCTTCAGCAGCGAGCCGGTCAGCGCGGTTCATCTCATTGCGCACGTAGTCGGTGACGTGGGCGTAGAGCTGCGCTTCGGCTAGCGACAGGTCGTACTTGACGGTGTAGGCCCGGCGCTCAGGAAAGAGCGGCGTGCCGTCGAACTTTACGAGCTGCTCTTTGACCAGCCGGCGCATCAGGTCGTGGGTGTCGGTCACGTGTACGCCGTCCCGGAACCGGCCCTCGAACCGGTCGGCATCGAGCAGAGCCATGAACAACTGGAAGTCTTCTTCTTTACCGCTGTGCGGGGTCGCGGTGAGGAACAAGAGGTGCCGAGTCCGCTCGGGCGAGCCGAGTAGTCTTCCCAGCTTGTAGCGCATCGTTTCCTTGACTTCGTTGCCGTAGTAGTGGGCCGACATCTTGTGTGCCTCGTCGACCACGATCAGGTCCCACTCGGTCTGCTGGAGCATCGCCTGGATGCGCTCGTTGCGGCTCATGTGATCGAGCCGGCTGATGACCAGCGGCTTTTCCAGATACGGGTTGCCGGTGGCCGATTCTTCGATGGTCGCGCTGGAGATGATTTCGAACTGGAGGTTGAAGCGCTGTCGCAGCTCGTCCTGCCATTGGGTCGCCAGGTTGCCGGGGCAGCATATCAGGCAGCGCTTCAGGTCGCCGCGGATGAGGAGTTCGCGCATCAGGAGGCCGGCCATAATCGTCTTGCCTGAACCAGGGTCGTCGGCCAAGAGAAACCGCATCGGCTGGCGCGGCAGCATCTCTTCGTAGACCGCGGTTATCTGGTGGGGCAGGGGTTCGACCAGGGACGTGTGGACCGCGAAGAGCGGATCGAACAGGTGGGCGAGCCTGATGCGGTGGGCCTCAGCGACCAGCCGGAGCAGAGCGCCGTCACCGTCGAGGCTCCATGCCCGACCCGGCTGCACGACCTCCAGGGCAGGTTCGTTGTCCCGGTAGACGAGCTGGCTGCCGAGCGCACCGGCCGGGTCTTTGTACGTCAGCTCAACGACATTCGACCCGTGCCACTTGACATCCACGACCGCGACCGGCACGCCGGGCAGGATTCCCTTGACTTGTGCGCCACGCAGCAGGTCTTCTAGTCTTGCCATCGATGCTTTTCCAGGAGCGCTAGTCTAGGCATGTCGACTGAGAAGTCAAGCGCCCGCTGGCCGCCTTGGAGCCGATGTTGCGTCAACCTGGAAGGCCGCAGTGCACCGAACCGGCAAGACGAGGAAACGAAGTCCGGGCGTGAGCGTCCGGGCGAGCCGGATGACCAGGTCCCCAAGGCGATACCGAGGAAGGAGCGCGGCGGCCAGACTCGGTCAGAACCGGGGTAGTTAGAGAAGAGAGGCGAACTGGTCGACGGTAAGCCCGGACGCACGAATCAGGGACCGGAGCGTGCCTTTGGCAGGTTCGGGGTGGTCGGGTACTGACAGGCGTCGGTGAGGAGGCGACCGGTGACGCAGGATGATGTGGCTACAGGTTTGATGGTCGATTTCGTAGCCGAGCTTGCACAAGGCCTTGACCGCGTCGCGGCCCGAGACCAGCGGTAACTTGCTCAGACCGCCACCTCGACTACTTCTTCGATGATTGCTGGAGGGATCGGTTCGTTGTGCTTGGCCAGGCTGGTCAGGTAGCCTTGAATCGCGTCGGCGATATTGGCTAATGCCTCGTCGCGAGTCTTGCCCTGAGAGATGCAACCGGGCAGGGATGGGCACTCGACGACAAACACGCCGTCCTCGTCCTGTTCGATGATGACTCGGTATTTCACATTGGCTCCTGGTTCAGTGTAGTGGCAGGGGGCGGGTACGTCAAATCAGTGCAGCGTGCTTCTGGCCGCGGCGTCGGGGGCTAGAGCTTGCGGACCTGGGGGCGGAGGAGGGAGACTGTGATGAGGCTGGCGAGGACAACCGAGCCGCCAGCAATCGTGGCCGCAGGTGCGCCGAAGCGCTGGGCCACGCTCCCGGCAAAGAAGCTGCCAATCGGGAACATGCCGTTGAAGGCAAGGGTGTAGACCGACATGACCCGACCCCGCATCTGGTCCGGGGCGAGGAGCTGAATCATGGTGTTGGTCAGGGATGCGACCGTGGTCTGGCAGAATCCCATGAGCACCATTGCCACAAGGGCCAGGCGCAGGTCGCGTACGAATGAGAAGACGATGAGCAGGACCGAGAGCAGGAAGGTGACGATGGTGAGGAACAGGCCGCGCCGGGCAGTGCGGCTGACCGTGGCAAGGGTGAGCCCGCCGGCGACCGCGCCGATGCCGAGCGAGGTCATCATCAGGCCGTAGCCGCCCGCTCCCGAGCCGAGGACGTCGCGGGCAAAGACCGGCATCAGCGGCAAGTAGACGATGCCGAATGAGCTGAAGACCGCCATCATGATGATGAGGGTCAGGATGTTTCTGTCGGCCCGGACCAGTCTGAGGCCCGAGAGCATGCGCTGCCAGACCGTCTCGCTGCTTCTCGTCGGCCTTGGGCCGTCGAGCCGGATGAGCAGGAGTGCGCCGATGATGGCGAGAAAGCTGACGCTGTTGACGCCGAAGCAGCCGGCCGGGCCGATGATGCCGACGAGCACACCGGCCAGGGCCGGACCAATGACCCGGGCCGAGTTGAACATCGTCGAGTTGAGCGCAATGGCATTGAGTACGTCGCGGCCGCGAACCAGCTCTGGAACCATGGATTGAACCACCGGTGAGTTGACCGTGACAACAAAGCCGGCCAGGGCCGAGATGATAAGGATGTGGGTGATGGTGACAACGCCGGTCCAGGTGAGAACCGCGAGCAGGAGTGCGAGCACGGCGAGAATCGTCTGAGTGATAATCATCAGGTTGCGCTTGTTGTAGTGGTCGGCAAGCACGCCCGCAGGCAGGGAGACAAACCAGGCCGGCAGCCAGGCAACGGTCGAGTTGAGCCCGACGATGAAGGCGGAGTTGGAAAGCTGGAGCACAAGCCAGCCTGAGGCGATGCTCTGAATCCAGGTGCCGATGAGCGAGATAAACGCACCGAACCAGTAGAGCCGGAAGTTGCGATGCTGGAACGCGGCAAGAGTCGGCGGCAGGAAAGACCGGAACCGGGCCGGGGTGGTGTCCAGGGCCTGGGTGTCAACAGGAATCGTGGCCAGGGACGGCTCGTGGTCAGGACGAGCTTGAGAAGGCGAGTCGTTGTCAGTGCTGGACAAGGGGCAGATTCTAGCGCGGTTCGGGCAAGTGTAAACCCGGGCAGCGTCGGGCTACATGCGCGGTCAGTTCTGGACTTTGAGTCCGAGCATCCAGCGGAACGCGAACTGGTGATTGGGTCTGGTCAGGTCGTAGCGCCAGAGGGGAAAGTCGGCGTAGACTGGCCCGAGGCGCAACCTGATACCGGCGTCCAGTTTCGGCTGCCAGAACAGGTCAGGGTCAAGGCGGTCGCTCGCGTTGCCGATGTCAAAGAAGGGCTGGATGAGTCGGACCGGCGCGAAGTACAAGTTTGCTCCCCAGGCATGACGGCCGTGGAGGTACTCGCCGGCGAATCCTCGGATGTTGGCGTCGGCGTCGTAGTGCCAGCGCTCCTGACCTGAAGTCCAACCGAGGTAGCCCCAACTGACCGGTTCCTCGGGAGTGGCGATGAGTCCGCCGGAGAGGTAGAACTGCTCCTGGGCTGGTGTGTTGCCGCTGATAGTTCCGGCAAAGACTCGGAGCGTGACCGCGGAGTTGACATGCCAGCGGAAGGTGTGAATCTGCTCGATGCTCGCCTTCCAGTAGCTGAAGTCGCCACCGAGTTCGGGCAACCCCCAAGCCAGATAGAGTCGCTGGCAGCCTTTGAAATTGCGGAGTTCGTAGGTATGGGTGAGTCTTGTCCGCAGGTCAGAGAAAGCGGCCGAGTCCCAGGCGCGGCGGTCACGCAGGCGCAGGTCGTACAGGCTCAGGAACCGGTAGCCGAGTTCTGCGGTCAGTTGCGGCGGTCGAAAGACCGGGCCGAGTTCATAGACGAGATTGGCCCGGGCTCCAGCTTCGACACCAGAGCGGTCAAGCCCGACCATGAACCGGAGCCGGTTGGTGATGAACTCAAGCGGGGTCGAGTAGCTCAGGCTCGAGTGCCAGTCTCTCAGTCTGGTCGAGTAGGTCTGGCTCAGCATCCACATGTGGCGGCCGCGCAAGGGGCCCGCGTCAACAAACAGCCGGCCCATGAGCCAGGCCTGGAGCTGGAAGCCGTGGTAGTTGTCAAGCCAGACATAGGGGCCGTAGAAGATCTGGTAGGTAGAGAAACTCGGCAGGCCCATTATCGGTCGCACTTCGACCCGGCACAGGTTGAGTCGGGAAGGGATAAGGGTGTCGGCCGGGTCTTCAGTTGCATGTCGGGCAGAGAAGCCGGGGAAAGAGTGCTCGAAGTCGGTTGGCGTCGGATGTCGGCCACGAGTTGAGTTGAGGTAGCCTTGCATCAGGCTATCAAATCGGTACGAGCCGAGTTGCTGCTCAGTTGCGTGCAGGAGCAGTCCGGGTCTTGAGAGGTTCCAGGCTGCGAATCCAAGCGGGTCACGGCAGGTGAGCGGGTTGCGACACAGGGTGTGGTTTGAGGCAGCGATGTAGTAGCTGGCACGGTGGAAGTACGTGGCGCTGAGCCCGGGGAATAGAAAGAGAAGAAGCGGCTGGTCCACAAGGTTTGTGCGTCCATACCGGGAAGCGAGGTACCGCATCTCAGCATGGGCAGCCGGGCCCAGGGCAAGCCAGGGGCTTTCAAGCATATCAACGCCGGGACCGAACCACTGGAGCGCAATCTGGCGGGCAAGGGTCTGTTCGAACAGGCGCGTGCCAGGAATCGGGCGCTGGGCCAGGATTACCAGGCCAGGATAGGAAGCGTCTACTGCGGCGATGCCCGCAGCCTGGACTACGGTGAGTTGTTCATACGGGTAAGGGCTATACCAGTCCGAGTAGTGCCGGACAATGTCGGCGATGCGGTCCATGGTTTCAGGCCATTCCCAGTTAGACCGGCCCGGGCTGAGCAACTGAATCGCGGTGCCGGCAACTGAGTCGGCAAACGTGACAAGTCCAGACCCGGCAAACAAGGCGAAGTCAGGGACGTTTCGAGCGACGAAGCGATGGGTTATATCAGCGTCCGGTTCTGGCCGACAGGGTAGAGGTCGGCCGGTTGCGACAACGTTCAGGTCAGCCGGAGCTGTGATTGAGACGTCGTAGTCGGCAAACTCGGCCGGCGGATAGCCGTGAACGTGGTAGCCGTCGACACGCCAGCCTGACTTATGGTACCGGGCGATTTTGGGCAGGCAGTGGGCAAGAATGCAGTTGCGGTTGCGTCGCCCGATTTCACCGGACAACTCAGGCAGGGTGACGGTGAAGTCGAGTTTGAGCACAACCGAGTCGCCGGGTGTGAGTGGGGTGGTGAGGTTCACTTCAAGCTCGGTTTCGTGGATTTGGTGCGCAAGGCCGACACTGCCCGTCTCAATCCGGGTTACAGTAAGCCTGCCGCGGGCTGAAGTTGGTGCGAGCGAGAAGGCAAACCGGTTCTGTTGTTCCAGTTCGCGGCCATAGGCAGTGCCTGGATGGGTGAAGGCATTGGGGAAGACGTGGAACCAGACGGCGTCGAGTGTCTGGTCAGTGAAGTTGCGGTACGTTACGGTCAAGGTTCCGAACAGGTTCTGGCAGGGCTGGTCGAGATGCAGTGAAGCAACGTAGCTGACCGGTGCCGGACCGGCCAGGGCTGAGGAGAGTAAGGACAGCGCCAGTACTGTTGTGGGCAGCTTGAGGCCCGGTAGCATAAGGGGCGGATGGCCCCGCATCATCTCGCGGCCGGACTGCCCTGGCTGAACTCACGGCGGCAGGCAGCCTCAATTTCCTGGACAAGCTGGCGGTCCAGTCCGGATTGCACCGCAGCCTGGGCCTGTTTCTTCAACTCGCACTCAACTGTGTCCGGCTTCGCGGTTTCGTTCCCGAGCAAGCCGCAGCAGGTTCGGGCATAGGCCAGATAGTTGCGGTCCGACCTGGGACTGACTCGGACAGCATGCAGCAGGTTGCGGACCTGTTGTTCGACCCGGACGACCGTGGCCCAGTAGGCGCGGTCGCGTTCCAGACGTTCCTGGATGCGTCGGGCGCGGAGCTGCTCACGCAAAGGCCTTGGGTCGCGTCGACGGGCCGGCGGTGCCTTGGGCGGGGTCGGCTCGGGTGTCGGCGGTTCTTCAGGCGCTGGCGGCGGAGCGTCGGTCTGGGCTGGTGCTGCGGTGGTTGTGGTCGGCAGCACGTCGGCGATTCTGTCCCAGGTGGCGTTGCAGGCGGCAAGGTATCCGGTGAGAGTGCGCAGCGTCGGGTTGGGCACAAGTCCTCTTTCCAGACGCAGCACGTATTTGTAACCGTGGGTCGGGTCGAAGCCAAGACGCCGGGCCAGTTCGGTTTGAGAGACTCCGGCCTTGAATCTCAGTTCCCGCAATCTCTGTCCGAGCCGGTCCATGCCGGCGAGCGCAGGATGGGCATGGCGTCCCATCACGTGACCTCGGTGACTCTGATGTCCATTTGCGGGTAGATGCTACGGCTTCGGGCCGGCTTGTCAAACCCGGCAGAGATTCAGCCGGCCGATTGTCGGGCTTGACCTGAGACTGGTTTGCAAGTAGTCTGTTGACAGAGGCTTGGTTCCGTGGTAGATTACTGCATTGAGAAGACTTGTCTCTGTGTCCGGCGGACTTGACAGTTCAGGCCGTTCCGTGACCAAGGCATCTGCGAAGACTAGACAAACCAAGGAGGACTGTCGATGAGAACCACAGCCAGAGTCGTAAGCATCCTCTTGGGCGTAACGTTCGTGCTGACCCTGGTCGGCTGCCCCAAGAAGGCTGTCAAGAGAGAAGAGCCGATTCCGCCGCCGCCCCCGCCTCAGGTTGAGGAGCCGAAGGAACCGGAGTTCACCTGGAATCTGGTGACGATTAACTTCGATTTCGATAAGTCGGACATCAGGCCGGGCGACGCAAGTAAGCTCCAGGATAACTACGCTCAGATGAGCAAGGCAGCGGACATGGGCCTGAAGCCGACGGTTACGATCGAAGGCTACTGCGACCCGATCGGCACTTCTGAGTACAACATGGCACTCGGCATGCGCCGGGCCGAATCGGCCAAGTCCTATCTGGTCAAGCTGGGTGCTGATGCCGGCCGGCTGTCAACAATCAGCTACGGTGAAGAGAAGCTTGTGACGCAGGACCCGGCTCAGTTCGAGCTGAACCGGCGCTGCGAGTTCAAGGTATCGAAGTAGCAGGCGACTAGTCTAGTCTAGTGACTGATGACGGCCGGTAGGCCTCGACTGCGCGCCAGGGTGTTGCTGGGTGCAGGCCGGGGTCTGCTGGCCGTCGTTGTTCTATCCGGTTGCAGCATCCAGCGAGCTTATGTCAGACGCGGGCAGTTGATTGATTCGACGGCAGTGCGGGTTGACCGGATCGAGCAGAGGCAGCTCGAACAGGACCAGAAGCTGGCCCGGCTCCGGGCCGACCTCCTGACTCAGCTCGATGCCCTCGACCAGCGTTTCCAGCAGTTGAGCGCGCAGATTATCGACATGACCCAGCAGGTCGACCGACTCGGTCGTCGGCCGTTCCGCCGACCCGAGCTGTCCGAATCGCTGCCCGGCAAGGATACCTCAGTCGTGCCGGACGACACAACCGGCCGGCGCGAGGAGCAGGCCTACAGCACCGCATACCTCGACTACATGAAGGGTAAGTACGAGCTGGCCATTACCGGGTTCGAGGACTTCATCCGGCGATTCCCGAACAGCGACAATGCCGACAATGCCCGGTACTGGATTGGCGAAAGCTACTACTCGATGGGCCGGTACGATGATGCCGAGCGCGAGTTCCGACGGGTGCTGGCTGACTGGCCGGAAGGCAACAAGGCGTCCGGGGCCGCCTACAAACTCGCCCTGGTCTATCTGGCCCAGAAGCGCAAGCCCGAAGCCCTGAGCCAGCTTCGCAAAGTCATCAAGAACTATCCTGGAACCAGTGAAGCCCGTCTTGCCCAGGACCGGCTTCAGTCCATGGAGTAACTGGTAATGCCGGTACCGGCTCAGGCGACCGGCGGTTTCTTCGGTCCTTTCATTCATGCCGGCTGGTTTGCCCAGACGGTCATCGTGGTGCTGCTGCTGCTTTCGATTGTCACCTGGGCAGTGGCAATCCGCAAAGCGCGTCAGTTGCGACAGGCGAGCCGTCAGACCCGGCAGTTTCTCAATGTCTTCGGCTTTCGGACCCGGCTTGGTGACTATGAACGTGTGGCCATGGAGTTGAAGAGTACGCCTTTGGCCAGCCTGCTGCTGGCCGGAGTCAAGGAGTTCAACGCGGTCCGGGCCGAGTTCGGCAACAGCGCGGACGGGCTTGAGCTAATGCAACAACTGATGCCCAATATTACCGAGGCGATGGAACGGGCCAGCTCGCGCGAAACCGATCGGCTGGAGAGCTCGATGACCGTGCTTTCCGTGACGACCATGGTCGCGCCTTTCCTCGGGCTGCTTGGCACGGTCCAGGGTGTGCTCAGCACGTTCCTCGGGCTGCGCGGCGTACAGATTCCGACCCTGCAGACAATCGCGCCCGGCATCTCGGATGCTCTGGTGACAACCGTGATGGGGCTGGTCGTGGCGATACCCGCAGCCTTCTTCTACAACTACTTTGTGGGGCGGATTCGGCTGCTTCAATCGGAGATGGACCGGTTCTCGTCTGAGCTGACCGGCATCTTCAGGCGGGAAATGGTCTTCTCGCCGCGGAACGACCGCTCCTCACGCTGATGTCCGGACCGCGCGAGCGCCGGCTCAAGTTCCTGGCCGAGATGAACGTTACCTCGCTGGCCGACGTCAGCTTCACCTTGATGGTCATTTTCCTGATTGCCGGGGTGTCGACTGCGTTCAGCCGGATGCAGGGGATCGACCTGGAGTTGCCCCGGACGAGTTCGGTTCAGCCTCAACCCAAAGAAGGTCTGGAAATCAGCATCAAGGCCGACGGTTCGATATTCGTCGGCCGCAAGGCAGTGTCGTTGTCCGGGTTCGCGCGGGCGCTCGGGGACCAACTGGCGAGCGGCAACTACGACCGGGTCTATCTCCGGGCCGACAAGAAAGTCGACTACGGCACGGTGATTGCGGTGCTCGGCGAGGTCCGCGAGCAGGGCATCACGAACATCGGGCTCGTAGCCCTGCCGCGCTAGGGGCGGGTTTTCGTCCGATGAGACGGGAGCTTCTCATCTCGTTTGCCGGTCACGTGGTGTTGGTTGGGCTGGTGGGAGTGCTCACCGCGAACCGCGTTATCAAGGACCAGCGCCGACCGATAACCCTCTCAATTCAGGTCGTCAACCCGGGTACACCGTTGCCTAAGACCGAGACCCAGGGGCCAAAGCTGGTTGAGCCCAAACCTCAGGTCCAGACCGTGCCCAAGACCGAATCCAAGCCTGAGCCCAAGCCGAAACCGACCAGCGGCAACCAGGTCAAGCGCATGGGTCTGGGCGCACGCATCGAAGGGGCGGACGCTCTTGGCTACTCTTACTACCTGAACGCGATTCTTGCGCGGATTGCCGAGAACTGGTTTGACCCTTACCTTGGCGAGGCGCGGCGGATTTCGACGACCATGGTCTTTGTCATCGAGCGCGACGGCTCCCTGCGGGACATTCAAGTGGAGAAGAGCTCAGGCGACCAGGTCTATGACAATGCGGCGGAGCGGGCACTCAAGGTGCTCGACCGGCTGCCGCCGCTGCCGCCCGAGTTCAAGGGCCCGCGGCTCAAGCTTCACCTCGAGTTCGAACACACGCCCTGACCGAGCGCTGAGCGCTCAGTCCTGATTCCCGGCCACGTCGTTGTTGACTTCCCGGGCGGACAGAGGAATATAGAGCGATGACCCGCAGACCGGCTGCCGATTCAAGTCGTTCCCGAGTGGCCACAGATGTTCGCAGGGTCGACGGCGGTGACGCCCCAGGAGTTCTTGACACTGGTGTACACGGTGCTATACTACATAAGGCAGTACAGTAGCGTATTCAGGTGAAGCTCTCCAGAACCGCCTTCTACAGCCGGTATCCGGCGTTCATCGACTACAAGAACACGGACATTGAGGTCCGGCTGTTTGAGTACTTCGCTCAGGAAGACACGGTCAAGAAGATGACCTGGGCGATCGAGGATATGAACGCGGCGCCCCTGGCAGCAGTAGTGCGGGACCTGGATGGGATTCTCGAAGAAGTCTTGCTCAAGCGCATGACCAAGGCTGACCTTCGGCGGAATCGCCGGGTCCGGCAGTTCTGTGGGGCGCTTGCTTGTTACGTGCTGGGTCTGTGTGGCTACGAGCCAGATCGCTCCAGCCGCACGAGCATAACAAGGTCCAAGTACTTCAGGTCAACAACAAAATACCGGAGGAGAAGCCAGTGAGTGACAAGCAGTGGTTGGCGGCTAGGATCAGAGACACGCTCAAATTACTGCCGGGTGACGGGTCGGCGGTTGAGCGATTCCGCAGAGACGTAAGGGGCAAGTTCGAGGAGCGATTCAACAAGGGGAAGGGGAACCTCTGTGTTCACAGCGAATCAAGAGGAGGCGTCCTGCACGTCCCGAACAGGCGCCAAGAGGTCGGTGCCTTTGCGGCTTGCAACGAAAAGACTCTGTCCACAGAGTGGGCGTTGATCCGCGCGCTCTTCAACACGAGATTCATCGCTCTGTCGAGTCCCCGGAAGAAACTCGCAGCGATCGCTTTTGAGGCACCGCTTCTCCGTAAGGCCCGGGGCGAGAAAGGCGAGGGGCATCGAATTTTGGCCTGCGACCTGGTCTACGTCCTCGGGCAGGCATCCCTGTTGGTTGTAGAAGTCAAGGACAGGACGGCAACGGCCACCAACATCGATTACGGACTCCTAGAGGCTGTCGCCTATGGCCAGTTGCTGAAGTGCCTCGGAGAGCAGGCTAAGGATGACCTATGGGCGGAGGTCAAGGACTGCCGCGTTCGTTACCAGCCTAGCCTATCCTTGCCCGTCGGTCCTCCCGATGGCAAGTCGCCGATTCAAGTGCAGATCTCCCTGGCGGGAACTAGGCGCTACTTCGACGAGCAGCTAGCTGGTTCGCGTCGGAATGTGAAGCTAAGCCGGGAGCGTGCCAGGGGCATCGAGCAGGCCTTGGCCGGGTCTGACTTCCCATTCTACGGGTACCTCGTCATCGAGTCCCGGTGCTTGCATGAGAATCCGTTCCGGCTGACTGAACAAGATCGCCGGGTAACATGCTTCTTGCCGACCCTGAAGACGCGTGCTGCCCGATGCTTCGGCTCGCTTCGCGAACTAGAACGACTTCAGGCGGGGCACCCGTGATGTTGCTCGTCCACCGCGGTTCGCACGAGGTCGGCGGGTCGTGCGTTGAGCTGAGGGCAGACGGAAAGAGCCTGCTGTTGGACCTTGGTCTGCCTCTGTCGGCGAATGGGCCAGGGGATGTGCGGTTACCAGACGTGCCCGGGCTGGCCGACGGCTCGAATCCGAACCTGCTGGGTGTAGTCATCTCGCACCCACACCAGGACCACTGCGGGCTGCTGGAGAAGGTGCATCCGGGCGTACCCGTGTTTATGGGCAGGCAGGCCCATGCCCTGTTGAATGCGTCTGCGTGGTTCACAAGAACCCGATGCTGGCCTGGCCGCGTGACCGACTACCAGGACGGGCGGCAGTTCAAAGTCGGACCATTCACCATCACGCCGACATTGAATGACCATTCGGCCTTCGACTCGTACTCACTGCTGGTCGAGGCCGAAGGGAAGAGCGTGCTCTACACCGGAGACTTCAGGATGCACGGTCGCAAGTCCGGCTGGCTGCGCCGCCTGTTGGTGCGTCTGCCCGGAATGCTCGATGCCCTGATTGTCGAGGGAACATGCGTCGGCCGAATGGAAAAGGGGCGACCCGAGATGGAGCGCGAGCTTGAGGAGAGAATCCTTAGTTGCATCCGCGACACGAGGGGTATCGTGCTGGTGTGGTTCTCGGGTCAGAACATCGACCGGTTCGTGACGTTCTTCCGTGCCGCGAAGCGGGCAGGGCGGATGATGGTGGTTGACCTGTACATGGCCAGTATTCTGGATGCCCTAAGGCTGAGCAGTGTCCCGAGTCCGCGTGATAAGGACCTGCTCGTGTATCTCCCGTGGGCCATGAAGCAGAGAGTGAAGCACGAGCAGCGGTTCGACCTGGTGCAACCATACTACGGCCGGCGTCTCTATCCAGAGGCACTTGCGCAGCAGGCGGGTAAGCTCGTGGTGATGTTCCGTCCCTCAATGCGGCGCGACCTTGAGAAGGCTGACTGCTTGGATGGCGCACGAGTTGTCTACTCGCTCTGGCACGGGTACCTGGAGCAGGACAGCACCGGCCTCGAGGCGTGGTGCCACAGACGCGGTATCGAGTTTGAGCAGTTGCACACGTCCGGTCACGCCTCGGCCTTGGACCTGCGCCGGTTCGTGCGGCTGCTCGCGCCCCGCAAGGTCGTGCCCGTCCACACCTTCGAGCCAGAGCTGTTCAGAGGCTTCTGCGAGAACGTAGTCGTCGCCGACGATGGCAGGGAGTTCGAGATATGAGCCGGGCCGTGCTGGTTGACAGCCGGGCGAGGCGAGGATATAACAGTTCATGAGCAGCAGAGCCGTGGCCGATTTCGTTCATCTGCACAACCACACCGAGTACAGCCTGCTCGATGGCGCGTCGCGCATCGAGGAGGTGGTCAAACTTGCGGCCCAATACGGCATGCCGGCGCTGGCGATCACCGACCACGGGAATATGTTCGGCGCGGTCAGATTCTACAAGGCGGCGCAGAAGGCCGGGGTCAAGCCGATTGTCGGTATCGAGACCTACGTGGCACCGCACGACCGGCGCGAGCGGAAGATCCACGCCGACATCCCGGAATCGAGTTTCCACCTGACCCTGCTGGCCCGGGATGAGACCGGCTACCACAATCTGATGAAGCTGTCGTCCCACGCCTATCTTGAGGGATTCTACTACAAACCCAGGATTGACAAGGAGCTGCTGGCCACATATTCAGGAGGACTTATCGGTCTCTCCGGTTGCCTGAAGGGCGAGGTGAACTACTACCTCCGGCGCGGGGACACAGACAAGGCAATGCGGGCCGCGGCCGAGTACCAGGAGATTCTGGGCCCTGAGAACTTCTTTCTTGAGGTGATGCGCTGCAGCGGCTCGTCGGAGGAGGAGAAAGTCGTGGCCGGTCTGGCCGAGCTCGGCTCGACCCTTGATATTCCGTTGGTCGCGACGAACGACTGCCACTACCTGCGGCCGGAGGATGCGCGGGCGCATGATGCCTTGGTCTGCATCCAGACCGGGAAGCGGTTGAGCGACACGCAGCGGATGAAGATGACCGAGCATCGGCTTCATTTCCGTTCGCCGGCCGAGATGCGCGAGCTGTTCGCGGACATGCCGGAGGCGGTGCGGCGGACGTGCGAGGTCGCGGACCGGTGCAATCTGCAGGTCGATTTCTCGCACGTTCGATTCCACCTGCCGAGCTTTCCAGCACCCGATGGGTTTGAGGGTTCGTTCGACTACCTGAAGTATCTGGCGGAAGCGGGCCTGAGGCGGCGCTATCGCCACGTGACGGCTGCGGTCGAGCAGCGGCTGGCGCACGAGCTGGACGTGATTAAGCGGATGGGTTTTGCCGGCTATTTCCTTGTCGTCAAGGATATCATTGACTTTGCCCGGGCGAAAGCGATTCCGGTCGGGCCGGGCCGGGGTTCGGCCGCAGGGAGTCTGGTGCTCTACTGTCTGGGTATTACCGACATCGAGCCGCTGGGTTATGGTCTGCTGTTTGAACGGTTCCTGACCACCGAGCGCGTGACGCTGCCGGACGTGGATATCGATTTCTCTGATGCGCGGCGGCAGGAGGTAATCGACTACATTCGACAGCGGTACGGGGAGAACTCGGTGGCGCAGATTATCACCTTCGGCACGATGCAGGCCCGGGCCGCGGTGCGCGACGTCGGCCGGGTGCTTGATGTTCCGATCGGCGAGGTTGACCGGGTTGCCAAGCTCGTGCCGCCGAACATGGAGCTGGAGGTGGCGTTGCGGAGCGTGTCCGAGCTGCGCGAGGCAGTGGAGGAGAAGCCTGAGTACCGGGAACTGATGACGATCGCGCGCAAGCTCGAAGGGTTGAACCGACACGCTTCGATTCACGCTTCCGCGGTCGTGATCGCGCCCCGACCGCTGGTGGAACTGGTGCCGCTGCATAAGTCACCAGACGGTGATATCTGTACCCAGTTCGACATGTACTCGCTGGAGGACGTCGGGTTGCTGAAGATGGATATCCTGGGCCTGAGAACCTTGACCGTGGTCGAGGAAGCGGCTCGGCTGATCAAGGGCAGCGGCGGACATCTTAATCTCGAAAATCTGCCGCTTGATGACCCTTTGACGTTCCGGATGCTGCAGCGAGCGGACACGGCGGGCGTGTTTCAGCTTGAGAGCGCGGGGATGCGGGACTTGTGTCGCCGGATGGTGCCGGAGCGGATTGAGCATATCATCGCGCTGATTGCCCTGTACCGGCCCGGCCCGATGGACCTGATTCCCGCTTACCTGGCACGCAAGGCCGGTCAGGAGCCGATTGCCTATGAGCATGAGTTGCTCGAACCGATTGCCCGGGAGACTTACGGGATTCTGATTTACCAGGAACAGGTGATGCAGGCGGCTCAAGCGCTGGCCGGGTACAGTCTGGGCCACGCCGACCTGTTGCGGCGGGCCATGGGTAAGAAGAAGCCGGAGGAGATGGCGGCACTGCACGAAACCTTCATTCAGGGGTGCCAGAAGTACAATCGGATGCCGGTCGAGCAGGCGGAGCGGATATTCAATCTGCTCGCCAAGTTCGCCGGCTACGGGTTCAACAAGTCCCATGCGGCCGGGTACGCCCACCTGTCTTACATCACGGCGTACCTGAAGGCCAACTTCCCGGTCGAGTTCTTCGCCGCGGTGCTGACCAGCGAGCTTGGTGATTTCAAGAAGCTGGCCAAGTTCGTGAATGAGTCGAGACGGGCCGGCGTGCCGGTCAAAGGGCCGGATGTCAATCAGAGTCTGGTTACGTTCTCGATTGAGGAGAAGAGCATCAGGTTCGGGCTGGCCGGGGTGAAGAACCTGGGCACGGGCGCCAGTGAGTTCATCGTCAATGAGCGGATGGCGCACGGGCCCTATGAGAGTCTGCTCGACTTCCTGGTGCGAACCAGAGGACAGGTGAATCGCAAGGCGGCAGAATCACTGGTCAAGGCGGGAGCGTTCGACCGGTTCGAGCCGAACCGCAAGGCCCTGCTCTCGTCGCTGGACTGGGAGATGAGCCGGGCGGCGTCCGAGAAGCTGCGGTTCCTGGAGAAGCAGATTGACATGTTCGGAGCGACCGAAAGTCCGGTGCGTCGGCAGTCAGAGGAGAAGTTCGACACTCACGACCTGCTGGCCTACGAGAAAGAAGCGTTCGGGTTCTACTTCACGTCCCATCCGCTCGAGCCGTTCCGGGCCGAGTACGAGGCACTGGGGCTTGCGCCCATCGCCCAGATTGAGACGATGAAAGACGGTGACGCAGTGGCGCTGGGAGGAGTCATTACAGCGCGCCGGACGCGCAAGGACAAACGGGATCGGGAGTACGCTATCATCACCGTGGAGGATTTTGACGGGACGATTGAGGTGCTGGTGTTCTCGGACCAGCTTGAGGCTTGCCGGGCCACGCTCAAGGTCGACAACCTGGTTGCGGTTCAGGGTACGGTCAAGGTTCGGGCCGCGGATGGCGGAGCGCAGGCCGGTGTACCCCAGGTATGGGCCGAACGGGTGATGTCATTTGCCGACAGCGCGCGCTGTCTGAAGGGTGTTGCCATCGAAGTGGGCGAACAGGAGTTCGACGAACTGTCGTTAGTCAAGTTGAGGGAACGCCTGGCCGCGCACCCGGGCAACGGTCTGGTTCGGCTCGCGCTGCTGGGTACGGATGGTTCGAGTCGGCTGTTTCGGTTTGACGAGTTGAAGGTTGAGCTGAACAACACGTTGGTCAGCGAGCTGCGTGAGGTGTTCGGGCCGGATTCAGTGAAGCTCTGGGGCGAGCTGCCTGGCCGGCCCGCGTCCAGGCGGAGTGGCCGGCCCGAGAACTCAGGCCACCGGGGAAAGCCGGGTCGGACCGACCGCCGTGCATGAACACGACGTCCGGGCCGAGAGGGGACCTAGCGCCGAATGACGAGGGCCAGGTTCCGGCCGGTTGGTGATGCGGAACGGACCGAGAAGAAGTCGGTTGACGATTCCATGGTGCAACGGTTGAGCCCGGGCAGGGACGTCAGTCCCAAGGTCTGAAGCAGGTGGTCGTTGGCCCTGCGGAGCGAGAGGAGCCAGGCGGGCCTGCTGCCGGGAACCGGGCAGAAGAGGCCGGCTGAGTCCGGGAACGAGTTGAACGCGACTCGGACATCCGGGCCCACCTGGTAGCACTGCTCGCAGACGCAGGGGCCGAGGCTGTAGCACAGGTCAGGCAGGGGTACGCCCAGGCGCAGTGACAGGTGACGGGCGAGTTTCTCAGCCAGGCGGGCAGCAGTTCCGCGCCAGCCGCAATGGGCGATGCCGATACCCTGCAGGTTCCTGTCCCAGACAAAGACCGGCAGACAGTCGGCAACTTTGACACCGAGCGCGATGCCGGGCCGGCCGGTAAACAGCGCATCGGCGTCAACGGTCTCGGGCATCATTGCATCAGCGTTGCTGACTTCGACCACGGTATCGGAGTGGGTTTGGCGCACGGTCATGAGCATGGGCAGGCGTAAGGCAGTCTGGACCCGGCGCAGGTTCTCGGTGACGTTGTCGGCGGCGTCGCCAACCCGGAATGAGACATTCAACGACCGGTACGGTCCGGCAGAAACGCCGCCACGGCGGGTGATGAACGCGAGCGTCAGGCCTGGTCGAGGTGACGTGGAGTAGTAGTCAAGCCCGGCTGTGCTGAGTCGACGCCACATCTCCGGACCGCGCTCATCGCTCATTGCTCCGTGCTCAGTCTGGTGGCAAGGTCGCGGATGGTGAGCTGGATTGAGTTCCTGCCCGAGTACTTGTGGCGGTTGACCGTGTAGCAGATGTCCAGGTGATTCTTCTCGCCGACGCGGAGATGGAGCAGGTCGCTGCTTCGGCCCCAGGCAATTGCCTCGAGTACGCGGGTTCCGGACCGGACTCTGAACTTCAGGTGGTCCTTGCCAACCCGTCTGGGGTAGCCGACAACTTCGAGTCCGAGCGAGGCAAGGAGCGGTTCGGGATTGTCCGGGCCGAAGGGTTCGAATCGGTCCAAGGCGGCAAGCAGAGCGTCGTCAATCTGGTCCAGGCCTGCGACCGCCTCGACCTGGAGACTGGGCTGGTAGACCTCTTCAGGCATCCGCTCGGCGTATTCCAGCAGGGCCTGCTCAAAACCGGACAGCTTGTCCGGCTCGACCACCAGGCCAGCCGCGTACCGATGCCCGCCGAAGCGAACCAGATGTCGGGCGCAGTGCTCGAGCGCCTCGTGCAGGTTGAACCCGGTTATCGAACGGCCCGAGCCCTTGCCTTGACGGTTCTTGAGCGTGATAACGATGCAAGGACGGTAGAACTCCTCGACCAGCCGTGCGGCCACGATGCCGATGACGCCTTCATGCCAGTTGTTGCCGGCGACGACCAGTGCGCGACGGTCGGCAAGGCGTCTGGTCCTGAGGGTTTCGATTGCCTGATTGAAGGTTTGTTCTTCGAGCGCCTGGCGATGGCGATTAAGGTTGTCCAGCCCGACCGCGAGCTGACGGGCCTCGACGTCGTCCTCGGTGAGCAGCAGCCTTACGGCCTGCTCAGCCCGGCCGACACGGCCGGCGGCATTGATCCGCGGGGCAAGCATGAATCCGACTTCGTGGCTGGCAAGGTCTGCGCTCCTGAGCCGGGCAACTTCAATCAGGGCCCTGATGCCCGGGCGACAGCTTTGCCTCAGGCTCGCGAGCCCAAGCCGGGCAATGACTCGGTTCTCGTCGACCAGCGGGACGACGTCGGCCATCGTGCCGAGACCGACCAGGTCGAGGAGCGAGGTCAACTCGGACTTGGGACGGCCAAGTGCCGCAAGCAAAGACCAGGCGAGCTTGAACGCGACCCCGACGCCGGCCAGTTCCCGAAAGGGGTAAGCCGAGTCCGGCCGCTTGGGATTGACGAAGGCGAGTACGGGCAGTGAGGCGGGTGAAGTTCCGGCCTGCAGTTCGTGGTGGTCGGTGACGATGACTTCGATGCCGGCAGCGTGCGCTGCGGACAGCGCGTCCCGGTCGCTGGAGCCGCAGTCGTTGGTAACCACCAGACTGACGTCATGCTGACGACAGAACTCAACGGCGCGGAGCGAGAAGCCGTAGCCTTCGGTTGTGCGCGCCGGCAGGTAGTGGAGCACGTCGGCCCCGAGACGCGAGAGAACCGAGACAAGCAGGGCCGTGCCGGTTACGCCATCGACGTCGTAGTCGCCATAGACCAGGACCCGCTCGTGTCTTCGCGTCGCGGAAATGAGCCGTTCGGTTGCCCGGGCAATGTCGGGCAGAGAGTCGGGCTTGTGCAGCGCTGCCGCCGAAGGGGTGAGGAAAGCATTGATTTGGGCCGGTGTCTTGAGCCCGCGGTGGCAGAGCAGTTGTGCCACGAGAGTTGGTACACCGGCAGCCTGGGCGACTTCTGCGATGCTGCTTCCGCACTCGGTCGGCAGATGCCAGCGATGGGTCGGGGTTACTGAGGGCATACTAAGGTCTAGCCGGGCCCGGGCCGGAGTCAAGTGAGTCGGTGTTCGGTGAGACTCTACGGGAGCGGACCGCGCTCAGTGCTGACCGGGCCGGTTCGTGGTCTGAGTCAAGTGCGAGCGCGCGTGAGAGCCAGTAGTCGGCGGACCCGAGACTGTCCAGGCTGACGTAGACAAGACCGAGCAGGTAGGGAGCTTCGGCGTCGGTCGAGTCAAGTGATATGGCGATGCGGTACATCTGGGCAGCGCGGACGAAGGCGCGGTGAGCAATGGCCAGGCGCGCACCAGCCAAAGCCGCGGGCAGTCTTGCCGGGGTACGGCCGGCAGCAAGGCGAGCAAGCGGTGCGAAGGTGCTGTCAGCCTCGGCTACACGGCCGGTCGCGGCCAGTGCCGTCACGATGCTGTAGCGGGCCCAGGGGTTATCGGGTTGGTAATTCAGCGCCCGGCCGAATGCGGCTATCGCCCGGGCCGGTTGCCGTTGCTCGAACAGGACGTTGCCGGATTGAATCCAAGCCTGCGCTGAATAGGTGACTCGGTCCACGGGTACGAGCAGCGAACCGATGTAGACGAACAGGGCAACGGCACTGCCAGCCGCGAGGGCACGATAGCGTCGGGCTCGCGCCTGCTCGATAAGCTCGCTCAATCCGAACCCGGCAAACGCGAGCAGGAGAGGAATTACCGGCGCCCGCAGCCGGGAGAGCACATAGAAAGCCAGTGCTGAGGCAAGATAGGCTACGACGAGGGCGAATACCGGCAAGACCCGGTGGCGCTGGGGCCAGGCCCAGTACATGCCGATGAACCCTAAGGCCAGGATTGCGCCGAAATTGATGAATGCGAGCTTGAGTGCGGTTGAGGTAGCACGGGCGGTCTCCGGGTAGCAGGTGTTGGGTACTTCGTAGTTGGCGAGGAATAGCAGCAGCTTGCGGCCGAGCAGTCGCAGCCAGGAACCGGGGTGCCTGATGATGAAAGACAGGCCCCGGTGGAACCAGAAGGCCGATGCTCTTGACCAGGAGAGTTGTCGACCGTCGATGAAGCGGCTCGTGCGCTTGAGCCGGTCATGGGAGAACGGGCCTTTGCCTTCGAGCTCGGGGGTCGGTTGCCAGGTTCCGTCTGCGAGCGGGTTGTTGCCGTAGTAGAAGTTCAGGCCCGAGTGTGCGGTGAAGACGACCGGGTCGCGTGCAACAATCAGGTTGCGCACCGGGACTGAGGCGATCACAAGGGACGCGGTTCCAATCACGACCGCAAGGTTACGCACGCGGGCAGAGCGTTTCTGCCAGACAGCCGTAACCAGAAACGCGAGCAGAAGCTCGGGACGGCAGACAACGGTGAGGCCCCAGGCGATTCCGGCCAGCGCGTGGCGCCACCAGTGCTGACCTGCGGTCAAGGTCAGCCACAAGGCCGATAGACTGAGCAGGACGGTGACTTCGACGTAGAGCAGCGTGCCCGAATAGAAGACGAGGATACCAGTGAGCGCAAGGCCGAACGACGCGAAGGTTGCAGCCCGCGCACCGAACATCCGGCGGCAGACTGAGTAGAGCAGCAGGCAGGAGACACCGGCCATTCCGGCCTGTGCCAGTTGCACGGCCAGTAGACGTACGCCAAAGACCCGATAGATTGCGGCCAGTAGGTAGGGATACAACGGTCGCAGAAAGAATACCTCTCTGCCCGACAGGTTGTTGCTGATGATGTCCAGGGCCTGGCGGTGATAGTACCAGGAGTCTACGAAGTAGCGGGAGAACGCCGAGAACGGCTGGCCGCGCATCTCGAGCACGAACCATAGCCGCAGACCAACGGTCAGAACCACGGCGCTGGTCGGACCCAGCCAGCGGAATCGAGACTGCTTCACGCGCCGGGAAGCATGACCTGGGGGCGGCCGGTCCCCGGGTGGCGCGTGAGCAGGGGCTCGACGCCATAGGCCAACTGAACGAAGTCCCGGGTGATGACCTGGTCTGGGGTACCGCGGGCGAGTATTTTCCCCTGGTGCAGGAGCAGCACCCGGGAGCAGACGAGCGCCGCCAGGTTCAGGTCGTGGGAGAGAAAGACGATCGTCTTTCCCTGACGGTTGAGCCGGGCAAGTATTCGTGTGATTTGCAACTGGTGAGAAATGTCAAGATGCGAGGTGGCTTCATCGAGCAGCAGCAGCTCAGGTTCCTGGGCCAGCGCTCGGGCCAGAACCGCGCGTTGCTTCTCTCCGGCCGAGATGGCGTTAATGCTTGAGTCAGCCAGTTGACTTGCGCCTGCCAGTTCCAGCGCCTGAGCGACGATGTCCATGTCCTTCTGGCCCGGCCGTTCGAACCGACCAAGAAACGGATTGCGGCCCATCGTCACGACTTCTCGCACCGTGTAGTCAAAGGCGAAGAAACTCTCCTGCGGCACCAGGGCACAGAGCCGCGCTGTCTCGCGTCGCGGCAGGCCGGCAAGGTCGCGCCCCAGGAGCCAGACCCGGCCCCGGGCCGGCCGCAACAGACCGGACACGAGGCGCAGGAGCGTAGATTTGCCGGCCCCGTTTGGTCCGATGATGCCCAGGAACTCGCCTTGTTCAACCTCGAGGTCGAAGTCACGGAACAGGTCAGCCTTGGAGAAGCTGAACGACAGTCCTTGCACCTCGATTGCTTTCACAGCTTCCGCCTCAGCAGGTAGATGAAGAACGGAACGCCAACGAGGGCAGTCACAACCGAAAGCGGCAGCCCGCCGGGGACGACGTTTCGGGCGACCACGTCGGCCAGAAGCAGGGTCCCGGCACCGGCAAGAAACGAGCCGGGTAACAGGCGGGCGTGGCCCGGCCCGAGCAGCATCCGCACGACGTGCGGTACAACAAGACCGACAAAGCTGATTGCACCGGTGAACGAGACGACCAGACCGACGAGTACGGAGGAGATGAGGAATACGGTCCGGGTCAGACGGCCGGTGTCTACGCCGAGACTCTGGGCGGTTTCTTCACTCGTGCTCATGATGTCAATCTGGCGCGAACATGACCAGAGCCAGCAGCAGCCGGCACTGCTCAATGCTCCGGCGAAGACGAGAAGCAGAAGTGACGGTACAGTGAACACTGCGGACAGATGCCCCATCGTCATAAAAACCGCTTCGCCGACAGTACGGCGCGAGAGGACCATCATGAGCATCACCAGGCTGGAGAACAGGAAACTCATGATTACGCCGGCCAGGACCAGACCGGTGACCGTGACCCGGCCGCGGACACGCGCCAGCATCCAGACGAGCACCATCGCTACACCGGCGCCGAGCAACCCGCCCAATGGTGCGAACAGACTCGTGGTCCGGCCCAAGGCTGTGACCAGCACTGAGCCGAATGCTCCGCCGCTGGCAACGCCGAGCGTGAAAGGGTCGACGAGCGGGTTCTGCAGAAGCCCCTGCAGGGACGCACCGACCACGGCCAGCACCCCGCCGGCAAACACGCCGAGGCCGAGCCGAATCAGCCGGAGCGTGAGCAGTGTCCCGGCGTTTTCCCCGGACAGCCGGCCCGGCCCGATTGCTGTCGAGGCAAGCACGGCCAGCAGCAGGAATGTAGTTAGCCCGACCCAGACCAGAGGCCTCTGCTGCCCGGCTCTCATTGCCTTCTTCCTATGCCTTGACCCTTGAATTCAAGAGCCGCGCGAGCAGCTCCACCCCTTCGGCGATTCTGGGCCCGGGGCGGAAGAAAAGGTCTTCATCGAGCCCGTCATACACCTGGTCGGTTCTGACTGCGCGGATTCCCGACCAGCCGATTCGGGCTTTGACTTCGGCCGCGGTCGCACCCGGGTGCAGGATGAGCATCACCTGCGGGTCGGCTTCAACCACGGCTGCGCCGTCCACCACCGGGTACTGCTGGAGCGCAGCCGCGAACACGTTGCGGCCGCCGGCCCGGGCGACCAGCTCGTTGATGAACGTTCGCGAACCAACCGTCATGAGCGGAGACGAGGAGATTTCGACATAGACGCCCGGCGTGTCCGGGCAAGCCACTACGGCATCGAGCCGATGCTTCAGCTCGAGCACGAGGGACTCAGCCTTGGCTTCGACGTCCAGTTTCCTGCCTACCGAATGGATTTCGTCGAATACGTCGTCGATGCTGTTGGGTTGCGAGACGTAGACGGTGACCTTGAGTTCACGCAGCTTCTCAATCAGGGCCTGATGCATGGGTAGTGTGGCAAAGACGATGCCGGGCTTGAGTGCAACAATTCGCTCCAGGTCCGGGGCTGAGAAGTCGCCGACTTTGTATACCCGTCGTGCCTCAGTCGGATAGTCACACTGATTCGTGTTGCCGACCAGCGTCCGTTCAGCGCCGAGCGCGTAGATGATTTCCGTGACACTCGGAACCAGCGATACCACGCGCCGCCCGTCGGTCTGGTACTGCCTGCCCGGACACGAGCAAAGGAGCAGAAGAGCCGCAACCAGCTCGGCCCGTTTCATTCGTCAACCCGGGTCTGGGTGTCCGGGCCCTCGTTGTCATCCTGGTCTGGACGGGCTACGGCGGCAAGTCCGGGTTCGTTCACTTTGTGAGCGGATACGACGAAGACAGTGTGCGCGACCATCCGGTCGGCCGGTCTGATTCCGGAAGCGCGCACGAGGATCCGGCGCTGGAGGGTCTCTTCGACCTCGATGCGGGCAAAGCCCTGCATCTCCAGGGCCGAGACCGTCCGCCGGACCTGCTCAAAGGTCGGGCTTATGGAGATGAGCACGTGGCCGCCGCGCAGAGCCCGGTGCGCGGCCGGAATCAGGGTCCAGGGTTCTGGAACGTCGAGCAAGACCGCATCGACGTCGGACTGGTCGAAACCTTCCTGCTCCGGGTCGCGGACGAAGAAGTCGCAGTACCGGTCGAGTCCATACCGAGCGACGTTCTGTCGGGCGTTGGCGCTGAACTCGGACCGCCGTTCGTAGGAGTAGACTCTGCCGTCGGGCCGGACGAAGTTCGCAAGAATCGTGGTCAGCGCTCCGGAACCAGAGCCGGTTTCAATCACCCGGGCGCCGGGGAAGACCTGGGCACGGGTGAGCATGGTTCCGACGTCTTTCGGATAGACGATGGTGGTCGTGCGTTTGACTTTGAGGGCGAGGTCGTCGAGTCCGGGTCGCAGCAGGAAGAAAAGGAACCCGAGGTGGGTGCGGATAGCGGCGCCGTAGTCGAGCCCGACGATCCGGTCGTGACGGATTTCGCCCCGATGGGTCGAGAAACCACCGCCGGGCTGGACTCGAACAAGGTAGTTGATACGGTCCGAATGATAGAGCAGTACGAAGTCGCCGGGCTGAATCATCGGTGGATTCTAGAAGCACGATGTCCTAAGTCAAGCGGACTGCGGCACTAAGCTTGACTGACAGCGGGTTTCGGCTAGTCTTTGCCTGCGCATGGTCTCCCTGTTCAAGAGCATTGCCGAGAGGTTCACCAACGACATCGCCATTGACCTTGGTACTTCGTCGACTCTGATTTACGTCAAGGGCAAAGGCATCGAGTTGCGTGAGCCCTCAATCGTCGCGATTGACGATACGACCCACGAGGTCGTTGCCGTCGGCACTGAGGCCAAGCGGATGCTGGGTCGTACGCCCGAGGGTATCCGTGCCATCCGGCCGATGAAAGACGGAGTGATTGCCGACTTCGGGGTTGTTGAGGTAATGCTCAAGACCTACATCAGCATCGTTCAGAAGAAGAAGCTCTTTGTCCGGCCGCGGGTCATTGTCTGCGTTCCGTCGGGAATAACCGAGGTCGAGAAGCGGGCGGTGCGTGATTCGGTTGAGGCATCGGGTGCACGGGAGATATACCTTGTGTCCGAGCCGATTGCCGCGGCGATCGGCGTTGGTCTGCCGGTCGAAGCACCAACCGGCAATATGATCATTGACATCGGCGGCGGCACGACCGAGATTGCGGTCGTCGCACTCTCGGGCGTGGTCAACGCTGCCTCAGTCAGGGTGGCGGGCGACGAGATGGATGAGGCGATTATCAACTACATCAAGAAGAACTACAACCTCATCATCGGCGAGCAGACCGCGGAGAATATCAAGATGGCGATCGGCTCGGCCTATGCCACCGGCAAAGAAGAGACGATGGACGTCAAGGGGCGGGACCTGGTCTCGGGCATTCCCAAGACCATCAAGATCACAAGCACCAAGGTTCGGGAATCGCTGGAGGAGCCGGTCTCGTTGATTGTCGACGCCGTGCGGCTGGCACTGGAGAAGACTCCGCCCGAACTCGCGGCCGACATCGTTGACCGCGGCATCTACATGGCCGGCGGTGGTGCACTGCTGCGCGGTCTCGACCTGCTCATCAAGGAAGAGACGAGCCTGCCGGTATTTGTCGCCGAGAATCCGCTGGAGAGCGTGGTTCGGGGGGCGGGCCGGATTCTTGAGAACATCGGCGTCAACGAAAAGCTCGTCTTCCGCAGCAAGTAACCGGGCAGGCAGGGCCATGCCCGGCGCAGGTTTCGAACTCCACAGCTCGTGACCAGACGTTCTTCCTTCAACTGGCAGGACCGGGTTGCATGGGGGATTCTGGCTTTGGGCGTGGGCATACTGCTTGCGCCGGCGCGGCTCAAGACCGGGCTGCTGCTGCCGGTGCAGACCGTAGTTCATGCGCCGAATCGTCTGCTCGCCGGTTTGACCGCGAACGTATCCGGTCGGGCGCGGGAGAACGCGCGGCTTGCGCGGCTTGCTGCTGAGCTCGCAGTCGAGAACGCCCGGCTCCGGGCCCTGGCACACGTCGATAACCGAGCGCCGAGTGACACCCTGTTGTTGATGCGGGCGACGGTCATCGGCCGGGACCTGGCCACGTTTGAACGGTACTTGACAATCAGTCTGGGCAGGCGCAGCGGTGCAAAACCGGGTGACCCAGTCATCACTGCCGATGGTGTCGTCGGCATTGTGACGGCGTGCGGCGACCATCAGTCAATAGTTCAGACCCTGATTTCGCCGTCGGCCCGGGCGGCGGTGATGAACCTCCGCTCGCGTACCCCCGGGGTCGCCAGACCGGACCGGAACCGATTGCTTGACGTCAGCTACCTTCCCAGGGACGCTGACTACCAGGTCGGCGATACCGTTGTTACCGCGGGCCTGGGGCGGGTCTTCCCCAAGGGGTTACTGGTCGGCATCGTGGTACCGATGCCCGAAGGGAGCCCGGTCGCGCAGACCGAGCTGTTCAAGCCGGTCAAAGTCAGACCGTTCGTTGATTTCTCGCGGCTGGATGCTGTCTTTGTGCTGCGTCTGCCTGAGGCGGCGCCGGTTGCCACCGGGTCTGACAGCCGGTCACGGATGTGGCTTGAGAATCTGGCGCCGGATGAGGTGTCGCCGCCCGAGGAGGAGCAATAGGGGCCAAGTCAAGGGGGAGAATGCCGAGGGCAGACGGCGAAGTGCACGGCGGTGGTCCGAGCCATGAAATACAGGGGAACGAGCACCGGTGAGATTGGTGTTGATGCTCGTCCTGCTGTACGTGATGTGTCTGGTACAGGTTGCCGCCGGGCCCTACTTCCCGCAGCTCGCGCTCGTCAGTGTGATTATCCTGTCCTGGAGATACGATTCGGCTTCGTCGGGCTGGGCTCGACTGGCCGCGACGCTCCTGGGTGCGTTCGCCGGTCTCTGCCTCGACTTGTCGTCACCGGGTTCGGCCGGACCCAACCTGCTGGTTCTGGCTCTATCCGGCTACGCCGCAGCCTCGCTCAAGCTCGTCATCTACCGCGGACGCTGGGCCGTGACGTTGCTCTGTCTTGCCGCCCTTGTGGCCAGGTGGCTGCTTCTCTCGGTCGGCGGCAGCCTCGCCGCCAGTCTCGCAGCGCACGCCGTGTCGTCGGCACTCACGCTGGTTCTGGTCTATCTCGGGACGCGATTCCTCGCCGCATCCCCGTGACACAGTGGAACACCGGTTCGTTCGTCTGACCCAGGCTCTCGCCGCTCTGTTCGCAGTCCTGATTGTCCGTCTGGCGCAGTTGCAGCTCGTTCAGGGCCGCCGCTATTCGTACCTGAGCGACCGAAACCGGATTCGGCAGGTCGTGCTGCCGGCACCGCGCGGTCGCATACTCGACCGGAATGATCGGGTGATTGCCGAATCGAGGCCGTCATTTACCTGCACGGTCGTCCCGACCGAGCTTGCCGACTCGACCCTCGGCCTGCTGGCTCGATTGCTGGAAGTGCCGGAGGAGGAGTTGAGCCGACGTATCCGGCCGGTGGCAGCCTATGCTTCGCCGGTCAAGGTCAGGCGTGACCTCTCCCCGGCCGAGGTCTGCCGCATCGAAGAGAACAACTTCCGGCTCGGCGGCGTGCATCTGCGTATTGACCCGGTTCGGAGTTATCCGGCTGGTGAGGCGTATGGCCATGTGCTTGGTCACCTCGGCGAGGCTTCGGATGAGGACCTGCGCCGGGACACGACGCTGCGGCCGCTTGACCTGGTGGGCCGTTCCGGGATTGAAGCCGAGTACGAACGACTGCTGCGTGGTCGGGACGGGTCCGAGTACGTCGAGGTTGACGTCAGGGGCCAGGAAGTCAGGCCGCTGCGCGAGAAACGTCCGGTCCCGCCTGTCCCGGGCAAGGAACTCCACCTCGCTCTTGACGACCGTATCCAGCAGCTTGCGGCCGAGCTGACCA
Source organism: Caldifarciminota bacterium (assembly GCA_965648905.1). Lineage (GTDB taxonomy): Bacteria > Hydrothermota > Tepidihabitantia > Tepidihabitantales > Tepidihabitantaceae > CAZQFS01. The sequence goes on from CBFGIT010000005.1 coordinate 124,130, forward strand.
GGGGCTACGACCGGGCCGCAGTTGTCGGACTTAAGGTCCGAACCGGCGAGGTGGTCTGCCTGTTGTCAAGGCCGACGTTCGACCCGGGCGTCTTCATCGGGTCGGTTGATACTGCTGTGTGGAACCGGCTCATGAGCAATCGCTCGAAACCGTTCTTCAACCGGGCGATTTCCTCGGGTTACCCACCGGGCAGCACGATGAAACCAGTAGTTGCGCTGGCTGCGTTGCGCCGGGGAGTGATCAGTCCGACCACGGTGCTCGACCCGTGCCACGGGTCATACCGGTACGGTAACCGCACGTTCAAGTGCTGGGCCAGCCACGGCGCGGTCAACCTCATTGAGGCGCTGGCAGTCTCCTGCAACAACTACTTCTATCAAGTCGGTCTGCGTCTGGGAATAGATAGTCTCACCGCCTTTGCCCTGCAGGTCGGCCTGGGCCGAACCACAGGAATTGACCTTCCGGGCGAGCGGGCCGGGAATATCCCGACCCGTGCCTGGCTTGATCGGCGTTACGGCAAAGGGCGCTGGGGAGCAGGCTCAGTCCTCAACTTCGCCATTGGCCAGGGCGAGGTGCTGGTGACCCCGCTCCAACTTGCGGTCTTCTACGCAGCGGTTGCCAACAACGGCATCGCCTGCCGGCCTCATGTCCTGGACCGTGCCGACTCGGCCGGGCAGGAGGTATACCGTGCTCAGATACAGACCACGCGCCTGCCGGTAAGTGAGGCCGACATCAGGCAGGTGAAGGCAGGTCTAGACCGGGTGGTCGAATACGGCACAGCCGCGGCAGTGCGGATGAAAGAGGTCGCGATTGCCGGCAAGACCGGCACGGCCCAGAACCCGCCCCGACCTGACCACGCCTGGTTTGTCGGCTATGCGCCGGCCGACGACCCGGAGATAGTGTTTTCAGTGCTGGTTGAGAACGCCGGCCACGGCGGCAGTGTCGCCGCACCGATTGCGGCCAGACTCATCCGCGCCTGGTTCTTTCCCGACGAAGTGACGGCCAGCCAGTCGGATTCTGCCAACCAATGAGACGCCCGGACATCACGATTGTCGTCTGTGCCCTGCTGCTCGGCCTTGCCGGCGTGCTCACGGTCTTCTCTGCCGGCGGCACGTTCTATTTCGTTCGCCAGCTTTTCTTCCTGCCGGTTGCGGCCCTGGCGGCGTTCGGCGCTTACCTGCTGCCCCGGCGCGTGCTGCTGGCCTTGGCCGAGCCTCTTTATGCAGTTGCGCTGCTGGCCCTGGTCGCGGTGCTGCTGGCCGGAACCGGGCCCGGCTCGAAACGGTGGTTCGTACTGGGCCCAATCTACGTCCAGCCGTCTGAAGCTGCCAAGCTGGCGGTTGTTGTCATCCTGGCCAAGTATCTGAGCATCAAACGCACCATTGGGTTCACGTTTCGTGACCTTGCCGTTCCGGTCCTGCTCGTGTTGATTCCGGCGGTGCTGGTGATGGCTGAGCCAGACCTGAGCACCGGCCTGACTTTCGGGGCAGCACTCGCAGCAATGCTCTACTGGAGCGGGCTGCGGCCATTGCACCTTCTGCTCTTGTACACGCCGGCGATATCGTTCGCTGCCGGTTTCTCGCTCTGGACATGGGTTCCATTCTTCGTCTTCCTTGCTGTGGTCACGATTGCCCGTTCGGGAATCAGGAAGTCACTTGCGGCGCTTGCGGTTAGTGCCGGATTCGGCCTGCTCTCGCCGGTAGTTCTCTCGATGCTTAAAGAGTACCAGCGCGCACGGATCCGTGCCTTTGTTGCACCCTGGTTTGACCCGCACGGCGTGGGCTGGAACGTTATCCAGTCGCAGATTGCCATTGGTTCGGGTCGGCTCCTGGGCAAGGGTTTCCTGCGCGGCACTCAGAAGCGTCTTGGGTTTCTGCCCAACCGTCACACCGACTTTGCGTTCTCGAGCATTGCTGAGGAGTTCGGTTTCATCGGGTGTCTGGTGCTGCTCGGTCTTTTCGCACTGCTGCTGTATCGGTTCCTGCGCACGGCCCGGTACTCTCGGGACAGCTTCGGCGCTGCACTTTGCGTCGGCTTTGCGGCCTTTGTTGGTTATCAGGTGTTCATCAACGTGGGGATGCTTCTTGGTCTGATGCCGGTTACCGGGATTCCTTTGCCGTTCATCAGCTACGGTGGTTCGTCGCTTCTGCTCAACGCTACAATGGTCGGTCTGGTGCTCAACGTGTCGGCTCGGCCTGAATGATGTTCTGCCTGATTGCCGATGACTGACATTCGTTCTCTTACCCGGGCGCAGCTTGAGGGGTACTGTGCTGAGCGTTCCTGGCCCCGCTATACTGCTGCACAGGTACTTGCCTGGTTGTGGCAGAAAGGGGTCCGCACCTTTGACGAAATGACCAATCTGTCAAAGGAGAAACGGGCCCGGCTTGCTGCGGATTTTTCCTTGGGCTGGTTAGAGCTGGAGCAGGTGCTGGCTGACTCGGACGGCACGAAGAGATTCACGTTCCGCCTCGCGGATAACGAGGTCGTCGAATCGGTATTCATCCCGGACCAGGAACGCCGGACGGTCTGCATTTCGTCACAAGTCGGCTGCGGATTGGGGTGTGCGTTCTGTGCTACGGCGCGGATCGGTCTTCGTCGTAACTTGGCCTGGCACGAGATGTGTCTTCAGGTTCTTGCGGTCCGTGAGCAGGTCCGTGGGGCAGTGTCCGATGCCGGTGCGCCGCCCCTGACCAACGTTGTCTTTATGGGCATGGGTGAGCCGTTTCTCAACTACGATGCCGTCATCGAGGCAATCAGGGTAATGAATCACGATCAGGGCTTGGGTATTGGCGCCCGCCACATCACGGTCTCAACCGCGGGTATTCCAACGGGCATCCGTGCCTACGCCCGATTTCCGCTCCAGACCCGGCTGGCAGTTTCGCTCAACGCATCGGACAATGAGACCCGTTCCCGACTCATGCCGGTCAATCGTGACCACCCGCTTGAGGAACTGATGGCCGCGGTTCGGGAGTTTGTGCGCATCAAGGACAAACGAGTGACGTTCGAGTATGTGCTGATTGACGGCGTCAACAACCGGGACCAGGATGCGGTGCAGCTTGCCCGGTTGCTCCGGCATGTGCCGTGCAAGGTCAACCTGATACCGCTCAATCCATTTCCTGGCGGTCGGTTCCAGGTACCGGCTCCGGCTGAGGTCGAGCGTTTTGCCGCGCAGCTCTATCCGCTCCTGCCGGCAGTTACGATTCGCCGCAGCCGGGGCGCGCGAATCCTTGCTGCCTGCGGCCAGCTCGCCGGCAGCGGCTACCGGGCCACGACAACCCGAGTGATTCCGGAAGAACCTCGACCCCGGTCCGCTACCTGAGCTACGAAATAGACACCGGGCGCGAGCCGGCTCAGGTCGACGGATGCGGCTTGACTCGGATGCCGTTGAGTGTCTTTCTGGCCCCGCGCGGGAAGTTTGTGTCGCCTCGCAGGCTCAGGTTGTCGACTTCCATCTTGTCGGCTGGTTCTAAGGCTGCGGGGCAGATTTGACTTCGGCCTGGCACGGTCTATTATTTCCTTGAGGCTTCCGTCCATGAAAATACACACACTCGTGGCTGCACTACTGTCAATCTTCCTGGCGGGTGCGACCGTTCTGGTTCAACCGGCCAGGGCTGAAGCGCTTGGCGGCGATGCCGCCTGCATCGGTATTGTTGCTCCGGCCGGGACTGCGGACAGCGGTTTTGTCGAAGTGCCCCGGGCAATAGTGACGAATCTCGGCGCCGACCCGGTCAGCTTCCATGTTCGCATGACGATTGGGGGGAGTTTCGTTGACTCTGCCCTGGTCAGTAGTCTCGGTTCTCAGGAAATCGACACGGTCACGTTTCAGCCTTGGACACCTGAGCGGAACGGCACTTGGCCGGTACGTTGCAGCACGATGCTGGCCGGCGACCCTAACCCCTCAAACGATGCACGCGATACGACGGTTGTTGTTCGGGCCTGGGACGTCGGGCCGTCGGCGATTCTTGTCCCGGCTGATTCGGTCGACTCGGGTATGGTTCTGCAGCCGTGGGTACAGATCCGCAATCACGGCACTGAGCCCGCCACCTTCCTTGCTTACCTGACTATCGGTTCCTGGCGAGACTCGGTTAGTGTCGTCGACTTGCAGGTCGGTGAGAATCGTGACGTAGTGTTCAACAGCTGGGCCGCCATCTATCCTGGTCCGAGTGTCGTGCGATGCAGCACCGCCTGGACCATGGACCCATATCCTGCCAATGACACTTTCAGCCGGCGTTTCTTCGTGCGCGGAACCGTAGGTAACACTGATGTCGCGGCTGAGCGGATTGTCCAGCCGGCGCCGGTCGTGCTTGAAAGCACGATCGTGGTCCCTGCGGGCGAACTAGTCAACAGAGGCAACCACGCAGCCGAAGTGGAGGTCAGGTTCCGCATGTCGGTATTAGGTTTTGATGTCTACAGCGACAGCGGGAGTCTGTTCCTTGGTCCTGGGGAACGTGACACCGCCTACTTTTCGACCTGGCTTGCTGCTCCGGCCGGTTTCTATACGGCAGTATTTGCAGTCAGTGCTGCCAACGACACCAATCCTAGTAATGACGTCATTGTGACCGAGATCGAGATTTCGACCGACCTGCACGACGTCGGTACATCAGCGCTGGTCAGGCCGGTTGGTACGATGCGTGCCGGTGCAGTCAGACCCGCGGCCTGGGTCAAAAACTACGGCACTTTGCCCGAAACGTTCCACACCGTATTCTGTGCTCGGCGGGGAGGGAACATCGCGTACGCCGATTCCGTGCGTACCGTCACTTTGCCGCCCGGCGACTCGGTTGAACTGGAGTTCCGCGTCTGGGACGTGACCGCGGGCAACTACACGGTCTCCTGCTCGACTATGCTCTGGTCAGACCAAATCCCGACTAACGATCGTCTGACTGCGAACTTGGTAGTTGAGACCCTACCGATGCCGCTCGGATGGCGTGAGATGCGTCCGATACCGCTTGGGGCGAAAGAGGTCAAGGGCGGCGGCAGTCTTACCTACCTTCGGTCCAACGGCATGGTCTACGCGCTCAAGGGCAACAAGACGTCAGAGTTCTACCGATACGTGCCGGCCAAGGATTCCTGGTTTGCTCTGCCCGGCTTGCTGCCCGGCTCGGAGAACAAACCGGCGGACAAGGGCGCATCGCTCTGCAGCGACGGCGAGCGCTACATCTATGCCACCAAAGGCAACAACACGCTGGACTTCATGCGTTACGATGTCGCCACCGACAGTTGGCGCGTCCTCTCGCCGGTTCCGCTCGGCCCGAGTAACAAGAAGGTCAAGGGCGGAACCAGGCTCGAATACGTCACGCGCGGCGAGTCGAGCTACTGCTACCTGCTCAAAGGGTACAAGAACGAGTTTTATCGCTTCGACATCCAGAGCCAGCGCTGGGAGTCGCTGCCGTCGGCCCCGGTCGGAACTTCGGGCAAGAACGCCTACAAAGAAGGCTCGTTCATTGTCTACGACGGAAGCGCCAGAATCATCGCGGTCAAGGCGTCATACAACGAGGTGTTCGGCTTTGACTTGGCGGTCAACAACTGGTTGACCCGGCAGTACCAGGACCTGCCCTTGTACGGACGGGCCAACAAGAAGAAGAAGGTCAAAGACGGCGGCAGCGGCACCTGGTGTGAGAACTCGATGGTCTGCCTCAAAGGCGGCAATACCCAAGAGACATGGCGGTTCTTCCCGGAGCGCGACTCCTGGTACGAGCTCGATACGATTCCCCAGGTCGGCATCACCGGCAGCAAGAAGAAAGTCAAGACCGGCGGTGCGGTGGTTCACGCCGGTGAAGGGATTGTCTACGCGCTGAAAGGCAACAAGACCCGCGAGTTCTGGCGGTACCGGATTCCAGGTATCGTCGGCGTTGCCGAAGAGCGGTTGTCTGACTTACCGCTGGCCCAAGCCGGGCTGGTTTCGGTCTACCCTAACCCGGCGCGCCGGTTCGCGTACCTACGTCTTGCCGGTCCGGACCAGTGCGACCTGGTCCGGCTCTATGACGCGCGCGGCGGTCTGGTCAGTGAATTGCCGGCGCGGTCCGGAACCATCCGGCTGGATTGCAGCGGGTTCGGCTCAGGCGTCTATTTCGTCTGCCCGGCCCAAACCCCACGCCCGCTTTCAGCGCGACTCGTGGTTCAACACTAAGAGACCGACAACCGGTTCCTCTCCACTCCTACACGGCGTCGGCGCAAGGCCGGTCGCGATGTGCCGGCAGACTCAATTGTGGCTTGGGCGTTTGACTTCGGTCATCACCTGGGTCAGACCGACCGCGTGGCCGTTGTCGAACCGCGGCCGGGTCGACGTGCGCACGCGCCGAAAGTCGCCGTACTTGCCGGCCAGGCGGATGACATAAGAACTGACCTCGCCGGTCAGGGCCAGGCGCCAGCGGTCCTGCAGCGAATGCAGGTCCTCATGATGCACCAGCGCAACGAGCGGCATGCCGATCAGCTCATCGGCCTTGAACCCGGTGGTGCTTTCGACCAGTGGACTGACCGCGGTGATTCGACCCTGAAGGTCAAGGTCAAACTCAATCCGGCGGGGCTTGGTTACAGGCGGTGTTGCGACTTGGTTCCCCAACGATTCTCACTCCTTCCCCCGTGGTTGATGTAGATAATTATACCTTGAACCGAACCCTGATTCAATTCTGACCGCCGGCTGCCACTGCTCCGCGCCCTGGTTCCAGCACTGCCTGCTCCTGCTCGTCCGTCCTCACTTCTGTTGTCTTGCACTTTGACATCTGCCTTCTGCATTCTGAAATCGCTATTCTGCATTCATCCGCCTTCCGCCCCGTCCTGTCTTCCGTCATCTTGCACTTTGGCATTTGCCTTCTGCATTCTGAAATCTCTATTCCGCACTCTGTCTTCTGCTTCGCGGGCTGCGGTTGCGTACTAGGCTTTGAGAATCGAGATGACCCGGTCGACAACCTCGTCCAGCTTGGACCGGTTCACTGAGCCGACCCGGTAGAGGACAATCCTCTGGTCGGTCGTGAAGACGCGGTTGGGCCGGACATTGCTGGGCTGACGCAGCCCGCCCTGCTCAAAGTCGGCCTCATCCAGCGACACAGCGTAGCGGTCGTGTACGGCCTGACTCGTTATCTGGCATAGGATTAGGTCTTCGCCCTCAAGCTCGGCCAGCACCAGGGCCGGCCGGCGCTTGGCCATGCTCAGGTCGGAGAACGGAAAGGGAACCACAACAACGTCCCCCCTCACAGGTCTTGCCAGGCCTCGTCCTCCTCAGGTCGCAGCCAGTCCTTCTTCAGACTCGACTCGCTCGCCACGGCCGTGGTCATCCCGTCACGGATGACCCTGGCCTTCAGGAAACGCACGAAATCCGCCACCTCATCCAGCACGGAGTCCGGCACGCTGTCTATTTCGCGCAGCAGTGATTCACGTTTGGTCATGTAAGCGGCCTATCTAACTGTCGGGCCTGAAAGAGAATAGGCCCACGCCCTTATCCTGTCAAGCTGTAGTACCCGCCCGGGCTCAGGAACGCCGCTCGTCTTCACTTCTACCATTCTGCACTTTGACACTTGCCTTCAGCATTCTGAAATCTCTATTCTGCCTTCATCCGCACTCCTGCCTCCTTCCGTTCTTTCTTCGCCTCTGTCATTCTGCACTCTGCAATCTGCATTCTGCCTTCGTCCTACCACCACGTCCATCCCCTGACTGGTAAGGGGGGTGATGTCCTATACTTCCTGTAAATTCGCGGGTGGTTTTGACTGGAAAGAAAGAGGGCGTAAGCTCCATGGTCAATGTCCGTTAACCGCCGGCAGTGGCCGGCAGAAAGGATACTTACGCCGTGAAGAGAATAGCACCGAGTGAACGCGTGCGCAAGCAGATCGAAGGTCTGCTTGAGGACAAGACGTCCAACCAGAGCCAGGACGAGAAAGAACAGAGCCTCCTCATTCTGGCCATCAAACGGATCGTCCAGGAAGTGGTGGAGAAAGAACAGGCCAGCTTCCTCGGTCGGGAGCGCTACGAGCATCAGGCCGAGGGACACGGCTGGCGCAACGGCTACGAGCCGAGAATTCTGCGGACGGCGGTCGGCAAGGTGCCGGTAGAGGTACCGCAGACCCGTGGTACGGCACAGCCGTTCCGGTCCCGGCTGCTGGACGAGCTGGGTGGTCGGACCGGGGCGTTGGAGCGGCTGGCAAGCGAGATGTATGCCCGGGGGCTTTCGACCCGTGACATCGAAGAGGCCTTTGTCAGTGCGACCGGGGAGCAACT
>CBFGIT010000006.1:0-127597 GCA_965648905.1 Caldifarciminota bacterium
GCCCTGGCGCTCTCCTTGCCGAGACCTCTGCCCCCGCGCCGGTCGCTCTGGTCTTGGCTCGGCTCTTGGCTGGCTGCATCGCTCCGACCTGCGCTCGGAGTTAGGTTCCGGCCGTGGTTCCGGTCGTGGTTAGCCCAGCCGCTTGCCTTGCTGCTTCAGGCGCAGCGCGGCACTGTGCCGGACTCGTGGCACAGGTCGCCTCTGTGGTCGGCCCTGTGTCGGCTCCAGACCAACGCAAGCGCTTGACTTTCGGGCCCGGCAGGTTTGTTATTCGGCGTTGCGGACCGGCAACCAGTTGGGTTGCAACGACGGTCGGGCAGATACTCTGTGACGGCGGGGACAGGCCCGGGCGGAACGGTCCTCAACCCGGGCGAGAGGAGAAATCGACTGCGACATCCGAGTCGCACCAGACCTGGACGTAGAAGTACCTATGGTCCAACAGGATAGAGCAGCAGGTTGGCGGCCAGTCCGTCTTGGAACCGGGCGATGCGGCGAGCAGACGGAAATGGTTCTCTGGTCCAGGTTTCGCAGTGCCAGCAAGTTAGGTAATACTTGCTATCGACTAGGTGCTGGCACTGGGGTTGCAATACAGCGGTGTGCGACTGTGTCAGAGGGGGTACTCACCGGCCGCCTTACGGCTCTGCCGTACGCGGTCGATGTCGGTTTGGTTTCCTCGCGCGGTCGTCGAGGGTATGGTAGTTGGGAAGAGAGGGTGTGTGCACTCAAGGCCATACGGTGCCGGACAGCGCCGCACCCAAAGAAATGGGTGGGAAACCCGGAAAGGACCGAATCATGACTGGCAAACTGTCCCGAATCGGCAGGACGCTCCTGTCGGATGAAAGCGGTCAGACGATGCTCGAGTACATCGTGATCGTCGTCTTCGTCGTTATTGCCGCAATCATCGGCTTCCGGCTTGTCAAGGGTACTGTTCAGCGCAGCATTCAGAAGGCTTCGGCCTCGATCGAGCAGTAACGACGCAGTGACCCGATGCCCGCCGCCAGGGTGCGCGGTCCGTAAGCGCGGGCCTGCTGCCTGCGCTCCGAAGAACCGGGCAACCCTGGCGGTCGGACGAGTTATCGGGCGTCCGGGCAACTGCCGCCGAAAGCGTAACGCATGACCAATCCCACCGAGACCGTCACCAACGTCTGCACGCTGCTCCTCCTGATACTGAGCGCTTTCTGGGACCTGAAGTACCGCCGGATTCCGAACTGGGCCACGCTGCCGGCCATCGTCCTCGGGCTTGGAATCAACGGCCTATCCGGCGGCTGGACCGGGCTCCGGACTTCGGGTTTCGGCTTTCTGGTCGGCTTTGGTGCGCTGCTCGTGCTGTTTGTCCTCGGCTGGATGGGCGGGGGTGACGTCAAACTGATTGCCGCGGTCGGTGCGCTCAAGGGCTATCCGTTCATTGTCTCGGCGCTGTTCTATTCGCTGCTCGTGGGGGTGGTAATCGGCGTTGCCATGCTCATCTGGAACCGGAGAGTGCTGCGGACGTTCCGCAACCTCTTTTTCGTCATTGGGTCGCGCGTCTGTCGGCTGATTCCCAGGCAGGACTTGAGCCGCGAGGAAACGCAGAAGCTGCCGTTCGGAGTCGCGATCGTGTTCGGGTCACTCTGGGCACTGATTGCGGGCTACGCTGCCAGCCCGCTGAGACTGGCCGGCCTGTGATGCGCTGCCCGCGCCTGGTCCGGGACACCGAAGGCGGTGCGCTGCTTGAGACGGTCATCGTGCTGCCGGTATTGCTGCTGTTCATGATGGTAATCATGGAGCTCTCGTTGATGGTAAGCGCCAAGCAGGTCACGAACTATGCCGCGTTCTGCGCGGCCCGCACCTGCGCGGTCTACGGAACCGACTCGACGGCCAAGACCCATCTGGCCGCGGCGATGGCGCTCAGTTCGATTTCGACCGGGGCACCGACGAACGCGATGGCGGTTCTCAATGCCTACGGTCTGCCCGACCCGAACCAGGCCATGGAGGCGCTCCGCAACGTCCCGGGTCTTGGTGACAACACCCTGTGGCACACGCGCCTGGCCGATGCCTACCTGCGGACCGGGGTCCCGACCTGCGACACCGGCACGGTCCCGGGCAAAGCCCGCAAGCACGTCACAGTGAATCTCACCTACATCTATCGCTGCTCGTTTCTGCCCTTCGGGAGTTTCTGGGGCGGTGCGGGCCTGAATTCGTTCATTGCCATGCTCAAAGGCCTGCCGTTCTACACGATAATCGAGCCCGCGGTCACGCGGCTGGAGAACAGCCGACCGTGGAACGTCCCGCTTCACGGCCGCGCCGTGGTCGACTACTGGGCAGGCTAGGCTCATGCGTCTGTCCAAACTGCGCACGGGTCGTTTCGCGCGCGTTCGAGGTCTGGTCCGCGACGACAACGGCCAGGTCCTGCTCTATGGCGCGGTCATCGCGGTCGTGCTCCTCATATTCCTGCTCGTAATCCCCAACAGCACACACGTCATGACTCAGAAGGTACGCAGCCAGACCGCGGCGGATGCCGGCGCGTACACCGGCTCGGTCTGGCTTGCTAGGGGCCTCAACCTCAACGCCAGTCTGAACGTCGGCGTCAAGAGCATGTATACTTGGATGACCGTCCTGACCATGGCCTCGGCTCTTGCTCAGGCGTTGTACAGCGATACGCACGACCTGTCAGTGCGGCAGATGGGCCAGGGAATCACCCAGGCTCTGTTCGACAACAGCGACCCGGTCTACGTTGCGAACAACGTCTACCCGCAGGCGATTCAGAAGCTGGCCGAGACCATGCAGTGGCTGGGCACGATGCAGGACGACATTGCCCGTACATTCCCCATGGTCGCCCAGACCGCCGGAGGTCAAGAGGCCTGCCGGAACGCAAGCGGCGGGGACCCGGCATCGCAGAACCCGGGCGGCGCGACGCTGGTCAGCACCGGCGACACGCTGCCAACAGAAGTCAACGGGGCGGGCGATAGTCTGGTCTACTTCCATCTGCTCCAGCTCGCGGCCGCGCTCGACACGATTCCGACCAATGACCCGAACATCGGCCCGGCAACCGGCGTGATCTTAGTCGACCCCAACAACCTGGAAATCAGGGCCTACTACGGCGATTCGAGCGAGTGGTGCACAGTCCGCCAGGTCCTGAAGCGGCTGTACAAGAAGCCCGTGGTCCAGACATTCCGGCACAACTACACCAATGTCATCGACTCCGGCATCGAGTATTTCCAGAGCTCGGGCGGCAGCCGCTACGTATCTTACCTTCAGGGCGACAGTTGGGCGCGTTACGTCCTGGTCTGCAACGAAGGCGGGCCCCACACGCCCTTCATCTGGCCCAACGGCAGGCCGACTCCGCCGTACAAGAACACGGCCATGTGGACCCTGCTCAACTGTCATCCGGGTGATGCCCGGTACAAGATTGACACGGTGTGGATTGAGAACTACGTGGTCAGACGGAGCGACCCGGCATACGGCAGATGGAACGTGGGCCGGTGGCAACCGGGTGACTCGATTCTGCCCGGAGTCTCGGACAGTGGATTCGAGGTCGAATCCTCCTATGCCTACCCAACCGATTTCTACACCGGTGCCGAGTCGACGCGCGGTAATCAGGGAACCAGGGTAAGGCCAAGGCGACTAAGCCCTGATGCTGACCTGTTCACGGTCTCTTTTGTCTGGCGACTGGGCGATACGAGCCAGTCGCCGTTCGGGCCGGCACCGCGGCTGGGCCGGGCGGTCCTGCCGCGCGAGCGGGTGGCGGCACCGTGTCCGATGCTTTCGGTCGCGCAGGCCCGACCGTACTTGGCCCTGGCCAGTCCGACCGAAGAAGACTACTTCTTTTCGCCGAACTGGGAGGTACGGCTCGTGCCAATTGACTCGGCCGGGGTCTATCAGATAACGAGCGACCCAAGATACGAGGCGAACAGGCTCAGTGCAATCAACCTGGAGGACCTGCTCAAGTATGTTCTGCTGCCATAGCCGAACCATGTTTCCGGCACGCCTGGGCCGTGTCGTGCTGCGTCTTGCCTACGACGGTCGGGGTGTTGCCACGCTTGAAGGCATAGTGGTCCTGGCGCTCTTTGCCGGGGTGTTCTTCGCCTGCCTGCTTCTTGGCCAGTGGGGTGTGAGTCTTCAATCCGGCCAGATGGGCGCGCGCCTGCTCGCCTTTGACGCCGGCGATGCTCAGCTCGCCCGACTGGGCCGGGTCTCGCGTCACCCGGCCCAGAGTTATGTGAACGAGGACTGGGTTATGCTGTTCAACAGCCGGACCGCGAACTGGATAAACCGCGTCTTCACGCTTAGCAACGGCCGGTTCCTCGGCAGCGTAGCCGACACGACCCATGGCCGATTGCCCGGAGGACCATCCCTGTTCGGCTATGCGCCCGCAAGCATGAGATACCACACGGACCAGTGGTCCGCAGCAACCGGAGCCTGGCCCGCACCCGACTCCGCGCTCCGGTTGAAGCTCCTCAGCACGGCCTACTACGTCGGACGCTACCGGTTAGGCCCGGATGACCTCGACTCCACCTACGGCCTCGGGATACCGGCTGCAATTCCCATCCTTGAGACCATCTATGCACGCGTGGGGGTACGGTGAAGGCCGCAAGCGTGCTCCTGCGTGTCAGCCTGACTATGCTTCTCGCTCTCACAGGACTGGTGGTCGGCATTCTACTTACGCCCGGGCTGGCAAGGTTCGGTGCTGGGCCGAATGCCCGTGCTATCGGCCAGCCTGACTGGGGTGGCGGCAGAATGTCGTTTGCCCACCGGCCCGCAACTCAGGTCATCGACTCGCTCCGGGGCGTACTGGGGACCGGTCGGTCATTAGCATCGGCCTGGTCGAACAGAACAACCGGGGTCGTACTCTGCCGCAAGCCTGATTCCGACTTCGCGCTCGCTCTGGTCCTGTCCACGACTCAGGTTCAAGACCGGGCCGGGCTGTTTGAACTCCCTTCGGCCCGGCAATTCCGAGATGAGCTTTTTCCCCGAGCCGGTGCGGCACAGGCGCCCGCGGCCGACATTCCGTTCTATCCCGGTTCTGATTGCCGGCTTCAGGTCGGACAGGGCACTGCTTGCTTTGTCGGTTTCTACCTGACTCCGGACAGTCCCGAGGCGGTTATGGCGTTCTACGTCCGCTCCCTGGAACGGCTCAAGTGGCAGCGGGCTGCGCCGACCGCAGCGCATGTCGAGGCTTTTGCGAAGCCGAATGACGAACGGACTCTAGTCGTGCAGATAAGGAAGCAGGACTCGGCGACAACCCGCATCGGACTGGTGGCGATGACCGAGGACAAGCGGGTCGGCCCGAAATGAAAGGAGACAACCTCCAATGGCGGAAAGTGAACGAACCGGACTACTACCCAACACCAACTGGCGCGTGCTGGCGCTCGCCGTCGCGCTGGGTCTGGTTGGTGTTGTCCTGATGACCCTCTACACGCGCACCAAAGAGCGTCGGCGGGAGTCGATTTCGGTCGCGGTGGCGACCCGACAGGTTGCTGCCCGCGACACCATCCGGCGCGGTACGCTCGTGGCCAAGACGCTGCCCAAGGGTTCAATCGGCGGCAACTTTGTGAGCGGTGAAGACATCGTCGCGGTCGAAGGACGGGTCGTGAGCGTCGACTTGGACCCGGGCCAGCCCCTGTACTGGAACGCCATTCCTCTTGCTGCCCAGGGTGGATACGACCGCTACCTCCGGCCGGAGAACCGCGAACGCGCGTTCGCCATCAATATCACCGGTGCGCCGGTCGGCCCGGGTGACGTTATCGACATTCTCGGCACCAGTACCCAGGGTAACCAGCGCCAGGCCTTCGAGGTTCTGCCTGCGGTCACGGTCATCGACAAAGTCGGACCGATGCTCGTGCTCAGCGTCACCCCGGAAGAACAGCTCCTCCTCCTCGCCGCTCAGCCCTGCAACCTCACGCTCTCGGTTCGCAGCAAACTCGAACCCAGACAAGATACCAGACTCGAACCGGTCAGCCTTGCCCAGGTTCTTCCCCGAGCCAAAGAACTCAGCAAGGCCCGAACTGAAAGACTCGCGCAGCCGACCGAAGTTGCAGGGTCCATCCGCCGTGACTAACCGCATGGAAAAGGCAGGGTGCAGAATGCAAATGCCAAAGTGCAAAATGGCGAATGGCGAGCGGCGCTCCTGGTACGCTCTGCTGCTGCTGGTCATTGTCGCTCTTCCGGTCCGCGCCTCGGAAGACTTGACCATCGGCGTCGGTGAGCAGCGCATTGTAACTGCCCCGGCTGGCAGCGACATCGGGTTCACCGGTCCGCTCCACGTCGTGCGACTCGATGCCGCGCGAGTCAAGATCATCGGCGACGGTCCCGGTTGGGGCTCGGTTACAATCAAGAGCGGTTCCGACGTCTTCCAATACTCGGTCACGGTGGTCGCGGTTCCGCCCGAGCAGACGATCTCAAAGCTCAAAGCGCTGCTCGGCGACCTGAAGCTGACCTACACCGCGGCCGGCGACCGCATTCTGGTTGAGGGACGGATTGAGACGACCCAGGAACTGGAGCGGTTCAACCGCATCATCGAGGCATTCCCCCAGGTGATCAACATGGCGGTCATCACGGCAAAGGAGCCGCTGGTCGACATCGCCGTGACCCTTGTCGAAGTCGACGTTACCAACTCGTCGGGTCTGGGTCTTCTTGACATCACCTCCCCGGCCGGCCAGGTCTCGATGAACGGCGCGTTTCCACTGAGCGACATCACTGCCCGGACGGTCAGTGCCGGCGACGTCCAGGTCAGTTTCGCTCTGTCCAGCCAACTGCTCGAAGCGCTCCAGGCCCAGGTACAGCGCGGCCGGGCCAAGATCATCGCCAACCCGCGCGTCGTCACGCGCAGCCGGCAGCAGGCGGTCATTACCTCAGGCGGCGAGATACCGTATCGGGTCGTCAGCGCCACCGGCGGCCAGGGCGTCGAATACAAGTCTTACGGTATCACACTGCGGGTCACACCGGAAGAGCGGATGAACGATGTCCTCCTGCATCTCAATCTGGAGTCGAGTGAGCCGGTCGGCTCGGTCAGCGGCTCAAGCCAGAATCCATTGACCTCGCGCAGCATCGAGCTGAACGTCGCGGTTGAGAAAGACAAGACCCTGGCCATCGCCGGGCTCTACAACGCCGTCACCTCCAGTTCAACCCGCAGCGGTTGCCTCTTCCCGCTGTTTGCCACCTCGGCCTCAACTCGACGCCGGGAAATCATCGTTCTGGTCACGCCGCGCGTGTCGCCGGATGGCATCAGGCAGGAGCACTTCCAGATGGTAAACCCCAAGGAACTGGGGCAGTGAGGCGCACCGAATGAAGCTCTTCGACCGCCTGCCCGCGCCACAGCGGCAGGCGAGCCCGCCTTCGGCATCCGGTCTTCTGCGTTCAACTGGTGCTCCTGCCGAGCCGGGTGGTTCAGTGCCGAATTCAGATGAACTCGGACTCCGACTCCAGCCCGGGCCGGCCGAGCCGGACACCGGCCTGTTCGGCTTCAAGCAAAGCATCCAAAACGAACTCCTGACGCGTGTTAACCGGCACCCGGCAAGCTTCCAGGGACTGAGCGATGCCGAGTTCCGGGAACGGGTACGCGACACGCTGCTCGACATCCTGTCTGCCCCTGGGACCGCGCTGCCGCCCGGATGGACGCGAGAAGAGATGCTGACCGAGCTGCTGCACGACTTCCTTGGCCTGGGCCCGCTCGAGCAGTTCCTCGCCGACGACTCGGTCACCGAAATCATGGTCAACCAGCCCGACCGGATCTACGTCGAGCGCCGCGGCCGACTCGAACTCACTTCGGCTCGCTTCCTCAACGAAGACCAGGTCCGCGCCGTGATTCAGCGTATCGTCCAGCCACTGGGCCGCCACGTTGACGAGGCCGTCCCCTATGTCGATGCTCGACTCGGCGACGGCTCCCGCGTGCACGCCATTATCCCGCCGCTGGCCCTGAACGGCGCGAAACTGACGATTCGCAAGTTCTTCCGCAACAAGCTGACCACCGACGACCTTCTCCGGCTCGGCTCGCTCAGCCGTCCGATGGCCCGGTTCCTTGAAATGATGATCGAGTACCGGGCCAACATCCTCGTCTCGGGCGGAACCGGCAGCGGCAAGACCACGCTGCTCAACGTCCTGTCCAACTTCATTCCCGACGACCAGCGCATCATCACGATTGAGGATGCCGCGGAACTGCACATCAACAAGACCCACGTCATCTCACTCGAAGCCCGCTCGGCCAGTGCCGAAGGCACCGGCGCGGTCACGATTCGTGAGCTGGTCCGGAATACACTCCGCATGCGGCCGGACCGCATCGTCGTCGGCGAGTGCCGCAGCGGCGAGGCCCTCGATATGCTCCAGGCCATGAACACCGGCCATGACGGCTCGCTGACCACAATCCACGCCAACAGCCCACGTGATGCCCTAGCCCGGCTCGAAACTCTGGTTCTCATGGCCGGCGTTGACCTCCCGGCCCGCGCCATCCGCGAACAGATTGCATCCGGCATCAACATCGTGGTCCAGACCGCCCGCCTGTCTGACGGCTCGCGCAAGATCACCAACATTTCCGAAGTCACCGGCCTCGGTGAGAACTCGGTCTTCCTGATGCAGGACATCTTCCTCTTTCGACAACAGGGCATCGACCCCGCAGGCCGCATCGTCGGTCAGTTCCGGCCGACCGGCACCGTACCCAGATTCGTCGAGCACTTGAGCGCCCGCGGCATCAAACTGCCCATGGAGGTCTTCGCTGCTTCTTAGTATCCTCGCCGCCGCCGCCATCTTCGGCGCACTCGTTCTGACGACCATTGTCGCGGCCCACGCGGCGGGCAGATACCGGCAGCGGTTCATGGTTCGCACCGAAGAGAAGGTCGAATCGCTCTACCTTGCCGTCTCGCCCGAACGCCTCTGGCTTTCCGCCCTGCTCGGTGCGGCGGCGGGCGCGGTTCTGATGGCGCTTGTGACCGGTTTCACCCTGGTTCCGGTGCTGCTCGGCGCAATCGGCGGTTTCATGGTTCCCAGGCTCTATCTGCGCCAGACTGAACAGAGACGCCGTCGCAAGTTCGACACCCAACTGCTCGCCGCCATCACCATGATTGCCGGCGCGATGAAGGCCGGCATGAGCCTGCTACAGGCCATCGAACAAGTCACGCGCGAAATGCCTCCTCCGATCCGTCAGGAGTTCGCCCACATGCTCCACGAAAACCGCATCGGCCGACCGCTCAACCAGGCCCTGCAGGATATGAGGGACCGCATCAAATCCGATGACCTGAGTATCACGGTCAACGCCATCAACATCGCCCTGGAGACCGGGGGGGTGCTTTCCGAGGTGCTGGTGAACATCGTGGACACGATTCGGAGCCGGAATCGGATTCGCGCTCGAATCGATGCTTTGTCGGCCCAGGGACGGTTGCAGGGAATCGTCATGAGTCTCATGCCCTGGGGTCTGGCCGCAATCCTCTTCACGCTCGACCGGGAGATGATTCGTCCGATGTTTACCACAACTCCGGGGCAGGTCGGCCTTGTAATCGTCTGCGTGCTGGAGTTTCTCGGCTGGCTCGTAATCCAGCGTCTGGTCGCGATTGACGTCTAGGAGCCCAAATCACCACTCATCATTCATCACTCCCTACCTCTCATTCGTCACTCCTCACTCTCCTGCTGCCGCTGGTCCGGTCCTTTGCTGGCTACAACCGGCTTCTGCCGCTCGGCGCGCTGCGCCGGCACTTGGCGCGTCAGGTCGAGCGGGCCGGACTGCGTCTCGAGCTGAGCGCCGACGAGTTCATCGCCATTCAGGAAATCAGCGGGCTGGGCATGGCGGTCGCCGCAGTTCTGGTCTACCTGACGCTCGTCCCCAACGCGTTCCTTGTTGTCGGCCTAATCTGCGCCGGCCTCCTTGTTCCCTATGCCTGGTTGTCCGCCCAGGTCGACAAGCACCGCCGGGCCTGTCTCAGGGCGCTTCCCGTGTTCATGGACATGCTGGTCCTGACTGTTGAGGCCGGCATGTGCTTTGATGCCGCGGTGCGCAAGCTGACCGAGGTTCTCGAACCTTCTCCGCTTGTCGAGCGGTTTCAGTTCTACCTGAGAAGTGTCAACGTCGGCGAGCCCCGTGCGGCTGCCTTGCGCGAAACAGCGCGCCGACTGGATTTGCCTGATTTTACTTCGCTTGCCAATGCGGTGATTCAGGCGACGGAGACCGGTTCAAGCATCGGTGCCGTGCTCAGGACCGAGTCGCGCGAGATGCTGCTACGCCGCTTCGAGCGGGCGGAGAAGGTCGCGGCCGAGCTGCCGATTAAGATGCTCTTTCCTCTGTTCGCGTTCATCTTCCCGGCCACGTTTCTGATGATAATCGGGCCACTCTACTTCCAGTTCGTGGCTTCGGGTGCCGGCGGGGTACTGCAATGACCACTACTCCCAACATTGAGCCGGTCGGTTACGTTCCCGACGAACTGCCGACGATTGAGGAATCAGTGCCGAAGCGACGAACGAGCTCGGCCGGACGGGTAGCAGCCATTGGCACGCTCGTCATCCTCGCCGCCGCGGCCGTGGTCTGGTTCACGCCGAGCCTGCGGCAACAGCTCCTGCACCGACCACTGCCGACACGCACCGCTCCGGCCAGAACGTCGGTGGCAGACGCGGAGTCACTCCCTCCAGTACCGGTCCTGTGGGGGAGGATTGACCTCGGTGCGTTGCCGGCTGAAGTTGCGCAGGACCTCAGGTCAGGCAAGTATTACTACGACCGAAAGCTCCCCGGCAACTTCGGTCTGGCAATCAGCCACTGGAAGCAGGCGCTGGCCAACTCCGGGACAGAGCACCAGGCCTTCCTGAACGACCTAGTGACGTCCGCGGAGAGGGAACTGGCCGCCCAGTTCAACGCGGATTCGGGCGACGTTGTCGTCCTGCTCAAGCAGGGCAAACAGGCCCAGGCCGTCATCCTGCTGGAGAAGATGCGGGCTGATTTCCTTGACATCTCGGCGCCGCAGTATGTCTGGGCGTCGGTGATGCTCTCTCGGCGGCGCCGCTAGCACATGGTGAGCATCGAACGGCGAACGGCGAACCGCGGATGGCGAGGGGTGCTCCTCGACGAAACTGCGGCTACCGCGACCGAGTACGTCGTTGCTGCGGCGGCAGTCGCGCTCGGGGCACTCCTGGCCGCAGCAGCAATTGCCGGGGTTCTGGTGAACTACCTCCACCGCCTCTATCTGGTGGTGACACTGCCGGTACCTTGATGCCGACTGTGGCTCATGTCACTCCGCAGAGCGTGCCGGCGCGGCAGTCTGCCGACCGGTCCAGAACGACCAGTACACATCGGCTTCTGGTCCGTTCGCTTGTACCGAGTCCTGCGCTCGGCGCAGGGCTGGCTGCCTTCATTGCGACGCTGGCCGCGCCCAATAACCCGGATACGCTCTGGCACATGGCGGTCGGCAGGTGGATTCTCGAACACCGGGCCCTGCCCGACATCAGTCGTTTCTATTACTCCGCGACCGCAGGATACGGCTACGACTACTCCTGGCTCTCGCAGGTAGTCCTGTACAGCATCCACCGCTTCCTGGGCGGGGTCGGCGTTGCGGTCCTGGCGTCGTCTGTTGCCGCGTTCGTGTTCTACCTGCTTTATAAGCTGCTCGAAGAGAACGAGCCGAACATGCTGGTGAACATCGCGGTGCTGTGCGTCGGCCTGCTGGCGACCGCGGGCTGTCTGTCGGGCCGGCCGCTGATGTTCAGCGTGTTGTTCTTCACTCTTGACGTTTTCGTCCTTGCTCGCTTCACCCTTCCCGGTGGGAGCCGCGTCCGGACCAGGACCGGTCGAGGCGGGTTCATCTGGTTGATACCGGTGACTACGGCTTTGTGGGCCAACCTCCACCCGGGTTTCGTACTGGCCCCGCTCTTGGTCGCTATGTTCCTGCCCCTGGCACGGGAGTTCCGAGACCGTCGAACCTTGGCACTCTGCCTGGCAGCCACCGTGCTCGCGGTCATGTCAAACCCATTCGGCTGGAGGCTGTACCTCATGCCGCTGGCCACGGCACAGTCAATGTCGATGCTCCGGGGCCTGAGCGAATGGACTAGCGTCTCGGGCTGGGAAGCCGTGGTCTGGGGCGGTCTTGTCGCCCTGGTCGCGGTCGGGCTGTCCGTCAGGCGGCAGCCGCTGCCGCTGGTGCTCATCGGTGCGCTGGCAGCTCTGGGGGCCGGGGTCAGCAACCGGAACATGCCTTTGTTCGGCGTGATCGCGGTGTTTCTTCTGGGCCGAACCTTGGTACCGGCATTGGCGCCGCTGGTCCGGCGGTCCGGGTTCGTTCGCCGATTCGACGCAAGATTCGAAGCCGCGGGCGGGTGGCTGTGGGCAGTTGTGCTGCCGGTCTTCATCGTCGGTGCGGCGCATCTTCGGCTGCTTCCCATGGAGCTTGACTTCGACTTTTCCCGCTACCCGGTTGCTGCGGTTCGGTGCATCCAGGACCGCAACTGTCCGGGTCGGGTCTTTGTCCGCGAGACCTGGAGCGGCTATCTGTTGTGGGCGATGCCGGATCACCAGCTCTTCTATGACGCCAAGGGCGGCTTCAGCCGGCAGGCCGCGGCCGACCATGCTGAGCTCGCCAAGGCCGGGCCCGGGTGGCGTGACGCGGCCGAGCGCAACGGCCTGTCCACGTTCCTGCTCGAACGCGGCAGTCCGCTTGCCGTGGTTCTCGCCGAAGCAGTTGACTGGCATCGGGCACACGCCGATTCACTGGCCGAAGTGTTTGTGCGCGCGCCCGGCACTCGGTTAGTGATGAGTGATGAGTGAGGAGTGAGGGAGGACCGATGACACAGACATTCGAATGGAAAGGTCACGAGCTCGAGATGGGCATCGCCTTCTCGCCAAGGTTCCTCATGTTCGCCACCGACACGACCCTGTGGGTGGACCGCAGACTGGTGGCGCGCAAAGGCGGCCTCGGTATCACCGAAACCGCGACCGGAACCTTCCGGCACGAAGGCCGGGAAGTTCGAGCCGAACTCGAGGTCTGCGGCGGACTGTCGGTCTTCACGCAGATCCCCTATGTGCTGCGTCTTGACGGCGCTCTGGTCAGCACGGGCAGACTGAAGTTGGGAAGACTGCCGGCCGCGGCCGTAGTCTGGTCCCTGCTGCTCCTGCTCATCTTCGCGCTCAGGGTACTGGCATTCTGAAAACGGGGACAGTCCCCGTTTTCCGGTTTGACTGGGGCAACATCCGGGCTAGAATTGGCGCGTGAAGCTCGAGTACGCGCTGTTGCTGGGCCTGCTGGTCGCTGCTCTCGGCCCGGGTTGCGGCCGACCTGGTGAACCGTCCGGAAAGACCCGGGTCAAAGTCACGTTCTGGCACGCGATGGGCGGTCCGCTCGGCGACGCGCTCGACCGAATGATTGCCGAGTTCGAACGCGCCAACCCGGGAATCGACATCGAGCCGGTCTCGATGGGCGGTTACTCGGCACTGTCCCAGAAGCTGATGGGCGCGGTCCAGGTCAACTCGCCGCCGAACATGGCCCAGATGTACGAGTCATGGACCAGTCAGTTCCATGCCATGGACAAGCTGGTGGTGCTCGACTCGTTCGTCTCCGGGCCGGACGGACTTTCGGCCGAGGAGCTGGCCGACTTCTATCCGGCGTTCCTCGACGACAACTCATGGGACGGAAGGATTGTGACCATGCCGTTCAACAAGTCGGTCCCGGTCTACTTCTATAACGCCGGGATGCTCGAGCAGGCCGGGTATCAGGAGTTTCCCCAAACCTGGGATGAGTTCCGCATCATGGCCCGAAAGCTGACCCGCCGGGAGCAGGGTATACACGGCACGGCCGGTGGTGTCAACGAGTGGATGTTCGGCTGCATGCTCAGGCAGCAGGGCGGCGATTTTCTCGACGATTCCGGCCGGGCCCGGTTCAATTCGGCCGAAGGCGCAAAGGCAGCCCGGTACATGTACGACCTGGTCGCGGTCGATTCGAGTGCGGTATTCGGAACCGGCTATGACCCGCAGAATGACTTCCTGTCCGGCAAGATCGCCTGCATCTGGGGCACGAGCGTATCCTGGGCATTCATGAAGCCAAACATGACCTTTCCGGTTGCCGTCGCTCCGATTCCGACCTGGGGCCGGCCCAACGTCCTCTCGTTCGGCACCAACGTCGGCGTGTTCCGGACCGGCACGGCCGCGCAGGTCGCGGCCTGCTGGCGGTTCATCAAGTGGTTCACCAGCCCTCAAGCCCAGGCTGAATGGGCCCGGGCCACAGCCTATGTTCCCTGCCGCCGCAGTGCGCAGGAGCGGCCCGAGTACCGCGAGTTTGTCGGTCAGGTGCCCGGGCTTGACCGCGCCCTGGCCCAGCTTGACTATGTTTCGTTCGAACCCCGAACCGAGGCCTGGTTTGCCGGCCGCCGCCTGCTCGGCGAGGCGCTGGAAAAGGTGATGCGCGGGGCAGCAAGCCCTGAAGTCGCGCTCGATGAGGCCGCGGTCCTGGTTGAAAAGGAGATGAAGAGGTGAGACCAGTCCTGGTGCTCGTGTTGCTATCTGGTTTGGTATCTGCCCAGGTCCTGCCGATTGCCACGGTCATCGAGGACCTGGACAACAACGGCAAGCCGGACCGGAGAGGCCAGAACGTCACCGTCACCGGCATCGTTACTGCGCCGGACAGTATGTTCGACGTGCGCTACACCGACATCTATGTACAGGACTCGACCGCGGGCGTCAACGTCTTCAGTTTCACTTTCCAGAACGCCGACCTGGGCGACAGTGTCGTCGTCTCCGGCAAGATTGACTGGTACCGAGGCAAAACCGAAGTAGCCAACGCAACTGTTACCGTGGTGGCCCGGGGCCGGCCCGTGCCCGAACCAAGGGTTCTAACCTGCGCCCAGGTGAACGCCGAGCAGTATGAAGGTGATCTCGTTGTGCTCAAGGGAATCGTCACAACCGCCACGGTCCTTGCCGGCAACAAGACTTACGACATCTCCGACTCGACCGGCAGCGCCAAGATGTACATCGACCCGCAGACCGCTCTGGCCGGAATCATCTGCGTGCCGGATACGTTCACGCTTGTTGCCATCAAGGGCCAGTACACCGGGACCGATACCACGAATCCGCTGTCCGGGTACCAGGTACTGCCGCGGTTCGCCACCGACTTCTCGCGCACAGCGAGCGACATGCCGGTTGTGCCGATTGAATCGGTACAAGCTCCGGGCCCGGATGGCGTCACGCCCCGGCGACTGGGCCAGGTGGTGCGGGCGCGCGGCTGGGTCTCAGGCCCGGCTTCGGCCTTCACGAGCGGAGCCAAGAGCTGGTTTCTTCAGGACTCGAGCGCGGGCGTCAACGTCTACGGCGGAACCTATGACCCGGCTCAGGTCAACTGGCTCGACTCACTCGGCGCACACTGGGAGGTCATCGGCACCGTCACTGAATACAACGGCCTGACCGAGATCGCGGACAGCCGCGTCGCGGTGCTGCTCGACACGGTGCGCAACTTCATCATACCTCGGGTCCTGCCGTTCAACATCGGCCTCACCGAGGCGATGGAAAGTGACCTGGTCACGGTCGTCGGTGACGTGGTTCAGGCGCCGTACTCCTCAGGCCCGGGTTACAACATGACGGTGAAGAACGGCAACGCCGCACTCGCGGTCCGCATCAACAACGCGACCGGCATCAGTACCAGTGCACTGACCAAGGGCCGCCGTATCCGGATTACCGGCATCGTCGGCCAGTACGACAACTCCGAACCCTACACCAGCGGCTACCAGCTCATGCCCCGGTTCCAGTCCGACCTGTTCGATACTTCAGGCGCATTCCCACCGGTCTCCGGTCTTGTGATTGACACGATTACGCCCAACCCGTTTGTCCCCGGCCTGGGTCAAGCGGCCAGTATCCAGCTCAACGCGCCGACGACCGGCTATCGGTTGAGCGTCAACGTCTATGACCTTGAAGGCCGGCATGTGCGCGAGCTGCTGGCCAACGCTCCGGGCGGATACTACGACCTGAAGTGGGATGGCACTGACGCGCTGTCAAGACCTCAACCCGCCGGCATCTATCTCGTGAGCGTCAAGGCGGCGCGCAGCAACGGCCGGCCCGAAGTGCTTTCCCGGCCGGTCGTGCTTGGGGTCAAGCTCAACTAGCCCTGGTCAGCCGGCTTCGGCGAACCCGCCGGATGATAACCGCTCCGAGAAGCACGGCCACGCTCAGCCCGATGAACCAGTCGCCGAACCGCCGGTACAGAGTCGGCCCGCGTGCTGCTGGCACATCGCCGACCAGGACATCCTGAGTGAACAGCCGAGTCCGTTTCAGCACCCGGCCAAACGGGTCGACGATGAACGAGATGCCGTTATTCGCGCTCCTTATCATCGGTACACCGTTCTCGACCGTGCGCATCACCGCCAGTTCGGCGTGCTGCTGAGCCCCGAGCAGTTGGCCGAACCAGCCGTCGTTGGTCACATTCGCCAGCACCCGGGCGCCCCGGTTGACAAACTCCCGACACAGGTCCGGGAAAATTGCCTCGTAGCAGACTAAGACCGCGGCCCGGGCCCGGCTGAGCTCGAATACGGTGAAGGTGTGTCCCCGGGCCCAGTCACCCATGTCCTGCGTGCCGAGCAGCTTCTTGAGCAGCGGCACCTCATCGGCGTAAGGTATCTTTTCTGAGAAAGGTACGAGCCGCATCTTGTAGTAGCGCTGGCTCGGCGGCCACTCACCAGGCCGGACCAGGACTGCGCCGTTGTGCCAGGTCCCGTGCTGTTCGTCGCGCAGCGGGGTGCCGGTCAGAATCTCAACTCCGAGCGAATCGACCAGTTGTCTGAGCACCGGCCCGATGGTCGAGGAACGGGTCACGTCTACAAGCGTGGCGGTCTCAGGAAAGAGTACCAGGTCAGGCCGTTGCTCGGCGGCACGACCGGTCAGGCGCACAAGGTCAGCCTGAATACGCTCACGTGATTCCCAGTCGCCCTTGTCGAGCGGCGACACATTCGGCTGAACAATCGCTACTCTGAAACCGGTTCCGGTCGGTCGAACCGTTGCTCGGCAGTAGAGCACCGGGCCGAGCAGCACCAGCACCAGCCCGAGCGCAAGCCAGCGCCGGGCCGGGCCGACCAGAAGCCCGTAGACCAGGGTGTTCACCAGTACGACCCAGGCCGAAACCAGAAAGACCCCGCCGATTGAGGCGAGCTGAACAAACTGCCGAACCGGGGTCATCGTGTACCCGAGCAGGTCCCAGGGAAAGGCAATCTGGGTCCGGCTGCGAACAAACTCAAGCACGGCCCAGACCAGGGGAGCAGACCAGAGTCCGAGCCGGCGCACAACCAGGGCAAACACCCCGACGTAGAGTCCGAGATAGGCAAAGAGCAGTACCACGCCGAGATTCAGGAGAATCCGGGTGACCGGCTCGACCGGCACGACCAAAAACCAGACCCAGAACAGGTGGAAACCTGCGGCCAGGCCGCCAAACAGCCAGCCCCAGCAGAACGCCCGGCCGGACGATGGCGCGTGGTCGACCACGCCGAGCAGGGGCACGAGCGCAATCAGAGCCAATAGCCGGAATGGGAAGGGCGCAAACGCCAGACCAAGGCACAATGCCCCGGCCCCGAGGACCAGCGGTTTCTTTATCCGGGCCGGACTTCGCAATGGGTCTTCTGGGACTGGTAGAATGCGTCGGTCAGTTGCGCAATCATGAGCCCGTCTTCCGCAGTAACGACCGGAGTCGAGCCCCGCCGCAGCGATTCGACCCAGACCCGGATGAGCGCCTGGTTGGCCGCGCGTTGAATCCCTTTGGACGATATCTGGGGGGTGACGTTGACCAGATGGCCGTGCATCTCTTTGTGAATCTGGACCGGGTTGAGCAGTGCAGCACCGCTGTTGCCCATCAGGTTGAGATAGGTGAAATCCTTTTCCTGGAGCACGCTCCAGCCGACCTCGACGGTCAGGAGCAGGTCCGGCTCAAAGCGAATCATCGCGAATGCAGTGTCCTCAACCTCGGCCCGGGGGTCGCGGTGGTGGGCTGCGCCCATTACCGACACCGGCCGGTGTCCGGCCAGAAGATACAGCGAAGCATCAAGCAGCGCCGTGCCCAGACTCATGAACGCGCCGCCGCCGGCGCGCAGCCGCTGGCCGCGCCAGCCGGGCAGCGACCACGACTCGCGGCCCTGAAGCCAGCCGGTCTTGGCATAGTATAGCGCGCCCAGCTCGCCGCCGTCGATGAACCGTCGGATGGTCTGGACATCAGGTCGGAGCCGGGCTGCAAGGCAGGGGAGAAGACTCCGCTGCTCCTGGCGCGCGGTCTCGATCATCTGTCCGACCTCAGCCGCAGAAAGGCCCAATGGCATCTCGCAGAGCACGTCCTTGCCCGCGCGCAGAGCGGCGAGTGTCATCGGCGCGTGCAGGTGATTGGGGGTGGCGATGAGCACGGCATCGATGTCGTCCGCCTCTTTCAGCACGTCGAAGTCAGCAAAGTGACGGGGGACGCCGTGCATCTGACAGAGCTGGTTCAGCTTGCGGATGTCGCGGTCACACAGTGCTGCAAGCTCGACGTTCGGGTTTGCCTTCAGGGCCGGGATGTGAGCCAGTTGCGCCTGCGCTCCGCACCCGACCACGGCAACTCTCAGTCTGTCTTTCATTCCGGTGCCGCCTTCACCCTTCGGCCGCTGACCAACAGCCGGTGCTCGCAGTAGAGCCTCACAGCCTCAACATACGCCTTGTGCTCCTCGGCCAGCACGCGCCCGGCCAGGCTTTCGGCCGTATCCGAGTCCGCGACCGGCACGACCCGCTGGACAATAATCGGCCCGGAATCCACCTCCTCACTGACAAAGTGGACCGTGCACCCGGAGAACTTCACTCCGGCACTGATTGCCGCCTCGTGCACCTGCATCCCCTGCAGTCCGGCAAACGCGGGCAGCAACGACGGATGGATGTTCATGATGCGATTCCGGAAATGGTCGACAAAGAACGACGACAGGATGCGCATGAACCCGGCCAGACAGACCAGTTCCACGCCCGCGGCCTCAAGCTCCTGAACCAGTGCCTGCTCAAACGCAACCCGGGTGTTGAACTGACGGTGACTGATAACCCGGGCCGGAATCCCGAGCGACTCAGCCCGGGTCAGCGCGCCGGCACCGGCAACGTTGGCAACAAGCAGCCGCACCTCGCCCTTCAGTTCGCCGGCCTGAGCGGCCCGGGCCAGCGCCTCAAAGTTCGAACCCCGGCCCGAAGCCAGGACACCGATACCGACACTACTCACAGCCGGATTCTACCTCGGCCTGCCGGCCTGTCAAACCGGGCACGGGCACGGGCATTCGCCGTCCGCCATTCGCCTACGGTCTGCTTGCCCGTTCGAGCCAGACACACCCGGAAAGCAGCTCCTCTTTGGGCCCGGGCCCGTGCTCGCCCTTGGTCACGCTCAGTTCGGCCCGAACGCCGTGCTCCATGAACTGCCGGAACATCGTCTCGCACGCAGGTCGGTTCCAGTCCTTTTCCCGTGTCACCAGATAGACCAGCCGGCCCGGCAGCAGGTCCCAGTTTGCGAGCGCCATGGCCCGGTCGTGCGGACAGACCGCCACGACGCCGCGGACCAGTTCCGGGTGCAGCAGCATGGTCGCAATCGCCTGGACACCCTGACCTGAGAATCCGAAGAGAAACACCCGGCTTGTGTCAACCCGGGGGTTCTTCAGCAGCTTGGTGATGGTTCGAACAATGTCCCGGTCGTTCAACCCCATGTCCCGGTGATTGCGGGTCTGGTGGCAGGTCGCCAGCACCCAACCGAGCGAGTCGCCGACGCTGCGCACCGTGTCAAGGTCTACCGGTCTTGCCCCGACGCACGACAAGACGACCAGAGCCGGAACCCGGCCACGCGCCGCCCGGGCCGGCACGTAGACGCAGTCTGAATCCGGGTCACAGGTGATGCCCGGAGCCAGGGGCTTGCCGCAGGCTACGGCCAGCACCGCAACCAGACCGACGACCAGCGCGGCCCGACTCATCTACCGCTCGGCCCTGAGCACGAGCACAATCGCGGCCGCGCCGAAGACGATATTCGGCAGCCAGGCAGACACGGCCGGACTGACCACGTGCGACGTCCCATATGCCCGGCTCATCTGGATTGCGCCCCAGTAAAGAAACGAGAAGAGCAGTCCCAGCCCGAGCCCGAACATGGTCCCGCCCCGCCTGAGCCGCACCGAAATCGGCAACCCGAGCAGGACCACGACCAGGCCGATCAGCGCGTAAGAGAACCGGTAGTAATACTCGACTTCATGCTTGGCCACGTTCTCTCCGGCCCGCTTCATCCGGTTGATGTAGTTACGTAGTGCCGCGGTTGACATCTCCTCAACCGGCCGGGTCGTCCCGATGAAATCGGCCGGCTTCTCGGTAATCATCGTCAGGGCAAGCGACTCGGCCCGGGTCAGTTTCTCCCGGCCTGCTTCGTCGAACTCCCGGATGCTTAAGTCCCGGCCCAGCCACTGACCGTTGACATAGGTCGCCTCGGCTCCGTCCACCCGGCGCACCACCCGCCGGTCCGGTCCGAGTTCGGTCAGACTGAAGTTCCGCATTACCCCGTTCGACTCAAGCTCGCGGATGTAGAACACCCGGCCCGCTTCGCCGACAAAGTAGACGTTGCTCCGCGTCTGGACCTGAGCCACTTGGCGCTTCTCGATTTTCGTCCGCCGCAGGTCGGAAAGCCGGGCATTGGCCGGAATCGTCACCAGCTCGTTCCCGACCAGATAGACCGCAACCGAAGCGAGCCCCAGCCCAATCGCGGGCACAAACAGCCGCGGCACCGACACCCCCGCGCTCTCCAGCGCGTGCAGCTCCCGGTGCCGGACAAGCTGACCATAGACGACGAACACCGAAAGAATCATGCTCACCGGATAGAGCAGAGTCACTGCCGAAGGCAGAGTGTAGACGTAGTTGAGCAGGATGACGGACAGGCCGACCCGGCGGCTGGTGAAATAGGTCAAGTCCTCAAACAGGTCAATCAGCAGATAGATGACCACGACCGACAGACAGGCAAGCAGGGCGAACTTGACCAGCTCCCTGACCAGATGCCGGTCGACAATTTTCACTGCCGCCTCACCATCGCGCCGAGTGCCGACCGCTCAAAGAACGCCCGGCTGAAAAGCTCGATTACCGGCAAGACCAGCAGCAGATTCGGAAGCCACATCCCGACGAACGGATTGAGCCGGCCGGCGTCGGCCAGATTCTGCCCGGCGAGCAGCAGCACGTAGTACAGGGCAAAGAACACCAGGCCGAAGATGAACCCGGTTCCGACCCCGCCCCGCCGCAAGAGCAGCCCGACCGGAGCGCCGAACAGGACAAAGAAGAACGCCGAGAATGCAAGCGAAAGCCGCTTGTGCAGCTCGACCTCGTGCCGGGCCCGCTCCAGATTCTTGTAGCGCAGCCTGGTGGCCAGCTCATTTGCCCGCATCTGGGCCGGCTCATTATCCCCGGCCTGAGCCCGGGCCTCATCGACCTGACGCCGAATCTCGGCGCCTTCGGCCCGCAACCGGCCAAGCTGACCGAGCAGTTGGGGCATCGTCATCTCTTCATCGCTCCGATACTCCCGGTCCCGCCGCACCAGCTCGTCATCCATCGCGACGTTGATTACCTGACGCTCGAACTTGAGCCGGCGATAGGTCGTGCCTGAGACCAGCTCGTGGATCTCGCCGTCGTAGAGCGTCAGAACCATGTACCGGTCATCGGGCGTGTAGGCAATCTCGCCCCGCGGCGCGGTGACAAAGCTCGGCGCTGCGCCCTTGGGCCGGGACTCGAATATCGCCACGTTCTTCACCCTCGAATGGCGCTCCTCAATCGAGCCGATGTACACCATGTACCCGGCAAAGTCATCCATGAATACACCTTCACGAATCCGCAATGCCGGCTTCTTCCGGGCCACGTCGGAAATCAGATTCCGCACCCGATGCTGAGCCTCGGGCACGGCAAACCCGTTGAACCCGGTCATCACCAAAGCAAGGGCTGCGCAGGTCAACGCGGTCGGCGCAAACACCCGCTCCACTCTGATGCCGGCGGCCCGGACAACTCGAATCTCATTGTCCTGGGCCATCCGGCCGAACGAAATCACCCCGGCAATCAGACTCCCGAGCGGGGCGCACACGCTCACGACAAACGGCAGCGAAAGCACCATCATTTCAGCGACGACTACCACGGCCACGCCCTTGCGCACCAGCAGATCGGCAAGCAGAAACAGCCGGTCCATCAGCAGCACGAACGTCAAGATGACAATCGCGAGAAAGAACGGCGGGAAAAACTGCTTCAGCGCCGAGCGCTGCAAAATCGTCACGCGCCAATCATACCCCTGCCTGCGCACCCGGTCAAATCGCGGGCCGGCCCCTCATCGCCTGCCGATTAGCGGCAACGATGCGCCGGCCTGAACACCGAAAACCCGGCCAGCACCGGCCGATGGTCCGACACCTCCTCCTGATAACGCGCCACCCGGTCATCAAGCCGCAGAGTCCGGGTCACACCCGGCCCGTACTCCTCAAGCGCATCGTGCGTCACCAGCGCATGGTCAATCAACCCGCCGCCGATGTACGACGCCTGGGTTCTGTCCCCGGCCAGCGCCCGGGTCAGAAAGCAGTACCGCGCCGTATCCTCGAGGAACGGCCAGAACACATTCTCCTCAACCGGGTCATCGAGCCGGTCGTTCCAATCCCCGGCCACGACAAAGTCAGGCTCAAGTCCGGACTCCATCTCGCTGTCAATGTACTCCTTCAGCAACCGGCACGCGGTCCTGCGCCGCTCCCGGTCCTCGCTCGTGCCCCCGGCCTTCAAGTGCAGCACGATGAGCCGGAAATCAAACGCCTGTCCGTTCCCGGCCGCAGTCACGAACAGCTCAATCGGCGGCCGGGGAAAAGCGCTGTTCGACACAAACAATGGCCGCATCCCGCTCACCGCCACGGTCGCGGTCCGATACACCACCCCGGTCTTCTGATAGCTCCCGTTGTAGGTATCCGGAGAATAGCGTCCCTCATACCCGGTAAGTCCTGAGACCAGAGTCCGGAACGCCAGCGTGTCGGCAATCTCCTGCACGGCAAACAGGTCAATATCCAGCCGCTCCATCAAAATCCGCACCTGACTTATGCTCCGGGTCCCGGCCTTGGGAAAGTTCTCGATGTTCCACGTCACCAGGTCGAAAGTCGTATCGGTTCCGGCCGGCTCAAGCGCATTCGGAAACTCGTAGGAAAACGTCCACACCGCGGCCACTGACCGCGCCCCGGAATCATCCACCGCCTGCACGTAGAAATCATGCACCCCGAACCCCAGACCGGCAAGCGTCACCCCGCTCGACTCGGTCCACGTCCCGGGCACCGAATCATCCAGCCCGTAAAAATACCCTGCGACTGCGCCGTCAATGTCGGCCCCGGCCCACTCAAACCGCACCTGCTCGCCCGTCACCGGCTCAAGCGGCCCCAAGGTTATCACCACGGTCGGCGCCCGATTGGGCCGGCTGGTCTCTCGGCACCCGCAGACCACGCTCACCGCAACCGCGGCGCACAACAGCCATCGCAGCCAGTTCATCCCCAAGCCTACCCGACCCCCTGTCCGCAGTCCAGACAGGCGGACGCAACGTCATTCCTTGACAGCCTGAGAGGCGGGCCCATAATACCTTGGCCCGGCGGTGCGGCTGGTCGAATTGACACCGTCACGCGGTCAGCATCTGGTCCGCACATGACCGGCCTGCCAGTGCTGTGGGCGGCGCCAGCCTGGCATGGACAGTTACCGCCCAGAACCAGACCCGGGGAGGCAGAAAATGACTATTGGCGCAGCCCTGTTCACACTCGTTCTCAGCCTGGGTGCATCCGGAACTTTGTTGCCCGAGACGCCTTCGGGCCGCGATTCGACCGACGCCGTAACCTGGGAATCGAGAACGGCATGTCCGTACTCCTGCCGCCGTTGCGGCGGAGCCTCAGACGGAACCTATTTCTACGTCCTCGGCGGATGGGACGGAGTCAACACCCGTGCCTACAACTACCGCTACGACCCGGGCTCAAACTCCTGGCTCCAGCGCCAGAACATGCCGACCGCGGTCAGCAACGCCGGCGTCTGCTACAGCCCGCAGTACAACGCCATCTTTGTCCTCGGCGGACTGGTTCAGTCCGGTGACTCGGTCACCCTGGTTCAGCGCTACGATGTAACCTCAAACTCCTGGACCAGCAACGCAACCCTGCCTTATCAGGACTACGGCATTGCCGCGGTGGCCCTGGGTGACTATCTGTACGTGCTTTTCGGCAGCGGCCATCCCGGCCGGTTCTGGCGCTACCATCCTCAGACAGGTGCCTGGGTCGAACTGGCTCAGTGCACCGGCGCTTCCTCACATGCCGCGCTCTGTGTCCGGGGTGGACTCGTCTACGCTTCCGGCGGCTGGACTCAGAACTCAATGTTCAAATGCTACAACCCCGGCACCAACGCATGGCAGACTCTTCCCGCGCTGCCCCAGGCCCGTCACGGCCACGGCATGGACACGGTCGGCACGAGGGTCTATGTCTACGGTGGTGGGCAGACCTGGGGCGCAACTCAGAACTGCTGGTCGTACAACCCAGTGGACAGTACCTGGGCGAACGAAGGACCCATGCTCCAACCCCACATCGGCGGCGCATTCGCTGCGGTCGTGACCGACGGCATCACGCGGCTTCACGCCGCATGCGGTCACTACGCAACCGACCGTCACGAACGCGGCAATCCGGCATCACCGGATGTCGGTGTCGTCGCAATTGTTGCTCCGACCGGGACGATTGACACCCTGCAACCGGTCACGCCGACCTGCTCGGTCGCCAACTTCGGTCTTGCGTCGGTGAGCTTCCGCGTCCGCTGCCGGGTTGGTGCGTTCTACAACGACACGACAATTGTCTCTGCCCTCGCGCCCGGAGCCAAAGCCTACGCTGCTTTTCCTGCGCGGGCGAACTGGCCCCGAGGTCGTTATGCGGTCACGTGTTCCACCGAGCTGGCTGGCGATGCCAATCCGGGCAACGACCGGATGACCGATTCGGTCACAGTCAGCGTTCGTGACGTTGGCACACGAGTGATTGTTGCTCCATCCGGCAGCATTGACTCGGGAGTCGCAGTCACTCCGGCCTGCTCGCTATACAACCACGGCACGACTACGGAAGTCTACCGAGTCCGCTTCAGAATCGGCACGAGCTACGTTGATACGACAGAGGTCGTGAACCACGCGCCCGGCGTAGTTCGATACGTGACGTTGCCTCCCTGGTCATCGAGCCCCAGAGGCAGCTTGGCAATTTCGTGTTCAACCGAGCTGGCTGGCGACGCTAACCGCTCAAACGACCGC
Source organism: Caldifarciminota bacterium (assembly GCA_965648905.1). Classification (GTDB taxonomy): domain Bacteria; phylum Hydrothermota; class Tepidihabitantia; order Tepidihabitantales; family Tepidihabitantaceae; genus CAZQFS01. Next base: position 25,191 of record CBFGIT010000006.1, read on the forward strand.
CGCACCAGTGTGGTCGAAGTGGGTGTGCATGATGTCGGCTGTGTCTGCGTGACGAGTCCAGCCAGCACGCTCGACTCAGGTGTCAGCGTAGTTCCAATCTGCACGGTAGCGAACCAGGGTATGGCAGCAGAGTCGTATTTCGTACGGCTGAGAATCGGCACGACCTACAACAACTTCGGCGCCGTGGTCGGCCATGCCCCCGGTTCACGGCTTGCGGTCACGTTTCCGGTGTGGCAGGTAAGTGGCCGCGGCCGAGTGACGGTCTCGTGCTCGACCGAGCTCTCGGGCGACGTTCGTCCGGCCAACAACCGTGTGACATCGAGTGTTGAAGTCCGCATCACTGATGTTGCCATGCAGAGCGTGTCAAGACCACTTGCGTGGGAACGACCGGGAGACATACCGGTGACTGTCCGCGTCGTCAACCTCGGGACTGCCGAGGCGGTCCAAATCCGCGTCACCGCGACCATCCGAGACTCGCTCGGAAGCGAAGTATATCGCGACTCGGCTTCCGTCGCTTCGCTTGCCGCTGGCGACCGAGCCGAAGTCGGTATGGGGAACTGGTCGGCTTCAGCCGGCAGGTTCCGGTTGCACGCCGCTGCCTTGCTCGCCGGCGACATGAACCCGGAGAACGACACCGCGGGCAGGACTGTGCTTGTCGCTGCGACTGGCGGCGGTTTCTGGACCGAGCGCCACCCGATGCCGGGCCTGCCGTCGTCAAAGCAGGTCAAGCACGGTGCCTGGCTCACCTCGGCGGGGGAACTGGTCTACGCCGCCAAAGGAAACAAGACCCCTGACTTCTACTGCTATGGTCCGGTTGCAGATTCCTGGACCCGGCTTGCTCCCATCCCACCCGGCCGGGAAGGCAGACCGCCGTCAAAGGGCGCGGCCGGATGTGCGTCGGGAGCAGGCCGCATTTTCGCGCTCAAGGGCAACAATACCCTTGGGTTCTGGAGCTACAACACTACGACCGATTCGTGGACCCAGCTTGCCGATGTCCCGTCGGGCGCGACAAACAGGAAAGTCAAGGGCGGCAGCGACTTGGTCTGCCAGAACGATAAGGTCTACGTGCTCAAGGGCATCACCCGGGACTTTCTCGTCTACGACCCGGGTGCAGATACATGGGGAACACTGGCAGAAGCTCCGGCTACGAAGTACGACAGAGGTTCCTGGCTCTGTCTTGACGCTGCCGGCAGCAGGATATACTGCCATCAGGCAAAGTACCACGCTTTCCATGCCTATGACCTGGCGTCTAACTCCTGGGGCCCGGTTCTGCGACCGATGCCCTTAGTCAACCAGTCGGGTCGGGTGAAGAAGTCGAAGGACGGCGGGTGCGGGGCGTGGCTGGACCAGCAGGTGTTCTGCCTGAAGGGCGGGAATACCCAGGAGTTCTGGGCGTACTACCCGGCCGGAGATTCGTGGGCCGAGCTTGAGACCCTGCCCATGCTGGGCTCGTCCGGTAAGAAACGGAAGGTGAAAGCCGGTGCTGACATCACCGCGTGGTCCGGCGCTCTGTTCGCGCTCAAAGGCAACAGCACCCTGGAACTCTGGCAGTACCTGCCCGCGCTCGACGCGCCCCGCCGTTCGCCGCTCTGCTCGCCAATTTCCGGCTTCCAGCTTCTGCCTGCGGCCGCTCCTCAGTCCTCAATCCTCCGCCTTCCCGAGCACCCGACTACTGCGCCGCCCGAGAAGTACTCCGTCTATGACCCCACGGGCCGTCGTGTCTCGCTGCCCGCTGCCTGGCCTTCGCCGGTCGGACCTGGCAGGCTGCGGCCTGGGGTGTACTTTGTGGTCCGGGCGTCGGGCGCGACCAAGGTCGTGGTCCTGCGGTAGCGGGAGCCTTACCACCAGGAACACGGAGGCAAAGAGAAGGCAGAATGCAGATTACAGAATGCAGAATGGGGAAGGACCGAGGGTCAGGCGACAGGGACGAGGCGCTGGGACTAGGAACTAGGGCAGGGCCGATGCTGCGCTGCGCATGAGCGCGTTGTACCGCGCGATAAGCGCATTCAGGCGTTCGTCCGGGCTTGAGGATTCGTCAGCATCGGGCGTCGGACGGTCGCGAATCGCACGATAGACGATAACCGCAAGGACCGGTAAGCATACTGATGCGCCGCAGGCTACGCAGCACGCCGCCCGGGCGGTTGGGCCCGCAAGCTCGCCAAGGCACGGAACAGTCTGAATCCCGGTGTTCAGACACACGGTCGCGGACCGATTGCACTCTTCGTCGGCTGCGCTTCCGCCACCTGCAATGTGTACTGTCGGAGCCGACGTGTTCCGGAGTGCGCTGCCGGCAGTGAGGCCGAGCGCGGTTGTGCCGCACGGGACTGAGCCTGCCTGACCGGCGTTGTCGTCGGCCCGCAGCCGGTCGTATTCGGTCTGGATGCTGGAGAGCAGGCCGCGTGCCTCCGGGCCGCGAACGCCAGAGCCTAGGAGTTGTGCCCGGAGTTCGGCACAGCGCTGAATTAGTTCCGGTCTTCGGGCCGACCTTGCGACATGAGTCAGGGTGTCGGCACGGACAGGGCCGGGGGCAAGCAGACCGAATGCCAGGACACACCATGTGCCGTGCATGTTCTTACCTCCCACAGGAGACCGGCACTGCCGAGTCAGCCAGCGTTGTCAAGATGTTCCATGATACTATGCGACACTCCGGAGTCAAGGCAGAATGCAGAATACAGAGGGCAGAGTGCAGAATGCAGAGTGCAAAGTGCAAGCTGCAGAATGGCGGAGCGGCGAGCGGCGCATGGCGAACGACGAAGGCAGAGTGCAGAATACAGAATGCAGAGTGCAAAGGGCAAACTGCAAGATGGCGAATGGCGAGAGGCGAACGGCGAGCGGCGAGCAGCGAATGGCGCTTTGGGCCGCGTGTGTTGACAGATGGATTGGGCCGGGTAGAAGTATACGCGCATGAAAGAATGCTGCGTCTCGGATGCCGAGGCGATGAGGCTGGCGATTGCCGCTGCGCTCGAGGGAATCGAACGCGGCCAGACGCCGTTCGGCTGCTGTATCGTGAAAGACCAGAAGGTCCTTGCCACCGCGTACAACACGGTCTGGCAGGAAGGCGACCCGACCCGACACGCCGAAATCAATGCCATCAGCGCGGCCTGCCGCGCTCTCGGTACGATTGACCTTTCCGGCGCGAGCCTCTACGCGACGTGTGAGCCGTGTCCGATGTGCTGGGCAGCCGCGCACTGGGCCCGGGTTTCACGGGTTGTCTTTGGCGCACGCATCGCCGATGCCCGTGCAGTCGGGTTCAACGAACTCGTGCTTTCGGCCCAGACCCTGAAGGAGCTGTCCGGCAGCACGGTCGAGCTGGTGCCTGACTTCATGGCTCGAGAGTGCCGCGACCTTTTCCGACTCTGGCAGGCAAAGGGCCGGGCCGCACCGTACTGACAACTCGTGTCGAATCCGACCGTCCCTGCTCCGGTCCTGAAGCTCCACCACGACGCGACCTGTGTTGACCTGCACTGCGATTCACTGCTCGCTCATGTTGCGGGCCGGCGCGACCTGCGGCAACGGTCCGAGACCGGCCATCTTGATTTTCCCAGGATGAAGGAAGGTGGTGTGGATGGTCAGGTCTTTGCCATCTGGGTTGACCCGAACGAGGAGCGGCCCCAGGGCCAGGCCGCATTTGTCGTCGATGTACTGAACCGGGCAAAGGAGCTGTGGCAGGAGACCGAAGTCGTGTTGTGCCGGACCGCGCCGGAACTGGTGCAGGCCGATGCCTCAGGTCGCATCGGAGCGATTCTGGGGGTCGAAGGCGGGCACGCGCTCGAAGGCGACCTGGGCAATCTCGATCGGTTCTTTGAGCTGGGTGTGAGGGTGTTCACGGTCACGTGGTGCAACTCGAACGAGCTGGCCGACAGCGGGGCGGACGAATCAAAGCCGCACCACGGGCTATCGGCGCTTGGCCGCCAGGCTGTGCGCCGAATGAACGAACTGGGCATGGTGATTGACGTCTCGCACTGCTCAGACCGGGCGTTCTTCGATATCCTTGAAGCCTCGCGCGCTCCGGTCATTGCTTCTCATTCCGGCCTGCGCTGCCGGCGCGACTTCCACCGCAATCTGACCGACGAACGGGTCAAGGCCCTGGCTGCAAACCAGGGTCTGCTTGGCATGGTTTTCCTGCCCTACTTTCTGCGGGAGAATGAGGCCGAAGCATCGGTTGAAGACGTCGTCACCGGCATCGACCATGTCTGTCAACTGGTCGGGCCGGACTTTGTCGGGCTCGGCTCGGATTTTGACGGGTTCGAGGGCAGGCTTGCCGGACTTCCGGACGTTTCTTTCCTCCCCCGAGTCACGGCCGGGCTTGTGTCCCGCAATTACCCTGAAGCCGACATCAGGAGAATCCTCGGCGACAACTTTCTGCGCGTCTGGGAAAGAGTCCGGGCCGGTTCTGGGGCCGGATGAGCTATCTTGCCTGGCCGGTGTGACCGGCATCGTGCTGGAACATCGGCCAGGGCGCGTCGGCCGGCCCGCCGGGGATGTTCAGCGCAGACAGGACACCGGATGCTGTCCCAACCAGCAAGGTACCTTGGGCCAGAGTCAGCGGGCCGCACTGAGCCTGGTCGAACCAGATATGCCAGCGAATCGTACCGTCGGGCCTGACCGCGTAGACCAGACCCTGCGCGGTCCCGATGTAGACGGTCGAGTCACACCCGACCGCCGGACACCCGGTCGGCGGGTCAATCCGGCGCGTGGTCCAGCGCTGCCGGCCGTCCTGACCGACGGCGACAAGATGGTTGCCGGCCGCGATGTAAACTGTCCGGTCCGGCCCGATTACCGGCGGGCCGACTGTTGCCTGCGGGGTGAAGCGCCAGCGCAGGGTTCCGTCGGCCGCAACCGCATGAAGCGCCAGGTCAACACCGAAGACAATCGACCCGTCGGCATCAACGGCAATCGGCGTCACCTCACCGGCAACCGGGTAGCTCCATTTCAGTTCGCCGTCCGGACTGAGCGCGTAGACCGCTTCCCAGTCTGCCCCGACGTAGACGGTTCGGTCCGGCCCGAGTGAGACCGTTGGGTTGAGAGCCGAGCCGGGCGAGAATTGCCACATGAGACTGCCGGTTGAGTCGAACGCGACCAGCGCGTCCGCACTGGTCGCATAGATTGTTCCGTCGCCGGCCACTGACGGGCAGTGCAGTCCGTCAAACCAGCCAGGTATCGGACTGCACCACCGGAACGTGCCGTCTTCAGTGAACGCCCAGAGGTTAGTGGGCGAGTTGACGTAGACCATTCTGTTCGGCGCAACCGCGGGAAAGAACACCGTGCTGTCCAGTTCGTGCCACCACCGGAACGTGCCGTCCGGATGGAGCGCGAATAGGCAAGTATCCCATGCACCGTGGAAAATGCTGCCGTCGCTGCCCACTGCCGGCCCAGTCAGGGTCGGGGAGAAGCCGAGCCGCTTAGCCCAGCGCTGATTGGTGATGGTTATTTCGCAGGCAGGCGAAGCACCGAACCGGCTGAGCATTCCCCGTTCATCCTTGACCTGAGCTTTGATGCGGAAGACATCGATGTAGTGCCAGGCATGACTCAAGGCGATGCTTTCACCGCTCTTCGCCCATGCGCTCCACTCCGAGGTGTCTCCATCGCACCAGGCGCAGCGTACTGAAGTCCTGTCGCCTTCCGGGTCAGTTGCGACAGCGTAGAACGTGTAGGTCGTGTCAAGCCCTCCGACGCGCGGCCCGGAGAGCACGACTATCTCGGGTTCGGTGTTACGACCTTGACAGGCGACAAGAACCACCGCAGCCAGCGCCAGTCGGCTCGTACCGGCCGCAACTCGGCAGGGGAGAGATAACCTCAACATCACGGTCTTGACGAGCAATAGTACTTCACCCGCAGGTCGCTTCAAGCTCCACCTTCTGTTGCACGACCGACCGATTGGCGCTACACTAGACTGTGAGTTCGCATTCCACTGTCCCCGAGGCCGGGCACGCCGGCGTCGGTTACGAGCGTGTCGTCGAGCGGTTCGCTGTCTGGGCCCGAACCCAGCCGGATGTCCGGGCTGCCCTGGTTGTCGGCTGCCGGGCAGACAAGGCCGCAGCCGCAGACCCCTGTCTTGACCTCGAGATCGCGGTCGTGACCGACTCTGCCCGCGAGTTCTGCCTGGATGAGTCGTGGCTTGCCGAGCTGGGCGACTGGGTGCTTAGTTTCCAAACGACCGGCCCGACCGGCCTGCCTGAGCGCCGGGTGCTGGACACCAGCGGGCTTGATGTGACGTTCGTCGCGGTTTCGACCGAGGCGGTGCAGCGGGCAATTGCCTCAGGCGAGACATTCGGGCTCGGGCCGCTGCTGCATCGAAACATGCACGTCATTCTCGACCAGGACGGGCTGATTCCGCGGCTCGTCGCCCGGCTCGGGAACCGGCCGCCACGTCTGCCGACTGAGGCCGAGTTCCTCAATGCCGTCCACGACTTCTGGTATCACGCGGTCCGAACCGCCCGGCAACTGCGCCAGCGCCGACTGTGGCAGGCCAAGACCAGTTGTGACGGGCACATGAAGTACCTGCTTCGCACCGTGCTCGAATGGCATGCCCGGGGTTCTAAAGACCAGTACCGTGATGCGGGTCTGGGGGACGAGTCTCTCGAACACTGGGCCGACGTACGCGCGGTCCGGGAACTGGGCGATGCGTTTGCCCGCTACCATGAGGATGAGGTCTGGCGCGCCTTGTTCGCAACGATGAATCTGTTCGGTTGGCTGGCCCGCGAAACCGCACGGCAGTCCGGGTTCAGCTACCCGGTTGCGGGTGAGACCGTCGCACGCGAGCTTGTCCGGGAATTGAACGCCGGACGCAGTTGACGACAGGTATGGAGAAACTGCTTTCGTGCTGCGGGCTGGTGTGCAATGAGTGTCCGGCCTATGTTGCCCGCAAGCGGGGCGACGACACAATCCGGCGCGAGGCTGCGGCCACCTGGTCTGAACTTTACGGCGCTGATATCAAGCCCGAAGACATTAACTGTGACGGCTGCACGGCACCGCTCGGCGTGCACTTCTCATTCTGGCATGAGTGTCCGGTCCGCCCCTGCTGCCTTAGTCACGGTATCGACAACTGCGGGCTCTGCCCTGACTATCCCTGCGACCAGCTCAACGAACTGCACGAACTCGCCCCATCGGCCCGGCTCAATCTCGACGAAGTTCGGGCCCGGCTCGAACAATAGCAGGTCGGAATCAACGCTGCCTTGCTCTGGTAGATGGTGTCATCCGGCAGGCTTGACCCCGCTTCGGTCCGGAGAGTATAATTTGGCTTTGGAACTGCAACTGCAAAAGGAGTAGACCACATGCGATTACACCTCACCCTGGCCCTGCTGCTCGCAAGTACCCTGGGTCCGGCCCAGCCGGTCCCGCTCGTGCCTTACGACCCGAACATGGAAGACCGGGTGAGTGTCGACGGTTTCGTTGACCTCGAAGACGAGGAGTACCCCGGGTTCTTTGTCGACAAGGCCTCAGGCCTCACGGTTCACTGGGGCTACGACGACAGCCTGCTCTACGTCGCGCTTGAGACCAAAGGCAAGGGCTGGCTGGCCATCGGGTTCGGCTCGGCCAAGATGCACGAGTCGAACATGTTCATCGGCTTCTATACTGATGATTCGGCCGAGGTCTACAACCACGTCGGCGCGAACTACACCCACGGCCCGACTCAGGCCAAGGACAGCAGTGAAGTTGATTGGGACTGGGACATCGACTTCGACGATGAAACCGGCGTGACGACGATGGAGTTCTCCTATCCGCTGAGGTTCCCGGCCTACCCCGGACTGGCGATTCCCGGGCTTGTGCCTGACGATACCTATGACCTGATTCTGGCCCAGAACACCAAGTCAATCTCACTTGCGGCCAAGCACACCCACAAGTCGGTCCTCAAGTTCCGCACCGCACCCAAGCCCGTTCCTGCGGCACCGGCCGAGAGCAAGGAGAAGTAGCCAGCCCTGCCGACCGTCCTGCTCCCGGGTTGACTTCTGTCAACCGGCCGGTATTGTCTAGTTTCACATGCGCACTTCAGTGTTACTATTGATTGCCCTGTTCGCCGCCTGCGCGGGCCCGGACCGGCAGAACGTCGCGGTCGTCAACGGCGAGCCGGTCACCGCGGCCGAACTGGCTTCCAGTCTGCCGCTCGGAATAGATTCAGGCCAGAGTCTTGATTCGGTCCGCCGCCAGGTGCTCGACAAGTACATCAGCAAGAAACTGCTGGTCCAGGAAGCACTGAGACAAGGGCTCGACAAGGCCATCCGCTATCGATTGGAGCTCGAAGAACGGTCGCTGGTCAATCAGGAGCTCTACAATGACGTGGTCGAGTCCGGTAACCGACTGAGCGACCTTGAGGTTCAGAACTCGTACAAGCTCCTCAAGACCGAGGCTCATGTCAAACGAATCGTTGTCCGGGCCGAGACCCTGGCGCATCGGATTGCCCGCGAGTTCCAGGCCGGGGTACCGTTCGAGAGTCTGGCGGTGCGCTACTCGGTGCACCCGTCAGGCCCGGCCGGCGGCGATATGGGTTACGTTTCCCCTTTTCACATCGACGAACCGGTCCGTTCGGTTGTCCTGGGACTGAAACCGGGCCAGCTCTCTGAGCCGATTCGGACCGGCGACGAATACGAGCTCGTGCTTCTGTCCGATACCAGACCCAGCGAAAAACCAGTTCCGCCCCTGGGCGAGTTCCGTCAGGAGCTTGAGTTCCGACTCAAGCAGCAGCGCCGCCGCGACCTGGCAACCGAATTCCTGGCCAACCTGCGCAGCCGGCTCGAGTTCAACCCTGCCGGACTCGACATTCTGTGCCGGCCGGTCGACTCCATCACCGAAGCAGAAAAGGAAGTCCCGGTTGCGGTCAAGGACGGCAGCAAGTACGTCAAGGTCGGACGGCTGCTTCACGTTGCGGCCCGGTTCCCGCCCGCGCTCGACACGGCCATGCGCCACTACGCCATCAAGCGGGAGGTCGAGGAGGACCTGCTCTACGAGGAAGCCCGCAGCCGTGGTCTGGACCGGAAGCCCGAGGTGACCCGAGCCCTGGAGCGCCGGCGTGCCGACCTGCTCTATGAGGCGCTGTACAAACAGGAAGTCGCAGACCGGGTTGAGGTCACGGACGCCGCGGTTTTCGACTACTGGCGGACCCACCGTGACAAGTTCCCCGACCCGGACTCAAACGCGGTCGTCGGCCTGATTCGCAACCGGCTGCAGGCCGAGCTGCGCGATATGCGGTTACAAGAGTATCTGGCCGGGCTGCGTTCCCGGGCGCGTATCGAGGTCAATGAACGACTATTGGCCACCGTTCGCCGGGACAGCCTGAAGCCGACTCGGGTCAGGGGCAGGAGATGAAGCCGACCAGCACGCCCGGAGACGAAAGGCCCGGGCAAGGAGGAACAGTGCAAGAAGCCACATACCGAACGCGACCTGCGGCAATCATCAGTTACCTTTTCGGCGTCGCCGCTTTGGCCGTGGCCGCCTGGTTCGCAGGCTGCGGCAGCCAGAATGACCGTCTGCCCGGTTCGGGCGGCCCGGTCCTGGCTCAGGTCAATACCGACCGGCTGACCAAGGCTGACCTGGACAGCCTTGCGCCCGAAGGGTACGAGTTCGACGAGACCAACCTGCGCCAGATTCTCGACAAGTGGGTCTCCAATTCGCTGATGTACCAGGAAGCGCTCAGCCGGGGTCTGAACAAGCGCCCGTCAGTCATCAGACACATGAAGCGGCTCGAACGAGACTACCTTGTTAACGAACTGCTTGAAGAGGTGACCGCTGACGCCCGGGTCGGGGTCACCGACGTGATGGCCTACTACAACCAGCACAAGGACGAGTTCAGCTACGAAGTGAAGATTCAGCGCATCATCGTTCCCGACTCGATGATGGCGGTACAGACGCTGGCCGACATCAAGGCCGGGGGCGATTTCACCAAGCTGGCCAAAGAACGCTCCCGCGACATGCTGCTTGAGGGCGGGCAGGAGTCGCGCTACTTTGCCCGGGACGTGGGCGACCCGCGGATGGGAGGTGACCCGCACCTGGCCGAAGTCATCTTTGCCCTTGCACCCGGACAGGTCTCGGACGTTGTCCGGACCCAGGAAGGCTACCAGATTGTGAAGCTGGTCGACCGCAAGAAGGTGAAGGCCGAGACCAGTCTGGCCGATGTCAAAGACCAGATTGAGGCCGTGCTCAACTACCGGCGTAGTCAGGCGATCGTTGACAGTATCCTGTCCGAGCTGCGGGCCCGAGCCAAGATTGAAATCAAGCCCGACGCCTACTTTGCCGAGCCCGGCCGCAAGTAGCCGCTATCGGGTTTCTGCCTTTGACTCGCCTCCTGGGTCTGTTCGTTCCGGCTGTTGCTCTGGTCTTGGTCCTGCCGGCCACGCTTCCGGCGGCACCGGCGGACAGCCTTGTTGCCGTTGTCGGCGAGCAGGTGATTCTGGCCGGCGAGCTTGAGCAGGCGGTTGACTTCCTCCGAATCGCTGACCCGGACACAACCAGGTCCGACTCCGCACTCCGCGCCGACGTACTCCAGCGGATGATTGACGACCTGCTCCTGCAGGAGCAGGCTCGGAAAGAGACCATCGACGTCGCCAACGCCGAGGTTCAGGCCGAGGTCGAGGCGAGCATCGCGGCACTGGTCGAACGGTTCGGCGGCGAAGACCGGTTCAAGCAGGCGCTGGCTGAAGAAGGGCTGACTGAGCGAATCCTGCGCCAGCGCTACACCGACGAAGCCCGCCGTAAACTGATTGCCCGTCGACTGATGGATAAAGAGGGTCTGACCCAAATCTACATTTCGCCGACCGAGGCCGAGCGATTCTATGGCGAGCACCGCGATTCGATCGCCTTTGTACCTGGCCGGGTCCGGCTCGCACACATCCTCATCACCATCACGCCCGGCCCGGTGGCCGAATCACTGGGCCAGCGCCGGATCAGTGAGGTGCTCGATGTCCTGGCCCGGGGCGGCGATTTCGCGGTAGTCGCCGGCTCGTTCTCTGAAGACAGAAAGACTGCGGCCAAAGGCGGCGACTGGGGCTGGGCCAGGCTGACCGAGCTGCCCCAGGAGTTCGCGCTCGTGCTCAGCCAGCTCAAGCCCGGCCAGATTTCGCCGCCGTTCCGGACGCTTGACGGCTATGTCACACTCCGGCTCGAAAGCCGGGCCGGGGACCGGGTCCGCTTCCGCTCGATCCTTATCCGCGTTCCGGTCACCCGCAACGACACAATCTGGGCCCGACGTGAGGCCGAGGCAATCCGTGCCCGGGCCGCAGGCGGGGCAGCCTTCGACTCGCTCGCCCGCGCGCACTCCGGCGACCCGGTTACCGCTGATTCGGGCGGTTACCTCGGTGAGTTCCTGGTTGCCGGTTTGACTCCGCCGTTCGACTCGGTCGTAGCTCGTCTTGACTCGGGTGACGTGAGTCAACCGGTTCTCTCTGACCACGGCTTCCACATCATCAAGGTCCTGGCCCGGCAGCCGGAACGGATGATGTCCTATCTTGAGATGCAGGACGGCATCCGAAACTACCTGTACCAGCAGAAACTGGCCGAGCGGCTCCGGTCCTATCTGAACCGTATCGCCGACCGGGTCTTTGTACGCCGCTTCAGCTAACTTCTTCCCTGCCGGCAGGTTGACAGGCCGGCCATCAAGACCGATAATCTGGTGGTAGACTGCCATGCGGTGCATTCTGGTTCTGCTGTCTCTGGCTGCGGCCCGGCCGCCAGCCGACTACCTCATCGTCACCCCGGCCCGGCTTGCGCCCGGGTTTGAGCAGCTCGTCCACTGGAAGACGCGCAAAGGGCTCTGGACCGAACTCGTGCCCATCGAGACCGTGCTTGCCCGGTCACCAGGCCGGGACCGGGCCGAGCAACTGCGCAATTTCATCTGTCGCTGGCACGACAGCCTCGGCACGAGCCGGGTGCTACTGGCCGGTGACACCGCGGCCGTGCCCACGCGCATGGCCGCAACTCCGGGCAACCTCACCGAACTCTCGCCCTGCGACATGTATTTTTCAGACCTCGACCGCGACTGGGACGCCAACGGTAACGGCCGATTCGGCGAAGAGGCGGACAGCGTTGACATGTACGCCGATGTTGACGTGGGCCGGGTGGTTGTCAGCGACACGGCACAGGCTCGTGCAGTCGTGGGCAAGTGGCTTGAGTTCGAGCTTGGGCCTGAGCCCGGCTACCTGAGAAGACTGCTGATGGCCGGGGATTCGCTCAGCCTCACGCTGCCCACCGGCTGGCTTGTCGGCCGGCTCTCCAGTCCGCCGGCTCGTCAGGAACTCCCGGAATCACTCAACTCCGGATACCAGTTTGTCTCTCATGTCGGCCACTCTGACGGCACAATGCTTCTGGTCGGCACTCAGGTCGTGCTCGACCTGGCCGATGTCTACAACCTGCAGAACCGCAGCCGGCTCAACGTTTTCCTCACGGTCGGGTCCCAGGCCGGAGCCGTTGACCGGCCGAGCATCGGCACTGCTCTGCTTGCCCAGCCGGATGCGGGCAGCATTGCGGTGCTGGCCAACTCACGGGCCGGCTGGCTTGGTCGGAGCGAAATGCTCAGCCACCTGTTTCTTGCCCGGTTCTTCGCCACCGATACTCTGTACGAGATTGGCCGGAACTTTTCCTGTGCCAGGAACAGCTATGTGCCGCTGGCTCGGACCGACCGCTACTGGCGTCAGACTCTCTATGTGTGGCACCTGCTGGGCGAGCCGAACCTGCCCTGCTGGAAAGATACGGCCCGAACCTTCGATGTCACCCACCCGGTTGTACTTGACACCGGGCTTCAGGACTTCCCGGTTGAAGTGCGGTCAGGTGGAGTACCGGCTCGGGCATTCGTCTGCCTCTGGCAGGAGGACCAGGTTTACGAACGCTGCTGGATTCAGGGCAGCGGGAGTATCACGATTTACCCGCGTGTGCCGGGCGAACTGCTGGTCACGGTCACCGGCCCTGACCATCGCCCTTACCTGGGCAGTTGTGGTATTGCTACTGCCAGTGCTGAGCCGCGCGCGAGCAGACCGACGCGGTGTCTCTGTCTGCCGAGCCGAGCCGGTGTCGTTGTTCAGGCCAGCCAGCCGGCAGAGGTCAGAGTCTTCGATGCTCTGGGCCGCTGCGAGCGGCATTGGATGTGTCTGAAACCAGACGCGCGGCAGGAACTGTCGCTGCGGCCCGGACTCAAGTTCATCGTCTTCAGCACCACAGACGGCTCTTTCTGTCGCAAGGTCGCAGTCCTGAGATAGGCCCGGGCCCTTGTCCGGCTTGTACGCTGAGGCCTGGCTTCATGCTTCTAACTCCATCGCAAGAAGGTCTGCGTTCTCGGCCGACCGGACAGCTTCCTAAGTTACGTATTGCTGAGGTTTAGGGCCTGAGGCCGTGTCTTAAGTCCGGCTTCGGCCCCGGTATCAGAAGCGACTCCGGGAACCACTCCCCCTGCCAGCTCGATCAGCAGACTCGAGAACAGGATGCCATCTGCTTGGCTCGGCGGTCCCACTCGCGAGCAGGACAGCGTGATGCGGGCTACACTAGACAGCGAGGACAGCAGCAGGCGCATGAACGTTGGGACATGCAGGCTGGCGGCCGTGCCGGACTCCGCGTTGAACTTCAGACCTGTTGCCAGGTTCGACAGCACTGGTCAGGCCAGCATCCGGGACGAGGTGACGGCCAGGCGCGAGCCAGCAATCCCGGTTGCCGCTACGGATGACTGACAACTGACAGAAGAGCTTGAGACAAACCGAAGAACGACTCGGGCACAAGGTTTTCAGCCCGCTGGTTCGGTGCGACGCCACAAGCGGTCAGCACCAGAAGAGCCTGCTTCTTGCTCAGGTCGAATCCGACTGCAAGGTTGTTGAGCATGGTCTTGCGCCGTTGGCTGAAGCAGACCTTGACTACGCGCCTGAACCACGCCTCATCCTGTACTGCAAACAACGGTTTTTCCCGCCGGGTGATTCTGATTGCGGTCGAGACTACGTCGGGTCTTGGTTTGAACCGGTTCGGCTCGATGTTGAACAGCCGCTCGCGCTCGGTGAGGCGTTCGAACAGCACGGTCGGTACGCCGTAGGCTCTCCTGCCCGGTTGAGCCAGCAGCCGCTGAGCAAACTCACGCTGGACCGTGACCACCGCGCTGGCCCATGTGTCGATGTAGTCAAGCAGGCGGAATAGCATCTGGGAGGCGAGGTTATAGGGCAGGTTTCCCATAACCTTCAGACCGCAGCCGGGCCTGAGGTCATAAGTCATGAAGTCGGCGTGAACCAGCTCGAATCTGGGGCTGGCTCCGAAGGCTGCCGCAAGGCCGGCGGCCAGCCGCTCGTCAAGCTCGACCGCAATGACCCTGGCGCCGGTGTGAATCAGACGGCTGGTGAGAATCCCCTTGCCCGGCCCGATTTCGAGCACCGTGTCGAGCGGGCCGGCCCCAAGCGCGGCGACCAGCGCGTCCGCAGTCGGCTCGTGCGTGAGGAAGCACTGGCCAAGGCCTTTGCGTGGTCGGACGTGTTTCAAGGGGCGAGGAATCGAGGCTAGATACGATAGCAGCGGCGGGCGTTGTCCGAAAGCACAAGGGACAGGGCCTTGGCATCCTCGGAAAGGACCCGAGCCAGTGCCTGTACCGTCAGCCTGATGTGCGCCGGCTCGCACCGGTTTCCCCGTTCCGGTATCGGGGCCAGGTAGGGCGCGTCGGTTTCAACCATCAGCCGGTCTTTGGGGAATCCACGCAGGATGTCGAACAGCTTGGTCTCGCCATAGGTGATATTGCCGGCGACCGAGATGAACAGCCCCTTTTCCGCTGCCCACTCTGCGGTCTTTCGGTCCCCCGAGAAGCAGTGCAGCACCCCGGCATAGTGGCCGTGTTCGTCAACTATCGCCCGGGCCCGGCCGGCAGCGTCGCGGATATGGATGACCATCGGCATGTCAATCATCCGGGCCAGTTCAATCTGGGCGTGGAATGCGGTCTCCTGATTCGACCGAGACGAGATATTGCGGAAGAAGTCGAGTCCGATTTCCCCGATTGCCTTGACTTTCGGGTCGATGCACATGTCTTTCAGAGTTTGGACGTCCATCGGGCGGAATCGGTCTGCCTCGTGCGGATGCACGCCGATAGCACAGTAGACATCGGGCCGCTGTCGGCAGAGCGCGACCGCCTGCTTGCTGTCCGGCACGCTCTGGCTTGCCGTCATGATGCCCTGGACACCGGCCTGCTGGGCCCGTTTGAGCACGACCGTAAGGTCGCCGGCAAACTGCCCGTCAGTCAGATGACAATGGGAGTCGAAGAACCGCAGGCCGTCATCATCCGCTCGGACGCGCCGTGCCATGACTAGGAGACCGAACTGCCCGGCGCAATCGGGCGGTCCGGCACGAGGAGCGCCATGCTGTCACTGCTGACCGCGGCCAGCAGCATGCCGTTCGACTCGACTCCGCGGATTCTTGCCGGCGCAAGATTGGTCACGACAACGATGCTCCGGCCCACCAGCTCTTCCGGTTTGTAGGCCCGGGCAATGCCCGCAACAATCTGACGCTGCTCAGTACCGAGGTCAATCTGGAGCTTGAGCAGTTTGTCGGCGCCGGGCACGGGCTCAGCCGAGACCACCCGGGCGACTTTGAGTTCCAGCTTCTTGAATTCATCAAACGAAATCATGTTCTTCTCCTTGGTTGGCGCTGCCGGCGGGGTCTCTTTCCGGCCGAGCTTGTCGACCTGAACCTTGATGGCCGCCTCGTCGATCTTGCCGAACAGGACCTCGACCGGCCCGAGCTCTACGGGCAGCTCGGCCCGGGCAGCATCATCCCAGGTGCGCCGGCCCAGCCCGAGCATGGCTCCGAGTTTCCGACTGGTGTAGGGGAGAAACGGGTAGAGCAGCACTTCAAGACACGAAACCAGTCGCAGACAGGTAGTCATGGTTCGGTCACAGCGGTCGCGGTCCTGTTTGAAGCTCCGCCAGGGTGCCGAATAGTCAAAGTACCGATTGCCCCGGGCCGCAAGGGTCATTACCTCACGCGCCGCATCTTTGATGCGATAGCTGTCAATCAGCTCGCCGAGCCGCGCGGGCGCCGCCTCGATCGCCTTGAGGACCTCAAGTGAACTCTCGTCGTCAGCGCTGACCCGCGGCACCCGACCTTGGTAGTTGTTCTTCAGGAACACCGCGACCCGGTTGACGAAGTTGCCCAGCACATCGGCCAGCTCGTTGTTGTTCCGGGCATGGAAGTCACGCCAGGTGAAATCCACGTCTCGGTTCTCAGGCAGGTTCACTGCCAGCGCATAACGCAGCGGGTCGGCGGCAAACTGCTTCAGGTAGTCTGGCAGCCATACTGCCCAGTTGCGCGAAGTCGAGAGCTTGTCGCCTTCAAGGTTCAAGAACTCGTTGGCCGGGATGTCGGTCGGAAGCACAATGCCGCCGTGGGCCATGAGCATCGCCGGCCAGACAATTGCATGGAACACGATATTGTCCTTGCCGATGAAATGGACGAGCCGGGTGTTCTCGTCGTGCCAGTAGTCCTGCCATCGGTCCGGCTGTCCTTTCTGCTCGGCCCATTCTTTGGTCGAGGAGATATAGCCGATCGGCGCATCGAACCAGACATACATCACCTTGCCTCTGGCCTCAGGCAAAGGCACTGGCACGCCCCAGGCGAGGTCGCGCGTGACCGAGCGGTCAGCCAGACCCCGGTCAAACCAGCCTTGGCAGAACCGTCTGACATTGGGCTTCAGGTTGTTCTTCGACCCGATCCAGTCCCGGAGTCGCGGCTCGAACTTCGACAGGGCAAAGAACCAGTGGGTTGTCTCCCGTACCTCTGGAGCAGCGCCGCAGGTCTTGCACTTCGGCCCGATGAGGTCGAAAGGCTCAATCCACTTGCCGCATGCCTCACACTGGTCTCCGCGTGCGCCCGGCGAGCCGCAGGCCGGACACGTCCCTTCCACGTACCGGTCGGCAAGAAACATCCGGCACCCCGGGCAATAGAGCTGGCGCGTGGTCTGGGGCTTCAAAAACCCCTGGTCATAGACCCGGAGAAAAAAGTCCTGGGCGGTACGGTGGTGTATCGGCAGCGAGGTCCGGGAGTAGTTGTCGAACTCGATGCCGAACTCCTCGAACGAGCGCTTGATTGACGGATGGAACCGGTCAACGATTTCGCGCGGGCCAACCCCGGTCTGCTGGGCTGCCAGGGTTATCGGCACGCCGTGCTCGTCCGAACCGCAGATATAGACCACGTCCGACCCTTTGAGTCGGTGGTATTTCACAAAGATGTCGGCGGGCAGATAAGCGCCGGCCAGGTGGCCGAAGTGGATTTCCCCGTTGGCATAAGGCAGGGCGCTTGTTACCAGAATCTTCAAGTCGCAAAGGATACCCACCGGAGTCTCCAAGTCAAGCCGGTCAGACTTGACCTTGGCCTGATTGTCCCTAGACTGAGGCAGTATGGATACGAAGAAGAAGCACATCTTCGTGATTGACGATGATGGCAGTGCGCGCCTGCTCCTGCGCAAGATACTTGAGCCGGCCGGCTATCGCGTGTCCGAGGCGAAGAACGCGCTTGAGGCTTTCAACATCGACCCGAAAGACCCGCCCGACCTTGTCCTGCTCGACCTGGCCATGCCCGGCATCAGCGGCCACAAGGTTCTGGCTTCGTTCAAGTCGGACGCGAGCTTCAAGGCGCCGGTTCTCATTGTCTCGGCCCACACTGACCCGGACAGCACCCAGGCCGTGGCTGCGGCCGGTGCCGACGGGTTTGTCGCCAAGCCGGTACGACGTGAGCAGTTGCTTGCCATTGTTGCCGACCTGCTGGCCAAACGCGACGCACGGCCTTAACCGACCTAGTCCGATTGGCACGAACGGTCAGATTGCCGGACTCGAACCACCCGGTCATAAGCCAGCATGAGGAGTTCTGAAGGATGATACTTGCCGTTGCCGAACAGCGCGAAGGCGTGCTCAAGAAAGTGACGTTTGAGGCTCTGCTTGTCGGCTATGCGGCCGCCAGGCAGCGGAACGAGGAACTTGCTGCGGTTGTTGTCGGCTCAGATGTCGCCGGTCTCGCCAATCAGATTATCCGGTTCGGTGTGTCCCGGGTCCTGACGCTCGACACACCTGAACTCGAATACTACACTCCGGACCGCTGGGCCGGCGCAATCGCCGAGCTGTGTCAGGAGTTAGAGCCTTCGCTGATTGTCACCAGCGCCACGCTCCAGGGTCGGGACCTTTCCGCCTCGCTTGCTGCCCGGCTCGAATCGGTGCTGGTTCCCGACTGCATCGCCTTTGAGTTTGACGAGCAGGGCCGGCTGATCCTCACCCGTCCCATTTACGCCGGCAAGGCGCTCACTCGGGTCAGGACTCCGGCCGACGGCACGGTTGTCATCTCGATGCGGCCACGCGCGGTCGGGTCCCAGCCCGAGACCGGAACCGAGGCCCCGGTCGTTGCCGCGAATCTGAAGCCGGCTGAGTTCCGCACGCGGGTCGCGGAAATCGTCCGTGCCGTGACCAAGACGGTCGAGCTCACTGAGGCTGATATTGTCGTCTCGGGCGGCCGGGGCATGAAAGGTCCGGAGAACTACGTGATTCTCGAAGAACTGGCCCAGGTTGTCGGCGCCGCGGTCGGCGCCTCGCGTGCCGCCGTGGATGCGGGCTGGCGCGACCACCAGTTTCAGGTCGGGCAAACCGGCAAGACCGTTGCTCCCTCGCTCTACATCGCCTGCGGCATATCCGGCGCGATACAGCATCTGGTCGGCATGATCAATTCCAGGTGCATCGTTGCCATCAACAAGGACGCCGAAGCGAACATCTTCAAGGTCGCGGACTACGGCATTGTCGGCGACCTCTTCACGGTCGTGCCGATGCTCACCGAGGAGTTCAGGAAACTGAAAGCTCAGGGAGGCTAGGCTGCTCGTCGGCCCGGCCGGCTCCGGCACACATGCCTAACACCAAGCAGACCGACGTCGCCGAAGTCTTCGATGTTCTGGCTCGGGTGCTCGACATCTCGGAACCACCGGTAGCCCGATGCCGCTTGCTCTCCTCAGGCTTTGGCCCTTCGCACATGCTCAAGACCGAGGCGGAACTGACCGGAACCAGGGCCTGTCTGGGGTGCGGCAACTGCGTCGACATCTGCTCCCTGCTTGCTCGCGAGCCGGCCCGACTGAAGAAGACCGCTCAGCGCACCTCGCTTGCGCTTGAGACCATGGTCGGCACTGACTGCGACCGCTGCTATGCCTGTGTCATGTCCTGCCCGCAGGTTGATACGACTCTGAAGCACTACATCGTTCGCACGCGTACGGTCGAGCAGATGAAGCACCTGCTTGAGCGGCTGGCACCGACCGACGACTACTACCTGGATGCTTTCCTTGAGGAGGCAGAGAATGGCTGAGGCCAACCTGATTGACATCTACATTACCGGCGAGCATCACCAGGTCCCGGATTCGCTCACCATCCTGCAGGCGTTTGAGTACGCCGGGTACAAGCTGGTGCGCGGAGTCGGGTGCCGGGGCGGGTTCTGCGGCGCCTGCGCCACGGTTTACCGCCTGCCCGGTGACTACCATCTCAAGTTCGCGCTCGCCTGTCAGACCAAAGTCGAACCCGGCATGCAACTGGCAATGGTGCCCTTCTACCCGGCGCACCGTTCGAGCTACCGATTATCCGAGCTCAAGGGCGAACCACGCGAAGTCCTGGACCTTTACCCTGAGCTGCTCCGCTGTTTTGGCTGTAACACCTGCACCAAGTCCTGCCCACAGGACATCGACGTGCTCGGCTACGTCTCGGCGATGGTACGAGGCGACATCCCGGCTGCGGCCGACATCTCATTTGACTGCACCATGTGCGGGCTGTGTGTTTCCCGCTGCCCGGCGGAACTCGTGAAACACAACGCGGCCCTGCTCTGCCGGCGCATCTACGGTCGCAATCTCGCGCCCCGGTCTGCGCATCTGGCGAAGCGCTGCGACGAAATCAAGGCCGGGAAGTTCAAAGAAGATATGGCTGCGTCCAAGAAGCTCTCCAAAGAAGAGCTGAAGAAACGTTATGCTGCCCGCGACATCGAACCTGGCGAGTAAGGAGCGACGATGAGCTATCCATCTTCAATGCAGGATTCGCTGGCCAAGGTCGTCGCTTCCCGCGAGCGGAGAATGTCCGAGCAGTTCCCCAGGGCGACCGCGGAGGAGAAAGAACAAGTCCTGAAAGAGAACCACCCGGACTACCGGGCGGAGACATTTGCCACCGTGCGGGTCGGGCCCAATGCCGGTGACCGGACGCCGAAAGAGCTGGCACTGCTGCTTGAGGCCGACAGTCTGCTCGACCCGGCGCAGATGAAACTCGATTCGCCTGACTACCTGGCGGACGTACTTGTCATCGGCGGCGGCGGAGCCGGGTGTGCTGCTGCCATTATGGCGGACTCAGCCGGCGCATCGGTCCTGATTGCGACCAAGCTCAGGCTCGGCGACGCCAACACGATGATGGCGCAGGGCGGGATTCAGGCCGCGGACAAGGAGAACGACTCGCCGCTGACACACTACCTCGATGTGATGGGCGGCGGTCACTTCGCGAACGACCCAGACCTGGTCGAAGCACTGGTGACCGACGCACCGGAGTCGCTCGCCTGGCTCGAGAGTCTGGGCGCAATGTTCGACAAGAATCCGGACGGCTCAATGAAGACCATCCACGGCGGTGGCACCTCACGCCGACGGATGCACACGGCCCGCGACTACACCGGCGCCGAGATCATGCGCACTCTGCGCGACGAAGTCCGCTCGCGCGACCGGATCACGATTCTTGAGTTCTCACCCGCGGTCGAACTGCTGACCGACGGCAGCACAGTGACCGGCGCGGTCCTGCAGAATCTGAATCTCGGTCGTTACACCGTGGTCCGGGCCAAGACGGTCATCATCGCGACCGGCGGCTCAGGCCGGCTCCACTACCAGGGTTTTCCGACGTCGAATCACTACGGCGCGACGGCCGACGGCCTGGTCCTCGCCTACCGCGCAGGCGCACGCCTTGCGTTCATCGACACAATGCAGTACCACCCGACCGGCGCGGCATTTCCGCAGCAGATTCTCGGTCTGCTTGTCACCGAGAAGGTTCGCTCCATCGGCGCCCAACTGGTCAACTCCGATGGCGAGCAGTTCATCTTCCCTTTGGAGACCCGCGACGTCGTCGCCTCGGCGATTATCCGCGAGTGCGGCCGGGGTAAGTGCATTACTACGCCAACCGGGGTTCAAGGGGTCTGGCTCGATACGCCGATGATTGAAATCAGGCGTGGCCCGGGCACGGTCAAGCGTGAACTGCCGGCGATGGTGCGCCAGTTCGGTCGGCATGGCATCGACATCGCCAGGGAGCCGATGCTCGTCTACCCGACGCTCCACTACCAGAACGGCGGCGTCGAAATCAAGCCGGACTGCACCACCTCGGTTCCGTACCTGCTGGTGGCCGGCGAAGCGTCCGGCGGCGTTCACGGCCGGAACCGGCTGATGGGCAACTCGCTGCTCGATGTTATCGTGTTCGGCCGCAGGGCAGGCACGGCTGCGGCAATCGCGGCTCAGGAACGCAAGGGCGATATCAAGCTTGGTCTTGCTCATGTCGAACGCTGGCGCGCGGAACTGAAGGCCAAAGGCCTGACCCCTGAGGTCAAGTCACCCCTGCTCCTGCCGGACTACACCCGCAAGGAACCCTGATGTCCTCCACTCAATTGCCCTCCTGAGATGGACTTCTGCTTGTCCGAAGACGCCGAAATGGTCCGTCAGACCGCGCACGAGTTTGTTCGGCGCGACCTGCTGCCCCACGAATCCAAGTTCCTGAACACCAAAGACGAGGCTGAGCGCAGGGCAATGGTCCAGGCGGCGACCGAAAGCCTGAGAGAGATGGGCCTTTACTCGGCTGGCGTGCCTGAGGAGTTTGGTGGCGGCGGGCTCGGGCCAGTCGAGACTTGTCTTATCGCGGAAGAACTCGCCCACACGTTGATACCCGTCGAGTGGGGCGAGCTGACACCCCTGCTCTACGAATGCTCTGACGCCCAGCAGGCTGCGTTCCTCAAGCCAGTAGTCGAAGGCACTAAGACCTACGCGCTCGCGTTCCAGGAACCCGAGCGTTTTCGTGACCCGGCGTCGATGAAGGCGACTGCTGTCGCCAGGGAACACAACTATGTCCTGAACGGCACCAAGCTGCTTTCGCGTGCCGGCGCTGACTTCGCACTCGTGTTCGTGAAGGCACCAGAAGGTCCGACCTGCTTCCTTGTGGACTCGGAGACGGCGAATGGCG
This sequence comes from Caldifarciminota bacterium, assembly GCA_965648905.1. Classification (GTDB taxonomy): domain Bacteria; phylum Hydrothermota; class Tepidihabitantia; order Tepidihabitantales; family Tepidihabitantaceae; genus CAZQFS01. The sequence continues at coordinate 47,339 of CBFGIT010000006.1, forward strand.
AAGTGCGAGAGGCGAACGGCGTCCCGGTGCTTGCCCTGTCCGGTTGTGCGGTCAGCCAAGACCGGATGCTGGGTCAGCCCGGCAAGGCACTGCAGCTCGGCCGCAAGTGGTTTCCACTCGCCCGCATCACGCGAGCTGCTGCCATTCTTGGTGCCTGCGACCGACTGCTTGAGGTCAACGCCCAGTATGCCCACGACTGGAACTCGCTCGGCCGGCCGATTCACGAACGCGCCTCAATCCAGCAGGCCATTGCCGACATGGCCGGTGACGTCGAAGCCCTGCGCTGGCTGGTCTATCATGCTGCCTGGCTTGCATCTGAGGGCAAGAAGGTCGACTATGACTCGATGCTGGTGAAGGTCCAAGCGCATAAGGTCCTCACCGACACAATCAACCGCTCGGTTCGCATCCACGGCGGGACAATGCCAGCGATTGCCGAATGGCTCTCCAAAGCCGCATCCGACGATGCCTCCGACGTCCTTCGGTTCGCGGTGAGCCGCGAGACCATCTCGCGCCTGCTCCCTTAGGCCGCTGCGACAGACATCCGAAAAAACTGCCGGGGCAGAGAACCTGCCCCGGCAATGGTATCTGGCTTCTAACTAGCGGACTACAAGTTTGCTGCTCAGGGTCTTGTCCTGAGTCGCGAGCTTGCAGAAGTAGACGCCTTTGGCCACGGCCTGACCGTTGTTGTCGTCCAGGTTCCAGACCAGGCTGTTGACCCCGGCCTTGACCTTGCCATGGAACAACGTGCGGACCAGCCGTCCGCTCTGGTCATAGACGGCGAGTTGAATTGGCCCGCCCGACGCAACAGCATAGCTGACCTTGGCCTGGAACTGAGCCGGATTGGGCGTGGCCTGCAAAGCCACGTGCAGCACCGGAGCAAGCGGGTCCAGCCCGTCGATGCCGGTCGCCCCGCCCGACACGAACATCAGGGCGTTGTGGATGACCAGGGCCCAGTCGCCCTGACGCTCCGGCGTCGAGTACGAGCCCGGATACATGTTCGTACCCGCGACCTTCTGATTCGAACTCACGGCCACATAAGGCCGACCATCGCTCCAGCGTGCGACCGACTCCGCGGTCGAGATGAACGTGCCTGAGGCCATGAACTGGTCCTGCACCGAGCTGACCCCGGCCATGATTGGATGGGCAGGGTTGGTCCAGCCCAGTCCTGAGGCCTGGTGGGTGTTCGTGCCCGGGTTGATGGTTGCGTAGGCACCGGTCATGACCCGGCCGGCCATCGCCCAGCCCGAAGTATACGAGAAGTTGGCAAGCACCACGCCGCCGCCCGCATCAACGTAATCGGCCAGCACGTCGCCCAGCCCGGACGGACTCTGGTAGGGGTAGTTCGAATGGGCGCCGACCGCGTCGTACGACTGCAACTGCTGCAAGGTCGGGGTCCCGGTCTGACCGTCGAAGTAGTCAACCGAGTCACCCAGGGCCTGGAGTCTGACCCCGAGGGTCGTGTCAGGGGCGCCGTAGTCAGAGTAGATCCAGAGCACCCGAATCTGCTCGACCGCGGTCGTCGTAATGTGCATGGTATCATTCCGGCGGTTCTCGTCGGGCGGGCAGTTGTGGAACATCGTCACCAGGTAGCTCGTGCCTGAATCACCGACCTGCCATGAGCTCGGAAACGCCAGGCTGCGTGTTCCCATCTCGGGCACGCTGTCAACCGCGACCGAGTCGGAGTAGACGCTGGTCCCGGCTGAGTCGATGCGGCAGTATGCCATGAAGCCGCGCTCGGTGTAGTCGGTCGAACGCAACGTGATCCGCGGCGTCACCGCGGTGTTGGCCCGCACCCTGGTTCCGATATTTGCACCGGCCACCGACACGTCGTGGCCCCGCGTCGTGGTTGACTTGCGGAGCGTGTCATTGCGGCGGTTGGTGTCGGGTGAGTAGAAATGCCAGAAGGTCAGGTCATAGGTTTGGGAACCCGGCCCGACGTTCCAGTTCGGGAAGGTCACGGTATCGACCCCGGCCGAGTCGAGCAGGGTTATCGTTGCGCTCTGAGTATAAATCGTCGTACCCAGTGATTCGACCTGGCAGTGGACCTGCACGTTCGGCTCGGGATAGGTTCCCCGGTTCTTGACGATGCAGACCGGAGCCAGCGGCGTGCGCGGCTCGATCTTGTCCAGCGGCGCCACGACCTTGTCCATCGCCACGTCGTGCCGCGGCCCGGGCAGGGGCGTGTTCTCGATGCAGCGCATCGCATCGATGCGGCCCGTGCCGTAGGTGTTGTTCTTGGGCTGGGTCCCGCGCGGCAGCACCGAGTTCTGCATTATCTCGTCGACGTCCTCGGGCAGCAGACTCGGGTTCTTCTCCAGCATCAGGGCACAAACCCCGGCCGCGCACGGCGTCGCCATCGAAGTTCCGGACATCTGGGTATAGCCGCCGCCCAGTCGAGTCGAGGTAATGTCCACACCGGGCGCAGAGAAGCTGGGCTTGAGAAGTCCGGGCGGGTAGTGGTAGTCAAAGTATGGGTCGATCGTGTCCCAGGTCACCGGGCCCCAGGAAGTGAAAGACGCGTAGTTGTCGTTGTTGTCGGTTGCACCGATTGAGATTGAACCGGACAGGCCGCCGGTGGTATCGGCCGGATGCTTCCACGGGTCCGGGCAGTGGCCCGGGCAGCGCAGATTGTACGGCGGACTCGAAGAACCCTCGTTGCCCGCGGCGATGAAGTAAGGCAGGCCTGCGGCCGCGACGTTGGTGACCGCCGCACGCCAGACTGCCTGACGCGGACTCCATGAGCGGATGATCCAGCCGAGGCTCATGGTCAGCAGGTGCGCGTGATTCGCCGGCGACAAGGGCGGCGCGACGCAGAACTGCATCGAGTTCAGCACGGTGTTCTCGGCAATCGTGTCCGGGTATGGCTGGCTGATGCTGGTCTTGGTCCTAGTGCTCATTATCTGCGCTTTCGGAGCCATGCCGGTCGTGTCGCCGCCGGTCCCATTACCGGCAACAGTGCCGCAGGTGTGCGTGCCGTGGCCGTGCGCGTCCATCGGGTTGTTGTTGTTCTGCTCGAAGTTCCAGCCGTGGTACGGGTAGTTCGGGTCGGTCCACATGTGCCCGGCCAGATCCGGGTGGGTGTAGTCGCAACCGGTGTCGATGTCGCCGACGATTACGCCTTCGCCGGTGTAGCCGTAGACGTACCAGACCGAATCAGCTTTCACCTTGCGCACGTTCCACTCGACCGTGAACGTGCCATCGGTCACGTCCCGGGCACTCGTTGCCGGCGCAAGACCCAGTGCGTTCTCGGTCGGGATGAGGTCCCACTGCACGAACCAGACCTCGTCCCGGTCGGCCATGCGGTTGATTACCTCGGGCGTTGCTTCGCAGTAGACCGCGTTGACAATCCATAGCGGCCGGATTTCAGCGACCTTGCCCGACGCCTCGAACGAGCGCAGCTCGGACAGCAGTCCGGCCTGGTCAAGCGCGGCCATCTCCTTGAGCGCGTTGACCGTGGTTTCCCAGCGCTGCGGTTTGTCCTTTATCGTCCGGATGATGTTCTCGCCATCGAGCTGGTGCTTGAGGGCAATCAAAACCCCAAGCCGCTCAAGCCCGTCAACACGGGCCATCTGCTCCTTGAGCGCCGGCTCAATCAGTCCGGCTGATGCAAGGGCAGTCACTGCTGCCAGAAGAGACAGCACGTACTTCATTGGTCAATCCTCCTGGATTGGTGGTTTGTGTTCGGATCGACAGATGCCAGAACCGTAGTCGCCTCCAGTTGACATCGCCGGTGCTGGTAGTCCAGTAGATAATTCTCCTCTGGAAACACCCGCAGTCAAGACAAGACATGCGGCACGGGTTTTGACTCGGTCTGGAACCAGGCTATATTCTCGTACTGTGTCCGCCACTCTGTTCGTTCTGGTCCTGAACCTGGCAGCTCCTGTGGTTCGGTCTCTTCCCGATACGGTCGTCGTCCGCGACTGGGTTGTGTGTGGGCCATTCGCCGTCGGCCCGCGCGAGGGTACTACGGGCGCGGTCGAAGACCCGACCACGTTCCGGCCGGCCCCGGGCGATACGTTCCGTTCGAGTCTTGTCCAGGGCGGCATTACTGTCGGCCGCAAGCGGAGCGTTGACTCGCTGGGTTGGCTTGAAACCGGTTATCAGGACGTGCGCTGGGACTCCATCATTCAGTACTACGGCACGGCCGGTATCGTCTGCGCCGGCTATGCCTATGCCGAGTTTGAATGTTCCTATGCCTGCCGTGGCCTTGCTGTGGCCACCAGGCTGGGCGGGTTTGTGCTCAACGGCAGGAGCTATCTGGGCGACGTGTACGGCAATGGCTGGTTCCGAACTCCGGTCCAGCTAGACTCTGGCACCAACCGCGTGCTCTTGCGTATCTCGGGCTACGGTGACGAACGGGTTCGGTTCCAGCTCGTGCCCGTGTCCTCACCGGTCAGCATCGTGAAGCAGGACGTAACCGCGCCGGACATGGTTCCGGACTCTGGCCAGGCAGCCTGGTTCGGTATCCCGCTTGTGAACAACACGGCTGACCGCATCAGTCAGGTCAGGCTGCAACTGAAGCTTGTGACCGATTCGGTCGTTGCCGAGGCCACTGTCCATGACCTGCCCGGTCTCGGGGTGAAGAAAGTTCCGCTCTTTGCCCGATTCCCCTCTTTGCCGTACGACTCGGGCGGTCTGAGGCTCGTGGTCTCTGCCAACCCGAGTGACACGACAACTGACTTCGGTCATCCGAGCGAGACCCTGTGCCTGCCGTTCCGCAGACCTGACCAGCCGCAACGCCAGACCTTTCTGTCTGCCATCGACGGTTCGTGCCAGTACTACGCCGTGACGTACCCTGAAGACTTTGACCCGTCACGCCGCTACCCGGTCATCTTCACCCTGCATGGCGCTGGTGTCGAGGCCTGGGGCCAGGCCAATGCCTACAAGCAGAAGAACTGGGCCTTTGTCGTCGCGCCAACTAACCGGAGGCCTTACGGGTTCGACTGGCAGGACTGGGGCAGGCTCGATGCTATCGAAGTGCTTGACACCGTTCTTTCCCGCCTGCCGATTGACCCGGACCGGGTCCTGCTCTGTGGCGGGTCCATGGGCGGGCACGGGTGCTGGCACGTGGGACTGAATCATCCGGACCGGTTCGCAGTTCTTGCACCTCAGGCCAGTTGGCCCACGCACCAGCTCTACGTGCCGTGGTTCCTGCAACGCAGTGCCGTTTTCGCTCAGCCGGGCCAGCTTGCGGTCCGCGACCGAGCCCTGCGTTCGGACAACGTGCCGGCCCTGCTCGGCAACGCCCTCAATCTGCCCTGTTTCATCCTGCACGGCGGTGACGACGACAACGTGCCGACCCTGCACGGCCGGAACTTCGCGCTCTGGCTCGACGAGCTGGGCCAGGAGTTTGTCTACCGTGAGGTGCCGAATCGCAAGCACTGGTGGACTGACGAGAGTCTCGGCATCACGGTCGCGGACGACACGGCCCTGATGAGCTACATCAAGGACAAGCGACGGGTTCAGGGCCCGCGCCGTGTCCGGTTCAGGACCGGTGACCTGGGCACGTCCCACCGCGCCTACTGGGCGGACATCGAGCAGGCGAGCACGGTCGGGCAGGACGCAGCCATCGAAGCCTGGGCTGATGACTCGACCGTCCGAGTAGTCACGGAGAACGTGGCGCGGTTTCGCCTCAGCCTTGATGGCCTGTCTTTTTCCCGCACCCGCATCCGGGTCGAGGTCGATGGTCAACCCATCGGCAGGGCCTTCGAGCTGCCATCACATCCGGCATTTCGGCAGGTCAGTGGTCGATGGTTCGCCGGCGAAGCGCAGTCCAGTCGTCTGACCAAGACACCGCGGGCCTATGGCCCGTGTAAGCAGGCGATGATGAAACCGTTTGTCCTTGTCTATGGCACGCAGGACCCGTCCCTTGCTGACTTCCTGCGTCACACCGCAACCCAGGAAGCACTGCGCTGGTGGTTGATTGCTAACGGCACAACCGAAGTCCTGCCTGACTCCGAAGTAACCGACTCGATTGTCGCGAGCCGCAACCTCGTTCTGTACGGCGGTCCGAAGGAGAATTCGGCAACGCGGCGCATCGGGTCCGAATTCCCCGTACGGGTCAGGTCCGGCCACTTGTTCCTCGGCAGAAAGGACCTGGGCGACAGTCTGGCTGCGATGTTCGTCTACCCGAATCCTCTGAACCGCAGCCGCCTGGTACTCGTGCGCCTGGGCACTGACGCCGAGCACACGCGCCTATCCACGTTCTGGGGCGTGCTCAGTTCGAGCGCCGGCATCCCGGATTTCATGGTCTTTGACAAACGGGTGCGCCGATACGGCTGGGCCGGTGTCCGGGCCGCGGGGTTCTTCGGCCCGGACTGGCAGCTCGACCACGGCTCGACGTTCCTGGAACGCTAGACGCGGTTGACTACGCTCACGCTCCGCTCTCCGGCCAAGGTCAACCTCGGTCTCTGGGTGGGCCCCATGCGTCCGGACGGGTATCACGACATTGTCACCATCGTCGCTCCAATCGAGCTCGCCGACACGGTCACAATCAGGCAGATACGATTCGGCGTCGAGGTTCGGTGCGACTCGCCAGTGGTTCCGTCCGACGAGCGCAACCTTGCCGGGAAGGCTGCCCGAGCTTTCTTTGCGGCAGCCGGCATCAATTCCGGTTGCCGTATCAGCATCCGCAAGAGGATTCCGGTTGGTGGTGGTCTGGGAGGCGGCTCATCAAATGCGGCCACGACCCTGCTCGGACTCTCCCGCCTGTTTGGGTTTCCCCTGTCCGCGGCTGAGCTCCGTCGCCTCGGAGCAAAGCTCGGCAGCGATGTCCCGGCGTTCCTCCTGGGTGGTCCCTGCGTCGCCCGCGGCCGCGGGGACAGGCTGCGCCGCATCAGGCTGCCCCACCTGACGCTGCTGCTGTACTTCCCGGGACACGGGGTCTCGACAGCCTGGGCCTATGCTGCGCTCGACCGCTGGCGCGCGGCCCGCGCGGACTTGACACCGCTGCCGTTTTCGCCTAGACTTCTCGGCCTCTACCTGAGGCGCAACGAGCCGGACAGGGCCGCTCCGTTGCTGGTCAACAGCTTTGACCCGGTCGTGTTCCGTCGCTACCCGAAGCTCGAGCGAGCAAGAAGCCTGCTGCTCGCCGGCGGTGCGGACGCAGCGTGCCTTTCCGGTTCCGGCAGTACGGTCTATGGCCTGGTGATGAAGCAGGACTGGAAAGACCCGATGGCCGAGCTGGCCCGCCACGGTTTCCCCTGTTTCAGAACTACCACCGTACCCGCATAAGATTGTCTGGTCTGATGATGTGTTGGGGCGTCGTTCAACTGGCAGGACCCAGGACTTTGGATCCTGTTATGAAGGTTCGAGTCCTTCCGCCCCAGCCACGATGAACCGGCCTGTGGCCGGTCAGCAGAGAAGGCAAAGATGCAAGGACAGATGAAGGTGTTCAGCGGCCGGGCCAACCAGCCCCTGGCCAGGAAAATCTGCGCTCACCTCGACGTGCCCCTGGGCAACGCCGACATCAGGAACTTCGCCGACGGCGAAATCCGGGTTAACATCCGCGAGAGCGTGCGCGGCAGCGACGCTTTCGTGGTCCAGCCCACCCATCCGCCGGCCGACAACCTGCTTGAACTATTGCTGATGATCGATGCGCTCAAGCGAGCATCGGCCGGGCGTGTCACCGCGGTCATTCCCTATTACGGCTATGCTCGTCAGGACCGCAAGGACCAGCCCCGCGTACCGGTTTCGTCCAAGCTCATCGCCAATCTGCTGGAGCGCGCCGGCGCCGACCGGGTCCTGGCCATGGAGCTGCACGCGGAGCAGATTCAGGCGTTTTTCGACATTCCGGTCGACCATCTGTACTCGACCCCGGTGCTGGTTGACTACCTGAGCAAACGTGACACCGACCGGATGGTGATTGTGGCTCCGGACACGGGCCGAGCCAACCGTGCCCGCGGTTTCGCCCGACGACTGGGCGACAACATCCCGATCGCCATCATCGACAAACGCCGTCCCGAGCCCAACCGGGCCGAGGTAATGAACCTGGTCGGTGAAGTCGCCGGCCGCGATGCCCTCATCTTCGACGACATGATTGACACCGGCGGTACGCTGGTCGGCGCGGCCGATGCGCTGCTCGCGAGCGGCGCGCGCAGCGTTGCCGCGGTCGCAACCCACGGTATCTTCTCCGGCCCGGCGATCGAACGGTTGACAGCGTCACGTCTGAGCGAGGTCGTCGTCACCGACACCATCGACCAGTCCCGGTCCAGCCGGGTCGATCGACTCAAGATACTCACCGTCTCAACCCTGCTCGCCGAGGCAATTCTCAGAACCAATCGCGGCGAGTCGGTCAGTTCGCTTTTCATTGGAACATAAGAGAGGAATAACATGGCATACACAGTCAAAGCCGTTGTCCGTGTCGAAACCGGCAAGAACCCGGTACGCCGTATGCGACGTGCCGGCAATCTGCCGGCGGTGATGTACGGTCACGGCGACCCTTCCCTGATGCTCACCCTGTCCGCGCACGCCTTCGACCTCCTGCTTGAAGAACTCAAGGGCCACAGTCCGATTGTCGACGTCGAAATCGACGGCCAGCCGCCGACGAAGTGCGTCATCAAGACCATGCAGCGCAACCCGATTACCGGTGCACTGCTGCACGTTGACTTCCAGAAGGTGCACCCGCACGAGAAGATTACCATGAACGTGCCGGTCATTGTCAAAGGCAGTGCCGAAGGGGTGAAGCAGGGCGGTATGCTCGACCACGTCATGCGCGCCGTGCCGGTCCGGGCGACGATCGACCGAATCCCCGAGCACTTCGATGTCGACGTCACCCACCTGAAGATTGGACAGAGCATCCACGTCAAGGACCTTGGCCGACCCGAGCTCGAGTACGGTGTACCGCTTGACTCGTCGGTCGTCACCGTCCTCAGTCCGCGCAAACTGACCGAGGTGCCGACTGCCGCCGAAGCCGCGGCCGCTGCCGAAGCCGCCCCGACCGAACCCGAAGTTATCAAGGAGAAGAAAACCGCTGAGGAAGAGGGAGCCGGGGAAGAAGACAAGGGCAAGGCCAAAGGCGGCAAGGAAGAAAAGAAGCCTGCGACCAAGGAAGAGAAGAAGAAGTGAGCCGAACTTCTGGTTACCGGTCCCCGATTGCCGGCTGGCAGAACTCAGGCTGGGCAATGCTGCTTGAGGATTGGGGCTTCCCTGCTTGACGATCTTCGGCCTCGGTAACCCTGGTGAACGGTACGCGCGTACCCGGCATAACATTGGTTTCATGGTAGTCGATGTCCTGTCTCGACGGCTGCACGCGCGCTTTCGGCATCAGCCGGGCTGTCTGGTGGCCCGTAAGGAACACGCCGGTCGCCCGCTGGTGCTCGTCAAGCCGCTGCGCTACATGAACGAGTCGGGCGTGGTCGTGAAAGAACAACTAACCCGGGAGCCAGATGAATTCCTCGCGGTATGCGATGACCTGGCCCTGCCGTTTGGTCGGCTGCGCCTGCGGCCCAAGGGCTCAGACGGCGGCCACAAAGGTCTCGGCTCAATCATCTATCACCTGGGTCGAACCGACTTCGCGCGTCTGCGTATCGGCATCGACGCGCCCGGGCCTGGTGAGGACGGCATCGACTATGTGCTCAACGACTTCCCCAGTGAGCAGGCAGCCCGGCTGCCTGAGGTGCTCGACCGCGCGGCCGACGCCTGCCTTACCGTTGTCACCGGCGGACTCGAACTGGCCATGAACCGCTTCAACCCGTCCCTTGACGCCGAGTCAAGCGAGTCGTCCGGCGTGGAGCGTCCGGTATCATGAAAGTCGGCATCGTCGGCCTGCCCAATGTCGGCAAGTCCTCGCTCTTCAACCTGCTGACCGCGGGCTCGGCCAAGGTCGACCTTTACCCGTTCACGACCATCGACCAGAACGTTGGGGTCGTGTTCGTGCCGGACGAACGGTTGGAGCGCATCGGCGAAATCCTCAAACCCGAGAAGCTCACCCCGGCGCACGTTGACTTCGTTGACATCGCCGGGCTGGTGAAGGGTGCGAGTGCCGGTGAAGGACTGGGCAACCGGTTTCTCGCTCATATCCGCGAAGCCGACATCATCCTGCACATCGTGCGCAACTTCGCATCGGCCGACATTCCTCACGTTTTCGACTCGGTGGACCCGGACCGGGACGCGTCCATCGTCGAGGCCGAGCTGGCCCTTGCCGACCTGGTGATTGTCCAGAAACGACTCGAACACGTTCGCAAGGAACCCAAGTCATCGGAGCAGCAACTTCTGCTCCACGCACTCGAGTCTGCGTACTCCGCCCTTGGGTCCGGTAATGCGCCCGAGCTCGACCCGGAGCAGCGCCAGGCGCTCAAGGGGCTCGGCCTGATTACGGTCAAGCCGGTTGTCTATGCGGTCAACTGCTCGGACTCGGTGCCGGCCAACCCGGCGACGTTTCCGCGCACCGCGGCCCGCACCAACCTGCTCTTCTCGGCCGCGCTTGAGGTCGGCATGGCTACGTTCGACGAGCCGGACAAGGTTGAACTGCGCTTGAGCCTTGGGCTCGCGTCTGAAGGCCCCTCCGGGATTGTCGCCCGGTGCTTTGTCGCCCTTGACCTGATTCGATTCTACACCGTGAAGGGTCCGGAGTCGCGGGCCTGGGCCGCGCCGCGCGGCACGACCGCGGTCGAAGCTGCCGCGATGATTCATACCGACCTGGCCCGAGGCTTCATCAAAGCGGACGTTGTCACCTACCACGACCTGGTCACCGGCGGCGACTTCCATGCCTGCCGGGACTCAGGCCGCGTCAAGACCGAAGGCCCCGGCTACGTTGTTCAGGACGGCGACGTCCTGCTCATCAAATTCAAGTGAGACACGAATCCTGCCTGCCCGGCTGTATTCGTCATCCGTTATTGGTAGTTCGTCATTTCCCAAGGAGGTAGTTTGAACAGCTACGAAATCGCAATGATCGTTGACCCGAACATGCCGGAAAAGGACGTCCAGCAGTTGGCCCGTGAAACCAGAGACCTGCTGGTCAGGAACGGTGCCGGCGCGGTCGCAGACGAGCGCATCGAACGCCGCGCGCTCGGCTATCCTATCAAGCGGCACGCCGAGGCCAACTATATCTTCATCGCCTTCACCGGGCCAACCACGATTCCGGACAAGGTTCGACTCGAGATGAAGCACCGCGAGGGTCTTCTGCGCATGGCGTTCATCGCCAAGCCGTTGAGCACGGAACCCAGTGCCGAACCGTCTGCCGTTCCGGAGAACACGCCGAGCGAGCCGGTACCGGCTGAGCCGGCGCCGGAGGTGACGGGTGGCTGACGCTGAGCGCGGCCCCCGCGGCCCGAGCGCACCCCTGCGCCTGGGCAGCCTGAACGTTGTCATCCTGCTCGGCCGCGTCACGATGGACCCGGATCTGCGCTATACGCCTAAGGGCTCGGCCGTGCTCAGCTTCAGAGTCGCGGTTGACCGGGTCTGGAAGGACAAGGCGACCGACGAATGGAAGCGCGAGGCGTCGTTCTTCAACGTTAACATCTGGGGTCAGGCAGCCGAGCGCTTGAGCGAGACCATGCGCAAGGGTTCGGCCGTGCTGGTCGAGGGTCAACTTCGGAGCCGAACCTACGATACCCAGTCGGGCGAGAAGCGCACCGTTGTCGAAATCTGGTCCACCCGCACCCAGGTGCTTGACAAGACCGGCCCATCGGCGGAGACGGGCACGCCTGCCGGCCCGGTTGAGGAAGAACCAGACATACCCAAAGAACAGCTCGACGACATCCCGTTCTAGCCCGGCAGCTTTCAGGAAACAGGTCGGGCGGGAGTATTGACTCCCGCCCGACCGGTCTTGCAGAGCTTCGCTACACGACGCCGTGGTCAATCATCGCGTCGGCGACCTTGACGAAGCCGGCGATGTTCGCACCGTTGACGTAGTTGACGAACTTGCCCTCAGTGCCGTACTGGACACACTGGGCGTGGATCGCCTTCATGATACCCTGGAGCCGCTGGTCGACCTCTTCGCGGGTCCAGGAAAGCCGCAGACTGTTCTGCGACATCTCCAGACCTGAGGTAGCGACGCCGCCGGCGTTGGCGGCTTTGGCCGGCCCGTAGAGAATCTTGGCGTCCAGATAGGCTGCCATCGCCTCAGGCGTTGAAGGCATGTTGGCACCTTCAGACACGACGAACACGCCGTTCTTCAGCAGGTTGGCGGCGTCTTTGCCGTTCACTTCGTTCTGGGTGGCACTCGGGAAGGCACAATCGGCCTTGTAGTTCCAGAGCGGGTTGTAACCGAGTTTCGGGTCAGCCGGTGTGTAGACCACGCCCTTGTACTTTCGCGCGTACTCCTCGATGCGGCCGCGCCGGACGTTCTTCAGCTCCATGACGAACGCCAGTTTGTCCTGGTCGATGCCCGCTTCATCATAGATGCAGCCGTTGGAGTCGGACAGCGTTACGGCCTTGCCGCCGAGCTGGTTGATTTTCTCAACCGTGTACTGGGCGACGTTGCCCGAGCCCGACACCAGGCAGACCTTGCCCTTCATCGAGTCACCGCGCGTCGCGAGCATCTCCTGGGCGAAATACACTGCGCCGTATCCGGTCGCTTCGGGTCGGATTAGCGAACCGCCCCAGTTTCGGCCCTTGCCGGTCAAGACGCCGGTGAACTCGTTGCGCAGCTTCTTGTACATTCCGAACAGGAACCCGATTTCCCGTCCGCCGACGCCGATGTCACCGGCGGGCACGTCGGTATCTGGGCCGATGTGACGGAACAGCTCGCACATGAAACTCTGGCAGAACTTCATCACTTCGTTGTCCGACTTGCCCTTGGGGTCGAAGTCCGAACCGCCCTTGCCGCCGCCCATCGGCAGCGTGGTCAGGGAGTTCTTGAATACCTGCTCGAATGCCAGGAACTTGAGGATGCCCAGGTTGACGGACGGGTGGAACCGCAGGCCTCCTTTGTAGGGACCGATGGCGGAGTTCATCTCGATTCTGAACCCGCGGTTGACCTGAACTTCGCCCTTGTCGTCGAGCCATGGCACGCGGAACATGATTACCCGCTCCGGCTCGGCGATGCGTTCGAGCACCTTGTGCTTCCGATACTTCGGGTTCTTCTCGATGTACGGCACTAGAGACTCAGCCACTTCGCGAACCGCCTGGTGGAATTCCTTCTCACCGGGATTCTTCGCGATAATGCCTTCCATGAAGGCATTTACTGCATCAGACATTCTGTCCTCCTGATTAGGTCTGTCCAGACGGTAAGAATAGAACTGAAAAAGGGTGCTGTCCTGTCGGCGTTGGAACGCCGACGGCAATTATAGCCCGGAGAGGGGCAAGGTCAACAATGCGCGTTGCCTGTGAGCAGCCGGCTCGAACTCACCCCGGTGCCTTGTCCCGTAGACTCGGTCGAGGCAGAGACTCAACGCGACTACCTCCAACCCCTGGAAAAGAGGTCCGCGCCCCGCGGGGGGGGCGGGCGCGGACTGCGGGAGGACAGACCCGCTCAGGACAGACCATCACGGAAATATGCCGCGTTCCTTGTAGACTTTCTCGAGTCTTGTCAGAGCAACCACGTACGCTGCGGTGCGCCAGTCGACGTCGTACTGCCGGGCTGCTTCACGCACGCGTCCGTAGGCCGCGACGATACGCTTGTAGAGTTTGCAGTCCACCTCTTGGAGCTCCCAGGATTCGCTGCGCTTGTTCTGCAGCCACTCGAAGTAGCTGACGATGACGCCGCCCGAGTTGCAGAGGATGTCGGGCAGCAGGTCGATGCCCCTCTCCTTGAGAATCCGGTCACCGTCCGGGTCGGTCGGCCCGTTGGCACCCTCGGCGACAAGCCGGACGTTGAGCAGCGGCGCGGTTGAGGCGGTTAGCTGGTTCTCAAGCGCCGCCGGGATCATGATGTCGGCCTTGGTCCTCAGGAAGGCAAGGTGCGTCGAAGCCCGGGCCTTCTGGTAGCCGGCAACACCGCCCCGGGCCTTGACGTGGCGAGCCAGGTCGTCAGGGTCAATCCCGGCACTGTTCTCAATTACGCCGGTGACATCCTCGACGGCAACGAGCCGAGCGCCAAAGGGCTTGAGCAACCGGGCGGCCCAGGAGCCGACGTTGCCGAAACCCTGGACGGTGTAGGTGGCCGCTTTGAGGTCAAAGTTGTGGTCCTTGGCCCATTCGCGAATCATAAAGACCACACCCTGGCCGGTCGCCTTTTCGCGGCCGAGGCTCCCGCCGGCCTCAATCGGCTTGCCGGTGACGACGTGCAGCATCCGCTGCCGTTCGTGGGCCGGCATCATTGACTGGTAGGTATCCAGAATCCAGGCCATGATCTGGGCGTTGGTGTTGACATCCGGGGCCGGAATGTCGTACTCGGGCCCGATGGTGTTGCCGAGGGCAAACGTGAAGCGGCGCGTTATCCGCTCGAGCTCGGTGAGCGAGTACTTGGAAGGGTCGATCTGAATACCACCCTTGCCACCGCCAAACGGGATGTCAGCGATGGCCGACTTCCACGTCATCCAGGTGGCCAGCGCGCGCACTTCGTCGATGTCCACGGCCGGATGGAATCTCAGTCCGCCCTTGAAGGGCCCGAGCGCGTTGTTGTGCTGCACCCGATAGCCGGTGAAGACCTCGATCCGACCGTCGTCCATCTTCACCGGGAAGTGGACGACTACCTCGTTCATCGTTGTGGCCAGGATTCGACGGATGCTCGGGTCGAGCTTCATCAGGTCTGCGGCCCGGTTGAACTGAGTCGTCACGTCGTCATAGACGCTGCGTTTTCGAACCTCACCACCCGAGACCCGGGACCGGCGGCTGCGGGTTACTGCTGTTGTCACACTCATCTCTTCTCCGTTCTTCTGTTCGGTCGCGGTGCGGTCGCAAGAGCCGGGCAGGGTTGCTGACCCGGCGGTCGCTGCACCCTGCCTACCGGTACTCCTCGCAGTGCCAGACGCCGGTATCAGAATTGCGGATGGCACAGTCGTCACGGTTCTCGCAGTTGACGCACAGACCCTTGTACTTGTCCCACTCCTCGAGGTCCTGCAGAGTTGGCGACTGAACCTCGACCAGTTGCTCTTCGGCAACCGGCGGTACGTAGCAGTCGAACTCCTCGCAGAACAACACCGGCTGTTCGGTGTTTCTGATGTACCCGCAGTTCTTGGCATGGTTACAGGTCGAACACAACCCGCTGGGGAGCTTGACCTCAGGAGCAGGCCGGTGGGGCTTGGGCAGACTGGGCTTGACTGCTGCTCGACGTCTCGTTGTGACTACTGACATGGCGAACCTCCATTTCTTTCTCGCTCAGCCACAAGCAATAGGCCGTTGGGCTGAGTCATTACTAGTCTAGTGAACATCTGCCCACCAGAGTGCAAGCACCATGCCAAGACGTGAAGGCGGCGTGAGAGCCGAAGCTAGTGCATAACTGACACTTTTCCAGTATGATACAAGACTGACTCTGCTTCGATGCGACTCGGCGGCAGTCAGGTAAGCGGGGAATTATTCCCCGGCGGGGCAATTATCCTCAGAGATGCTTCTACTGCTGCTCGGTTGGGCCGAGCCTGGCGAGTTTCTGGCGCAGTGTCTTGCGGTCTATGCCGAGGATTGCCGCGGCTTCGGTCTTGTTGCCGCCAACACTGGCCAGAACGTTCCGGACGTGTTCAAGCTCGACTTCGGCCAGGGTCCGGCGCAAGCCGCTCTCCCGGGCAGCAGAGAACCGCATGTGCTCGGGCAGGTCCGGAACGTCAATCTGCTCAGCATCGGTCATCACGACCAGTCGCTGGATGACGTTCTCAAGTTCGCGGACATTGCCGGGCCAATAGTAGCTTGTCATTACCTTGAGGGCGTTCTCAGTCAGTCTGGGTACGGGCTTGCCGTACTCCCGCGCGAACTTGCCGAGAAAATGCCCAATCAGCAGTACCACGTCCTGGTCGCGCTCGCGCAGCGGCGGCACAACGATCGTGATGATGTTCAACCGGAAGAACAGGTCCTCACGAAAAGCGCGTTTCTCCACAAGACTGAGCAGGTCTTTGTTGGTCGCGGCAATCACCCGAACATCAACCTTGCGCGGCCGGTTGTCACCGACCATACAGACCTCCCGGTCCTGCAGGACACGCAGCAGCTTGACCTGCATTGCCGCACTCGTCTCGCTGATTTCGTCCAGGAAGATGGTCCCGCCTTCCGCAGTCTGGAAGAACCCGGCCCGGGTCTCGTGCGCACCGGTGAACGCCCCTTTGACGTAGCCGAACAGCTCACTCTCAAGCAGTCCTTCGGGGATGCCGCCGCAGTTCACCGGCACAAACGGGGCCGAGCCGCGCGGGCTTGAGTAGTGGATTGCGCGCGCCACCAGCTCCTTGCCGGTGCCGCTGTCGCCGGTAATCAGCACTGTTGCCGAGGTCGCCGCCGCCTTGGAAATTGCGGTGAAGACCCGCTGCATCGCTTCCGATTCACCGAGCAGGCCATGATGTGCCGGCGCGCCGACCGGAGGCCGTTCCTGAGAGGCAAGCCTGACCTTCAGCTTCTTCAGCGCGCGCTGCACCGCCGCCAGGAGCTCCTCCTCGGTGAACGGCTTGGCCAGATACTCCTCGGCCCCGGACTTGACCGCCTGAACCGCACCTTCCACGGTTGCGTAACCGGTAATCATCATCACTTCAGTGTCACGCAGGTTCTCCCGGACGTGGCGCACCAGGTCGAGACCGTTCACGCCCGGCATTTTCAGGTCGGTAATCACCAGGTCGATGTGAGTGTCGGCCAGGACCTTGAGCGCCTCGGCAACACCCGGTGCGGTCAGGACAGCATAGCCGTGCGCGGTCAGATTACGTTCGAGCAGCTCCAGCATCGTCGGCGAGTCGTCAACGACCAGGATTCTCGTCTGCCCGTCATCTGGCATCGCTCTGCTCCCGTCTTGAGGCCGTCACCGGCAGCAGCACGCGGAAGACCGAGCCTTTGCCCGGTTCGCTGCTTACCTCGATGCGACCGGCGTGGCCGGTAACGATGCCGTGGACGACCGGCAGCCCGAGACCGGTACCTTCGCCCACGCCCTTGGTTGTGAAGAATGGCACGAATATCTGACGCTTGATGTCCTCACTCATGCCGATGCCGGTATCCTCAACCGCCAGGACAACATAGCCGTCCTCGTGGGTCGTACGGATCGTCAGCCTGCCGCCGCGCGGCATCGCCTGGATGGCGTTGACGACCAGATTGATTAGCACCTGGTGCAACTGCCCCGGGTCGGCAACGATGTCGGGCAGGTCGTTACCGTAGACGCGGACCAGCTCGACGTCCGACTTGGCGCACCGCGCGCTCAGGAAGTACAGCCCGTCCTGAATCAGCTCGTTCAGTGCGACCCGGGTCTTGGTTGGCGGCTTTTGGCGGGCGAAAAGCATCAACTTCGACACGACCTCACGGGCGTGGAGCGCGGCGTCGACGATCTTCTGCACGTCGCGCGCCGCGGAATCAGGCAGCCCTGGCGTCTTCTGCACCAACTGGCCAAAACCGAGGATACTGCCCAGCGGTTCGTTCAGCTCGTGTGCCACACCTGCGGCCAGTTGTCCGATGGTCGCGAGCCGGTCCGCGTGGCGCAGTTGCGCCTCGAGCCCGACCCGCTCCTCTTCAGCCTGCTGGTGTTCAAGCATCAAGGCGACCTGCTTTGCCACCGCGTCAATCAGACTCCGCTCCTCATTCAGAAACGGCCCCTGGTCCAGGTCCGGCATGGTCTGCGAATAACACACTTCCACCACGCCGCGCTGCTGACCCCGGACAACCACCGGGGCCGACTGCACGTGTGGACCGCCGAAATCGCCGGCGGTGAATACCGCGCCGTCAACGATAATCCGCGCCGATGCCAGATGCGGATAGAGCCACGCCGGCGGCAGCAGTGCAACAACGCCCTGCAGGCGTTGGGCGAGCGTTGCGCCGGTCTGCTCAAGCACCCGGTCAATGCCATAGAGGCACGTCAGTTCCTTCATGCGCTCACGGAGTGCCGCCTGGGCCCGGCGATCGGCCAGGGCAACGCCAATCGTCTGTGCCACCCCTTCGTAGAAGCTGATGTCATAACGGCGGAAGACCGCGGGCTCGCGGTCCCAGAACAGCACCAGCCCGTGACTGTCCTCGCTCACCGCAAAACGGATGATGGCGAGCGAGCGGTGCGACGCGTCAATGTTCACCTCAACCCATCCCCCGGGCGAGGACAGTGAGATTGACTTTGACGTATCGTCGGTCCAGAAGCTGCCGTTGGCGGTGAAGTGAGCCGACGACCGGTCCACCTCCCCGAACATGACGCGCTGACACAGCAGCGTGAGTCCCGGCGTATCTCCGGCACAGGCGGCCGACTCAGGCTCGACCCCAGATTTCCTTGTTCTCATGCTGAATCGATAAGAGTTCCGGTCACCACTATGGAGCACGCCGCAGAAGAACCGCCGGCCGTCATTGACTCTGATTTCGACCTGATCAACCTCCGAGAACTCGACCAGCAGCCTGAGCACTTCGCGGACGAACTCGATCCGAGGTACCCCCTGATTTGCCGAACGGAGGATCTCCCGAGTCAGACCACTGAACTCCTCGGCAAGCTGGTGGGAGTAGTCAGGACCATCACTCGAGTCAGGCTTCATCCTGTTCCCTCGGTCGCACTCGAATTGACCAATGCGGGTCTGTTGCCCGCATGAAACTGCGGCAGTCGGCCGCGGCGGTCGTAGCAGAACGTTCCAACTCTGGTCTTGCCCGGATAATTCTTGACTCTCTGGTTAGTGCTGTCACGGCGGGTCCGAGCGCCGCACAAGATTATAGTCCTGAGCCAACCAGGGTCAACTGCTGCGAGCTAGTCCTGGCCCAAAGACTAGTTTACATATACTGTAACCCATCAGCTACCGATGTATCAGACTAACCATTTGGTATGCTGCGACTTAGTTCGATACCACATTTCCGGTGGGGACAGTCCCCCCTGCCACTTGCAACGCGGCTTTGCTCGTCGCCATGAGAGTGGCTTGACCGGTCTTGGGCGGCGCTGCTCTGGCTGACGCCGGCTCTGGTGCTCTCCTTGCCGAGATATCTGTCGCTCTGTCTGTCGCTCTGTTCCTGGCTCGGCTCCTGGCCGGCTGAGCCGAACCGACCTGCGCTCGGACCGAAACTCTGGCCGTGATTCCGACCGTGGCTCTGACCGTGATTGGCACCGCTGCTTGCCTTGGGTCAGGTCCGGTTGTTCGAGGCATTACGCTTGACATGGTCTGGCTCCGGGTTATATTTGCCGCTGTATGCTGGCAGAGGCTGCTAACCGACGGACTGGAGACTAGAGAGTGGCCAGAACCAAGGTCGTGAAGAAGAGCGGCAACGGTGCGAACGTCGGGCCTCTGCTGAGACTGCGAATCGCAAACCGGATGCAATCCTGTACCCTGGCCGCCATCCGCGACGCGCTGTTGCCGAAGCTGATGAGCGGGGAAATCGAAGTCGGACAGGCAAGGGCGTCGGACAAGTCAGACCAGTCGGACAAGGATAGCCGGAATGGGTGAGCTGATTCCGAAGCACGGCGGGTATCGGAAACTGAGGAGCTTTCAGGTTGCTCAGCAGGTCTACGACCTGACAGTGGAGTTCTGCGACCGGTTCATCGAGAAGCGGTCGCGCACGCACGACCAGATGGTGCAGGCGGCCCGAAGCGGCGTGCAGAACATCGCCGAGGGCAGTATGGCTTCGGCTACCTCGAAGAAGACCGAGCTGAAGCTGACCGGCGTGGCACGCGCAAGCCTGGAGGAGCTGCTGTTGGACGTGGAGGACTTCCTGCGCCAGCGCGGGCTGAAGCAGTGGCGCAAGGACGACCCGAGAGCGCTGGAGGTGAGAAGGCGCTACCGGTCGGACAAGTCAGACCAGTCGGACAGGTCAGACGCGTCGGACCGGTCAGACATGTCGGACCCGGAAACCGCGGCCAACACGCTCGTCTGCCTCATCAACCAGGCGAGCTACCTGCTCGGCAGGCAACTGGAGAAGCTGGAGCAGCAGTTTCTGGAGGAGGGCGGGTTCACGGAGAGGCTGTACAGGAGTCGGACGAGTAGGACGCGTCGGACAGGCCGGACAGATGCCTGAGCGGTTCAGCGAATCCACTGTCGAAGACGCGGCCCTGGTTTGGCTGGCAGAGCTAGGCTGGGTAGTCAAGCACGGGCCGGGCATATCGCCTGACGGCGATACCCTCACTCTGTTCGTCTCCTCTTGGGAGAGGAACAGCTAATGCGAGGTCGTCCTGCTGGAGCGGCGGATGCCGCGGCCAGACTGTTTTTCAGGCACTAGCGCTGGAGCACGAGTTTCTGCGCGAGCGAGTGGCGGCCTGCGGTCAGACAGAGGGTGTAGACTCCGGCAGGAAGGTTGCGGAGGTCAAGAGGCAATGACGAAGTCCGAATGACGAATGACGAGTGCAGGACGAGCCGACCGGAGACATCGAACAGGGAGAGGACAGGATTTGAGGCGTCGAGGATTCGAGGGTTCAAGTGAATGGTCGCAAAGCCGGGGCGCAGCGGGTTGGGCGAGATGCGCATGAGGCTGGACGCATCAGGCATCATGTCGGCCTGGGTACCTTCTCTGGCGTCCAGCGCAGGTCGTGACGTGTGAGGCGTCGTTCCTGGCGTGTAGCGCCAGAACTCCAAGGTCTTGTTGCCTTTGAGCGCGAACAGGCAGTCGTGGGTTCCGACGATGTCTGCCCCGGCCTTGACCTTCTTCGACTTGCCTGAGCTGCCGAGAAGCGGCATCGGCTCAAGTTCGGTCCAGGAGTCCAGTTCCGGGTCATAGCGCCAGAACTCTTGGGTATTCCCGCCTTTGAGGGCATAGACGTAGCGGTCGAGCACTGCGGCACTGCCGCCGTCTTTGGACTTCTTCTTCTTGCCGGAGGCGCCGATGAACGGCATCCCGGTCAACTGGCGTGAGAACCAGGTGTCGGTTATCGGCTCGTAGGCGAACAGTTCATGGAAGTTGGCCTTGTGGCAGTAGATGATTCCGAACTCAGCCGGGACAACGCCAGCCGGCGCGTAGGTGAGCCACGAGCCTTTCGGGTACTTGTTCGTGCGCCTCAGGCCGAACGGTGCTTCGGGCATTGTGCGCCAGGAGTCGCGCTCGATGTCGTAGAGCCAGAACTCGTTCTTGTCGCCTTTGAGCAGATACAGCCGGTCCGGGTACTCGCCGAGGTCGCTGACGTAGACCATGTCGGTCCCGCCTTTGACCTTCTTGTTGCTCATGCCGAGCGGGATATCGGCCATCTGGTGCCAGGAGTCCTGACTCGGAGAGTAGCGCCAGAAGCCCTGGGTGTTGTTGCCTTTGACTGCATAGACGTAGTTGCCACCGGCTGCTCCGACCGCACCCTTGCCTGGTTTTCTGCCTTCACGACCGTCAGGAATCGAGGCGAGCGTGGTCCAGGAGTCGCGTTCGATGTCATAACGGTAGAAGTCCTGAGTCTTGTTGCCTTTGGCTGCGTAGATGTAGCTGCCAGCACAGGCAAGCCAACCACCGTCTTTTACCTGCTTGGACGAAGGCAACAAAGGTATCGAGGTCTTTTCGAGCCAGCCAGGTGCGTTGCCAGCACTGACCGTGAAAACGTTGCGAGCTGAGTCGTTTGCCGGCACAAGGTCGTGGTCCAGCGCGGTCCAGGCAAGGGTAGTGTAGTTGCCAGCCGGACCAGCAGTCCAAGACCGGGTGAAGGAATGGTCGCGCGTTTCCCCTGGGTTCAGTGCTACGTCGGTCTCGGTCGTGTCAAAGACAACGGTCGTGCCGGTGATGACCAGCCGAACCGGAAACAGCACCGGAACCGAGCCAGAGTTGCGGAGCCGAACCTGCGGGGTCACGACCGTGCCTGCGCCAATTGTACCTGCAGGTGCGATGATTGTGCTGAGTTCCACGTCCAGGACCCTAACCTCAACTTGGCCTATAGACCGGTCGTTGTTCGGCCGTGAGTCAATCGCCAGTTCGGTAGAACACGAAACCGCATAGGTTCCGCGTGCACCGGCAGTCCATGCCGGGAAGGTGACGTGTAGATGCGTTCCTGGCGCATGATTCACCACTGAGGCGGTCTGGTCATAGCCTGAGCCGACCTTCATGCGCACCGCGTAGGATTCAGGCATGTTGCCGTAGTTGTACACGGTGCACGCAGGCACGACCAATGTGCCGGAATCGACCTGGCCTAGCGGCGCAATGACTTGGGTGCAGCCCACGTCGTGCTGGGGTGGTCGCAGTACAGTTACTGATCCTGACTGGCGGTTATTCGCCTGAACCAGGTCACCGGTGAGTTCGGTCGAACAGGAAACCATATGGGTCCCAAGCTGAGTCACGGCCCAGTCCGGGAATGTGACGCGGATCGTCGTGCCTGGTGCATGGCCGGAGACCGTGGCGGTCTGGTTGTAGAACGCGCCGACCTTCATGCGTACCTGATAACTCTCGGTAGTCGAACCCGGATTTGCTACTGAGCATGTCGGCGTCACGGTCATGCCTGAATCAACTATGCCTGAAGGTGAAAGCAGGCGCTGGCAGGCAACATCGCGCACGCGTACGGTCACATTGCCGGTGGCGAGGTTGTTCACCGGTACCATATCACCGGTGAGCATTGTGGTGCAGCGCGTGGCGAGCGTGCCGCGCGGCCCTGCGGCCCAGTTAGTGAACGTGACCGTGGTCGAGGCCCCGGATGCGAGATTGGTCACGGTCTGGGTGTTCGAGTATCCGCCCTGGATATCGAAGCGGACGTTGAAGGTTGCTGGGGCGGTGCCATTGTTGCGCACATTGGCCTGCGGTGCGATAGTAGCTCCTGAGTCAACCGTGCCGGTTGGAGCGATAATGGACAGAGTCTGCGCGTCGAGCACCCGGACCGTGACCGAACCTGAGGCTTTGTCATTGGCTGGCGTCACGTCGGACGAAAGCTCGGTCGAACAGGTCACGGAGAACGTGCCCCGGGGCCAGGTCGAGTAAGCCGGAAACGTGACGTGGAGCTTCGCGCCCGGCGCGTGGTTTGTCACCGATGCGGTCTGGTTGTAGAAGCCACCGACTTTGCAGCGGACGTTGTACGACTCAGTGCTCGTGCCATAGTTGTAGACCGTGCAGGCCGGAGTAACCGATGCGCCGGAGTCGATTGTGCCAGTAGGTGCGACTACTACGGTCGCGCCGACATCGCGGACCGGAGCGACCACAATCACATCCTCAAGCGGGCCTTTGTCATTCCAGCCCCAGGCGACGTTGCGGCCGCGCGCGCGGTAGAAGTACGTTCCCGCCGCCTTGCCGGTGAAGCTGTACATGGTGTCGGTGATATTCGAGGAAATGGTCGTGCGGCCGGAGAAGCTCGGGACCGGCCAGACGTCGTCGATGTAGACGCCGGTGCCCAAGGTGTTGTCGTCGGTCATGTAGCGGAACCGGATGAACACCGACTTGCCGACCCATGGGGAGAGCGAGTACGCCCGGCGCACCCAGCCATTCGAATTGCCCGTGAACCGGTCGTGGAGCTGAACCCATTCCTTGCCCTCAAGCGACACCTCGGTCGTGACCACGTCGTAGTTGGTCTCGGTGTTGTACCATATCCAGTAGCGCAGGCTGTCGCCGGGCTGGACCGGGTACGGGTCTTTGGTGACGATGTAGTTCGCGACGTTGTTGCCGTTGCGGAGCTGGAAGCTATAGCTGCCTGAATGGCGCTGGGCCGTGGCGAGCACCGCGCCCATCGTGTCCCACCTTGTGAACCCGGACTCAAAGCTGTCAAGGATGACCGACAGCCCGGTCAGCTCTTCGAGTTCCCAGCGGTCCGGATGGTTGTGCTCGGGACGAGTCGGGGTCCAGTGCAGGGTGAAGTTGGGGCCGACCGTGTCCATCGGCGCGAGGATGGGCCGCGGCACTCTGCCTTCAAGCGTGGCGATGATTGAGTCGGAGCGGAGCATCTGGTACCACGCGCCCTTGAAGTTCTGAGTCTGAATGTGGTCGAGCTGGCTGGTGTTCTGGTAGAACGCGGTGCCGACCTCGACCGTGTACGACATGCACGGAAACCCGCCGATGTAGTGGGCCCAGCCATACATCCAGTCGTCTGAGCCGCAGTTGGTCGGGTAGAGATAGTTCGACTGCTGGGGCGTGTAGTACCCGCCACCGAGGCGCTGAATCTGGGCCGCCATGCCCTGGCCCAGGTTGCGCAGGTAGACCGAGTCAGGGGTCAGCTCGCCGTGGCCATAAGGCCAGAGCACCAGCTCGCTGTATGAGTGGTAGGAGATGACCGCCACGAACGTGCGCTGCTTGAAGAACTCGCTGAGGTGGTAGATTTCCTTGCCCCACCCGCCTGAGCCGCCGAAGAAGGTTTCGTTCGAGGGCAGGTGCGACGTCGAAGAACCGGACACAAGCGAACCCCAGTCGCCCATCCGGTTGCCGTTGCAGCAACCGTTGTAGTCACGGTTCGGGTCACAGCCATAGCTGCTGCCGAACGGCTGGCGGTCCTTGCGCCACGACCGCTGGGCCGGGTAATCATAGACGTAGCCGTCGACGTTGATGACCGGGAAGATCCATGTCTCATGGGTGTTGATGAAGTTCCGGAAGTCGACGTTGGACGAGTAGTTGCGTGCCAAGGTGTCGAGGATGTGGCGGCACACCTGGGGCGTGGCCCACTCGCGGGCGTGATGCAAGCCGACGTAGAGCAGCTCAGGCTCATCCTCGTCCAGACCCGGGTTGTCGCTCAGCTTCACGCAGTAAATCCACCGGTTCTCGTGGGTCGTGCCGATGCTTTCCAGTCGGCAGATAGAAGAGTAGTTTGTACAGAACCAGCGCATCACCCGCACCAGCGAGTCATAGGACTGGTAGTAGCCATCGAGCATCGCCTGCTCCGCAGCCTTATCCACGTCCGGCACCACGACCGTGTTCGCCAGGCCGCAGGCCAGCACCCGGTCAAGGTCTTGCTCGTCCAGCATCAGGTCATATGACGTTCCTATGTCGGCGCCGGCAATCGTGATTGACGTGCCCTTGAAGTCAAGGTGCCGGCGCAGTTCTTCGTAGGAACGGGCCTGGACCCGGACGATGAGCTGGCGTGGTGCAGCCGAGACTGCGGCAGCGAACGCGGCAAAGACGAGGACAAGCAGAAAGGAATTCTTCACAGGGCCTCCTTGGGCAGTTATGTGTGACCGGTTCTGGACTCTCACTATCCAGCCAGTGCAACCAAGATTCTAGGTCGGGCCGGCTCAGCGGTCAACGACGGTAGCGCAGGCTGAGCCGGACAGGCCAGACGCCGGGCTTGGCAAAGGAGATGAGCCTGCTAACATCTGCTGTCGCAGCACAAGACCGTCATGAACCAGCAGCCAGAATACTCAAAGACCTTTGATGCCCAGATACGCGACCTGTTCCAGCGTGCCTGGCAGCAGTCCCTGCTTGACCCGGGCCGCGCCCTGTTCTTTGCCCGAACCCTGCGCAGTCAGCGCCGCGCTGCTCGACGACGCAAGGACTGGGAGGCCAAAGGTGTGCATGTGCCGCCGCTGGTCATCGTCAGCGTCACCAACCGCTGCAACCTGAACTGCAGGGGCTGCTATGCCCATGCGCTGAGGACTGCGGCCGAAGGAGAACTGGAGCCGCAGAAGTTCCGCTCGGTGCTTGACGAGGCGCGTGAGCTCGGAGTGTCAATCATGCTCCTGGCCGGCGGTGAGCCGCTGCTGCGGCCCGAGGTCATTGACGTCACCAGGGACTTCCCGGAGATAGTCTTTCCGGTCTTCACCAACGGCACGCTGATTGACGACCGTTGGATTGAGCGGTTCAGGAAGCAGCGTAACATCATCGCGGTCGCAAGCATCGAAGGCGCGGAGGCCGAAACCGATGCCCGCCGTGGCGAAGGCATCTACGCCCGGCTCAAGTCGCTTGCCGGCCGCGTGCAGGGCACGGGTATCTTCTGGGGGTGCTCCCTGACCGTGACGCAGCAGAACTTCGCGGTGCTGACGCAGACCGAGTTCATCCGACGGCTCATCAAGGCCGGGTGCGGCGCGTTCTTCTTTGTCGAGTACGTGCCGGCCCGGGCCGGCACCGAGGAGTTGACCCTGCTCCCGGAGCAGAAGACCGAGCTTCTCTGCCGACTCGACCGGTTCCGCGCCGAACTGCCCGCGCTCTTCATCGGCTTTCCCGGTGACGAAGAGCAGTTCGGCGGCTGCCTGGCCGCGGGCCGAGGATTCGTGCACATCAGCGCATCGGGTCGGGTCGAAGCCTGCCCGTTCGCGCCTTTCTCCGACACAAGCATCAAGGACATGTCTTTCAGGGAAGCGCTCCGCTCCAGCCTGCTTGCGACCATCCGTGAAAACCACGACCGACTCAAGGAGACCAGGGGCGGCTGTGCACTCTGGGCCGAACGCAAATGGGTCGCGGGCCTGCTTGCGCCCGACTCACCGGCCCACGACTGACCGCTATCGGTTCCCGACCCGCCAGAACAGCAACGGCTGCAGCCGGCCAATCCGCCTGCCCTGCATTCCCGAGCCGGCGCGAAACGCCTCCAGCACCTGACCGACGCCGGGCCCGAGTTGTGCACCAGCGTCAAGACCCGGGCTCGGGGAAGCTGGGACGGTTCCTGTTACTTCCTCGGGGCTGACTAGCACCGACTCTGCTTTGCCTGCCCGGCTCAAAGCCTCGGAAAGCCCGGATAGCCCCTGCATGAACCGCTCGCCGATGCCCAGGGCCACGGCATAGACATAGTACTCCTGCCAGATGACGGAGAGCTCGAGCGGCGCCTGCTCGATTGCCGAGAAGTCAACCAGAAACCGCCGGAAGCTCTGCCAGCGCAGGTGCTCGTAGTAGGCAGGCGGACTCCAGCGCAGAATCGCCCGGCCCAGGTACGAGTACACGGCGCTGCTGAGCGCGAACGTCGCAAACATCAGAACCACCCGGAGCCGGAACGACAGGTCGATCGAGATGAGCACGAAGTTGAAGGGCACGAGGAGCCAGACCAGCGCCGTGGCCAGGGGCGCAACGAGGCAGAAAACCTGGTACGCGATCGAACTGGCCGGCTCCAGAAAACCGATGCCCAGCTTGGTCCACCACCAGTACCGGCCCTCTTGGCTCATCTGTTTGAGCCAGAACAGAAACGCATCCGGCTTCTCCGTGGCGTAACGCCGGACGTCTTCAGCAGTGACAAAGCTCCGGCCCGCACTCACTCTGGTGAAGTAGTAGTCGATGACCTTCCGGCTCAGCTCATCAAGGTCACTGACCCGGTCCGGATGGGCCAGCACAAGACCGCGGCCTGCGCCGGTGCGCGCGTCACCCGGTATCAGGTCAAGCGTACCTCTGCGCGCGGCGTCGACCAGGGTTGCAAGGGTCGCGTCCAGGGTTTGCTCGGGCAACTCGGTCAGGTCCGGGGCCTGGCGCATGATCGGCGGCACAGCCAGAGGGGGAACAAGCTCGGGCGGCTCGCGCTCGTACAGCGCCTCGTGGCTGACGCGCGGTTCCCGACCATAGAGAAGATAGAGCACCAGCAACAGGACCAGCGGCAGCACCAGCAAACCAAGCCCGAAGTAGCGTCGCAGTGGTCCAGCTTCATCTGGTTCAGGTGGCATATCCTGTTCAATCGTAGGTGTGCTGGTTTCCACTTCTTGCATCAGTCCGGGCGTCCGCGGTAAGTCCTCGAACACGCCCGGGTCGGTCAGAACGTCGACGGTCAGTTGGTCGCCCCGTTCTAGGTCGTAGCGGATGAACGAGCCGCTCCTGCGGTCCTGGCTCACCAGGAAGTCAGCGCTGTCGGCAAGCTGAAAAGTTCTGGTCGCCGCCTTGGGCAGGCGTAGTTCCACCGTTGCCCGGGCAATCGAACCGCCGGCGTGGCCGACAACCGGTACTCGTACATGTGCAACGTCATCGTAGCACCGGACCGCGCGTTTGACCGTCAGGTCGATATGATAGCGTCTTGCCTGGTCTGTAGCGCGCGGCACCCAGGCCACGGTCAACGCTCCAGCTTCGTATCTGACGTCAACTTCATTGCCCGGCACGCGGTCATGTCCGTCATGCCCGGTCAGGCCATTGAAGAGCACCCCGCTATCGTGATACAGAGCCGGGAAACTCAGGCGCACGCGGCGGTGCTTGCCTTCGAACCGACAGGTCAGCTCCTGTACCACATGGGCGCTGCCGTCCGAAGACAGCTCGACCACGGTCCTGATAGCCGGGAACGACACGCCGGCCAGAGTCAGCGCAGGCAGCAAGAACAGGCCAGCGAACCGGCGAATCATGACCTGATTATCAGCACCAACCCGCCACGGTCAAGCCAGGCTGTCAGCCCCAAGATGCGACCCGCTGTTCCAGACCCTGCTGCTGCCGGAGTCTATTGCGGACACGACGATGTCAGTAGTCAGAAGCAGAATGACGGGGGCCAGGTCCGGCACAGGGGGATTGGGGAGAGGTCGTTCCCTGGGCCGCAGTTGGCTGTGAAGTGACCTGACTTGCCGGTGGTCGAGTACACCGTCGTCTGCCTGTCTGCGTTGGCGGTTGTCGGGGCGTCGGTCGAGGTCTCTGCTCAGCTTCGGCTTCAGCGATGCCAACTCAGATGCGGTCTGTCTGCCGCGGTTGACTATCGCTGAGCCTTACCTAGAGTGTAGCAGCTTATGTCCTATGTCCAGGGCATGCACATTGCCGACCTTGACCTTGATGGTTTGGCTCTGCTTGTTCTTGAGAACAGGTTGTGTTTTGTCTGTTCGTTGCTTGAGGACGAGCGCCGGTCTGATTTCGCCGGGGTCGAGTGTCAGGTGCGGCCTGAGGCCCTGAGACGGCTGGTGGCCGATGAGCGGTCCGGCGTGAAGGTGGCGGTGCAGGATGGCAGGGTTGTCGGCTATGCCGTGTTCGGCCGGCCCGAGTTGTTCCCGAGCCGGACGCGCCTGGGGTTTGAGTTCGACGACACCGGGCTGCTCATCGCCGCGCTCTACGTGACCGAGCCGGCAAGGCAAGCCGGTGTTGACGTCATGTTGTTGTTGGAGATAATGGACTTTGCCATTGAGGCAGGGTACGAGATTGTCCAGGCGGTCTGTCGGACTGATGACCGGTCAGGCCCGGAAGGTCCGATACGCCTGTTTGAGGCCGCTGGGTTCAGATTGACCGAGCCGGCTAACGGCTTGGCAAAGGCTGAGATTAGTCTGGAGGAATGGGCCGAGCGGCAGGAGACCGACGACGAGGAAAGCGGCCCGAATTCGGACATATGATATTGAGGGGCACGGAGTCAGCGAAGTTACCAAGGCTCGGTCACCTTATTCGACCTCGGATTCGCGAGCTCTCGTGACCCCTCTTTCCTTTTGCTGGTGAGCCGGGGCATGTCTTCTCAATCCGAGACCCGCCACCAGTTTCGCGTTCGCACTGCAACAGTCGAAGTCAACACCCGGGGATTCTGTGACGTCATCGACATCACTGCCGAAGTGCGACGCGCTGTCGCTGGTTCCGGCATCCGCGATGGCATAGTATGCGTAGCCAACCCCGGCTCAACCGCGGGCATCACGACCATTGAGTTCGAGGCGGGTGCGGTCGAGGACTTGAAGGAGGCGCTCGAGAGGATTGTGCCGCAGAACCGACGTTACCGTCACGACGATGCGTGGCAGGACGGCAACGGCTTCGCCCATCTGCGCAGCGCACTGGTTGGAGCGTCGAGGTCGCTCCCGGTGAAGGATGGCATGCCGGTTCTTGGCACCTGGCAGCAGGTGATATTGGTGGACTTCGATAATCGGGACCGGCGTCGGCAGTTGGTCGTCACAGTGGTCGGAACATGAAAAGAACCAAGACCGGCGCATGATGATTTCGCCGTGAGGCTGTACCAAGTTGTGAGCAGGGGTCTTGGCGCGCTTGGCCCAGAAGTCCGAAGCCGGGCTGCATCAGACTCGCACGAAAAAAGTGAGAGTCACGAGCAGTCCAGTGTCACGGCAATCTTGGTGACCGAGCCGATTCTTGATACCGAACTGTCGTGCTCTCACTAATCTTAGACGGCCCGGGCGGCAGAAAGGTTCGCCGGCTTTCCCGGCCGTTTGGTCACCAAGAGTATTCTAGCCCCATTTACTGAGATGTCAAGATTTCACGACCTCGCAATAGTGGGCGGAGGAGCGGCCGGACTGGCTTGCGGCGTGGCCGCGGTACGTCTTGGGCTGAACGTGGTAATCATCGAGCGCAACTCAACTTGCGGCCGTAAGCTCGCCCTGACCGGTGGCCGCAAGTGCAATTTCACCCATGCTGAGACGCCTCATGCCATGGTGGCCCGGTTCGATTGCGCTCCTGAGCGGATTATGCCTTTGCTACGCCGATTCCCGTATCAACGGATAGTTAAGTTCTTCGAATCGCTGGGGATAGCTGCCCGCATTGACGATGAGGGCTGCGTCTGGCCCTCGCGGGCCGATGCTTCCGGAATCGTTGATTCCCTGGTCGGTGAGCTTGTCCGCGCTCGAACAACCGTGATTGTCGCAGCACGGGTGGTCGGGCTTGATGAAGGTTGGTCGGTGAGGCTTTCTGACGGTCGGCGCATCAATGCCAGAAACGTCTGTCTTGCAACTGGCGGCGCGAGCTATCCTCATACTGGTTCGACTGGTGACGGGCTGAGCCTGGCAGGTCGACTCGGGCTGGTGACCGTGCCGTGGTTTGCTGCCCTTGCCTCGCTCAGAACCAGGGAGAACCTGCGCGAGCTTGCCGGCATCTCTCAGCCGCGCGTGGACATGTCGCTTCTGGTCGGACCGAGCCGGGAGTCGCTTCAGGCCGTGCGTCGTGCTCAGGGCCACTTCATCTTCGCCCACGAGTACATATCCGGCTCCAGCGTTCTGAACCTATGCGGGTTTGCGGCCCGGGCTCTGGCCCAGTGTCGGCACGTCGTACTGCAAGTTGACTGGGCGCCGGACACGCGCCAGGATGAACTTGCCGCCCAACTTGCAACTGCCCGAGTCAATCGGCCCAGGGCAAAGCTTGCAACTGTCCTGGCGAGCTTTGTCTCACGGCGACTGGCGACCCGGCTTTGTCAGATGGTTCGGGTTGACCCGGACCGGCTGATGGCCGGATTGACGCGCCGCGATGCCGAGGCGATTGTGCGTGCGCTCAAGAGCACCGACCTCGAAGTCGTTGGTACTGAGCCGCTCGAGCGCGCCACCGTTGTCGGCGGAGGAGTGAGCCTTGATGAGGTTAACCTGCTGACCATGGAGGCGAAGCGGCGTCCGGGACTCTATCTTGCCGGCGAGATGCTCGACCTCTGGGCCGAGACCGGGGGGTACAACCTGCACTTTGCCTGGGCATCAGGCATCGCTGCGGCTGAGGCAGCAGCGGGTCGGGCGCGGGCGGAGACCGCTTAGTTCAGGGCAGTGAGCTTGGCTTTGCTTGTGACCGAGCCCGGAACATGCATCTGTACGACGTAGACACCGGTGCTCGGGGGCAGGAAGCGGTACGAGTATCGTCCCGCACCGAGCTCGGCATCAACGAGCGTCTCGATGACGCGACCGGAATTGTCGAGCACGCGCAGCTCGACCAGGCCGGACTTGACCAGCTCAAACGCAATCGTCCTCCGGCCGCGGCCTGAGGTCGGCAGCACGGCAACAGGCCGAGCCAGGACCGCCCCGGGCTGGTCTTCAAGTCCGACGCCATTGCGTGTGCGCACTTTCATTGAGTCCACGGCCATGTTGCCGGCTACGTCTGAGGCGCGGACGAGAATCCAGTATTCAGCATCGCCGACCAGGCCGCTTGCCCACTTGCCGTTTACGTCCGAGGACTCGATGATTGAGTCACCGTCGGTGTTGGTGACGATGAAGTAGTAGTTGCGATAGTCGTAGTCACCTTGGGAGCGGCAGGTGTTGTCGCGCTTATAGACGACGCTGACGTCCGAGCCGTTCAGGATGTTCGAGAACTGGACGCCAATCGTCCACGGTACGACGACTAGGCCGTCGGCGCGACGAATCATGTAGTCGAGCTGGTAGGGGGCGAGTTTGTCCCAGGTCGCGTTCCCGGTCGAGACCCCGGTCTTGTCGTAGACCTTGGCGATGATGTCAACGTCGCCGACCACCGAGTCGGGATTCAGGTAGCTGTTGTTGGCATTGTCCCGGCAGATTGCGAAGCGCCAGCTCGACCGGGTATTCTCAAACACTGGCACCTCGGTGTCGGTGTTCGGCTGAATAATGGTGAGCGGGTTCTGGATGAACCACCAAGTGACGTTGGGAAAACGCATCCAGGTCGCGCCGGTATCGGAGATACGGGCGAAGTGGCAGTGATCAAAGGTCGCGGCAATCGGCCACGCAACAAGATAGCCAATGACTTCGCCCTCCTGCACCTCGTCGCCCACGTTCCTGTGCCAGCGGGCCGCGTCAATGTGGGCGTAGAGCCAGCCTTCGGCCCGGCCGGTGAAGTCCGGACTGGTATCGCAGACCGCGAGCCGGTAGTGCAGCTCGGCCTGAATCGTGCCCCACCCTTTGACCCAGCCGTGGCGGACAGCCCGGACCTCAGAGCCCGAGGTGTCGGGGGTGATGACGTCGATACCGTTGTGGAAGTAACCGCCGCTGCCGTAGTTCTGGTAATTGCCCCAGTTGTTGCCCATCGGATGGACAACGTTGACCGGCGGAATCGGCCAGTTCGTGGCAAGAGCAGCCCGGGCAAGCAGCACGGAAAGCAAGAGCAATCGAGTGATTCGCACGAAGCCTCCGAATATCATTCTGTTCGTCTGGTAGTGCAGCCGGCCTATCCGGCTGCACCATATTCTAGGTCGCAGCAGGACGGTGTCAAAGCCCGCCATTCGCCGTTTGACCCGTCCGACAGCCGCGCTATAATCAGCAGTCATGCTTCCCCCAATCTTCGGGATCTCCGGGCTGCGCGGCGTGGTCGGGCAGGACCTGTTGCCTGAGACCGTGACCCGGGTCGCGGCCGCGTTCGGTGCCTTTGTCGGGCCGGGCACGGTCGCAATCGGCCGGGACACACGTACCTCGGGCGAGATGATGCTTGCGGCCGCAACCGCCGGCCTGCTTTCGACCGGCTGCGAGGTCGTGGACCTGGGTATCTGTCCGACTCCGACCGTGCTGCACTATACCCGGCTTTCGCGGCTGGCCGGGGCGATTGCCCTGACCGCGAGCCACAATCCCGAGCAGTGGAACGGGATGAAGTTCGTCAGCCGGGACGGCGATTTCATCTCTCCGGAGGAGCTGGCCGCGTTTCGCAAACTGGTCAAAGCCGGACCGCCCCGTTACGCGGGGTGGGACGGAGTGCGGCCGGTCAAGACTAATCCCAACGCAGTCTATGCCCACGTCAACGCCATCATCGGCAACCGGCTGTTTCGGGACATTCGCACTGCGGTCATCGGCCGCAAGCTCAAGGTGGGCGTGGATGCGGTCAACGGCGCAGCCTCGAATGCCGCGCTCCAGCTCGTCGATGCGCTCGGGGCCGAGCCGGTCAAGCTCTACTGCTCGATTGAGCCGCGCAAGCCACTCGGGTTTCCGCGTCGGCCTGAGCCGACCGCCGAGAATATCACCGACCTCTGCAACTTCGTCAAGGAGCGCAAGCTCGACCTGGGTATCGCCTTTGACCCGGATGGCGACCGGTTCAGTTGCGTGGACGAGACCGGTACGGCGCTGGGCGAGGAAGCGACCATTTGTCTGGCCTGCAAGTACGTCCTTGCCCGACGCAAAGGGCCGGTCGTCGTGAACCTCTCGACCTCGCGCGCGGTGGATGAGGTCTGCGCCGGTTTCGGCGTCGCGGTTGAACGGACTCCGGTCGGAGAGGCTTCGGTGGTCGAGCGGATGAAGGCGGTCAACGCCGTTGTGGGCGGAGAAGGAAATGGCGGCGTGATTTTGCCCGAGCTCAATCTGACCCGGGACGGTCTGGTTGCCGCGGCGACGGTTATGGGTCTGCTGAGCGAGAACAGCGGGCCACTTTCCGCCATCCGGCAGGCATTGCCGGCCTTTGTCATGGTTAAGATTACCCTGCCGATGAATCGGGATGATTTTGCCGCCCGCCTGGACCGGCTCGTTGCCGAGTTCAGCCCGGCTCGGGCCGACCGACACGACGGGCTGAGGCTGGATGGTGATGACTTCTGGCTGCACTGCCGGGTCTCCAACACCGAGCCGATTGTCCGGATTATCGTTGAGACAAGGGAACAGGCACGGGCCGTGGAGCTGGCCGAGCGGGCGCGGGGCGTACTCGCGACGCAGGAGAAGGCCTAGCCCGTGTGCGGCATCGTCGGTTACGTGGGTCCGCGTGACCTGTCGAACGTCATCCTTGTCGGGTTAGAGCGGCTGGAGTACCGCGGGTACGATTCCTGCGGCATCGCCACGGTCGACTCAGGCAGCATCACAATTCGTAAGACCACGGGCCGGTTGAAGCAACTGAAGGACATCCTGGCCCGGCAGCCGGTCAAAGGCAGCGTCGGTATCGGCCATACTCGATGGGCGACCCACGGCCGCGTAACCGATGAGAACGCTCATCCGTTTGCCGACTGCACGGGTACCATCGCTCTGGTGCACAATGGCATTGTCGAGAACTACCGGGAGCTGCGCGAGCGACTCATCAAGCAGGGCCACCGGTTCGTGTCCGGGACCGACACCGAGGTCGTGGTTCATCTGATTGAGTCGTACTACCGGAACGACCTGGCCGTCGCGATTCGGCGGGCTGCGGCCGAGCTCGCGGGTTCTTTCGCCCTGGCCGTGATCTCGGTGCGAGAGCCGGACAGGCTCTTTGCTGTGCGGACCGGTTCGCCGCTGGTTATCGGTCGGGGTCGGCGTGAATGCGTGCTGGCGTCGGATGCGCCGGCGCTGGTGGGAATCGCCCGCAGGATGATGCCGATGCACGACGGCGAAATCGCGGTCGTGTCGCGTGATTCGGTCCAGGTTACTGACCTTGCCGGTCGGCCGGTCGAGCACGAGTTCACCGCTCTGGAGCTGAAGACCAGAGCGATGTCGAAAGGCAGATACCCGCACTTCATGCGCAAGGAGATATTCGAGCAGCCCAGGGTCATCAGCGAGAACATCGAACGCCGGTTCCGCGACCGCGCGGTCGTGCTCGACCCGGAGTTTCTCTTTTATCCGGACGAGGTCGAAAAGGTTGAACGGATTGTCATTCAGGCCTGTGGGACGTCGTACCATGCCGGGCTGGTCGGCCGATACTACTTCGAGAAGTTCTGCCGGATTCCGGTCTCGGTCGAAATCAGCTCGGAACTGCGAACTTCGGAGTACGTCTACGACGGCCACACCTTGATGGTGCCAATCAGCCAGTCAGGCGAGACTGCGGATACGCTCGCTGCGCTGCGCGAGGCGAACCGGCGCGAGATTCACTCGCTCGCGGTGCTCAATACCAGACGGTCGTCGATTGACCGCGAGGCCAGTTCCTCGGTTTTCATCCATGCCGGACCGGAAATCGGGGTTGCCTCGACCAAGGCCTATACGGCGCAGATTTTCACGCTGCTCAGTCTGGCCCTGTACTTCGGCCGGATTCGTAAGTCGATTTCGGACGAGAAGTTCGACGAGATTGCGGCCCACGTGCGCCGGCTGCCGGAGCAGTTGACCGAGGTGCTCGGTCTGGACAAGCGGATTCGTGACGTGGCGGGTCGGCTTTCGTTCGCCCACGACTTTCTGTTTCTCGGCCGGGGCATCAACTACCCGTCGGCGCTTGAGGGTGCGCTCAAGCTCAAGGAGATATCCTACGTGCATGCCACCGGCTACCCGGCCGGCGAAATGAAGCATGGACCGATTTCGCTTGTCACTGAGAATGTGCCGGTGATTGGGATTGCTCCGCGCGACTCGGTGTATGACAAAATGGTTTCGAACCTGGCCGAGGCGAGGGCGCGCAAGGGCCGGATTATTGCGGTCGGGACCGAGGGCGATACTGCTCTCGCCGAATTGGCCGAGACCGTGTTTTCGGTTCCGGAGATGCCGGAGTATCTCTCGCCCATCGTTGTTGCCCTGCCCCTGCAATTGCTCGCATATCATGTTGCGGTCCTGCGTGGCTGCGACGTAGACAAACCCCGTAACCTGGCCAAGTCGGTCACGGTTGAGTGACCGTCGTTCAGTTCCGGGCCGCGGCGGTCCTACGTGGTTTGACAGTAGTGCCCGGGTTGGGGTATACTTAAGATGAGGCGTCGAAGCATGACGGAACCAGTGGGAGCCGCTGCGCAGACCGGTGTCCGGTCCCCGGTCGGCACGACTCCCCAGAACCAGCGATGGCACCTATAAACTACTGGAGGCTCTGTGAAGCGCTATCTTAGTCTGGCAATGCTGCTTGCGGTTATCACCGGGGCACGGGCCAGCACGTGGTCCGGCAACTTCCGTTTCTCGACCGGCACGATTGACCTTTCCACGACGACAAGAGACGGCAGGACATTCGTTCTGGTGAACCCGGGTCCTCAGCCGACACCCGGGCTCTATGCGGTACCAGGCGCGGAGCCAGGCAAGCCACTGCTGCCGGCATGGAGTTTCACAGTCGTCATCCCTCAGGGCATGCGCGTGGCCGGCGTCGAGGCCGTACCGGCCAGCACTCAGCAATTGCCTGGACGATGCGAGGTGTTTCCGGCTCAAGAACCGGTGCCGGCATCGGTGCGCGAGCTGCCTCCGTTCCGGCCCGGCGACGCTTCAGTCTACGGGTCGGACAACGCCTATCCCGGCGTGAGCGCAACCGTCAGTCCGGTCGGGATCAAGTCCGGGTTCAGGCTGGTGACGGTGACGCTCCATCCGGTTCAGTACCATCCGCTTTCCGGCCGACTGGTGCTGGCAACCGAGCTTGCAGTCAGACTGACGTTCGAACCTGATCCGACCGCGCAGCCGGAGCGTCTGACCCGGGCCCAGCTTGAGAACTTCGGCGACGCGGTTCGGGCCTTGGTCTACAATCCGAACGACGTAGCCCGGTACGCGCCGGTTGAGCGGCAGACCGACTGGGGCAACATTGACTACATCATCATCACCAACGATGCGCTCCAGAACGAATTCGCTCCGCTGGTCCGATGGCGGACCAAGAAAGGCTACCGGACCGAAGTCAGGACCGTTTCCTGGATAAGCGCGAACTACCCGGGCCGCGACAATCAGGAGAAGATCCGCAACTTCATCCGTGACTACTACAACAACCAAGGCACGCGCTGGATTCTGCTCGGGGGCGACCATACGGTCGTTCCGACCCGCCTGGCCCGGGCAGTGGTCGGCAGTTACACCGGGGACATCGCCTGCGACCTTTACTACGCAGACCTGCAATGGTCATGGGACGGTAACAACAACAACATCTTTGGCGAGTCAGGGGTCGACACGGTCGACCTCTACTACGACCTGTACGTCGGCCGGGCGTCGGTCGAGACCGCAACCGAAGTACAGACGTTCATCAACAAAGTCCTGACCCACGAGAAAAACCCGCCGACCGACTACCTCCGTCGGATGCTCCTAGTCGATGCCCTGCTCTGGTCCGGATACAACCACCAGCAGTCAAATGATTCCATCGCCAACATCACGCCGGCAGGCTGGACTGACGTATTCATGCACGACCCGGTTGGGACGACCATCGTGCGTGACTCATTGAACAACGGTTTCCAGTTCTGCCACATGGTTGGTCACGGCAACGAGGTTGGCATCTACAACGGCGGAACCGCATACTACGGCAACGGCGCGGTGCCCGGTCACAACAACGGCCCCCGGGTCGGGCTTATCAACTCAATTGCCTGCTACCCGGGGTGCTTTGACTACTCGGTCTCTGATTGTCTTGCTGAGCTGAGCCACAATTGTACCACCGGCGGCGCACTGGCAGTTATCTTCAACTCCCGGTACGGCTGGGGGCAGCCGCCTTCGATGGGGCCGTCAGAGCGGCTCGACATCAGGCTCTACGACTATTTCTTCAATCACGACACGATGCCGATGGGCATCACTCATGCTTTGTCAAAAGAAGTCTACCGCGACTGGGCCATGAACCAGCAGGTCTGGCGCTGGTGCTACTACGAACTGAACCTGTTCGGCGACCCGCTACTCTTGATGTACGAGAACGTGCCCGCCGCACTGAATGCGTCGTTCACCAGCCCGATTGCGCTCGGCAGTCAGAACTTCACGGTCACGGTGACCTCGGGGGCCAGCAACGTCAACATGGCGCTGGTCTGTCTCTGGAAGGGCAGCGAGGTGTACGACCGGAACTATACCAACGCCTCGGGACAAGTGACCTTTTCGATCAACCCGGCGACCGGTGGCTACATGTACGTGACCGCGACCAAGCCGAATTACCTGCCGGACGAAGACTCCTGTGAGGTGATCGCCGGCTCGACCGACGTCGGCCCGACCCGAATCGTTGCTCCACTCGGGACGCTCGATTCGGGCACCGTAGTCACGCCCAGCGTCTGGGTGAAGAACTTCGGCAGCCTGTCAGCTACCTTCCCGGTGACGATGCGTATCGGCACCGGCTATAGCGACAGCAGGACGGTAACCAATCTGGCACCGCTTGATTCGGCCCAGGTCTGGTTCAACAACTGGACCGCATCGCCGCGTGGCACTCATGTGGTTCGGTGCAGCACCGGCTACTCCCAGGACCAGAATCGCGCCAACGATACACTCTCGCGCCCGGTCTCGGTCCGAGTCGTTGACGCGGCGGCAATCCGCATCGTTTCGCCCACGGGCGCGGCTGACTCGGGGACGGTCATCACGCCCCGGGCCTGGGTGCGGAACTGCGGAACCGGCATCGCCTCGTTCAATGCGACATTCAGCATCGGCACCGGCTACAATGACGTGCGGGCGGTCAGCAACCTTGGCTCAGGCGACTCAGTACTGGTCAGTTTCAGCGACTGGACCGCAGGGCCGTGTGGTGCGCACGCTTCGCGCTGTACGGTTGCGCTGGTCGGCGACATGGTCTCAGCCAATGACCTGGTATCGGGCACGGTCACGGTCGGGGTCGTTGATGTTGCTCTGACGCGGATTGTCGCACCGGTCGGTGCGATTGATTCCAAGCAGGTCATTGTCCCCGCATGTACGGTCGCCAACAACAGCACGACCGCACAGGCTTACAGCGTCAGGCTAAGCATCGGCACCTGCTATGACCGGGTCGTGAATATCGCCGCCCATCCACCGCTCTCCAAGCTGTTTGTTCAGTTCCCGCCGTTTGCCGACTGGCCGCGCGGCACGCATCAGGTGACCGCGTTCACTATTCTGCCCGGAGACCAGGTTCCGGCCAACGATACGGCCCGCACCGCGATCACGGTCAGCGTCAAAGACGTTGCCTGTGCCCGATTGCTGGAGCCGTTCGGCACCTATGACTCGGGCACGACCGTCACGCCCGCCTGCTCTCTTGACAACTTCGGCAGTGCGGCCGTGACCTACTCGGTACGGATGCGGATTGGCTCGGTCTACAGCCGGGCTGCGACCGTGACCAACCACGCGCCCGGGACCCGCGTCTATCTGTCGTTCCCGAACTGGGTTGCCAGCCCGGTCGGCAACATGCTGGTTCGCTGCTCGACCGAGCTGGCCGGCGACTGTCGCAGCGCCAATAACCGGCAGACTACGGTCATCACGGTTCGGAGTATGGGCGGCCACGACTTGAGCTGCACGCACATCCTTGCTCCGGTCGGCCAGGTGGATTCGGGCGCACCGATTACACCGGCATGCACGGTGCGCAACTACGGCGGCTTCACCGAGGACTACACCGTGCGGATGAAGATCGGCTCGGTGTACAATGAGGTGGTTGCGGTTGCCGGCCACGCGCCGGGTACGAGTCGAGCAATTGACTTTCCGGAATGGCGCGCCTGGCCGGTCGGGCCGGCGGTCGTCACCTGTTCGACCGAGCTCGGAACCGACAACACGCCGCTCAATGACCGCACCGTGGGCAGCTTCGTCGTGCTGCGGGCCGGGCCGGATGTCGGCTGCACCCGGGTCACGTCGCCGGTCGGGCCTTATCCTGAGGGCCGCATCGTCGCACCGGCCTGTTCCGTCTTCAACTTTGGCAACGCGCCAGCAACCTATGCTCTGCGGCTGACAATTGACACGCTCTACGATTCGACCGTGACGATTACCGACCACGAGCCGGGCACTGCCCGTCATGTCTGGCTGCCGGTATGGGTCACCCGGCCGGCTGGCAGCTACACGGTCACTGCCTACACGATGCTGGCCGGGGATCTGGGTCCGGGTAATGACACAGCTCGAAGCCAGTGTGTCGTGCTGCCGCCTTCGGTCAAGCCCTGGTCGGAACGGACGCCGATGCCGCTGCCATCTTCGGTTCGGCCGGCCGGCGATGGTGCCTGGCTTGCTTATCATGCGGGACGCGACGTCGTCTTTGCGGCCAAAGGCAACAAGTCGAACGACTTCTACCAGTACAACCCGAACACCGACGTCTGGCTCCACCTGACATCAATCCCGATGGGCGTCTCGAACCGGTATGCAGGCAAGGGCGCATGCGGCACGACCGACGGAGCCGAGTATGTCTATGCGGCCAAAGGCAACAACACAGCCGAGTTCTGGCGCTACAGTGTCGCTCGCGACTCATGGGCGGCGCTGGCCGAAGTACCGCTGGGCCCAAGCCGCAAGAAGCTGAAGGGCGGCGGGGATATGGTCTTTGTGCCGGGTGATACCGACTTCGTCTATCTGCTCAAAGGCCACCGCAATGAGTTCATGCGCTACCGCATTGATACTGACACGTGGGAATTACTTGAACCCGCGCCGACCCAGGGTCGGCCCAAGTGGGACAAGGGTTCATGGCTGGTCTATGACCAGGCCGGGGCGCTCTACGCTCACAAGGCCAAGTACCACGAGCTCTGGGCTTTCGACCTGACTATCGACCGCTGGGACACGTCTCGTCACCTGACGGGCATGCCCCAGGTCAGCCGTCAGGGACGAAACAAGAAGTCCAAGGACGGCGGCTGCGGTACCTTCTACGCCAACATGCTCTACTCACTCAAGGGCGGCAACACTCAGGAGTTCTGGCGCTACGCGATTGACGGCGATTCGTGGACCGAGCTCGAGACCCTGCCGGTCTATGGTGCGACGCAGCGGGCCAAGAAGGTGAAGAACGGTGCCGACATCGCCAGTGACGGCCAGGGCCTGCTCTTTGCCCTGAAGGGCAATAAGACGGTTGAGTTCTGGTGCTACACAATCATGGGCGGATTTGCCGGGTCCGGTTCGATTGCGCCTGACGCCAGCGAAGGTGTGATGGCGGAAAGGAATCCTGCCTCGCATAGCGGCGCGGGCATTGTGCGCGTCTTCCCGAACCCGCTCCGCAACGGCTTCGTGACAATCAGACTGAGTGGTGAGCCGGTCAAGTGGCCAAGTGGTTCGGCAAAGGTCAGGATTGTCGATGTCTCGGGCCGTGTTCGGCAGACTGCAACCTGCAACCTGCATACTGCCGTTCAACTCGACCTGCGTGCGCTGCCGGCTGGGGTCTACACCCTGCAACTGACCGTCGGCGACCGCTCGGTCAACCAGAAGCTGGTGATTCAGCAGTAGCCGGCCGGGAGCAGATTGACGAATCAGGGCGGCCTTCGGGCCGCCCTGATTGTTCAGGATGCAGGCGAGAGCGCCGGTACGGTCTGGGCGGGCGCGCTGCCTGGTTCTAGACCTGAGCCGGCACCGACTCCGGCTCAGGTACCGGCTCGGCCTCGACCGTGGTCTCGGGCGCTGGCTCGGCTGTGGACTGAATCGGCGCAGTCTGTGCCTTGGCGAGTGGGCCGGCCGCGTTCACCTGGGCCAAGGCTTCGCGGATAAGCCGGATGCGGGATTCAACCGAGAGCCTCCGGTTGAGAATCAGACGCCACGAATCACGGAGGCGGCAGAGCCCGCCCTCGCTCTTCAGGTCGGCGTAGGCCAGTCTCACACCCAGTTCCTTGCAGGCCTGCTCCAGCGCATCAAGGGTCTTCTTTGTGCTCATAGCCAGTTCATCTCCTCATACCATCGAATTGTCTTGGACATGCCGGTCTTGAGGTCATACTCAGGCACG
Organism: Caldifarciminota bacterium; assembly: GCA_965648905.1. Taxonomy (GTDB): domain Bacteria; phylum Hydrothermota; class Tepidihabitantia; order Tepidihabitantales; family Tepidihabitantaceae; genus CAZQFS01. The sequence goes on from CBFGIT010000006.1 coordinate 89,036, forward strand.
AAACCCAGCTCGGTTCGTGCCTTGTCCGAGCTTGCCACCCAGCACGGCTGGGTCAGCTCCCGGGCCTTGTCCGGGTTGAAAATCGAGCCGTTGCGGGCGGTCTTCTCACTCAGCCAGGCCGCAGCGTGCACGAACCAGCGGGGCAGCCTCACGGAGACGGGCCTGGAGCCGAAAGCTGAGCCCAGGATTCCGGCCATGTCGTTGAACGTGTAACACTGGCCGTCGGTGACATAGTAGACCGTGCCTGAAGGTACGTCGCGTTCAGCCGCCAGTGCCGCAGCCCGGACTGCATCGCTGACATAGACGGCGGAGAAGCTGCCGCCGAACACTGGCACCAGGCCACGTTTGGCCCAGCGCAGGAGTGCAACCAGGTCCTGGTCGCGTGGGCCATAGACCGCAGGTAGCCGGAGAATGACCGACCGGAGCTGATTGCATAGGTCTTGAAGCACCGCTTCGGCTGCCAGCTTGCCCCGGCCATAGCGGCTGACCGGCTCGGGTGGTTGAGCTTCGCAGCGCGGCTCTTCAGGACTCGGAGCCGGACCACCTGCAGCCGCGCTTGAGAAAAGGACAAACCGCCGCACCCGCGCGTCGATGCACGCCTGAGCCAGGAGTCTGGTGCCGGTGCAGTTGACCTGCTCAAAGTCACGTGCGTCGCGCACGCTTGCCCCGAGGTGGAAAACGACCTCAATGCCGTCTGCGGCCCGGTGCAGCGACTCGGAATCGCGCAGGTCGCCGTAGACAAGCTCCACTTGGGACGAGATGTGAGTCAGCCAGCGCAGGTTGCTGGTCCGGCGCACCATCCCGCACACCGAATGGCCGAGTTCGAGCAGATGCTCGCATAGATGCGAGCCGATGAAACCGTTGGCCCCGGTGACGAGCGTCTTCATGCTCTACCCGTGCCGGCCGGTCTTCACGTTCCTGCCGGGCCGGGACAGCTTCGGCGCAATCTCGCGTTCGTAGTACTCAAGGCACTGCAGCGCTGCTTCCCTGGGCCGGACCTCGAACACAACCAGCGCACTCGTCCGGGCCAGCAGCCGGAAGAACGGAAGGAAGTCGACGTTGCCTCGCCCCAAGACCTGATGCTCGTCGCGCTGCCCGGAATTGTCGTGGACGTGACTGTGGAAGATGAGTGCTTGATGCTTCCTGAAGAACTCAAGCTCCCGGGCCCGGGGCGCTGGCGCAAGCGTGTTGATATGGCCGATGTCAAGACACAATCCCAGGCTGCCGCCGAGAACCTGGTCGAGCACCCGGAACGTCAAGTCATAGCGGAACCCGCCGACGTTCTCGACGCACAGGCGCGTGGTCCTGCCCGCGTGCTCTTTCAGCTCCAGCAGAAGCTCGGTCAGCATGGAACGATAGTAGTCCGGGTACTGCTGATGCGTGAACCCGGTTCCGGTTGAAGTGCCGTAGTTCATGTCGTGGCCCAGGTGCATCACGACAGTGGCGATTTCGGTGTCTGCGGCCCGATCGAGCAGACGCTTCAACTCGGCCACGCCGCACCGCCGGACGCGTTCGTTCGTGACAAAGAACGACGGCCCTTCCCAGGCGTGAAGGGCCAGGGTCACATTGTGCCGCCGGCAGGTGGTGCGGATTCTGGCCCGTTCGCGGGCACGGGCCAACTGCTGAAGGAAATGGACGTTGCCCAGGTTCAGCTCCAGCACTGCCAGCCGGCGGCCAGCGGCGAAAGCGACCGCTTCGGTTGCGTCGGTGAAATCGAACAGGACCTGTACGCCGAGGCGCGGCCGCAGCAGCTCAGCCAGATGCACGTGCCGATTATACGTCGTGGCCCGGGGCAAGTCAAAGCACGAGACGCGCCGGGCGTTTCCTCGTGTGTCGGACCGCGCGGCAAGCTCGGCCCCACGGCTCAACCTCGGGCAACACTCACCGCCGACACTGTCGGCCCTGCACGCTCTGGCGCGCGTTCTGCGGCACGAAGCAACGACAACACGAGTGAGCAGATGGGCTCGTCCCCGATCAATCCGCGAGTAGCACAGCGGCGCGGTTTGCTGTATGCTACAGGTGTGAAGACCGTTGCTGTCGTCGGCGCCGGGCTGGCCGGGTGCGAGGCAGCACTACAGTGCGCTCGCCGCGGCGTGCCGGTGCAACTGTTCGAGATGCGGCCCGGTCGAATGACCGAGGCGCACCGAACCGGAGACCCAGCCGAGTTGGTCTGCTCCAACTCGCTCAAGTCCTTGGAACCCACGAACGCACACGGCCTGCTCAAGGCCGAGCTGCGTATCTATGGTTCGGTGCTGCTCGAGTGTGCTGAGCGGGCACGCATACCGGGCGGCAAGGCGCTGGTTGTCGACCGGAAGCGATTCTCGGCCGAGGTACTCGACGAACTGAGTCGCGCCGGCGTGCCGGTCGAGCAGGATGAGGTTACCGGGCCTGGGTCTGGGTCCGGCCCAACCGTTGTTGCCACCGGCCCGCTGACGTCCGGGCCGATGGCCGATGCGCTGCAACGCCTGCTTGGAGCTGAGCGCCTCTTCTTCTACGACGCGATTGCGCCGATGCTGGAGGAAGAGTCGCTGGACCGAAGCACCGTGTTCGAGGGCTCGCGCTACGGTGCAGGAGCTGATTACCTGAACTGCCCGATGACTGAGACCGAGTACGACCGGTTCGTGGCCGCGCTGCTTGAAGCAGAGCTGCATCCGCTGCACGAGTTCGAGACCGCGCCTTTCTTCGAGGGTTGTCTGCCGGTCGAGGAGATTGCGCGCCGTGGTCGGCTGGCGCTGGCGTTCGGGCCGATGAAGCCGGTCGGGATTCTCGACCCGCGCACCGGCCGGCGGCCGTTTGCGGTCGTGCAACTGCGGCGCGAGAATGCGACCGGAACGATGTACAACATGGTCGGTTTCCAGACCCGGCTCAGACACGCCGAGCAGGAGCGCGTGTTCCGGCTGATTCCCGGGCTGGAGCACGCACGGTTCCTGCGCTACGGCAGCATTCATCGGAATACGTATCTTGACGGCCCGCGGGTACTGGACCCGACCCTGCAGACGCGAGCCCGGCCTGACCTGCTTGTTGCCGGGCAGTTGACCGGCGTTGAGGGTTACGTTGAGTCGATTGGTGCCGGGCTGGTGGCGGGCGTGAACGCAGCGCGTCTGGCATTGGGGCAATCGCCGTTGACCTGGCCGACCACGACGATGCTCGGCAGTCTGCTGGCATACGTCGCAGGCTTGACGGGTCGAGGGGCTGTCGCCGCTGGCCCTCGATTTCAGCCGATGAACGCGAACTTCGGCCTGCTGCCGCCTGCGGCCGCGCCGCACCGAGGCTGGCGCCGCCGACAGATACTGTCTGAGTCAGCATTGACCGTGGCCCGGGAATTCGGCAGAATGGCAGGTTCTGAGCCGATTGCAGGCCGGTCACTTTGCCGCAACGGAAATGGAGGAAGTCGTGATGAAACCGCTGCCTGAGAAGACAACCGAGATGATGGACTGGGCCTGGACTGATTTTGGGCCTCACTATGCCGAGCTTGCCGGCCGCGAGTTGACCGCGGCCACGGCTGAGCAGTTCCTGTCGGACTGGACCCGGCTGCACGACCGGGGCGAGGAAGTCGGCTCGCGCCTGTCAGTTGCCAAGGATGCCAACACCGCGGACAAGGATGCTGAAGCGAGGTTCAATCGCTTCATCGAAGAAGTCTACCCGAAGATGCAGGAGGCCGAACAGCAGCTCAAGGACAAGCTGCTCAGAAGCGGCACCAGGCCGGCCGGTTTCGAGCTGCCCCTGCGCAAGATGCAGACCGAGGCTGCCATCTACCGCGAGAAGAATCTGCCCCTGCTGGTCGAGCAGCAGAAGTATAACACCGAGTACGGCAAGATTGTCGGCAGCCAGGCCGTCGAGTGGGAAGGCAAGGAAGTTACGGTCACTCAACTGCGGCCCGTGCTCTTTGAGCCCGACCGGGCCCGGCGTGAGGCGGCATGGCGGCTTTCGTCCCAGCGCCAGCTTGCCGACCGGGACGGAATCAACCAGCTCTGGCAGAAGTATCTGAAGCTGAGGCTTGAACTGGCCGCCAATGCCGGATTTCGTGACTACCGCTCGTTTCGCTGGCAGGAGATGCTGCGGTTTGACTATTCTCCAGAGAACTGCCGCGAGTTTCACCAGGCGATTCTCGAGGCCGTGGTTCCGGCCGCAGGCCGAATCTACGAGCGGCGCAGGAAGCGACTGGGCGTGGACCGGCTGAGGCCATGGGACCTTGACGTTGACCCGATGGGCCGACCGGGGCTCTCACCGTTCCGGACTCAGGGCGAGTTTCGTTCCGGAGTCCATTCGATGCTTGCCCGCGTGGACGCAGAAATCGGCAGTCAGTTCCGAACCATGATGGATGAAGGTCTGCTTGACCTGGATAATCGAAAGAACAAGGCACCGGGCGGATACTGCACTTCTTTCGATGCAGTTGGCAGGCCGTTCATCTTCATGAATGCGGTTGGTTTGCACGGCGACGTGATGACCCTAATACACGAAGCCGGCCATGCGGTACACAGTTTCGCGGCTCACCGGCTTCCCTGGTTCCAACAGCGGCAGGTCGGTATGGAGTTCGCTGAGGTCGCGTCCATGGGTATGGAGCTCCTGGCCTCGCCCTTCCTCGCCCGGGACCAGGGCGGGTTCTACTCGAAGGACGATGCCGAGCGTGCCTTCCGCGATACGCTTGAGCGGAATGTCCAGTTTTGGCCGTACATGGCGGTGGTCGACGCGTTCCAGCACTGGGTGTACGAGAACCCGACTGATGCCATGAACCCGGACAACTGCGACCGACAGTGGTTTGGGCTCTGGGAGCGGTTCATGCCGGGCGTGGACTGGACCGGGCTCGAAGCCGAGTGCGCGACCGGCTGGCACAGGAAGCTGCACATTCACATGGTTCCGTTCTACTACGTGGAGTACGGTCTGGCTCAACTGGGGGCTTGCCAAGTCTGGGCCAATTCACTGAACGATTATGCCGGCGCGGTACAGGCGTACAAGCGCGGTCTGGCTCTGGGAGGTACCAGGTCTCTGCCCGAGCTGTATTCGGCCGCCGGGGCGCGATTTGCATTCGACGCGGCCTCGCTCGGCTCGGTCGTCGGCCTGATGTATCAGAAGCTCGAAGACTGAAGGACCCAGACCGGACAAGATGAGCAGCGGGAGAGGAATCCTCTCCCGCTGCAATGGTGTTCGGGCTGACTAGTCGGCGGGCTTGACGGTGTAGGGCAGAAGCCAGCCGTTGAAGTCGTAGGGTTGGTCCGGGGTCGAGAGCGTGGTCGAGGTCATCAGGTCGAAGATGGCGAACTTGAAGCCGGAAATGAGCTGAGCCCGCCAGGTTCCCTGGAAGATGCCGTTGCCCTGATAGGTGAACTCGGGTCGGACGTAGAACGGCCAGACCAGGATGAAGGTGTGCAGGAACGCACGGCCACTCGTAGCGTCGGTGTACAAGGTTACAGTCAGGCTTTCGGCCGGAGTGAACGATATGAGGCTGTCGAGTCGGAAGAAGCTGGCGAGCGGGTCCCGCAGTACGATGTTTCTCAGCGCACTCGCGATGCGAACGCTATCAATCGAAACCGTCTGAGCCGAGTCAGACCGGCCGGTGGCCAGCGAAATCCGTTTCAGCTTCCAGCCGCGGTCGGTGTCCGAGACCTGGCCGTCGCGTCGGAAGATGGCACAGAGCTTGACCGTTTCGACCACGTCTTTGACCCAGCGGACGGCGGTCGACTCTGATGTCCGCGCCCAGATGAACAGGTCGCCGTAATTGTGCTGGGACCATTCGACCCAGCCTGAGTCACCAACTACTTCGACCTTGAGACCGGGTGCGGTGTCGTGGGTCTGAGCGCCGCGCCACCAGAACACCACGGTTGTGTCGTCGAGCAGGTTGCCGGTTGAGTCGCCGTTCGTGCCAGCCGGGAAATGAGTTGTGTCGGACCGTACCAGGGTCTCAAGCGCGGCCTTGTCCTTGGCCACGTCCTGCTTCTTACAGGCAAGACTCACTACGAGCGTTGCTGCAACGAGCAGGGTCAGGATCATGGTTCTGTTCATCGAACGTTCCTTTCTGGTTGCATTGGAATGTTGTCTGTACGGGTTGTGCTTCATCGGCTCAGAACTACTTTGCCAGTTGCGCAGCCCCGGCTGGTTTCCAGCCGCACGAAGTACGTGCCCGCCTGCACCGACCGGACATCCAAGGCGAATGATGCGTCTGCCCCGAGTTCTGACCGCATGAGCACGCGACCGAGCGCATCACAGAGCAGAAGAGTGCTGCCTGGTGTTGCACTGCCCCTGAGCCATCCTCGAACCGGAGTCGGCACAAGGAGCGTCGGCGGCTGCAGTAGTGTCGGTGACCCGGTTTCCATGTTGACGGTCGTGTCGCCGATGGCGAACGGCCGCGGTGTCACGGACGAGCGTGCTCCCTGGGGGCCGGTGACGGTGTAGCGCAGGAAGCAGTCAGGCGAGGTTGTGCCGGTGGGCACAGTCCACTGATACCGGCCGTTGTTGCGCAGGCTGTCGACGACCAGTTGCCAGGGGCCGCCTGCGCCCTGGGTCGAGAGTTCCAGCCGCACGCGGGTTGACTCCGCGTCTGGCGCCGAACTCCACCAGTCGACGAACTGAACCGAGCCATTCTTGAACTTCTCGCCGCCGCGCGGGAAGACTGGGAAGACGCCTAGGCTCTCAGCCGGGCTTGCCTCGCGGAATGCGTGTGGATAGTTCCGGTCATTGGGCCAGTTCCCCTCGCGCGTCACCAGTGCCATGTCAGGCAGGCCATTGTGGTCGATGTCGGCACCGACGCGAAAGGCCGAGTATGTACTGGGTCGGTTGAGCGGGAACTCGGCCGCCTGAGTCCAATTGCCGCTGCCGTCACCGGTCCAGATGCGCACCAGTCCACGCCTCAGCCCGCACAGGTCCACAAACCCGTCCGCGTTCATGTCACAGAGTTGAGTCGCATAGAAGCTGTCAACCGCTGGCAGGTTGCCCGAGCGGCTCTGCCAGCGGCGGCTGGATTCGTCCCAGACCCAGACTTCGACTCCCTTACTGTCATTGACAAAGGCAACGTCGCAACCGCCATCGTTGTCCACGTCGCCGACCGACAAACCAGTCAGGCCGTAGCTTGAGGTCGGCAGCCCAGTGTCGCATGGCACCATGCCGCCTGCGCCATCGCCGAACCATACACTGCCATACCCATGCGCGGCAATCATGTCGGCATTGCCGTCCCGATTGATGTCCCGGAGGTAAAACTCCATCTGACTGTTGCCGCCGCTGAACCCGAAGGTACGGCGCCAGGCCCCGTTGCCGAGGTTCAGGTAGACGTGGATACCGTCGTCAGCACCGAACGAAATCGAGCCGACATCTAGGTCGCCGTCGTTGTCGATATCGGCGAAGTCAGTCGCGAACATGCCCCAATTCTGGCCTTCCTGGGCCAAGCTGTCATCCCAAGGGATCCACATCCGGCCGGTGCCGTCGCCGAGCGCCACCTCGATCAACTGGTCGCCCAGGTCGTCGTGAGAGTAGTTATGATGCATACCGTAACCTACGTCGAGGAATCCGTCGCCGTTCACGTCGCCGACCGCGACGCCGCCGTAGCCGAACTCGCCGTACTGATAGACACTCCAGTTGCCGCGGCCGTCGCCGAACCAGACGGTTACACCGTGTTGGTCGGTGTTGATGTACGGACTGCCGTGGTCGCCAATCATCAAGAGGTCCGGGTTACCGTCGTTGTTAAGGTCAGCAAACTCAAGCTCGGTGCGGCCGCCTTCCATCTGGGGCGTACTGAGTCCGTTCGAGCACTCGACATATTGCAGTAACGGCGTCTGGCCGATGCAGATGGCCAGCAAGATGAAGAATCCGATCATGTTGACCTCCTAGCCGGTTCGATCCGGCAGCTCAAAAAGTGCCCAGACCGGTGCGTGGTCTGAGCGTGGGTATCCGGCAACGCGCTCGCTGTGCCAGTAGATGTCGCCTTCGAGCAACTGGTTCTCGATGCCGACCGCGACCAGTCCGAGTGACAACTGCGGGCTGACCAGAATCCCGTCCATCAACTGGCGCCGGCCCCGGCGTATGTAGGAGAACGCACGTTCACTTGGGACCTGCCGAGTCACCGCAAACAGCCGACGCTGCTCCATGAAATCGAGCGTTCCCAGTTCATCCTCATCGAGGGCTCGGAGTGCGGCGAGGGCCGGTGAATCGGGTCCGTCGTTGAAGTCGCCGAGCACGGCAAAGTGGTCTGCTGCTCGGGTCTCGACCGCGTCGTCGAGCAGACTTCTGAGCCCGGTCGCTTCGAGCAGTCGTTTGGTCGTTGCCAACGCCTTCCCGAGAACACGCGACTGCCTCGGGCTGAGTGTAGCGGGCACTTCATCGCTTTCGGCCCGCTGCGACTTCAGGTGCACGGCTGCGCAGAAGAGCGTCTCGTTGTTGGGCAGGGCGACCTTGAACCACGGCACCGGCCGCCGGAACCGCAGGGTCGAAGGCACGTCGGTCTGCTCGGGCAGGACCGCGGGGAACTCGAACCACTGTCCCCGCTCTTGTACGTGCAAACGGGAGAGAAACCCGGTCTGGATGAGCCGGTATTTCTCGGGTGCGTCGGACAAGGCACGGAATGAGTAAATGCCGAGCCGGTCGGCCAGCTCAGCGAAGCTCTCCGGTTCACGTACTTCGTTGATGACAACGACGTCGGCGTCGAGCCGGGTAAGCACATCGGTCAGGTACTGAAGCTTCGACTCATACGTCGCTGGGTCAGGGTTGTCGGCCCGCCCCAGGTTGTGGACGTTGAACGTCGCCAGCTTGAACCGGACCCGACTATCCAAGGTCAGCGACTTTCTCGACCAGATAGGTCTTACCGACTTTGGAGTACTGGTACAGCTCGGTGTTGTGGAATCCCTGGCACAGACCTGTCATCACTGGCCCGAACCCCTTGGGGAAATGGAGGTGCAGCTTGGTGTTCAGCCGCAGGAAGCCCGCCCACTCCGGCTGCTCCTCAGGGACGACCGTGGACTCGGTCTCGACTTCGGCCACCATCACGATGTGCGTGGTTCGTTGGTCAACAACGACGATGTCCGGATGCATCTCCTCGCGGTCGAGTGTGAACACCGCCTTGGTCTTGGTTGGGTGGTTCACGTACGTGATAAGGTTGGGATGGGCCTGACTGGGGTAGTTGTACATCTCCTTGCGTAGGACCTGGATGATGTGGTCGTGCAGGATTTGTTCGTCGACTTCTCGTGACACCATGCTGCCTCCTCACTTGCCAGACTGAGTCGTTCTCTTGCTGACCCGGCTGAGCGTCCGGCCGGCTGAATTCATACGCTATACTAAGTACCACGATTTGCCCGTCTTGTCAAGCACTGCCCCAAACCGACGGTAGTGTCCTTAGTTGTGTGTAAATTGACTGGAAAAGTGCCGGGCAGGGCGTATCCTCTCAGGGATGTGTTCACAGTTTCTGTTGATGAACACCTGGATTGCAGGTGACGGTTTGGTGTAGCCGCAGATAGACGGTGACGCGCAGTTGCATCGAGTCCGGGTCGTTGACCGTCCCGATCGCCTGTCGTAGCCGACGGTGCATCGACTCTACGGCGCTGGTTGTAGTCGGCAGGGCTAGATCGGGATGATGCAGGTAGGTCCGGTAGTGCTGCAAGCGTCGGACAAAGTACTGCGCCGTGTAGCGTAGTCCCAGCGTGCAGTTGGGATGACGGCCCAACCTGAGAACTTCATCACACAACGCTGTTGCACGCTCGCTGTCAGTGGTATCGAGCGCCTCTTCAACCGCCGCCAGTATGCCTCGTCCCGGTTGTTGGATGGCTCGTTGCCGTCGCGGATGGCCGAGCTTTCTCTCCAGACTCCGCAGCAGGTGGCGATGACAGAGCTGCAGCAGCCAGCCACGGCCTTCCACCAGCCGCTCGATGCCCGGTATACCATCGGCAACCACCGCTTTGATGCGGGCCGCAAGCGCTGGCGGAATCGTTGCGATTGCCGCCTCCCAGCCACGTACGCTCTCGTGCCCGCCCTGTAAGTAGGGATCAAGAAACCAGGCCCGGTTCGTCGTCGCCGGCTTGAGCGTCTGATTGTACAGCACCCAGCACTGGCCGCGCAGGATCGACCATATGCCGTCTACCAGCAGCGCCAGGTCGCCATCCGGGATCGCCCGCTCGGCCGGCGCGGCCACGATTCGCTTGTAGGTCTGACGTAGTCGTCGGCGAACACCGGCCGGTGAACGCCGGAAACGCCGGGCCAGCAACTTGGTTGGTGCCCTCTCCCGCAACGCCAACTCCGCCAGCCACGTTGCCGGCCGTTCGGCGCTTGGTCCGCGCCTTCGGTGACGGACCGACCATGTCCTGCCACAACGACTGCACCTTCTCCGGCGACCGCCGAACCGATGCACCGGAGCATGACAGCACTGAGATTTCGCATGTAACGTAGCCATACACGCGAATCGTGCATCCAGACAACACCCAACTCACGCCGCACCAAGTGGTTGCCGATCAGACTTTCAACAGAAACCCTGCACACATCCCCTCTTGTCGCTACCCCTGCTCAACTGGAGATTGGGTCCAACCGTTTTCTATGTCGCGACTTAGCCCACTGCCACACTTGAGGTGGGTACGGTCTCCCTTGCCACTTGGGCCGCGGTTCCGGTCGTCGCTGCGAGAGCGGCTTGGCCGGTCCCGGTCGGTGTCGCTCGGGCCGACGCCGGCCCTGGCGTTCTCTCTGCCGAGACGGCTATCCCCGTGCCTGTCGCTCCGTTCCCGGCTCGGGTCTTGGCCGGCTGCGTCGCTCCGTGCTGTGCTCGGGTCTCGGCTCTGGCTGCGGTTCTGGTCGTGGTTAGCCCGGTCGCTTGCCTTGCTGCTTCAGGCGCTGCGCGGCACGATGGGTGCCGAGAGCACCGATGATTCATTAGCGGTGGCGCGGCGTCAGGCACGAGACGAGAGTGCCCTGAATGCGGTTCGGGAGCAAGTTCAAGACCGGCAGGTCAGCAGCGCGTGTTCGGAGGCCGAGAGCAGGAGGTGGCGAGATGGTCGAATTCGGCCAGGAGCGCGGCATTGAGCCGGGCAACTTCGGCCCGCAGCGCGGCACGGTTCCGGAATCGGGCCACATTGGGCTGAATCGGCTCACCGACGGCGAGCTCAATACGGGTGTTGAACAGATTGCCGGCGACCGTGAGAAAGCCGGTCCAGCATTCGCGGGTCTGAGTGTTTGTATCAACTTGGTTTTCGAACCGGAGCCGGTGAATGTACACGGGCAGAATCGGTGTGCCCGTACGGGCAGCGAGGTAGGCAGCGCCGTCTTCGATAAGCTCGAGCCGACCGGTTGTGTTGAATCTGCCTTCCGGGTAGATGCCGATGCTCGCACCATGCCGCAGAGCGCGGATACAGTGTCGGATACCCGCGGCTGAGCCGAGCGGGTCGTCCGGGCTGACCGGGACCGCGTCGCAGATATGCCACATGATGAAGCGCGAGAACCGGGTCCTGAACCAGCGTGCCGAGGCGACGAAAAACAAGCGGGTGCGAAGCGCGGCCTGGAGCACGACCGAGTCCGCGCCGTTCAGATGGTTGGCGGCAACGATGAAACCGCGGCGCAAGGGCAGAGCGACGCGGCCGACAATTCTAACCCGGATGCAACAGGCGTAGCAGGTCAAGAGCAGTTGCTTCAGCCGGGTCCAGACCGTCACGCGTAACCGGTCAAGCCGGCACGCCGGCCCGGGCAACGGCACTGCCTGGTTCTTTCCGGACGGCGCAATGCCGAAAGGGGCCTGTTCTATTCTGTCCGGCCTGCTCATGTTTTCGATTGTAGGCCAGTGAGACGAGGTGTCAATATGCTGACGGGATGGCCAGCGCAGGCCACAGGCAACGGCGTGCACCTGCTCAAGCTCGTCGCGGCCAAGGAACGGGTGACGCACAAACTGGTGGTGCGGCGGCAGGGCGGGGAGTGAGGCAACGCGCGAGGTTGACCTGGCTCTGCTGAACGGTAGACTGTCTCGTGTAGAGACAGCCGTGAACGCTTCTCGATTCCGGTTGATGCTCTTGGCCTGCTTCCTGCTGGCCGGCGGGGTAGCGTCCGGTGGCTGGCTGCCGCCCGATAGCGCTGGGAGACAGGCCAGGGTGAAAATCGTCTCGTCTTCGAGCACAATCTGTTCTGACCTTCGCTGGAAAGAGCCAATAATGATTGTGGAGCAAGTCTGATGCGTTGCTGGCGATTCCCGTTCGTCCTGCTGTTGGCCGGGTTGACCCCGGACGTTAGCTCGGGTCAGTACTTGGAGGCGAGTATCCCGACCGGGCTGGGGCCGGTTGGGGTAATCTGGAACCCGACCGCCAACAAAGTGTACACCGCTGACGGCACCGGGAACTCTGTGACGGTGATTGACGGTGCGACAAATCAGGTGCGCGCGACGCTCCCCGTGGGTGCGTACCCCGGAGGTATGAGCTGCAACCCGAAGACGAACAAGGTCTACTGCCTGACCGGCGAGACGGTCGGTGAGTATGCCGTGGAGGTCATCGACGGCTCGGGCGACAGCATCCTGACCCGGCTGCCTCTTGAGAACATGCCCTGCCAGTCGGTTGTCAACGAGGGCATGAACAAAGTGTACGTGAGGTGCAGTGAGCCGACCGAGTGCATCGTAGTGCTGGACGGCGTGGCTGATACGGTAATCAAACTGGTCCGGACGCGGCACTTGGGCGACATGCTCGTGCACCCGGCCAGCAACCGGCTGTTCTTCTATACTGACGGAGACTTTGACACGGTGAAGGTCCTGGACTGCGTCACCGATGAAGTCGTCGTGCGGCTGCCGTTCACGACTCCTAATAGGAGTTTCAGCAATTGGAGCTGGAACCCCGTGACTGGGCTCGTGTACCTGGGTGGGAGTGGAGGCAACGGCGGTACCCACGTGTTGACTGCAGCGGGCGATTCAGTCGTGGCCTACATCGCCGGGTCTACGCAGCGCTTCTGTGCCGTCCCCTTCCCCAACAAGATGTACATCAAGAAGGGCTGGGACTGGCTCTGGGTAGTAGATGGAAATACGCACGTCGTCACCGACACGGTCGCTGTCCAAGGTGGTCCCATGGTGTGCGACACGGTGCGGGGCAAAGTGTACACCTGCCAGTACAGCCCCGAGTTGGTCTCAGTGGTTGACGCGCGTGCCGACACGCTCCTCATGTCCCTGTCTCTTCCCGGTTGGGGTTCGATAAACCTGTGCTGGAACCAGACCAATTCTCGGGTGTACGTTGTCCAAGAGATGGCGAACCTGGTACAGGTGATTCGTGACACTTCGACGGCGATTGCAGAAGCGCGGCAGGTCCAGCCATCCAGGTCGCTGAAAGGCGCAATGGTCCAGGTTGCCTTCTATTGGCCTGGGCGAGAGCCTGGGCAGGTGATTGACGCATGTGGGAACAAGGTGGGCGAGGTCTTTCCCGGAGCGAACGACCTCAGCCGTCTGCCTGCAGGCGTCTATGTCGTGGTCGGGGCCGGCTCCTGCGCGACCGCGAAGTTCGTTAAGCTGAGATAGGCGCGCAGAAGCGCGCCTGAGACCACAGAAATGAAGGTAGGCATGAAGACAGCTTCCTTGCTGTCGCTGGTCCTGCTGCTCGGCTCCGCAGCCATAGGGCAGTCGGATTTCGGTGTTCTGGCCATCTGGTCTCCGCCGGACACTGTTCGGTTCAACAGCGAGACCATCCCGCAGGTCCGAATCTACGCTGACGAAGACAACGTCGGGGAGGAAGTCTCGGTTCTCCTGCGAATCGGGACCGAATACGAGGAGACCGTCGCAGACACGACGGTTGTGCCGGGGGACACGATTACAGTCGCCTTCCCGCTCTGGGAGGCCGAGTCCACCGGCAGCTTCACTGTTCTGTGTTCACTGTACTCGGACGACGATACTCTGTTCGACAACGACACCCTCATCGCCGAGGTCCACGTGCTCCCGCCGTGGCTCGACTACTCATTGGATGCGCTCGTTGACCTGCCCGACACGACTCCCTACGGCGAGGACTTGGTATTGCGTGCTGCCGTGTCCGCGTCCGACAGCAATGACTTGGAGCCGGACACTCTGCTCGTGCGCCTTAGGGTGGACTCGACCTTCTACGACACGCAGGAGGTCATAGTCGCGCCCGGCGAAGTGGATACCGTTGAGTTTGAGGACTGGCACGCGAGGCCTTTGGGTAAGGTCAGTGGTCTGCGAACTGCTCGTGGAGGACAGCGTCTGCAACAACAACGCGCTGGTCGCGACTACGTTCGTCTATCTGCCCGCGGGCTGGACCGAGCTCGAGGAGATGGAAGAGACCGAGGGTCAGAACCTGACGAGGAGGGTGAAGCAGGGCGGGTGGCTCTGCTGGAACGGAGAGCAGGTCTTTGGCAGCAAGGGCAACCGGACGCCGGAGTTCTACTCTTACGATGTCGACGGCGACGCCTGGGACGGAATGTCCGAAATCCCGCTCGGGACCGAGGGAAAGCTGCCCAAGGGCGGGGCTGCCGCAACTTCAGACCCGACCGGCCAGTACCTCTACGTCACCAAAGGAGCGAACTCTCTGGGCTTCTGGCGCTACAACACCGCCGAAGACACTTGGGAGTAGATGGACGACGTGCCGGCCGGTACGAACCGTAAGAAGGTGGCCTACGGCAGCGACGTGGCCCACGCGGTCCGCAACGACACCGGATTGGTGTACCTGCTGAAGGGCAAGTCCAAGACCTACGAGTTCCACGCTTTCAACACGACGACTAACCACTGGCAGCAGCAACCTCCGAAGCCTGCTCCGCCGGGTCCGAGCGGGCAGACCTACTTGCCCGGGTCATTCTTGGTCTACGATGGCGACCATACCGTCTATTGCCACAAGGCCAAAGTGAACGAGCTATTTGCATACGACGTCAACGGCGATACCTGGTGGAGCCAGCACCTGGACGGCATGCCGTTCTACAACCCCGTTACCGGCAAGTACAAGAAGTCGAGCGAGGGCGGGTGCGGAGCCTGGTACGATGGGCACCTGTACGCGCTCAAAGGCAACAATACCGGTGGGTTGTGGCGCTACTCGCCTCCCACAGAGTCCACGCCTGACGGAACGTGGACGGCGCTGGACACGATTCCCAAGGTCGGCTCGACCGGGAAGAAGAAGTGGATTAAGGGCGGCGCTGACATCGTGTCGAACGGTGACGGTGTGTTCTACGCGCTTAAGGGTAACAACTGCCTTGAGTTCTGGTGCTACGTACCGACGGCAGAGACTCCGGGGTTCAGGTCCTATGCCCGGTGCAGCCCGGGGCGGGGTGCTGACGGCGGCGAGACCGGGCTGGCTGAGGGGATGGAGGCAATCACGCCGAGGTGGAACGCGCAGGGGACTGCGGTCTGTTACGTGCGCGAGGCAGATGATGGCGTCGGCGCAGGCTATGACCAGGTCTTCATCGTTCGAGCATCAGAGCCAGGGACCGAGGTCCGCTTGGTCGACGTCGCCATGGACTGCTCAGAGCCGGTGTTCCATCCGTCCGGAAGTCACATCTGCTTTGTGCTCGACGACACGGTCACCGACCGACTGCAAATCGCCACCGTCCTTGTGCCCGACGCGGACCTGCCCGCGCCCACCTGTCTGCGTGCGACGCACAGGCAGGGGCAGGCGGACCTTGCCCGCGAGCAGCAGGAGAAGACCGAAGAACGAGCGGTGACGAACGATGGCGCAGGAACGGCGACAGAGCAGAAGGAGAGCAGCGTGCGCCTGACAAGACCGGTGCAGTTGCCCGTTGCCGCGGGTCGGGACAGGTTCGTGGTTCCGGGGTTGTACACGACCGTCTGCCTGGAGGACAGACCTGAGGTCCACAGACGCCGACGTTCTTGACCGACCACGACCGGGACCACTTCTCACCGAGCTACAGCCCGTCGGGCGGGTTCATCTGCTACTGCAAGGACGACGAGACCGACCGGACCCAGCTCTACGTCATCTCATCCTGGGGCGGGACCGAGCAGGCCCTGACCGACTACTCTGACGCCGACTGCGAGTCACCGAGCTTCCTCGATGATGAACACGTCCTCTTCGTCTACTCCAAGGACGGCGACTATGATAGAGTGGCAAAGCTCAACATCAACACCGGCACACGCACGGTGCTGACCGACGGCGAGTACGATACCGAGACACCAGACCCGGCCAAGGATGGGAAGAGCGTCTGCTTTGCCACCCAGGACAACGACGGCACGTACCAGGTCGGACTGGTCAGAAGCGACGGGACCGGCGAGCGGCTGGTCACAAGCTCCGGTCTTGACCTTGAGGAGCCGGACTGGTCTGGTGACGCGGTCTCGATTGCTGCAGTCCGATGGTTTGGCCTGACCAGCCAGATTGGCATGGTGGACATTGCTTCGGGCGACTTTACCCGCCTGACCGACTCAAGCTGCATCTGGGACAACCCGGACGTGCACTATGCCCGGTTCACGGGCATGAACTTCGTCGTGTATGAGCGCGAGGACCCGAACCTGACCGACCGAGTCCGGCCCAAGCCCAGACCAAGGCCGGGTAACGGCATCTTCCTGGTCCGGCACAAGAGAAAACAGGACGGCGTAATGGGCGCAGGGTTGACCACGGAACTACGCCGGGCCAGCCCGAATCCGGCCCGAGGCCCAGTCTCAGTGTTCTGGCAGGTGGCAGCAGCCGGGACCGACGCCACGGTCAAGGTTTACGATGCCGCGGGCAGACAGGTCAACGTCCTGTTCTCAGGCAAAGCAGGTGCGGGCCTGAACGAGACAGTCTGGACCTGCTTGGACCAGAAAGGCAGGTCCGTTCCAGCGGGTGTGTATTTCTGCACGCTCGAAACGCCTCATGACCGCATAGGCAGGAAGGTGATTCTGACCGGGAACGACTGAACTCTATAGGCTTAAACAGGCAGCGGCCCGCGTTCGCGCGGGCCGCGGTGCTGGTTGACCGGTCGGCAAGGGTGCGGCTCAGGCCACGCGGTCCCGCTCTGCCATGACCAGTTGTCCGAGTCGTTCAACCAGCCCGGGCACGCCTAGACGGCCCAACTTCACTCCACTGGTTTACATATATTGTAACCCCTGGGCAACCGGGACTTGGGCCCAACAGTTTGGCAGGCTGCGACTTAGCCCACTACCACATTTGAGGTGGGTACGGTCTCCATTGCCACTTGGGCCGCCGCTTCGGTCGTCGCTGTGAGAGCGGCCCGGCCTGTCCCGGTCGGGGTCGCTCGGGCCGACGCTGGCCCTGGCGCTCTCCTTGCCGAGACCTCTGCCCCCGCGCCCGTCGCTCTGGTCTTGGCTCAGGTCTTGGCCGGCTGCGTCGCTCCGACCTGCGCTCAGGTCTTGGTTCTGGGTGCGGTTCTGGTCGTGGTTGGCACTGCCGCTTGCCTTGCTGCTTTGGTTGCGGCGCGCTACTTTGAGTGCCCGAGGATTGAAGATTCGCTGGCTGGCGATGTAGTGTCAGGCAACAGGCGAGAGTGTTCTGGCGGGCGGTTGGGAGTAAGTTCAGGGCCGTGAGTCGCGGTTGCGGAGTCAATCTGTCGTGTCCTGCCAGCCCGTCGGTCGCCTGCAGACCAGTCGTGCCGGTTGTCGGCAGCGGGTAGCGGCTATTCAGCTTTGGCGCGCCTGGCTGGATTCGAACCAGCGGCCATCGGATTAGAAATCCGATGCTCTATCCAACTGAGCTACAGGCGCGTCGGGCATGAAGCCCAAGTCAAAGGTCAGAAAACAGTCACATGTCCGCAGACAGAGGAATTGAATCGGGGAGACTGGATTCGAACCAGCGACCCCCACGTCCCAAGCGTGGTGCGCTAACCGGGCTGCGCTACTCCCCGAGCCGAGCCTCTGCCGGGCAGGCGTGACAATCAACTGCTCGGACACAGGCCGTGGTACAACTATATGGGCTCAGAGGCCCGAAGTCAACCGGATGAGGAGAAAAGCTCGGTCTGGGTCGGGACGAGCCGGCGCAGGTGTTCGATGACTCGACGCAGGGCCCGGGCGCGGTGGCTGATGCGGTGTTTGACGGCGAGACCGAGTTCGGCAAACGTGAGGCCGTAGTCGTCCGGAATGAAGATGGGGTCGTAGCCGAATCCGGCGTTGCCTCGGGCAGTATGGGAAATCCGGCCCGAGCAGGAGCCGGTGAAGAGCGTTTCGGTCTTGTCCGGCCCGACCAGACACATGACGCAGCGGAACCGGGCAGTGCGGCGTTCGTCAGGAACCGCGATCATCCGGTCGAGGACCTTGCGCATTCGTTCAGCGTCAGTCGCCTGGTCACCGCAGTAGCGGGCCGACAGCACACCCGGTTCACCGTTGAGCGCGTCAATCTCTAGTCCGGCGTCTTCGGCCAGGGTCCAGTCGACACCGAGCGTGGCCGCGGCACGCGCTTTCTTGCGAGCGTTGTCTTCGAATGTCTTGCCGTCTTCAACCACGGCCGGGAAGTCAGGGAAGCGGTCGAGACCGAGCACGGTCCAGCCTGCCCGCTGGAGCGGCCCTTGCACTTCGACAATCTTGTTGCGGTTGCGGGTGGCGACAAGCAGCTTCACAGGAACCGGGTTCCGTTCTTCAGTTCGGCAATGCGGGCGAGCAGTTCTTTGATGCCATCCAAGGCGTCGGAGCGGGCAACGAGCACAGCATCGCCTGACCGGACCACGACCGTGTCGTCCATGCCGAGCAGGGCGACTATTCCGACGTCCGAGTCAACAATGCACTTGGAGCAACCCTTGAGCACGGCCAGGCCGCGCACGACGTTGTCTCGGTCGTCCGGTTGAATGTGGCGGGCAAGCGCAAGCCAGGACCCGACGTCGTCCCAGTCGAAGGTTGCCCGCACCGCAGCGATGTTGGTTGCCTTCTCCATTATGGCGTAATCGACCGAGATTGCTGGTGCCCGGGCGTAGAGCCGTTTCAGAGCCGCGGCTTCGGTGCGTCGGCCGATGGTCTTCTTGAACCGCTCCAGGTCGGCGTAGAACTCGGGCATGAACTGCTGGACCGCGCGCAGGAAGTTGTCGGCACGCCAGACGAACATCCCTGAGTTCCAGACGTAGCTGCCCTGGTCCAGATACCGCTGAGCAGTCAGGAAGTCAGGCTTCTCCTTGAATCCGAGCACGCGGTGGGCTGCGACTTCGCCCCGACTGGAAATCAGGTTGCCCAGTTGGATGTAGCCGTAGCCGGTATCAGGCCGGTTCGGCGGAATCCCAAAGGTGAGGAGCAGTCCCTGCTGAGCGAGCTCGGCAGCCAAGGTCACGCACTTGAGAAACTCAGCCTGGTTTTCGATTAGATGGTCGGCAGGCAGGACGACCATGGTTGCGTCCGGGTCGCGCTTGAGCAGATAGAGTGCGGCCAGGGCAATAGCCGGAGCGGTGTTGCGCCCGACCGGTTCGATAACGAGATTGTCGGGTTTGACCTTGAGCAGTCGGCGCACAATCGGCACAAATCGGGCCGGAGTCACGAACAACTGCCGCGAGACCGGACACAGCGGTTTGATGCGTCGGCTGGTTTCCTGGGTCAGGGAGTTCTGGCCAATCATCGGGATGAACTGCTTGGGGGTTGCCAGCCGGCTGCGGGGCCAGAATCGTTCTCCTTTGCCTCCACACAGTATTGCGGCGTACAGCTTCACCTTGCCTCCTTTGCGTTGTGGCGCAGGTACGCGCTCACGACCATGCCGCCGAATCGAGCCCGAATCATGACCGGCACGCGGTCTCGCTCGGCTGAGACGAGCACGGTGCCGAGCGGCGAGCCGGCGCTCGGGTTTAGCAGCCAGCAGTCAAACACCCCGGCCGGAGTTCTGATTTGGCGCCGGCCCGCAACCGCCACCGAAACCACGTGGTTTCGGCGGTCGGCATGGACCCGGGCACGGACCGTGTCGCCCGCTTTCAGGTCCAGGGTTCGGAACAGGTACCAGAGTGTGAGCATGTCGCGCGATGAGTCGGGCAGGAAGTAGTCCACGCCCGGAGAGTACCGGACGCTGCATCGGGCCGGGAAGTAATCTGCAGTCCATTCGGCCCGGTAGTTCGGTTCCTGAGTCCGCTTGTATGAGCGCAGGGTGACCAAGTCGGTCCGGCGCGCCCAGCTCTCGAGCCGGTAGCTGGCCCAGAATAGCCAGGAGAATGACCGGCTCAGTTCCAGCTCGGCGCGGAAGTGATAGCAGGTCTCGCCCTGCACTGTGTCCGGGGCAAGGGTTTCGAGCACGAGCCGGCCGAGGGTCACCGGACCGTAGCGGACGTCGTACTCAAGGTTCTCGCCGGGCACGACCACGCCGGCCGCAAGCAGCAGGACCAGAATCACGGTGCAATCTTAGAAGCGGATGTTCGCAAGTCAAGCCTGCCCCGACGTATCCTTGACACCGGTGCCCGGTTCACTAGAATCCCCCATGCCCATAACGCCGCTCGACGTCAGAAAGAAGACGTTTGCCACCCAGCTTCGCGGTTTTGCTCCGGCCGAGGTGAAAGCGTTTCTGGTCCTGGTGGCAGATGAGCTGGAGGAGCTGCGCAAGGAACGAGGTACCCTGGTCGAGAGGCTGGATGAACTGACCGGTCGGCTCGAAACTTTCCAGAGAACCGAGCAACTGCTCAAGGAGACGCTCGTGACCGCGCAGAAGGCAACCGGTGAGTTGCGCGACGCGGCCCGTCAGGAGGCAGAGGCGATTCTGGCTGAGGCGCGTGCCCGTGCCCAGGAGTCGGTTCACGAGATCGAGGCCCGGGTCCAGGAATTGCGGGAGGAGCTGCGCCTGCTCCGCATTCAGCGGGCGAACCTGGTGGACGAAATCAGCGGCATCGCGCACACCTATCTGGCAATGGTCGAGCGGCATCGGGGAACGCCGGCCAGGCCGCCACGGCAGGAAGGCCCGGGGCCGGCCGGGACTTAGTGCCACGGTGAACAGAGACAGAAGTCCGGCCACACCTGGTCTGGCTGCTCAAGTAGCGGAGAGCGTTGAAGTAATCCGGAGTCAGACCGGGTTTGTGCCCGAAGTCGGAATCATCCTCGGCACCGGACTCGGACGGGTGGCACGCGACGTCAGTGCCGAGAATGTGGTTTCTTATGATGAGATACCCCATTTCCCGGTTCCGACCGTTGAAGGCCACCGGGGTCGGCTGATTCTCGGGCGACTGAGCGGCCGGCCGGTCGCAGTGATGCAGGGTCGATTTCACTACTACGAAGGGTATGACATGCTCCAGATTACGCACCCGGTCCGGGTACTCAAGGCGCTTGGGGTGCATACCCTTATCGTCTCCAATGCCTCGGGCGGGGTCAACCCGCAGCTTCGCGCCGGTGACGTCACGGTCATTACCGACCATATCAACCTGACCGGCCAGAACCCTTTGCGCGGGCCGAACGACGACTCGCTCGGGCCGCGTTTTCCCCACATGCACAACTGCTATGACTCTGGTCTGGTCGAACAGGCTGAGGCCGCCGCACTCAGGCTCGGCTTCCGGTTGCCGCGTGTGGTCTATGCCTGGGTCACCGGTCCGAACCTCGAGACTGCAGCCGAATACCGCTACATCCGGCTGATTGGGGCGGACGTGGTCGGCATGTCGACTGTGCCCGAGGTGATTGTTGCCCGTCACTGTGGCCTGAACGTGCTCGGGTTCTCGGTTGTCACCGATATGGGCCTGCCTGATGCCATGACCGCGGTCTCGCTTGAAGACGTGCTCAAGGCTGCATCTGAAGCCGAGCCGAAACTGACCGCGCTGGTCAGGGAAGTCGTAGCGAAGTTATGAGGCGGCTGGCAGGGCTTGGCTGCGTGCTGCTGGTGCTCCTTGTGCCGGCGTGCCGCAAGCGCCAGACCATTGCCCCGGTCATCCAGGACCCGGAACAGGCGTTGAGCGATGCGCTGGCCGACCTTGACGCCCGGCGCTATGTCAAGGCCCAGGAGAAATTGACGTTCCTGATTTTCAATTCCCCGGGCTCGCGGCCGGCGTCAGATGCCCAGTACTGGCTGGCCGAGAGCTACTTTGCCGCGGGTGACTACATCCGCGCTGAAACCGAGTTCGATTTCTACCTGAAGAGTTTTCCGAACGGCCGTTTTCAGGAGAAGGCGAGTTACCGGCTGCCGCTCTGTTATTTCCGCTCCGCGCCCGGGCACAGCCGTGACCAGTCCCGGACCATCAAGGCGCAGGAGCTCCTGGTTGAGTTTCTCGACCTGTACCCCGGGTCTGAGTTCAGAACTGAGGCTGAGTCGGTCCTGGCCTTGATTGAGCAGCGTCTGGCCCGGCGCGAGTTTGACGCGGCCCAGCTCTATTTTCGCTCGGGTGAGTACCGGTCCGCGCTCGTCTACTACCAGTACGTGCTGGACAATCATCCCCGGGCAGGCTGGTCCGGGCAGGACCGATTGCAGCTCGGAGTAGCGTATGCCGAAACCGGGTTTCGGGACAAGGCACGCGAGGTGTTCCAGGAGATACTGGCCGGGCCCTACGACAAAGGAGTGCAGCAGCAGGCTCGCAACCGCCTGGCCCGGCTGGACTAGGCATCTGATGCGGCTCGGGGTTCTCGGTGGTTCATTCGACCCGGTGCATGCCGGTCATCTGCTCGTGGCCGAAGACGTGCGGCAGAAACTGAAGCTCGACCGGGTGCTGTTCATTCCGTCGTTCGCGCCGCCGCACAAGCCTGCTCCAATTGCGTCGTACCATCACCGGCTGAGCATGATTCGGCTGGCGATCAAGTCCATGCCGGGCACGGAGCTGCTTCCGGTCGAGGAGTCGCTGCCGGTTCCGTCCTACACCGTGCATACCTTGAAGGCAGTGAAGGAGCGGTTTCCCGGATCAAGCCGGTACTTTCTTCTCGGCGCAGACCAGTACCAGACCATGGCGCACTGGCACGAGCCGCTTGCGCTTGCCCGACTGGCCCGGCTTGTGGTGATGAGCCGACCGGGCGTGCCGAAGCCGGCTCTTTTTCCCGGCCACACCCCCAATCGAGTCAGAATGCTCGATGTCGTCGCGGTTGCGGTCTCGGCCGCGGTCATCAGACAAAGGCTTGCCAAAGGTCTTTCGGTTCGCTATATCTTACCCGAAGCCGTGCTTGAGTACATCAACCGGCACCGTCTGTATACTAGTTCCGCGCCCGGGCCGGCCGGTCGAACCCGACCCAAAGGTCCGGGTCAACAAAGGAGAAAATAATGCCTGGTATCGCTCTGGCCCAGTCCGCGACCCCGCCGGCCACACCCACGGGCGGCGGCATGAACTCGATTCTCGGATTCCTGCCCATCATACTCATCTTTGCCGTACTGTACTTCCTGATGATTATGCCCCAGCAGCGCCGACAGAAGAAACAGCAGCAGATGATTGAGGCGCTGAAGCGCGGGGACCGGGTCGTCCTTTCTTCAGGCATTCACGGAATCGTCGCCAATGTGAAAGAACACACGTTCCTTGTCAAGGTCGCGGAGAATACCGAAATCGAAGTTGACAAGAGCGCGGTGTCGTACAAGTTCGGCGCCCAGTAGACGAGTTGACACCGGCCGGACGTAACCTTCGGGTCGTACTCTACGGCAACCCGGTGCTGCGCCAGGCAGCCCGGCCGGTCACGCGCTTTGGCGATGACCTGCACCAACTGATGGCTGACCTGAAGGCGACGATGCTTACCCAGGACGGTCTGGGCCTGGCCGCAAATCAGATTGGCCGGGCGGTCTCAGTCTTTGCGCTCAGCCCGCGCGGCGCGGACCAGGACCGGGAGCCGTACTGCGTTGTCAATCCGGTCGTGGTTGCGACTGAGGGCCGAGTCGAAGCAGAGGAAGGCTGCCTTTCCCTACCGGGTGTGTACGACTATCTGAGCCGGCCTGAGTTGGTACGGATCACCGGGCTGGACGAGACCGGTCGGGAGATGACGCTTGAGGTTCACGGCCTGCTGGCCCGCGCTGTGCTGCACGAGGTCGACCATCTGCACGGCGTGCTGTTCATCGACCACTTGAGCGAGACCCGACGCCGGATGCTCGGAACGCGGCTTAAGGAACTTGAAGCTCAGGAGGCAGAAGTCTGCGGCTAGCGTTCTTCGGGACTTCGGATTTTGCCGTGCCGCTGCTTCGGGCACTGGTCCAGGCCGGGCACGAAGTGGCGCTGGTCGTGACTGCGCCGGGCCGGCCCCAGGGCCGGGGCCGCAGAATCAAGCCGAGCCCGGTCGAGACCGCGGCGCGCGAGCTCGGCTGTCCGGTGGCAACGCCTCTGGACCCGAACCTGCCGGGATTCGCCGCCCAACTGAGCGGCTATCACCCTGAGGTCGCAGTGCTCGCAGCTTACCGGTTCATCCTGAAGGCGGGCCTTCTGGCTGTGCCGAAGCAGGGTTTCATCAACGTCCACCCTTCACTCCTGCCCCGATACCGTGGGGCCGCGCCGATTCAGCGGGCAATCATGGCCGGCGAGCAGAAGACCGGGGTGAGCATCATTCAGTTGGCGCCTGAAGTCGATGCCGGTGACATCATCGTGCAGCAGTCGGTAGAAATCGGCCCGGACGAGACCGCAGGTGAACTGGCCGCTCGACTTGCCGAACTGGGAGCTCGGCTGCTGGTCGAGGTGCTTGCGCAGATGGCCCGCGGTCAGATGACGCGCACGGCCCAGGACCCGGCCCAGGCCACATTCGCGCCCAGACTGACAAAGGCGGACCGGCACGTCAACTGGTTTGAGCCGGCAGACCGGATTCACAACCTCATCCGCGGCCTTGCGCCCGAGCCGGCGGCGGTCGGTTCGTTTCGAGGGCAGCGACTGCTTCTGCTCGGCTCGCGCCGGCGCGAGGTCGAGTCCGACCACGCGCCGGGTGAGGTTCTGGTTGACCGGCCGGGCCTGGTTGTGGCGACCGGCCGGGGCACAATCGAATTGACAACGGTCAAGCCCGAGGGCAGCCGGGTTCAGACCGGCGCGGCATTTCGCAACGGCCATCGGCCCAGAGCCGGAGAAAGGTTGACCGCGCCATGAAACGAAGCAGACGCGGCCGGAGAAACCTTGCCCTGGCAGTGTTTCTCTTTCTCCTCGTGCTCGGCGCAATCCTCGTCGTGGTGCTCAACTGGGTAGTCATGCCTCTGGTGGTTGGTCGCGGCCGGGAGGTAGTCGTGCCCAACGTCGTGGGAATGAGTCGGCTTGCGGCAGAAGAGACTTTGGTCAAGGCCGGGCTTGTGCTCGGCGAGGTTCGCCATGTTCCGAGTGCCACGGTTGCGGCGGAGAACGTCATCGGTCAGTCGCCGGCGGCAGGTCGGCGGGTCAAGCGCGGCCGGGAAGTGGCGCTTGATGTCAGTCGGGGTGCGGGTCGGCTTCGGGTTCCGCACACCGAAGGGTTGTCGGTTGCCCGGGCAACGGCATTGCTCGACGAAATCGGCCTGATTGTTGACGGAGTTGAGTCACTGCGCACGAGCGGCGTTCCGGTCGGCCAGGTGGTCGGGACGCGGCCGAGTGCCGGTACCGAGGTGCTTCAGGGTGACCATGTCATGGTTCAGGTCTCATCCCGGGTTGGTGCTTTTCCGATGCCCAATCTCGTCGGCACCCTGGTTGAGACTGCTCAGGGCATCATTGCGTCTCAGGGTTTGGTCTTGGGTGAGCTGCGGCGCACGCCGAGCGACGAGCCGGTCGGCTCAGTACTGGTTCAGTATCCGGAAGAAGGGATGAGTGTGCGGGCCGGAGATACGGTCCATCTGATTGTCGCGTCTGGTGCGCACGAGCGATGAACGTCTCGGTCTCGATTCTCGATTGCGACTTTCTGCATCTGGAAGACGAACTCAAGGCAGTTGTCCAGGCCGGAGCTGATGCGATTCACCTTGACGTGATGGACGGGCACTTTGTTCCGAATCTGAGCTTTGGTGTGCCGTTGGCCCGGGCAGTGCGCAAGTGCGTTACCATCCCGGTGCGCGCACACCTGATGGTTCTGGAACCGGAATGGCTGGTGGAGAAGTTCCTGCCTTATGCTGACCGCATCATCTTTCACGTCGAGGCGACCGAGCTGGCTGAGCAGTGTCTTGAGACGATCCGGGCCGGGGGGAAGAGCGCCGGTGTTTCGCTCAATCCCGGTACGCCGATTGAGCGGCTGGGGCCTTTCATCGGCCAGGTTGATGAAGTGCTGGTGATGAGCGTTCATCCTGGTCTGGGCGGGCAGCAGCTTATCCCCGAGTCGCTGGAGCGCATCCGGCGGATTCGGGCGCTCATCGACAGACAGGCCCGGGACCACGGGCGCGTTCTGCCCGCTGTTTCAGTTGACGGCGGGGTCAACTCCGCGAACTGCCGGGCCGTGGCTGCAGCCGGTGCCACAACTCTGGTTGCCGGCAGCGCGGTCTTCCGCAGTTCGGACTATGCTGCCGCCATCAGGGAGCTTAAGTGTTCGGACTCCTGACCGACAAGCTGACCGCGCTTCAGCGCCGGCTGCGCGGCTTTGGCCGGCTCAGTGACCGGGAGCTGAGCCAGTCGCTGCGCGAGGTTCGAACCATCCTGCTTGAGGCCGACGTCAACTACAAGGTTGTGGGTCATTTCATCCGGTCGGTCGAAGCGGCACTCAAGGAGAAGAACGTTGCTGCCAGTCTGAAACCGGGCGAGGTTGTCGCGGTCACGCTCTATGAGCAGATGACCCAGCTTCTCGGGACGACTGCGCCGAAACTCGACCTGTCGGCCGCACCTTCGGTCATCAGTCTGGTCGGGCTGCAGGGAACCGGCAAGACCACGCTGGCCGGCAAACTCGGATTCCGGCTCAAGTCGCGCCGGCCCCTGCTTGTTGCCTGTGACCCGAAGCGGCCGGCTGCAGCCGAGCAGTTGCAGTCGGTTGCAGGCCGCGCCGGCTGTGACTTCTTTCCGGTCTCAGGCAGCGTGGTCGACACCTGTCTTGCCGCTCTTGAGCAGGCCCGCGCCCGGGGCAACGGTGTCGTGATTCTCGACACAGCCGGACGACTGCACATCGACGAGGAGATGATGGCCGAGCTGGTTGCGGTCGAGCGGTCAGTCCGGCCCCAGGTGACCCTGCTTGTGCTCGACGGCATGGTCGGGCAGGATGCGGTCAATCAGGCCGAGCAGTTCCGTGCCCGGCTCAAACTGACCGGCTGCTGTTTTACCAAGCTCGACGGCGATGCCCGGGGCGGCGCGGTTGTTTCGGTGCGTCACGTTACCAGCCTGCCGGTCGTGTTTGTCGGCACCGGCGAGCATCTGAACGACCTGGAGGAGTTCCATCCAGACCGGATTGCGTCGCGGATTCTCGGCATGGGCGACATGCGGACCCTGGCGGACAAGGTCCAGGCCGCGACTGAAGGCGTGGACCAGAAAGCCGTGGCTGAGAAGTTCCTCAAAGGCAAGTTCGACTTCGAGGACTTCCTGAATCAGTTACGCACGGTGCGGAAGATGGGCAGTCTGTCCAAGCTCGTGGCGATGATTCCGGGCGCAAAGGACCTTGAGGTTGACGAAAATGAGTTCACCCGGGTCGAAGCGATGATTCAGTCGATGACCCGGGAAGAGCGCCACCACCCGGACATCATTGACGGGTCGCGCCGACGCCGCATTGCTGAGGGCAGCGGTACGAGCGTGAGCGACGTCAACCGGCTGCTCAAGGAGTTCGAACAGGCACGGGTGCTCTCCCGTCAGCTCTCAAGCGGGAAGCTGCCCAGAATCCGAACCCGCTGACCAGGGGCGGGCGCCCTAAGGTCCGACCGCGAGCCGCACGTACCCGACGACCTTTTCGAGCTTGAACGATGCGATGACCTCGTTTCCCTTGAGCAGCGTCAGATAGTCGTCACTCTTCTCGACCCGGTCGGCATCAACGCTGACCTGGGGTCGCTTTTCAGAATCAAGGTAGACTTCTATCGGCATGACAGTTCTCCTTTCAGGCCCGTCCGGGCCGGAATCGCTCAACGATTATCAGCCCCGGCAGCCATCTGTCAAGCCAGGCGCGACCGCACCGGCAGCAGGAAGAGCTAGCGCAGTCGGACAATGCGGCGGGCCGGGTCAGTGCCGGCCGACTTGAGGAAGTATACACCAGGGCTTAGCGAAGAGAGGTCATTGGGTCCGGAGCAGAGTGTCCGAGAAGTCCGACCATCGGCGCGGACAAGCGAGAAGCTACGACCAGTACCGGCTGGCAGACTGAGCCAATTGCGGACAATGGTCGGACCCAGCGGGTCCTGCTCGGCTGGGGTGCGCGTCTCGGCAATGTCCTGGAGTCTTACCGGTGTTGCCAGGGTAGCAATACAGGCCAGGGCAAGCTGGGTTGTTCTTCTGACCTGCGCGAGCGTGAGGTTGCCGATGGTGTCGTGGGTCGTGTGGTAGTGCGGGTTGGAGCCATTCCAGATGCCCATTTCCGAATCCTCAAGCGCAAATACCGAGCGATAGCCGCGCTCCCAGAACGGGGTGTTGTCACCGGCGCAGTCCTCGTCCAGATAGTTCATCACCCGCAGGCCGATTGCGTACCAGTTGTTGACCGATTCGGCCAGAACCGCAAGCGGCGTCGAAGGGGTGTTGCGATTGACAAACAGCAGGTTGGAGTCGGCCGCAGTATAGGCGACCATGTCGATGTTGTAGACCCCGGCGATTTTCATGGCCTGGGGCACGGCCGTAGATTCGACCCAGTGGTACGAGCCTTTCATCCACTGCTCTTCACCGGAGAAACCGAGCAGCTTGACGGTCCAGCGCAGTGGGGTGTCCTTGAGCACGCGGCCGATTTCGAGGATGGCTGCCGTGCCGGTGGCGTTGTCGTCTGCCCCGGGTGCGTTGGTCACAATGTTCGAGTAGGAATCGAAATGGGCACAGGCGATGACCACGCTGTCCGGCTGAACCTGGCCTGGAATCGTCGCCTCGACATTGAACGCGCGGGTGGTCGGCTGGCGCAGGTAGTAGGTATCGAGGCGCATGTCGAGCCCAAGGGCTGAAAACCGCTCGTACAGGTAGAAAGCAGCCGATTCGCACTTGATGTTGTACGAGTAGCGCGTGCCGAACCCGACCAGGTCGCGCATTGTGCGGACCAGAGTGTCGAGCGACACGAGCGAGACCAGCCGGGCAATCGTTGTGTCCGGCTCGTCCGCAACCGCGAGCCGGGCCGGCTCAGGCGCGATGGGATGGGCAGACTCAGCCAGTCGGGCCATCGGATACCCGGCGGCTCGATAGGAGCGGGCTTCAGGCTCGGCCAGGCGGACCAGTCGCCAGCGGGGAAAGTCACAGAGCAGCTTTCCCGGAGCCGAAGCAAGTCCGGCACCGGCCTTGTAGACAATGAAGTACTCGCCCGGAGCAAGAACCGGGTCGAGCACCTGAACCGACCAGTCCGGGCGCGCGCAGAGAGCAGCGGAATCGAGCGGCAGAATCAGGCGCGTGCCCAGGTCTTTGTACACCGGGATGCCGAGTTCAACCAGTTCCTGGCGCTGCTTAGCACTGATGTCGAGTAACGCCAGGCAGTCGGCCGACGCCACGACCCACAGGCAGCAGAAAAGAGCGGCCAGTCTTGTCATGTTCTCTAGCGCAGCCGGAACTCGCAGGTCACGGTAACAGTCACGTCCTTCTGCCGGGTTGCGGTGCTGTAGATGCCGTAGTCTGACACCTCGGTCGAGAACGGCTCGGTAATCTGGAAGATACCGGCCCGGGCTGAAGCGAGCGGGCCGAGCCGGGCACCAGAGTTGCGGGCGATTTCCCGGGCACGCTGGAGCGCATCTTTGGTCGCCTCGGCAAGCAGGGTCTTCTTGATTTCGGGCAGTTGCGACAGATAGTACTCAAGGTTCGAAGACTGAAGCGTCACGCCCCGGGAAATCAGGGCGTCCGGGCTGAGCGCCAGTTTCTCAACCTTGGCAATGTCGGACGATATGACGTAGACACTCTGGCTGAAGTTGTAGCCGCTGACGCGGCCATTGTTGTCATAAGTCTCGTGCCGGTTCACCGGCTGCACGGTAATCTCAGACTCCTTCAGCCCGGCCTGGGTCAGCTCGGACAGAAGCAGAACAAAATCGGCGCGGGTCTTCTGGTATCCGGACTGCACCTCAGACAGCCCGACCGCATGACCGACCGATGCCCGCCACTTGACCACATCGGACTCCTGACGGCTGGTCGCTGCGCCGATAACCCGGATTGTGTTGCCGGCAGTGCGGCTCCGGTAGAAGAAACTGCCCAGCACGACCGCGCCGGCGACGAAACTGATACCAAGAATCAAGGCAATTGACGCTCGCATAAGGACAGTATAGCGCCGCGTTCGGACGGGTAAAGGTCGGGTGAATGCCACAGGCAAAGCCGAGTCGAAAACCGCAGCAGACACTGCGGCAGACGCTGACTCGAACGCGCAATTGCCGGCCGAGACACCTGCCCGGCAATCTGCTCAAGCTGCTGCCTGAGCTTGTGCTCGCGGCATCGTGCGCGCTACCGGACGAGACACGACACAAGATGGCACTTGAGAAAACGCCGGAGCAGACGTTGGCGAAGTCACGCGCGGCAAGGCAGAAGCACACGCCAGTTCAGACATGCTTTCAACCGCACATTCAGATACTATCTGGGGAGCCGGGGAGTCTCCGGACGCCTCTGACGTGCATCCCTTTGACCTGCAATAACTTATTTTGATTCCAGCAGATTCGGCCCATGATAGTTATTACTATCATGCGAGACTTTTCTCGCCCTCATTTCTTGGGCTTCTGTTTGTCACTCTCAAGGCTTACTGGGTCAGACAACCCACGACCTCTCAGGCTCTCCAGCCACTGGTAGTGAGCAGGGTGAACCTCGGGCACGGTCTGGAGGCCCTCAAGGAGCAAGGCGACGAACCATGCTCGCCGCCCTGCCCTGTATCCTGTATGCTGTCTACTGTCCGGCTATCTCATCATTACCGCTTTCTTGACGTTGCGGTAGTCAGGAGTGTCGAGCCCGTAGAAGTAGATGCCGTTGGCCACTCTGCGGCCTCTTGTGTCGGTTCCGTCCCAGGTCGCAGTGTACTGGCCCGGCTTGCGCGCGAACTTGGTGCCGTTGTTGGCCCTGGTCGCGCCCGGTCCGGCGTTGGAGACGTTGAACGAGTCGGTCTCAAAGCTCGGGATGCCGCAGGTGTCGCCTGAGTCCGCAACCACCTTCATGTACTAGAGCTTCACCCTAACCTGGTCGATGCTGGGGCTGACTGAGGACGACTCGGCCAGGGCGTGCGGACTGGCCAGACTGGTGTCCGGGCAGGAAGCCAAGGTCACGATGCTGTCCCGCACCCGGGCATAGATGTTCCAGACTCCTGAAACCTGCTCCTGCCACACGGTCACCCCGCAACCGGCATAGACCGAATTGGCCTTCTCCGTGGTTCCGGTGGTTCCGCTGCTCGGATTGGCTCCCAAGACCCAGTCCTGGAACATTGATGTCGGGCTCAGGTCGCAGGTCGAGTGGCAGATGTTGAACGTATCCGTGCTCTGGCCCGCGACTCGCTGCACCCAGACGCAGTGCAGCACATCGCCCTCAAGCACCGACATCGGCCCACGGCCACGTGCGGTCACGAGCTTCAGACTGGACCACGCTGCGGGCCGGCTCCAGTTGCCCGGGCCATAGTCCTTCAGCTCGCTTGACACGACCGAGTCGCTGTTGGCGATGTTGATGCACGGGAAGCTGTCGGCAAGATTGGCGGCAACTTCGACCGTATCGAGCACGACCCGGCCGGTGTCGCACTTGGCGAACATCACCCGCGACTCATTCCCCTGCTCATCGTACACGACCCAGGACAGCGCGGCCACCTTCACGCCGTCCGACTTGCCCGGATACAAGGCTACTGACGGCTGGCCGATGACCTCGCCCTCAGCGCCGACGTACACCGTCTCCTGCGACACCCAGTCGTACCAGTACGGATACCACCAGTTGCAGAACAAGGTGCAGCCTTCAACGTAAGCCGCGCAGAGGATGCTGTCTGAATCCAGCGCCAGAGCCGGCTTCTCGCCCCACCCGGGGCTGCCCGCGCTCACCCACGTCGCGCCGTTGTCCGTCGACAGGTCCATGCACACGGTGCTATCGGCGATGAAGATGCGATGCAGATACCCACAGCATTCATCGAGTTGCTGTAGCCCACGGCTGACGTTGTCGTTCACGGCAGATGGGGGCACCGTGACCCAGGACACGTCCCTGAGCACACAGAGCCTGACCATCGGCCACCCGGCAGTCGCGCTGCTCATCTGCCTATAGACCACGTCCAGTTCGACTGCGTCGCCGTAGACCGACGCTTGGTCGTGGTTGATGCCCGGTAGGCGGATCGGTGGTATCCAAGTATTCGAGTTATGCTGACGCGTGGCATCGTTCGACACAGTGACGTAGGTAGCGTCCGGGAAGTTAGGCGTCAGTGGAGCATTCGAGTGGTAGACCATTGCAAGGTTGTCTCCACTGCACCACAGATTCGGGGTTCGCATTCGCCCACCGGTCGGATACCAGTTGGGCAGAACCTGAGTCTCGGTAGTCGGATATGGCACTATCTCGTCATCATCGTCGCGGTAGGCCAGTACCTTCCAGATGCGCGAAGGCCCTGACCCGGTGTGACGGGTGAAGGCCACCAGGATCGAGTCGTGGTCCGGCAGCGATCCGGTGTATGGGGCAATAACCTGAATCGACGGGAAGCTGTCGACCCCGTTTCCTTGCGACGCTTGGGCACCGTAGTACCCACCGGTGGCCGTCCTGAACCCCGCGAATACCCGCATCCGCAAGCTCGGGTTCGGTAGACGTTGGTGCGCAACGAAGAAGTCCTCTGCGTTGCTGCCGACGCCGCATTGGTCCCAGGCAATTGACGGGAAGTCCGCCTGGAGAGCTCCATTAGCTTGTTCCTCGACCAGGCTCGACCACGCGTGGTGATTCGGACTCGGTGGGTTCCCATCGGCAACATCGACTAGTCCGTAGAAGATGTACCAGCCGAGCGGGAGATAGTCCTCGTCGTGTATCATTTCGCACGAGTCAGCCCAGGTCACCACGGCATGCGGGCCTTCGCCTTCTCGTCCCTCGTGCACCATGACGATGGACGGGTTTCGTACGAGGTAATGGAACCACCATTGGCGAACGCCCGTTGGCAACTCGACCGGGCCGGGCCAAGTACCCTGGTTGTTGTTTGCACCGTTGAGGTAACAGACCGCGCACATCACGCGCGTAGGTATGTCTGTTTGCCCGTTGGGGGCGCTGCAATAGGCGAACGCAAGAGTGTCGAACCACGGCAAGTTCCTGCTCGCCACAACGCCCTCACAGGCATAGATGTCGGGGTCGGATACCATCCAGGGGTCCTTCCAGCCATTAGTGAAATCGAACATCCGGTGGTAGACGTGGCGCTTCTCATTCTGTGGTCGGTCGGAGTACACGACGTGGATGCGTCCGGTCTGCCTGCGGGTCACGCTCCAGCCGTTGTTCGAAGCGAGCGCCACTGAATCACTAACTGCGACCGGGGGCGGCACGGCATAGATTATCCATCGAGCGTGAGATGTGCCACTCAGACCGACCATGACCAGAAGACACAATGCGGAAGTGCGCAATCGGCGTTTCATATGGACCTTCTTTCCAGGTTAGCGTTTGTCGAAATTGGCACCCGTCAGCGCTCCCGGCGGGCGTGGTGCCGCGGGCCCGCCGTGTACTTCGTCATAGGCATCCTCCCATTGGTGGTTCTGCTGCCGTCCAGCTACGTCCATTGACAGAATGCTCCCCTATCGCTACACTCGGAGCGTGATAGCTGCAGGATACTTGGGCCTTGTGGCGCTTTCGTCTTTCAGTTGTACGCTGTCGGCCGGGCGCACGGGCGACCGCGAATCTTGGGCGATGGTTGCCGTAGCTGATCTTCCCTTCGCGCTGTTCAGCGTAGTACCTTGCGGTGATGCCGACCACGACGGCCTCAGAGAGTTCTGCGCCTTCGCCCGCGACGACTCCGGGTGGCCTCACGCGGTGGAGTACGTCGACAGCGGCCACTTCAGCAGCGCGCGAATCGGCCGTCGCCTGTCGATCCACACACTGGGTGATCTCGACCGGGACGGGTTTGGAGATGTCGTCGCCAGCGGTGACTTCGCCGGGTTCAAGGTGCTGGAGAGCCCGGACTCGTTCTCAGTACCGACGGTCCCCGTATGGCAGACGCCTGATACAATCGGCTGTGCTTACAGCTTCACAACGGCTGACATCGACGTCGACTCCGCCCGTGAGTTTCTTGTTGACTACGCCAGCAAGCACCTGGTCATCTACGAGTGTGTCGGAAACAACCGATTCGAGCGCAAGCAGCTCATCCGCCCAGGCGGAGTACCAACCCAGACACCCGACATGGACCGTGACGGCGTGCCGGAGTTGGTGGTAGGTCGTGATGGCGGTTGCGTGGCGTTCTACGAGGCAGCCGGCGACGATTCCGTTGTCTTCAGAGATACCGTTAGGATCTCAGCGGCAGCGGACCACAGCTACTTCTTTGCCATGACGGGAGCCCGAGACATGGACCGGGACGGAAGGCACGAGTTGATAGCTCCGTGCTGGGACCGCGACCATGCGGTGCTCCGCCTCGCCGTGCTGGAGTCGCCGGCCAACGATTCATTCGTTGTCGTCTGGGCCGAGGAACGCCCTGGCGGCTGGCTCTGTTCTGTCTCCAGCGGGGACATCGATGGCGACTCTACGCCTGAGTTCATGTTCGCCTCTGGCTCGATCATGCTCTACCGCAGCATCGGCGACAACCAGTACGCATGTTTCTGGCAGACCGATAGTGGGAGCAAGAATGCCGCGCTCTACGATATCGACGCCGACGGCAAGGACGAGCTCATTTATGACCGGCCTGCGTGGCATACAATCATACGTAAGTGGCTGCCGGTCGGGGTTGAAGAGTGGACCAAGGCCGCGCTGGAGCGCTTGGCCGTATTGCCATCAGTCGCTCGGCGCAGTGAGGTCGTGCGCGTCGCTGGGCTGCCTCAGTCGGCCCAATGCGACGTCGTGGATGCCTCCGGCCGCATCGTTGCCGCGTTGGCTTCGGGCGTCTGGCGTCCAGCGTCAAGCACGGCTGGCACCTACTTCCTCCGCATCCGCCTCGACAACCAGGCTGTTGTGCGCAAGGTACTGGTCGTAGAATAGCGCGCAACACTCAGCGCTCAGCGTTCATCATTCGACTCTCACTTCTCCAGATTGTCAAAGAGCTGTCCCCAGATCCCTCCGTCAGTACCCGATTCGCCCGGCACCTCTTCGTGTCCTGGCGCCTTGGCGGCGAACGACCCTGTTTCTATTGCAGGCACCCACTTCGCCTGCTACAATGATGCGGGCAGCATGGAGCGCAAGCTCCAATACCTGAAGTTCTTGGCGGAACGGCAGGCGCTGCCCTTTCACTTTCAAGGGCCAGCCAAGGGAAAGGCGCTACGTCACCGAGGCTCCCCTCTTGGTCATTGGTAATTGGTCAATGGTCATTCGCGCCCAGTATCCTGTATGCTGTCTACTGTATTCTCGGCACCACGACTCATTTCACCACCACCACGCGCCGCACCGAGCTCTCCTGCGCGGTCCTCACGAAGTACACGCCCTCGGGCAGGCTGCGAACGTCGTTCGTGCCCGGCTTCAGGTCAGTGACCCTGCGCCCCGCCGCGTTCACGAGTTCCACCCTGTATCCTTCATGCTGTCTACTGTCTACTTCAGGCAACACCAGGCTGCCTCGTACAATGCTGGTCCCCGGCGCAGTGCGTGATGCGTAGAGCGTAAAGCGTCCCGCGATACCGACCGACGTATCGCGGAGCACCGACAGACTCGACCCAAGGTAGTTCGCCACATACGTTCTGCCCGTGCTCGGGTCCCAGACCAGCTTGTTCGGCTCACGCCCAACCGTAACCCGGGCGACTAGTACGCTCGTGGCGCCGTCGATGACGTACACGCTGTCTGACCCGGCGCAGGCACAGTAGACCCGGTTACGGACAGAGTCGTAGCTCAGCGCCTCCGGCCTCTGGCCAACAGCCACGGTGGCAATCACGCTATCATTCGTGCAGTCGATGACACTTACCGTGCCGTCGGTCCGGTTAGCGCAGTAGACACGGTCCTCGGCCGAGTTGTAGCGCAACGCCGAGGGCTGGTTCCCGACGCGCACCGTCGCCACGGCGCTGTCGCGAACGCCGTCTATCACTGTCACCCGGTCGCCCCATTCGCTCGCGATGTATACCTTGTTCTGCCGGCTGCTCCAGCACATCGGCCCGGGCCACTGGCCGGTCGGAACCGTCGCGATGACCGTGTCCGACGTTCCGTCAATCACCGAGACCGTACCACTACCGTAGTTGGCACAATAGACCTTGTTCGACGTCGGGTTGAATAGCAGCGCCCGCGGCCGGTTTCCCACAACCACGGTTGCCAGCACAGTGTCAGCGTAGCCGTCAATAACGGTAACGGTCGAATCCTGCACCGGCCACATTCCGTAGTTGGCCACGTACGCCTTGCTGCCGACCGGGGTGACTTCGATGTCACACGGCCCGCTGCCCGCAGGCAAGCGTGCGATGGGGCACAGCGAGTCCGCATCGAGAACCACGACCGTCCTAGCAGCGCCGGCAGCGCAGTACACCTTGCGGGTCAGCGGGTTGCCGTGCAGGGCAAGCAGGCTGTCACCTACGTAGACTGTGTGCACCGCTTTGCCCGCATCGGGGTCAGCCACCGTCAGCATGCCGCTGCACAGGTTGGTGATGAAAACCCGCCGCGTCACGGGGTCGAACCATAGGTCAGTAGGGTAGTCACCGACGTAGACGCGGCCGAGCACCGAATCCAGTGCCCCGTCTATGACCGCGATGTCATGTCCGACGCGTTCGGCGCAGAAGATCAAGCTGGCGGTAGTATCGATGCAGAGCGCTGTCGGCGTTGACCCTGGCTTGACTTCTCTAAGTAGCGTGTCCCGTGCGCCATCAATGACCGCCACCACGCCAGCGTTGGGCGTCGCACCATACAGCTTGTTGGACTGGCGGTTGTGGCAGAGGACCGATGGACGTCTGACGCCGATCGTGCCCATCAAGGTGTCTCCGCTACCATCAACGACGAGAATGTTGTCGTTCTGCGCGCTGGCACAGTAAAGCTTGCCCAAGACACTATTGTAGCCCAGAGCCATGATATAGGGTGTCGGCAGAAGACGGATGAGTGTGTCCGGGCCGCCGTCGATTATCCAGAGACTGCCACCAAGCTGGCGGTCAGCAGCATACACCTTATTCTCGTCCGCGTTGTAGCAGAGCTTGTGTGGGCTCGCCTCGCGACGCAATAGGAGCGTGATCACTCTGTTCGTTGCTCCGTCTATTACACATACCCGACCCGACCCGCCCTCTGGGCAGGCGACGTATATCTTGTTGCCGTGCGAGTTGTAGACGAGGTCCCACGCGTTGCTACTCACGAAGACGGCAGCGATGACTGAATCGAGTTCACCGGAGATAACCTTGACCAGGAACTGACCTCGGAGACTGCAGTATATCGTGTTCTGTCCCGAGTTGCAGCACAGAACCTGCGGCTTGCCACCGACCGGGAGCATCCTGATGAGGGTGTTGCGGCTGCCGTCGATGATGGTGATGGTGTTGCTGGATTCGTCCGCGCAATAAACCTTGTTGTCCGGTTGGGTGCAGAGCAGGGCCGCGCCGCCGCGACCCGAGGGGATGCGGGCGACCTTCTGCCACGTACGGGCGTCAATCGCGATGACGCACTCGCTCACCTCGCTGGCAACGTAGACCTGATTGTTCATCGGGTTCCATGCGATGGCCCGCGGATAGCTCATCCCGGCGAGCGAGTCGGGCAGCCAGATTGTCGTCTCAAGGAATTGACCGTGAAGGGGAGCATACAGCAGACAAGAGATAGCGCACAGAAATACAGCCATCGTCGCTCGGCCGCTTCGCGCGGCCCGGGCCGGCGCACAGCTTCGGTTGTCATTCTCCGGCGCGGCGGCGCGCCGGGTTTGCCCGAACTCAAGAAACCTCGACAAGACGTTCCTCACGGTCACCTCCAATACTGCGCTCGACGGTCACGGACTTGCGGATTGCCCGGCTGCCAATCGACAGTCAACATCGACATCGCTCCAAGCCCGTGTCAGGCTATCCGCTCTGCCACCATTATGAGCCCGCACGGTTGGATGTCAAGCATGAATCGCCCCCCCCATCTTGCTAACACCTTGCAGCTTCGTCACTTACCAGCCGCGCCATCTGACACGTGGCGGGAGGACCGCAGGGGGGTGATAATCGCAGCCCGACTGCCTCTTGCCTCGCACCCAGCCAGGATGCGCGGGCAGGCGGGTCTCCTGCTTCCCGTCGTGACCATGGCAACAGATTGACAGTCAACTAGTTACACGCGCAGGCCGGCCCTCGGGCACTTGTTCAGGCATGTCCAGTAGGCAGTTCCCTGAAGCACTCCTATTGTTACTCCAGTCTGGACGACCAGCGTGCTTGTTCGACTCGGCGGTCTCGGCAACTCAGATGACATGTCCGGCGGAATCTGAGAAGTCCAGCCAGTCCGCACTTGGCGCGGCATTGGTGTCGGCAGGAACTTCGTGACGCTGGCCGGCACGACTGACGCGACTTCACGCGGCGCCTGTTTCAGCACGACCTCCGGCACTTCAGGCATGACAGCCACCAGCACTTCACACGGCACGACCAGCAGCCCGGTTCAAAGCCCAGGGAGTTTTCAGCCTGGCTGTGCGTCCTGCTTGCGCCCTGCTGCCTGCCTGCTCCTCCCGACCTCAGGACCGCTGGCCAAGGAAGATCGAGTAATGTGAGTGCTATATGATTATGCCGATGCCGGAAGCCGAGCTTGACAGGAAAGCTGTCCCGCTTTCAATTGGTAGTAGCAAGTGTCCGTTAATGACCTACCAACGAAAGGAGACAGCAATGACTGTCG
>CBFGIT010000007.1:0-72794 GCA_965648905.1 Caldifarciminota bacterium
GTCAAAGCCTCGGTACCATCTCCTTTCAGAGTTAGAGATGGTCATATTGTGCCTCCGTTTCGAGTAGATTTCCTATGTGAGGCAACGGGGTGGCTTCGAGTAGATTTCTCGTGAGGCAACGCGCTTTTTTGACGCAGGTGCGTCCCTCTGATACAATGAATGAGTCTTGTGAAAACGGCCAACCTGTCGGGAAGAGAACTCCTTGAGAATACCGTGTTCCAGCCAGTTGACAATTGCCGTGTTGTTCGCCGTGCTGCCGGGAGTGCCGGCAGCCGATGTCGTCGACGCAGTCTGGATGCGGCGCTATGCCCAGCCCGGGTACTGCCACGATGAGGCGACCGCGATGTCCGTCGACGCGGCCGGTAACGTCTATGTCACCGGTTCAAGCCAGCGTTTCGAACAGGGACCGGAGGATTTCGCTACTGTCAAGCACAACTCCGCCGGGGTCCAGCAGTGGGCCGAGCGCTTCGCCGGCCCCGGCAACAGCGTCCCGTCGGCGATCGCGGTTGACGGCGCGGGCAACGCTGCGGTCTGTGGTTATGTCGACGGCGGCGCAACATCCAACGACTGGACTGCCATCGGCTACTCCCCCGCCGGCGCACGCCGGTTCGTTACTTCGCGCACCAGCCCGGGCGGTAACCCGGACGAGGCCAACTCCATCGTCGCCGACCCGCGGGGCAACTACTACGTCGCGGGCCGGCACAACTTCCTCAGGGGCATGGACGATGCCACCGTTGTCAAGTACAACTCGGTCGGTGCGGAGCAATGGCTGGTACATTACGACGGGCCGCTCTCCGGTGAGGGCGCGGTCGCGATCTGTCGGGACGCGACCGGCGACCTCTACGCCACCGGCTGGAGCGTCAACCTGCAGGACAATGCTGACGTGCTGACCATGAAGGTCAGCGCAGCCGGCTCCCTTGTCTGGACGAAGCGCTACACCGCGCCCGAGGGTGGCAACGACCTCGGCCTGCGCATCGCGCACGGCGCCAACGGCAGGGTCTACGCGGTCGGGTCGAGCCACGAGAACGGATCGGGACTCGATATGCTTGTCCTCTGCCTCGACGCCATACCACCCGGTGTGGAGGAACAAAGCCCCAGGCCTCAAGCTCCAAGTTTCAAGCTCGAACCAACCGTCGTGCGCGGGGTGCTGAACGTGAGGCCTGGGACACGATCCGGATTGTCGGACAATCCGGTCATGTCCCGCGCTGTGCTCGTCGATGCTTCAGACCGCAAGTTGCTGACTCTCCGCCCGGGCCCAAATGACGTGCGGCACCTCGCGCCCGGGGTCTACTTCATCCGCCCCACATGGTCAAGCGCCGGTCGAGAACTGCCAGCCATCTGCAGAGCCGTGATCGCACAATAGCAGACAATGAAGGCAGCCGCACGGGACGACCGGGCCTCGGTAGTCGACTGGCTGCTCTCAGGACCCGCCTGGGTTCAGTACCGGACGCGGCTGGACCTGCTCGGTCAGTCGGAGCAGGATGATAAGGTCAGGCAGGTGCGCAAGGCGATGCTGGCTGACCAGCAGGTCCGCAGCCTGGTGCAGTCGCTTGCCGACTGGCCTGGACCTGCGCTGACCAGCCACAAGTCAGCCGGGCACTGCCTACACCGGCTGGAATTCCTCGCCGACCTCGGGCTCCGGGCAGAAGACCCGGGCATGGCCACAATCACGAAGCGCATCCTGAAGCACCAATCCGAGCAGGGCCCGTTCCAGGTTCTGATGAACATCCCCAAGCACTTCGGTGGCACCGGAAAGGACATGTTCGCCTGGGCGCTGTGCGACGCACCGGTCCTGCTCTACTGCCTGCTGAGGCTCGGGCTGGGCAAAGACCCGCACGTGCGGCAGGCGGGCGAGTACTTGGTCGGACTGGTGCGGAACAACGGCTGGCCATGCGCCGTCTCACGCGAGCTGGGCCGGTTCCGGGGCCCGGGTCGCAAGGATGACCCCTGTCCTTATGCAACGCTTGTGACGCTCAAAGCCCTGGCCCGGGACGATGAGTGGCGCGAGAGCAGGGCCGCGCGAACCGGGGTAGAAGCCCTGCTCGACCTGTGGGCTCGCAGTCGGAAAGCACATCCGTATATGTTCTTCATGGGCACCGACTTCCGCAAGCTGAAGGCGCCGCTGTTGTGGTACGACATACTGCACGTGCTCGACGTGCTGACGCAGTTTCCGCTGTCCCACAAAGACCCCCGCCTGCTCGACATGTCAGGTGCAGTAGCGGCGAAGGCCGACGGGCTGGGGCGGTTCACGCCCGAGTCGGCCTGGCAGGCATGGGTTGGCTGGGAGTTCGCCCAGAAGAAAGAGCCTTCGCGCTGGCTCACGCTTGTCTGCTGTCGGTCGCTCGACCGACTGGGGCTGCCGCGCCGCGCCAGCAGGCGATAGCTACCTGAACCGCGAGTTTGGCATTCCGCTATAGGTCAGGCAGAGCCAGCGGAAGAAAGCAACCAGGCCGCTCCCACAGCAGGGTCGCCACCGTCCTGAGTCAGTTCCGCATTCTGATTCCTGACTTCTGGCTTCGCCCGGCTGCTCAACCAGCCCGAGCATGTTCAGACGGTTCGGTGTCACGACACTAGTTTACACATATTGTAACCCACTGGTAACCGGGGTTTCAGCTCAACCAGTTGTCGTCCTGTCACTTAGCTCAATACCACATTTCAGGTGGGGACGGTCTCCCTTGCCACTTGGAGCGCGGCTTTGGTCGTCGCCGAGAGAGCGGCTTGGCCGGCCCTAATCCCAGTCGCTCGGGCCGGCGACGGCCCTGGCGCTCTCCTTGCCGAGACCTCTGCCCCCGCGCCCGTCGCTCCGTTCCTGGCTCGGCTCCTGGCCGGCTGCGTCGCTCCGACCTGCGCTCGGGCCTAGGTTCTGGCCGTGGTTCTGGCCGTGGTTGGCACCGCCGCTTGCCTCGTTGCTTCAGACGCAGCGCCGCACTACGCCGGCCTCAGCGCGGGCCAATGTGCTTTGCCTGTAGCTTGACTGACTCCAGGTCGAGCCATTCGCCCGCAGCCGGGCCCGGACCACGAGCAGCGGTCTGGGTCTGTCAGGTCAACAATAGTCGGGCGTTGGTCCGCGGGGTCAGCACCGGCGTGACAGCCTGATGCGATGGAAGACTTCGCCGCCGCCGTCAGGGTCTGCTTTCACTCGAACACCACCTTGGCGACTCGGCAGTCTGCGTCGGCCTGTAGCCGCAGGAAGAGGACGCCGGACGGTGGACGGGGACGGAGCGGAACTGAATAGGAGCCGGGCTGGTGCGGACCGGACGCCAGTTCAGACATGACACGGCCGGTGGCGTCGACCAGAGTCAGACTGACATCTGAGGCCACCGGTACGTCGTAGCGGACGAACGCGCGCTCACCGATGGGGTTCTGGCTGACTGAGAGGGACCAGTTGGCCGGAGTCGGGACCGGCGCCTCGCAGGCTCCCACCGGCGCAATCTGGAAAGCCCGGTATGACTCGTCAAACTGCCAGCCGGGACCGTAGGCGATGGCCAGAATCTTGGCCCAGGCCAACGTCATTTCCGGCACGACCCATAGGTAGCTCGACTCAGTCGGGGCCAAGCCCGTGACAATCGTGTCCAGTCGCCAGAACCACTCACCAGTCGGCACGATTGTATCGGTCAACAGGAACAGCGACACCGAGTCGCATCGGGGCGGAGAAAGCACCTGCCAGCGTATCTCGCAAGTGTCGCCTGAGCGAAGGAAGTGGTTCGTGTCCGGGCTAAGCACCCGGATGCACTCGACTTCGAGCACAATGCTCGTCGGGTCTCCGGCGACGTAGATTTCCTTATACCCGTTGTGGTTGAAGTCCGCCGCGTTGCAGACGCTGACCGACCCGCTGGCCATGCGCCAGTTGCTGACTTTCTCATACTCGTGCGGCCCGACCGCCTCTAGAATCAGCACCCGGCGTCCGCAACTCCAGACGATTTCCTCAAGGCTGTCTCCATCAACGTCCGCGCAAAGACTCATACCGTCGTCATAGTCATAGCCGTACGCTGTATCCACCGTGTCGCAGTAGTATTGATGCTCGGCCGTCGCTTCAAACTGGCGAAGCGCATGCAGGCGCCGCATCCCACCCAGCGGTACGTGGGCGCTCTCAAAGAACTCGAGCCTGCCGTTTCGGTCCACATCCTGTCCGGAGAACCGGTCATAGGGAATACCCTCCCAGTCCACGGCCAACGAGCAGACCAACAGATACCGGTTGTCGCCCACACATTCGATAACGTACTCCTGGTCTCGGTACAAGTTCCTGAACGTGTACTCCACCCGGCCGTTCCGGTCGAAGTCGCCTATGGTCGGAAACCAGTGTGCAAAAGCACCCCAGGTCACGCACACGAGGCTGCACCGGTTGTCGCCCGTGCACTCAAAGACAGCGGAAGACTCTTCTGTCCACGACGAGACGATGTCCACAGCCGAATCCCCGTCGAGGTCGGCGTACTGCGCAGGAAGGAAGGCTCCGTGCGGAACGGGGTATGTCGTCCGCCAAACCAGCGAATCAGGATAGGAGTGCACATCGCGGCTCTCAAAGATGCCCAGCCCTTCACGAAATTGCCCTGCACTGTCACGGTAGGGTGCCTGCCCCGCGACGTCGGTCAAGCCATCGTTGTCAACGTCACCGACCGTAAGCAGGTCGAGGTTTCCAAGGTAGATGGTCTCTGAGAGCGGCCAGTGAGAGCTGTCGGAGAAGACTAAGAGGTAGCGGTTGACGGGCTGGTACTTCGCAATCTGGAAGCCCGCGGAGTTAGTGACGGCAACCTCGCCATACCCGTCGTGGTCCAGGTCCGAGAGCTGCAGCCTTGGGAAGGAGTAGCAGGGTGCGACTGGCAACGTTGACACCTGCTTCAGTCCCAATTGGGTAGCAGCACTCAGGGTCACCGTCACCGACAGTAGGTTCATCACTCGCATGGCTTTGTCCTGGGAAGGGCGGG
The DNA here is from genome assembly GCA_965648905.1 of Caldifarciminota bacterium. GTDB lineage: Bacteria > Hydrothermota > Tepidihabitantia > Tepidihabitantales > Tepidihabitantaceae > CAZQFS01. The sequence continues at coordinate 4,923 of CBFGIT010000007.1, forward strand.
GAGGAATCCTCCCCGCCCTTCTCTTCGCATCCTACTGCGTCAGGACTACCTTGCGAGCCTGGTTGCATCCGTCGTCTGCGACGCGAACCAGGTACGCACTGGCTGGGACTCGACGCCCGGCATCGTCCAGCCCGTTCCAGCTTACCGCACTCGTCCCGTAGGCAAGAGCACTGGATGCCAAACTCCGCACGTGTCGGCCGCCTGTGTCGAAGACATCGATGGCGACCCGACGCGGTGCCGAAGCTTCCAGATGAACTGCCGTCCCGGTCTTAGATAGAGTCACGCCCGTGACCAGGATTCGCACATCACCGTCGTTGTCGCCACTCAGACCAGCATCAAGGCCGTCCAGCGTGCGCCGGTAAGAGCAGTACTGGAACAGCTTCATTTCGGCCAGCACGGCGTAGTCGCCTACGAGCCTCCGGATATCGAGGTCTACGGCTCCGTCCCTCGCGTACTTGTCGCGTGGGACGTACACGGAGACTATCTCCGGCACCTCCGGTCGGAACCGGACCTTCTTGACCTGCTGACCGTCAAAGGCGAAGCTCTGCTCCCAGGTGTCCCTGCCGACCTGAAAGAGCACAGCCTCAACTCGGTAGTCGTAGTTCGGATTCAGGTAGCACAGCCGGTACTTCAGGCTGTCGCGGCCGAAGTCGACCGAGAAGTCGCGCCAGCGTCGGAAACCATCCCGGGCACGGCAGTAGCGCGACTTCACCGAGTCGCCGACCCAGGCGTTGTAGTATGCCAGGTCTTGGAAACCACCATCCGGCGGCAGCGGCCAGAAGAAATCACGATGGAACCGCACCTCGTATGGCGATGGTGAGCCAGGGGCTGTTGCGCTAGTCCAGACATAGGAGAGGATAAGCTCTGGGATCGTTGTCAGCTCGGCAACGACGCTCGGGTACACCGACATGTAGTCGTCTTGCTGAATCTGACGAGGCCAGAGCTCCTTGAACAGGCAAGCCCAGACGTCCTCGTCTTGCGGCGGGTTCAGGTCCTGTTGATGCCAGACGCACGCCAAAAGGGTGTACGCAACATAGACGGCTGGCGTCCCAAGAAGCAGGTCGTGTCTTGTCGCCATAGACGGCGGTGCAACTGCCTTGTCCGGACACGCCACAAACGTCAGCCACTTGCCTGGTGAAGGGGGCGGGTCTACCTTCAAGGCGGTCAGAACTATCGAATCCGGCTCCCGCCAGTAGCTCACCCAGACGTGGTCATCTTCGCACGCGATGCAGGGATTCATACCCGTACCTACGTATTCGGGCGGAGACCAGCTAAGGCCCTGGTCCGTGGAGTACGAGTAGAGCACGTCGGAAAGAGCATCTCCCTTGTACTGGTAGACGAGGTGAAGCCAGCCGGTTGTGGGGTCCAGCGCCAGGTGGCGGCCCTGGTTGAATGCGGTGGCGTATTGGGTCTCTGTTGGGAACGACTGTCCAACCACCGCAACAGAAGCCCGACCACTGCGAACATGATACAGATGCTTCTGACCATGAGAACCTCCTTGATGGTCATGAGAACATCTCTTCGGGAGGGCGGCAAGTTCGTGCGGCGGGCCACCGCTAGGTAGCTCACGCACGCCAGCAGCCAGGGGGGCACAAACCAGCCCGTCCCCGTGCCGGCTCACTCGCCGTCTTCCCAAGGCCAGTCTAGGCGGGATTCGCCAAACGTCAAGCAAACGCGCCGTGAGGCGCCGCGGGTGGCGCGGTTGAACCCGGCCTACTCTACACCGCGGGCCGCGACGTCGCCGACCTCTGTCCCGGCCCGACCGACATCCTTCGGTCTGCCCTGGCGTGCACTTCGTGCGGTGGACGTCTGCCGCAGGGCGCGAGGCGTCCGCGGTCGCCCGGGTTCTGTTTCCGCCGCAGCAGCGGCGGCTATCGCCAGCCGGAAGAAGACCTCGCCGCCGCCGTCAGGGTTTATCTTGTCAATGTACCCGATGCGCTCGAAACCGAGCGCCCGGTGCCAGGCACGACCGAGCCTGTTCTCTGGGATAGTCGAGCTGTAGAGGAACTTCTCTTTGCGGCGACTGAGCATCCGGCAGATGTACTCAAGCAAGGCGACTGCCACACCCTGCCGCCGTACTTCCGGCTCAACCCAAAGCGAGGTGAGAAACGGCGTCTTGCCCCAGAGATACTCGAGCCGGGCCATACCGATGCGGCTGCCACCCAGTTCAGCCACAAACACATCGCCCTCGCGAATCATCCGCCGCACGGACCGAACCGGTATCCCCCGGTCACGATGGACGAACGCCAGGTCTGACGCCTTCGCGCATCGGATGCGAATGCGCTGTTTTCTGCGAACCGAAGTGGCCACCGCCGGTAAGAGCTGGTCAGGTAGTGAGCTGGAGCCGACCGAAACGGGCCGCAAGCGGGCCGTAGAAGCCATTGCGATGCTGGTCTTCGCGGGAATAGTGCACATCGGCCAGCGCCGCAAACCAGTTGCCGACAAGAAGTCCGCCCTTGAACGGCGTGACACCATCATGGCCGCGGACCTCGCCGAGCCGGACTTCACAGGCAAAGTCGCCTGAAGTTGAGTCAACTTCCCACGATGAGAACGCGTGCACTACCAGGCAGTCACCTGAGCAGAGTTCGTCAACCGTCCGCGTTCCCGGCGGGATGACCGTGTTGCCGATTGTCCCCGGCGGCTCGACACCCTGTGCCAGCAGGCCCAGATAATGGAAGTAACGCTGACTCCCAAGCAGACGGTCGAAACACCCGTTGGTAGCAAGCGCGGCACGGCGGCAAGGCGTACCGTCGACGTCTGAGACAACCGCGCTGCGCAGCCCGAACGGAACAAGCGGGTCGGAAACAAGGTTGAGCGGCTCGCCCCTGAGCGACTCGACGCCGGTAACAGGCCGGCCCGGGACGTAGCGGGCCGACTTCTCGTAGACCATACGTGCACTGGAGTGGAACGCAAGCGGAGTACGCTCGATTTCAAAGGCGTCGGCCATTGCCTCGCCCCGGAGCACGACCGGACCATTCCATGACCGCGGGGCGCGCGCCAACGCAACCTTGCCGGCCGCGACTGCATACTCGTCAACGACTCGTTCGACTTCAATGTCACTGAGCCGACGCGCACTGAGCCTCATGGTAAGTTCGCCGGCACGCTCCTCATCCGGACGGGCAAGCAGACAGACCTCAGCGTCGACCCGGGTGGTCGGGAAGGTGACACTGATGCCGGTGCTACTCTCGAAACGGCATCTGTGGCGTCGGATGAACAGTTCGAGGTTCGAAACTGCGACCCTATCATGCCGGGCTGCAGCCGCGATGATTTTCTCATTGAGCTCCTGCGCCCGGCTCAGGAGTTCGTTCCATCCCAGGTCGGCAAGTTCCGGGTCAACCAAAGCCGGGCATACCACCCCGCTCCGGTCTGGTTCAGGGAGCGGGAACGGCCGGTTGCGCTGGTTTCGGGCCGCCTCGACGAGTTCTGCCGTGACCTTCTTGACCACAACCTCTTCGCCGGACAGCACCTGGCCGGTAGCATCGCCGAGCCACTCGCTGCCGTCGGCATCAAAGCGGGAATAGACTGTCAGGTGCAGGGTCTCTCCGGGTGAAATGATGACCTCGCGCGGAGCCGGATTCGGAAACGATGTCAGCCGGCCGGCCTCAATCGAGTAGATGCGCGGCAGGCGGATGACGGTTATCGCGTCGGTCACCACATGCCTCAGGAACCAGCCGGAAACGCCGCCCAGCCCGGCCAGATGACGCTTGACCTTGTCAAGCGCAATCATCTGCCTCGGCACTTTGCGCTCTGCATTCTGCATTGCCTCGATCCCTACCCCAGCCTCATCCGGCAGCGGATGAAAGGTCCGCCGGTCGCGCTCCGCACCAATTCCTTGTGACCCTTGCCGCACAAGCCGGCCGACTCGAGATTCAACTCAGTGCCGACGCGGTCAACACTGGTAAGCACGTCCGGTACGTACCCGGTCGCGCCAATCTGGTAGTACAGCCGGCCGGTCAGGCGGCCGCGCTCGATTTCCCGGCCGCGAACAATCTGGAGTTGAACCCCCCAGCCCAACGGATCCTCCATGCCCGAGATGAGCTGTTCAAGAAGAATGCCGCGGTCGGTGTCGGCAATCATCTGGTCGCGCGTCAGACCGCCAAGCTCAGGCGGCCGAGGCTCGAAATACGTATTGGTCATGCGCGCGTAGATTGGATGGTCCCATGATTCAAGCCGTCCTGATGCCGACTGCTTCAGTCCGGGCAGCCGGTCTTTCATCGCCAGGAACGAATACCGGTCGCACATCATCGTCGGTTGGAGGATGCCGTTGCGTACCAGCACGATCGGTTCTTCGGCCAGCACCCCGTCGTCGGAGAAAAAGACCGAGCCGTTGCATCCTGGTCGTCCCGGGAAGTCGACGATGTTCACCAGGTCCGAGCCGACCCGCCGGCCGATGTAGTGAAGCGCCCGCGCTGCGCCGCGCATCATCGTGTCCAGCTCGCAGCCGTGACCGAATGATTCGTGGGCCAGGGTTCCGGCGAGGTTCGGGTCGAGAATAACGACATGCTCGCCGGGCGGCACGCGGCCCGCCGACAGATGGGCGATTGCTTGTTCGGCCGTCTCCTTGGCCCAGGCAGTCGTGGCACGGTCTGCGACCTCGTGGCCGTTCCCGGACAGCAGCGCGAAGTTGCTGACCTGGCGATTCTGTTGACCGGCAAAGACCCAGACCGCGAGCACGACCAGGCTGATATCCGAGGAGAGTAGTTGTCTGCCGTCGCAGAACAGTCGGGACTCGCGTTCCCACCGGTACGCCACCTGAGCCGAAGTGATGCGCGGGTCAATCCCCATCAGCCCTTCGTAGACCTGCTCGCACGTTGCCTTACGGACCAGCACGTCATAGTCGGCCGGAGGCTTTGCGCCGACCGAGACAGAGTGCCGGTCGGCAGCCGGCCCTGATTCCGGCACTGGCCCTGGCCTCACCTTGACCGACCGGGCCAGCTCGCGTATCAGCCTGACCAGTTCGTCCCGGTCCTCAAGCCGATTGGTGGCCAGCGAGTGGAACGTTGCACCGTCCCAGACCGAAATCCGCATCCCCTGATCGGGTGCCAGCGGGTTCACCCGCTCATCACTCGTTGCCTTGACGACAACCTGTCCCTGCCGGCTCGTCACCAGCACACTCGCATAAGGGATACTCCGACGCGCTTCGGCCACCAGTTCGGGCAGCAAAGACCGCAGCCGGGACAGGTCCGGAGGCAGGTTGTGGCTCATCGACAACTCAGGTGTTGCGCGCCACGAGCTCTTTGGGGACGGCAAACCCCATGGTCATGAGTGGAGCGAATCCGAGTTTCTGCCAGCACTCACCCGATGGCGGGTTGTTGTTCGCCCAGTCGAGCATGACCAGCGGCACCCGGCGCTGAACCAGAAACCGGGCACAGGCAGCAATCAGGCTCTTCATTACGCCCTGGTTCCGCCACGGCTCGTCAACCCAGGCATCGTCAACTCGCGCCAGCGGCCGCGGGGTTATTCGGGCGTTGTCGAGAATCCGCAGCAGCAACATGCCGATTGGTCGGTCGCCGCGGTCCACCGCGACGAAAATCCGGTTCTCGTCCCGAGACATCACGTCGGCGTAGAAGCGTTCAAGTTCGTCCAAAGAATCTGCGCTCAGCCGGAACACGCGCGGATCCTTGTCGAGCAGCAGTTCCTGCAGACAGATGCGCATCCGCTTCAGGTCGGCAAGGTCACCGGCCCGGGCGCGGCGGACCGAGAAGTTCATGTCGGCCACAACGCGCTCCGGTCGGTCAACTCCCCTGTCCGGCTAGATGAGAAGGCAGCCCTTCTCCTCGTACTCCTGGAACAGCCTGCCCCAGCCGGTCTCCTTGCGCCAGCGTTCGTAGACCTTGCGCTCTTTGAGCGGCCAGTGGATGTAGTCGTGATTCAGCTCGGATACGAGAATCGGCAGATAGACAATCGGCGTGTGGAAGAGCAGCTTCTGGAGCACCCGCGTCGGCCCGTACCACGAGAGCCAGCCGAGAAACCGATGGAAGTTCCAGCCGACGTCAAAACCCCAGTTCTCGCCTGATACGTCGTCGCCGACCAGTTCAATCTCCCTCGGGTCACCGACGCCCAGCCCGCGCTCGTGGCCGAGCCTGATATACTTGATGCTCAGCGGGTCAAAGCCCATCAACCTGGCGGCAATCGCATCAATCGCCACCTGGTCACCCGACGCCAGGATGACGTTCTTGACCACCGGAATGAGCGTGCGCGGGCCCGGGCCGTTGCCTGCGGTTGTGCCATCCATGACTGCAAAGATCCCGGGATGAATCTCCTGCTGAATCGCGAGCAGGTCAACCAGGGTCTCGTGAATCCAAGTGTGAGTATAGTGACGGTGGGTCGAAAGCAAACCGCCGAACGCGTTCTTCATCGCGCCGGTTGTCGTGGTGTAGATATGGCACTTGACCGTCGGCAGATGGACAATGTTCTTGCCCAAGAAGTAGTCCGGAATCCTCAGGCCCCTGGGGTAGACACGGTCCAAAGCCAGCATCTTCGCCTTCGGCTCATACGGCACCCAGGTCATGTCCTCGGGTTTGAAGTTATAGAGCACCTTGAGCCCGCACTTGCGAAAAATCGGGACGTACTTGTTCAGGTCCTCGCCTTTGTGCGTGTCGATGACCACGGTCTTGTTCTGAACGCAAGCCAGGTCGCTGTACCCGAGGTCCTGCAGCCCAAGAATCGTCCCCTCAAGCTGCCACGGCGTGGTATTCGCCGAAGGCATCGGATAGTGCCAGGAGATGTTGTCCTTCAGGATCGTCGTGACCCCAGGTTTCAGGCACCTATCGGCCTCAGCCAACCTCAGCAACTGACGGTAATCGTCGAGCACGGTCTCGGGTCTGGTTCTCTTCACCGCCACTCTTGCACGCATTGCCATCGGCCAATTATATCACGGCCGGCCCGCGAATCAAACAGCACTTCCATGAAAGGGTGATACTGGCCCAACTGGTCGGCCGCCGGCACGCCAAGCCGGGTGAGCGGATTAAAGCACGGACCGGCTACCGGAACGGCAGCCACAAGCGGCAGTCGCTGACGACGTTCGGTCGGTCTTCCTAGCCGGGGCGAGCACGCGGGAGGCGGCGCGGGTGCTCGGGGAACTGCTGGACAAGAGACTGAGTCCGAGCACGGTATCGGAGATCAACAAGCTGACGGACGACAAGGTGCGACGGTTTTGGACCCGGCGGCTCGTTGACCGGTGGCGGTTCTTGATGTTTGACGGGGTCTGGGTGAAGGTGCGGACGACGAATGTGATTGAGCGGCTGTTCCGGGAATTACTCAAGCGGATACGACCGATGTGCACGTTTGCGGACGGCGCGATCTGTGACCGACTGGTCTATGCGCTGTTCATGAAGACCAAGCAGAGTCAGCCACTTGTGTCAAGGGCAGGTAACCCCGGGTTATCCCCCGAACCATTGGATAGGCCGGCCGGCCTGCCCACAAAACCGGCCTCTGCTCGGTCCAACAGAGCGCCCTTCATTGCCGGCTGAGGTTTGCGCTTTGGCCGCCCACTGAACCGGGCCTCACTCGGCACTTCGCACTGTCCCTCGGCGGAGAAGAGAGACCGGCCTTCGGCAGCGGCGCGAAACCGGGGTGGACTGAATCCTCTGGATGGCGCAAGGCTATGTCCTTAGGGCCAGCCTTGCCCGAGTCCTTAAGAAAGCAGAGCAGAATCAGCCGGCACGCTGCTCGCCCGCGCCCTCAACCTTCGGCCGCTCGCCGGCGGAGACCCCGAAGACGCGTAGCGTCGCCAGTAGAGTCAGCACCGAGCTATTGACACGGCCAGTCAACGCGGCATCTTGACTCGGATTGGTGTGGAGCTATCATGTAGACAAATCGGGCAGACATGCTCGCGGGGCTGTAGCTCAGTCGGGAGAGCACCTGCTTTGCAAGCAGGGGGTCGCCAGTTCGACTCTGGTCAGCTCCATCAGCGTCGTAGAGTACATGGGGTACGTGGTATACGCTGAACCCCGCGCTATCCGCGGGACTCAAGAGAAGCCGGGGCCGCCCCAGTGGCGGCCCCGGCTTCTTCTGGCTCAGCCAAGGTCTTAGGGCGTGCCTTTCCGAAGTCGACTTCGAGTCTGGAACTCAGCTAGTTGGTCGCGGACCGCTCTGATAAACCGCTTCGGGTCGGAGTGCCGTGCGCTGAGTTGCTCGAACGGGCAGACACCGGTGTCATTCCGGTTGCGGATCTCAGTAACGACATGACGGAATTCGTATTCGATTCCCGCAATCGCCAGGATTCTTTCAGCCGACAGCGAGCCGGTGATTCCCAGGACTCTGGCGACATCGAGGTAAGCGAAGACGCGGGCCGCACAGGCTCCGACTACCCGGTCAATCACGGTCGCCCCATGCAGGCCGCCGGGAAACCAATCAACCAGTTCGAGCAGAGGTCTGACCCCAGCTTCCCATGACTCGTACAGCTCGAGGTCATCGCGCAGCACCAGTAGCGACAGGCTGTTCAGTTCGAGCCGAGTGAGGGGGTCGGTTATCTTCGGACCGCGCATCAGCGGATGAAGACGAAGTACCCAAGCGCGATGCCGGCGAGGTCGGCGACCAGGTCTTTCCAGGAGAAGTGCCGACTCGGACCACGCAGGTCGAGAAGCTCCTTCGAGATCCCGAGCCCGAGCGTGCCACCGAGCGACAGCGCGGTCGGCCACGGAGCGTCGAGTCTTGCGCGGTTTGCGCAGAGGTGATACCCGGCTCCGACTGAAGCAAAGCTGGCTGAGAAATGCCAGAATTTGTCCATGGCAACCCAGCGGTCAGGCTCGTGGTGCGGCGGGATGATGCTGTCGAGGCAGAGCGGCCGCACCATACGTCCGAGAGAATCGGGAGCGCGTTCAGGCCACGGTTGAGCGACCAGGGAGATGAGAATGAACAGCGCCATTTCGGGTCTAGGGCCGGCCCGGGTGATCTGATGCCACGATTCTGCCATCAGCCAGACGCGGGACAACCGGCAGCGAATCGACACGCAGTGCAACATCGAGGTCCGAACCAAAACCAAGCTCAACAAGGTATCGGGCGTGTTCGGTTGAGCGCAGTATCCGAGCCATGTCGGCCTTAACCGCGAGGTAAGTAGCCCAGGCTGCATATGCTCCGTCGCCGAGCGTCGGTTCGACCTGGTCGGGGCGCAGAGCCGCGAACTGATGACGTCCGCGGCGTGGTCGCAGCGGCGGTGGCTCGGAATCGACGGCCAGCGGCGGGGTCTGCACAGGCCTGACCAGCCGGTCGACTATGGTTCCGGCGCAGGCCCAGTCTTCAAGACTGATTCGGCCCTTGTTGCCCGCACAGATGACTGATATCCTGTCCCAGTTCGACAGTTGGGCAGCGAGTTCGCCGCAGTTGAGGAAACAGCCGACAAACACCGCACCGGCATCCTCAGCCAGTGAGAGAGCTCGGGTGCCGTTGGTCGTGGTCAGAATCACGACTCTATTGGCGACGGCATCGTGCGAGTACTCGCGGGGCGAGTTGCCCAAGCGAAATCCTTCGATCCGCTGGCCGTCACGCTCACCGCCGAGTACAGCTTCGTTCTCGCCGTAAGGCTCAAGCAACCGTACAGCCTGTTCGACGTCCGTGGTCGGCAGAATGAAGCGTGCGCCGTTGGCGAGCGCGGTAGTGATTGTCGTCGCCGCGCGGAAGACATCAATGACGACAACCGCGGTCTGGCTGTCAGCACCGTCGAACTCAGCCGGCGTGGCCGCGACGTCGATTCTCATCGGGCAAGTTCCTCGTCAAGCATGCCGATGGCGAGTGTGCCACGGCGGAACCGCCTGCTCTGCATCAACCGGCGATGGAGCGGAGTCGTCGTTGGAATTCCCTCCAGCACCGTTTCTGCCAGAGCACGCTCCATACGCGCGATTGCTGATGGCCGGTCCTGTGCCCAGGTCATGACCTTGGCAATAAGCGTGTCATACTCAGCCGGAACAAGGCAACCTGGCCTCACGCAGGAATCGACCCGCACCCCCGGCCCGGCCGGCAGTCGCGCCTCAGTGAGCAGGCCTGAGCCCGGTTCAAACCCGGCGTCCGGGTCCTCAGCGCAGATACGACACTCAAGGGCATGGCCGACTGCCTCAGAGAACAGGTTACGGCTCAGTTCCTCACCGGCTGCGGCCCTGAGTTGTTCGTGGACGATGTCCCTGCCGGTAACCATCTCGGTGACCGCGTGCTCGATGTGCAGCCGACAGTCGAGCTCCAGAAAGTGGCAGTCTCCTCTTTCATCGGCGAGGAATTCGACCGTGCCCGCGGTGGTCAGCTCGGCAGCGCGGGCCACCGCAACCGACCATTGGGCCAGGCGCTCGCGGGTTGGGGGAGTCAGTGCCGGTGACGGACTCTCTTCAGCCAGCTTGCGATATCGAAACTGAACCGAGCAGTCGCGTTCAGGCAGCGCACAGACGTTGCCGTAGCGGTCGGCAAGCAGTTGGACTTCGATGTGCCGAGCGTTGGGCAGGAGTTGCTCGACATAGACCCGGCTGTCGCCGAACGCGGCCCGAGCTTCGGCTTGGCAGAGGCGTAGGCTTGGTTCGAGGTCGCGCTCGCGCCGGACCACGTACTTACCGACCGACCCGTGTCCGGCTGCGGCCTTGACCATTACCGGGTACCCGAGCTCAACACAGAGTCGAACGGCATCGTCAGGTCTGACCACTTCTGATTCAGAACCCGGCACTACCGGAACACCCGCCGCCCGGGCCAGCGCTCTGCCGGCGAGCTTGTCCTGAGTCCGACGAATGGTCTCGACTGTTGCGCCGACAAAGACCAGGCCGCATGATTCGGTTGCCTCGGCGAACTCAGGGCTGTCGGCCAGCAGCCCGTAGCCCGGATGCAGGGCGTCACACCGGGTTATCTCGGCCGCGGACAGAATTCGAGAGACGTTCAGGTAGCTGTCCGGCAGGGGCGCCGGACCGATGCAGACCGCTTCGTCGGCCAGCAGGACCGGCAGCGAGTCACGGTCTGCCTCAGAGTAGACCACCACTGAGCCGATGCCCAGCTCCCGGCAGGCCCGCACGACGCGCAGTGCCACTTCACCGCGATTGGCGATGAGCACCTTCTTGAACATCTGCTATCCGGGCTCGGAACCTGGTCAGGCCCGTTCGACGTAGGTATTGCTTCTTGTGTCGACTCGCACCCGGTCGCCGGTCTTGACAAAAAACGGCACGTCGACGGTCAACCCGGTCGAGAGCCGGGCCGGCTTGCCGCCGCCGGTGGCGGTGTCGCCCCGGAAATCGGGATTGGTCTCGACGACTTCAAGCACGATGAAAATCGGCGGTTCGATGCTCACCGGCCGGCCTTCAAGATAGTCCACCTCAACCTCGAGCCCGTCGGTCAGGTAGTAGACGTTGTCGCCGACCGCCTCCTGGTCCAAAGCAAACTGCTCATACGAGGTCGAGTCCATGAAGTGGTAGCCCATGTCGTCGTGATACATGAACTGCGCCTTCCGCTTCTCCATCTCGACTTCTTCGAGCTTGGTCTCAGACTCGAAACTCTCTTCGATGAGACTGCCGGTCTTGATGTTGCGCAGCTTGGCGAGGACCCGGGCCCGGCGCTGGGCCGTGCGACTGCGCGAGTAACTGAGCACCTGGTAGATGCCGTCTCGGTATCTTATCAGGACGCCAGTCTTGAATTCGTTGGGTGTAATCATGTCGTTCGTCTCCTCGGCGTACTGGAGGTCAAAGCTCCAGGAGTCCTTTGGGTGTCTTCGTCAGATTGACGTGTCCGGTCCGCGTGACGAGCACCATGTCCTCAATCCGGACGCCGCCGATGCCGGGCAGATAGATGCCCGGCTCGACCGTGAACACGTCACCCGGCGCGAGGACGTCGTCACTTGCCGCCGCGAGCACCGGGCACTCGTGCACCTCGATGCCGACACCGTGTCCCAGTCCGTGGCCGAAGTACCGGTCATAGCCGGCCTCTTTGATGTAGTTGCGCGCCGCGGCGTCCACTTCCCGGGCCGGGATGCCGGGCCGGATTGTCGCCAGGGCGCGTTCCTGGGCCGCGAGGACGATTTCGTAGACGACACGCAGCTCACCCCGTGCCCGGCCAACGAACACCGTCCGGGTCATGTCCGAGCAGTAGCCGTTCAACCGGCACCCGATGTCAAACGTCACCGCGTCGCCGTTCTTCAGCCGGCGGCGGGTGAAACCGGCGTGGGGTTTTGCTCCATTCGGCCCCGAGGCAATGATGCTCTCAAACGAGTTGTCGCCTCCGGCCCGGCGGAAGGCGAAGTCGACTTCGGTGGCCAGGTCGTGCTCGGTCACGCCAGGCCGAACCAGCCTCAGTACGTCCCTGAATACCCGGTCGGTCGTCACCTGGGCTTGCTCCAGTAACCTGATTTCGCCCGGCTCCTTGGTCCGACGCAGCTCCCGGACCAGGTCGCGGACCGGCACGAGTCTGTGTTTCCTCAACACCTTGCGCAGGGATTCGAGCCGCGCGATGGTCAAGTGCTCTTTCTCGACCCCGATGCGCTCTGCCCCGGCCGCATCAGATGCCGGCAGACTGGAGAACAGGTCCCGCTTAAGAACGCGCCGGCGGCAGCCGCTGACCTCAGTGCGAATCTGTTCGCCGTAGCGGAAATCGGTGTAGAACCAGGCCCCGTGCCCGGTCGTCAGCAGCAGGCCGTTCGAGCCGGTGTAACCGCAGAGGTAGCGAAGGTTGGCCGGATGGCTTGTGAAATAGCCGTCCAGTTGTTCCTGTTCCAGCAGCCGACGCAGTCGCGTGGTTCGTTTTGCCATGGCGAAAGGTATTCTAGGGCAGTGCGGTCAGGAGTCAATCAGGACGTGGCTGACGCCGTTCCGGCACTACTCAAGGCCCGCGGCCCTGCGGCCGGTTTACCATCAGGATGAAGAACTGGGGGAAGTCGGTCTGGTGCACGAACCGGAACAGGTGCGGGTCGTCGGCCAGCACCGGATTGAGAAAATGCCGAGCGGTCTCGGTCCAGCGGAAGTTGTCGAACAGAATGTAGTCCGCAGCCAGTATCGCCTGGCGGACGCGGGTTCGGTCGTTGGTGAACGGGTAGCAGAAGGCCTGGCGGCCGGAGAGCAGGTAGACGAACTCGGGCTTGCGTGCCAGCACGACCGCGTCGGGGCTGGTGTTGCTCTCCAGCCAAGCGATGCACTCGAAGTACCGGCGCCAGTCCGGAGAGTAGCCGGCCAGCCGGTCGCCGTGCCGGTACGCGAGGTTATCGCGTACCGATCGGACCGCCTGGTGCCCGAGCGTAACTGCGTTCAGCGCGACAAACCCGAAGAGCACGAACGTAGCGAGGTGCGGACGTCTGAGGCGCTGTTCAATCCCAGTCAGCCCGCGGGCGATGAAAACAACCACGAGGGGCAGAAACGGGACCAGAAGCCGCTCGTCGGACCACACCTCAGGCCAGAAGACAAGCATCAGGCCGGCGCATCCGGCAAAGGCCTCGACCGCGCCGGGACGCTGCCGGTGCAGCGCGGCACCGAGTACGGTCAAGAGCGCAAGCGCGGCCCCGACCACGAAAGAAACCGGTCGGGCCGAGGCCAGAGGCAGGATTGTTCCGGGCAGAACCGTGAAGGCGTAGTGGAGGAAGTTCCGGCTGGCGCGCAAGGCAAGGTCCCAGACGCCGACTCGTCCGAACTCGGCCACATAGGGGTCACGGGCAAGGAGCTGGTTCAAGTAGAGACTGCCGTCTCCGGCCAGGCCCGTTCGCCCCAGCCACAATCCGACCAGCGCGGCCGACGTCAGGCCGAACCCAGCCAGCGCGAGCCAGCGCCGTCGGACCAGGAACACGAGCAGGACCGCAAGCACCAGAGCAATGCCGGCAGCGCGGAGCGTGAGCGCGGCCAGTGCCAGCCCCAGGCCGGGCAGGAGCGTACGCGCCGGCCTGGACTCGGAACGGTGGAGAAAGTACAGCGCCGCGGTCGACACGGCGAGGAAAGGTATTTCGGTCAGTATCCAATGGTTGTACGTAATAACTGCCGGAATCGAAAGGACGAACCAGGCAGCAGGATGCGCCTGTCGGCCGAGCAACCGCTCGAACAGGAGCCAGATGAAGACCAAGGCGGCGAGTCCGAACAGCACGACCACGAGCTTGGCTGCGACCGGGCTGGGGCCGAAACTCATCTGCTCCAGGGCGAGCAGCGCCGGGAACCCGGGCGGGTAGTCAGTGTGTGGAGGCGTGCCGGGCAGGTGCAGATTGACGTAGCCCCGGCCGGTCGCAATCGCGCGGGCCAGAATCAGGTAAACCGCATTGTCGCCGCCGGTGTGGAGCTTGGGGTCAAAGAGCAGGGCCGATAGTAGAGCACTAACTGCCAGATAGAGCGGCAGTCGGTCCGGGCGCAACGCACGCAGCATCGGTCAATCGTAGGGTTCCCGGGCGACATGTCAACCCTCGACCAGTCCAGACACCATCGGGTAGCATTGACTTTGCTCGATTCGCTTCTAACATTGGCCCGTGTTGTGTGTGCTGCTCGCGCTCCTCGCGCAGGTTCCGGCCGACAGTGTGGTCGGTGATACCGCCGCGCCAGACGTGGTCTTCTACGGCGGTAAGAACGTCGTCTTCCACGCCAAGCGGGAGGAGGTCGTGCTCCGCGACTCGGCCTGGGTGCGCTACGGTGCGATGACAGTCTACTCTGATTCCATCTTCTACGACGTGAAGCGCCATCGGCTCTCCGCATACCAGGACGTGCTGTTCGTCTCCGGCACCGAGAACATCACCGGCACGATGCTCGTCTACGACGTTGACTCGCGCAAGGGCATGATGAGAACAGCCCGGACTGCGGTCGAGAACGGGTTCTTTCGGGCCAGTGAAGTCTGGCTCGTGCGGGAGCGCGTGCTCCACGCCCGGGGTGGAACCTATACGACCTGCGACCACGAGCATCCGCACTACGTCTTTTTCGGCCCGCGCGTCAAGCTGCTGATGGACGATATCGCGGTGGTCGAGCCGGTCGTGTTCAAGGTCGGTCCGGTTCCTCTGCTGGCGGCACCGTTCTGGCTGGTTCCGGTTGCGTCGAAACGGAAGTCCGGACTGATGCCCTTCAAGGTCGGCAGCTCCTCGACCGAGGGGCTCTATTCCAAGAACATGGCCTACTACTGGGTTATCAACGACTATTCTGACATGACGTTCTATGCCGACCTGATGACCCGAAGCGGGCTGCAGTTGCGCGGCGAGGGCATCTACGTCGTCAACCCCTATGCCGTGGGCAACCTGACCGGAGCGTACCTGCGCGAATGGGGCACGAGCCGCACCCGCTACAGCATCAACGGGTTTCATCGCTCCAGCCGGTTCCTGTTCGGCACCGAACTCGACGCCAAGGCCGATTTCGTTTCAGACCGAACCTATGTACCGGACTACAGTGAGGAGCGGCTCGACTGGCTCAAACAGGACGTGTTCTCCTATGCCCGACTGGCCCGACGTATCCGGCGGGTCGGCAGCTTCTCGGCTCAGGCCGAGCGGTACGTTGACTTCACGCGCCATCGGCGCTACGAAGTCCTGCCGTCGGTCCGGGTCGGGCTGGGCACGAGGCCGCTCGGCGCAGGCTGGACTTATGGCCCGGGTCTGTCTTACACCGGCCGGGCAGACATCCTGTCCGACTCGGCCGGGGCGGACACTCTGCGCGACCACGCGCGCCAGGGTGGCGCCGACCTGAACGTCTCGAGCCCGCAGTACTCGCTGGGCGAGTTTGCCAGCCTGAGTTTCAACGACGGCATCGGGCTGTTCGAACGACGTTCGTGGCGGAACGGCATGCTCAAGGACCGCTCGCGGAGCATCACGAACTCAGCCGGCCTGACCACAAGCCAGCGGGTCCGGGGCGTGTTTGACCTAAGTCAGGGGCTGAATCTGAGTCAGACCGACAACCTCTACGACACCGTGCCGACCGAGTGCCGCTACTCGGCAACCGCCGACGTCCGCACCACGCTCTACCGAGTCTTCTCGACCACCGCCTTCAACATGCGCGGTCTGCTCCATACCGTCATCCCCAGTGCCGGGCTGTCCTATCTGCCCGAGGTCGAGCCGGGCGGCGTATTCGGCCGACCCCGGTTTGCGGTTCCGGCCCAAGGCACCGGCCTGCGCTTCAACGTCGCCAACACTTTTCAGGGCAAGTTCGACACCCTGGGCATGAAGCGCGACCTGGGCTCGGTCAACCTGGGCTCAGGTTACAACCTTATCTCGAAACAGATCAACCCGCTCGACGTGAACGCTGCGATTCAGCCTGTGCAGGGAACGCGCCTCACGCTCAACATCGATGCCCAGGCTTCCTGGAAGCTCGACTCGCTTCCCCGGCCCCGCAACTACGCACTTGCGACCGCGTTCTACTGGAACGGATTTGCCACCGACACCGCCCACCACCGGGACCAGGGCGTGCAGCTCGGACTGCGCCACACCCTGGGCGGCAGCTCGGGCAGCGCGGCGTACAACATGGTGACGGCCAGCGCGGCCGTGGCCGCGTTCGGCTGGAAGCTCACCCTGAACGACTTCGGATACAACTTCCAGGCCCGGCAACTGGCGAACTACAGCTTCACGCTCTGGCGCGACCTTCACTGCTGGGAGGCGATTGTCAACCTGCAGAAACTCGGACCGAAGTGGAACTACGACTTCGAGATGCGCATCAAGAAACTGCCTGACGTCCGGTTCGGCAAGTCGCTCTTCCGCGGGATTCTGCCCGGCTCATGATGCTCTACCTTGCCTCGGTCTCGCCCCGACGACAGGAGCTGCTTTCCCGGCTCGGCCTAAGGTTTCATCAACTTGAGCCGGCGGTCTGTGAAGAGGAGCTGCTCGCCCGGATCGGACACAGTGACCCGGCCCGATTTGCCCGGACCGCGGCCCGGGCCAAAGCCTGGTCGGTTCTTGGTCGGGTCCGGAAAGGGCTGATCATCGGCGTGGATACGGTCGTGGTCGTTCGTGGCACGATTCTGGGCAAACCCCGGACCAGAGCCGACGCCCGTCAGATGCTTGGTCTACTCTCGGGACGCGCGCACCGCGTCATCTCCGGCGTCGCGGTCGTGCGCCGGCCGGATAACCGAACCTTCACCGGGATCGAGACGACGCGGGTGCAGTTCCGAAAGCTCGGGGCCGGGGAAATCAAGCGCTACATCGCGACCCCGGAACCGTATGACAAGGCCGGCGCATACGGCATTCAGGAAGGCGCGGGTGTATTTGTCTCGCGCGTGAACGGTTGCTGGCTCAATGTCGTCGGCCTGCCGGTCACGCTACTGCTCAAGCTGCTCGGTCGAGCCGGCTACCGACTGATGCGCAGCACGCGTATCCAGTAGTTGTAGTCGGCAGTGTTGTCGGTGTTGTCAATCACAACCCGATACCGGCCGGTGGCCGGAACCACAACCGAGAAGGTATCGGCCCGATAGGCAATCCGCCGGAGCAGCGGATGGGCCGCCCCACCGTTTGCCCACTGCTGGAAGTTAGGTTCGTCCATCACCATCAGATAGGTTGAACCAGACGTATCAGCCACGGTTCGGGCGGTCCCGGCCAAGGTGTGGCCGACCCGGGCCGTGTCGACCCAGCTTGTGAACTGACCGGCCTTGACCGCGCCGTCCCACCACGGAACAAACACGGTTGTGTCACGCATGACGACGACCCGCAGGCTCTCCGCGCTGGCAACGTCCTGGCTGTCTTTGACGACCACGCCCAGCCAGGCCGTATCAGAAGAATCCGGGCTGAACCACTGCACCAGCCGACCGGTATCTGCGGTGACCCGGCCGCGCGTTGCGATCCACTTGTAGTACAACCTGCCACCCTCCGGGTCATACGCCTCGACCCGGTACTCGGCGCTGTCCCGGGCGCTCACGTGGCGCGGCCCGTCGAGCGAAGCGACGACCGGGGCCTGATTCGGCCCGCGGGTGCATGCCAGTAGTGCCACTACCGACAACAAGCCGGAACGGAAGGACAGATAACGCACGCTGCCGTAGTTCTACCGCGGCTTCTGCCTGCTGTCAAGTCAGCGCGTTGCCCGGAATCTACTGACGTAACCTCGGCAGCACCTTGCTGCTGCCCTGAAATCAGCACTTGACCCAGCGCCAGTTCTTGCTACCATGTAAACATATGTTTACTAAAACTAAAGACCGTCGGGTTAAGATATTGGAGTTCGTCCGACGTTATATTGAAGAACACGGCTTTGCTCCGAGCGTCCGGGAGATCGGTTCATCAGTCGGCATCAAAAGCACCAAGGCGGTAAAGTATCACCTGGACATTCTGGTGAATGAAGGTCTGCTCCAACGCACCAACCGCCAGGCGCGTACCCTGCGCACATCACACCAACCCGATGCCCTGCCCCTGCTCGGCCGCATCGCTGCCGGCACGCCGCTTCTGGCAGTCGAGAATGTCGAAGCTCAGATTTCGCTGAACCAGTTCCGCGATTGCTTCCTGCTCAGAGTCAAGGGCAACAGTATGAGCGGCGCCGGTATCCTGGACGGCGACATGGTCATGATCCGACCCCAGTCTGCTGCCCGCGACGGTGAAATCATCGCTGCCCTGCTCGACAACGAAGCTACGGTCAAACGATTCCGCCAGACTCGACAGAGCATCGTTCTTGAACCGGCTAATCCTGATTTTGAGCCGATTGTCGTTGATACGACGCGCTGCGACTTCCGGGTCATCGGCGTCGTAGCCGGGCTGCTGCGTAATTACAACAAGTAGGAGAGCGACCGTGAACCATGCCCAACAGCAACGATTCAGAAACCAGCCGACAAGAACGGAGAAAAGCCGGAGGACAGAATGACCCATCTCCGCCTTAATGAACACGTCAAGGTCTACGCCTTGTACAAAGAGACCGGCAACGACCGGTTCCCGCACGACAAGCTGAAACCGGTGATGTTCATCTGGCGTAACCAGGAATACCGGGTCCAGGACGTCACCTATGTCTGGCGCGAGAATCAGGGCCAGGCCGATGTCTATCATTTTACCGTCTCGGACGGCACCAACGTCTTCGAGCTCTGTTACAACGCCAAAGACCTCGAGTGGACCATTGCCGGAACCTATAGCGGATAACGCCTGATGACCGGCCGCGAGCGCACGGTGTTACACGTCGATATGGACGCCTTCTTCGCTTCGGTCGAGCAGCAGGTTTTCCCATTTCTGCGCGGCAAGCCCATCGGTGTGTGCGGAGACCCGGGCGGCCGCACGGTCATCGCCGCAGCTTCCTACGAGGCCAAACGTCGTGGTGTCAAAACCGCCATGACCATTCCCGAGGCAAAGAAACTCTGCCCGGAAATCATCCTCGTACCCGGCAACCCGGCGCGGTACGTCGACACATCAACCCGCATCCTTGCGTACTACATCACTTATACCGACTTAGTCGAAGTCTTCTCCGTCGACGAGGCATTCCTTGATGTCACCCACACCGCGCACCTGTTCGGCGGTCCAGAAAACATCGCTCATAATATCAAGACCTGGCTCAAAACGGAGTTCGGCTTGACTTGCTCTATTGGCATCGCACCCAACAAACTGCTGGCCAAACTGGTCGGCGACATGCACAAACCTGACGGTCTGACCGTAGTCCGGCAGTCAGAGGTTGCGGCGCTGCTTAGAGACCTGCCGGTACGGGAACTGTGCGGTATCGGCGGGAGAACCGAAGCTCGGCTGGCACAGCTCGGCATCAGAACCTGTGGCGAACTGGGCCGCCACGACGAGAAGGCCCTGGTCGCGGTCTTCGGCATCAACGGCTCGCGCCTGAAACGCATGGGCCAGGGAGTGGACGAAAGTCCGGTCATGCCCTATCACCACGAACCCGCCACCAAGTCAATGGGCCATTCCATGACCCTGGAGCGCGACACCAGGGACATGGCGGTCATCCAGCGCCACCTGCTGCAGTTGTCGGAGCAGGTTGGTCGTCGCCTGCGCAAGGATAACTATGCCGGCCGCACGGTTTCGCTCGTGCTGCGCTACGCCGACTTCTCGACCTTTATCAAGCAACACAGCCTGTCCGGCTACCTGGACGATGGTCACCGCATCTACCAGGTGGGGCTGAAGCTCTTCGGCGAGCTTTACAAACCGCCCCGGCTCATTCGCCTCTTGGGTATCAGCGTTTCCGGCCTAGTCCGGGAACTCAAACACGAAGCGATGTTTACGGACCAGCGGTCGGGCTCGCTTTTCGATTCGGTCGACGCCATCAACAGCCGCTACGGTGAGTTCTCGGTCGCCCGGGCAAAGCTCCAGGAACGCAGCCGCGTGCCGCGAGTGATTTCACCGTCATGGCGACCGGGTGCACCAACACCGGGCGCCCGGTGAAAACAGAGGGGCGGCAGAGCCGCCCCTCTAGGCCGTGAACTAGTCGCTCATCTCGGCGGAACGTGGACCTCGCCGCTTGGGCAGTCGTAGAACGTGTTGTTCGCCCGCAGCTCAGCCGGGGAAGGATAGACATCACCATCAAGGTAGATGCCCCAGTTCGCGCTGTGCCCGATACTGCATCCGGTCACGGTCGGCGTACAGTCGTAGATGTAGATGTTACCGTAGTCATCACCACCAGCATACTCGACCTTGCAGTTCTTCAACTGACACTGGCTGCTGATCGACTGAGAGTAGAACGACAGCCGTTTCCAGTCACCGGCGGAAGCCGGTTCGACCGAACTCGTGAAGGTAATCTGGCCGGCCGTGCCATCGGCAAACAGGGCGCCCGGAGCAGAGTAGCCGACGTAGAACTCTGTCCGCGGGGTCATCTTCACGGTTGTCCCCGGCGCAATCGTCAGCTTGGGATTGCTGGTCGCGTCGGAAACGTAGGCGTTGCCATCAACCACATAGGGCACGTTGTGGTTCAACCATGTGCCTGTCGTCTTGATGTTTCCGCCGTCAACCAGGATGCCGTTCTTGGTGTTGCCGGTCAGCACGTTGCCAGGCCCCAGTGTCCACACCTTGTCGGCCTCGATGCCAATCGGATACTCCCCTGAGGTTGTAATGGCATTGCTGCTGAAGTCATCAAAGTAACCGTCTTCGTCGACGAAGATACCGTACTTCGCGTTCTTTCGCACCGTGCAGTTGTCCATCTTGATGTGGCAGCCGTGAACGTACACCGCTCCTTGGGTGCTGGAACCGCCTGCCCGCTCAATGATGCAGTAACTGAGCCGGGCGTTCGAGATCGTCTGGTTATAGAAGCTGAGTGCTTCCCAGATTCCGGCCACCGTGTCGGTCAGTCCGGTGAACGTAATCGGCGAGCTCGCGGTCCCGACGGCGATGATTGACCCAGGCGAGTTGTAGCCGCAGTAGAACTCAACGCCCGGATTCATCGAGACCGTAACTCCAGCGCTGATGGTGAGCGTCGCATCATCCCGCACATAGGCGTCGCCCCTGACCACGTAGGGCACGCCATGATTCAGCCAGGTACCGCTCGTTGAAATAGCACCACCGTCCACTTCGATGCCGTCCTTGGTATTGCCGGTCAGGACGTTGCCCGTACCCATGGTTCGGACGAAGTTGGCATCAATCCGCACCGGGTACTTCGTACAGCCGGTGATGGTATTGTTGCTGAAGTCGCTGAAGTAGCCGTTATCATCAACATATACACCATAGCCACCGCTCTTGCGAATGATGGTATGGTCAAGCCTGATATTGCAGGCCTCGACGAGAACGGCACCATTGTCCCCAGACCCCTTGCCGCCGAACAGCACCTGGCAGTAGCTCATCCGCGCGGTTGAGATAGTGTTGCTGTAGAACCCGACGTCCTCCCAGAATCCGGGCACGGTGTCAGACAGGGCTGTAAAGGTAATCATCGAATCCGGGGTTCCGATTGCGATGATCGAACCCGGGTTCGAGTAACCGGTATACAGCTCGGTGCCGGCCGAGAACTTCACGACGCAGCCCGGCTTGATGGTCAGGGTCACGTTGTTCCCGGTGTAGACATCGCTGTCGATGATATGCGGGTTGCCCGAAGGCCACCAGGTTTCGTCCTGGGGTATCATTCCCGAGTGGTGAGTCGGACCGGTGCCGCCACCGCCGCCAGCAATGGTGATGGTGACGGCCGCAGACGTTGTCGTGTTTTCGGCCGCATCGTACGCCTTGGCGACAAGCGCATAGCTTGAACCGGGTACCTGGGCCGCGGTATCAGACCAGGTGTAGCGGAACGTATCGCCCGCTCCACCAACATTGTCCGTGCCCTTAAGAGCGCCGGCAACATAGAACTCCACTTTGGTCACCGCCTTGTTGTCGGTGGCGACCGCCTTGATGACGATGTCGCCTCGGTTCACGGTCCCCGACGGCGAAACGATTGTAACGGTTGGAGCCTCGGTATCATTGCCCGGGCAGCCAACCAGCATGACGAGCGCGGCAAGCGCGGTCAGCGTCAGGTGTCTTTTCACGTAGTTCCTCCTTATGGGTTGGATGGCACCTGTGTCTTTGAAGTCCGGAACGCCGCAGCGTCCGAACCACATCGTCTGCATTGTAGTGCCAACCCGAGCCATTGTCCAGCGCTGCACTCAGCGCTTGAGAACGGAACCGGGCCCGGTTCAGCCGACAGCGGGAAGTGTGGCTGGGCTTGCCTGCACCAGCCTGAGACCTGTGATGCTCCGCAAACCTGTCGGCTGAGGCTTGACTGAGCAACACAAGCGCATATAGTAGACTAGGTTCATGGTCCACCTATCCCGACTACTCCCCGTGTTGTCTCTTGTCATCACGGCCGCGTTGCCTGCTCAGCCGCTGGTGGACACCATTGGCCGCACGACCCGCGACCGGCAGGTCTACGGCCCGGTCCTGCGCTACATCGTCAACGACACACTAAGCGGAATCCACGCGGTCTGGAAGGACAGCATAGGTGTAATCCGCTACAACTATCGACCCCGACGAGGCACCTGGCGCTGGACTGAAGGCGCGGTCGTCAGCGAATATCCCCGCAACCTCGGCTGTCTGGACGTTGACGTCTCAAATGGCCGAGCCATGGTCTCCTGTGACTACCTGGCCCGAGGCTTACCGACCATCAGCTTCTTCAAAGATGAGTCGGCCGGACGGGGACGATTCCACGAGGTCAACGTCGCGACCGGCTTTCGTGAGTGCCTGGTCGGCACGACAACCTACGGTTGGTACAAGTTCATGGCGACGCGCACCGACTCCCTCTTCTTCCGTGGCGTCCTCGGACGCCAGGCAGTCGGGCCTATCGGCCCGTTCCCAGGCGGCAACCTCGCTGTATCCAAGCAGGTCGGCCGCTACGGCTGCATCTGGGCGAAGTCTGACACCCCGAACCAGCACAAGCTCTTTCTAAGACAGACTCCGAACAGCGGACAGACCTGGTATGCAACCGAGTGCCTGTCTGACTCGGTGCCGTCGCCTCTGACGCTATCACTGCTGGGCGCGTGCGCCACTTACGACAGCATCCAGATTCACCTTGTCGCCGACCTCTATGACGGCGAGAACGTCAATCGAAGCCAGCTCTGGCACTACTGCCCGTATCTCACACCTGCCTGGAGCCTGGTACACGAGTACGCCTGCCCTGAGTCCATTCGAATTGGCGAGCTCGCCCTGGCTGCCTGCCGACCCAGCATCGGCATGGACCGCCGCCGTCGCCGGCTCTACGTAGTCTGGGAGCAGTTCGACCCGGCCAACATCGAGCCGCTGACCGGGTTGGCGCGGGCCGACATCTGGGCCAGGTGCTCGGACGACAACGGCGTGACGTGGAGCAGTGCGGTCCGACTCACTCAACCGGACAACACAAGCAAGCGCTTTCCCTGCTTGGCTGAAGTTGTTGACGACACCCTGCACATCCTGTACTTCGCCGACCGTGTTGCCGGCTGCTGGGAACAAGGCCAGGGCCCGCAGACTGACAACGCCGTCGTCTACCTGAGGAGCGCATGGGCCTGGCCTGGAGCCGTGGGTGAACCCGACCCGACCTCTGCCCGCGTCGTCAGTACGAGACCTAGCGTCTTGCACTCGAAATCACTCGACCATGACCGGATTGCAGTCTACGACCCTGCTGGTCGCCGGGTTTGGAGACCGACAACGCCGGGCGTCTATTTCGTCATGAATGAAGCCGACGCGGGCACGCCGATTCAGCGTGTCGTCGTGACCCGCTGACCCCGCGACGACACTGCGTCCTCGGCTCTGCTTTCGTTGACAGCCCGGCGATTGCCGCTATGCTCTGCCCACCAACCAAGCTAAGGAGTCAAATTGGCAAAGCACTGTGAAGTCTGCGGCAAAGTCGGTGCCATCGGTTCGAACATCAGCCATGCCCACAACGTGACCAAACGCACCTGGGAACCAAACCTGCAGCGCGTGCGGGTCAAGCAGGACTCGACCTCACGCCGCATCTGGGTGTGCACCCGATGCCTTCGCTCAGGCAAGGTCACCAAGGCATGAGACAGCAGCATCTCCTGTAACCGACCACCATCTGGAGCGGACATGAAGTGTCTTATTACCGGCATCACCGGGTTCGCCGGCAGCCACCTCGCCGAGTACCTGCTCAGCCGAGGCGACTGCGAGGTCCATGGCACGGCGCGCTGGCGTGCCCGGACCGAGAACATTGACCTCATCCGCGGTCGCATCCATCTGCATCAGTGCGACATCCGCGACGCGACCGCAATGCACCACCTCATCCGTGACCTGCGACCAGACCGTGTCTACCACCTTGCGGCCCAGAGTTTCGTACCCATGTCCTGGGTCGCACCGGCCGAGACCCTTACCACCAACATCATCGGCCAGACGAACCTCTTCGAGGCCGTCCGAGCTGCCGACTGCGACTGCCGGATTCAACTGGCCGGCTCAAGTGAAGAATACGGCATGGTCCGGCCCGAAGAGGCCCCCATCAAAGAAACTAACCCACTCCGTCCTCTGAGTCCGTATGGCGTGAGCAAAGTCGCCCAGGACCTGATGGGCTACCAGTACCACCAGAGCTACGGCATGTTCATCGTTCGGACGCGCGGATTCAACCACACCGGCCCGCGCCGTGGAGATGTCTTCGTCACCTCCAACTTCGCACGCCAGATCGCCGAGATTGAACGCGGGCAGCGTCCTCCGGTCATCTACGTCGGCAACCTCGATGCGGTACGCGACTTCACCGACGTGCGCGACACGGTCGTCGCGTACTGCCTGGCACTGGAAAAAGGCCAGCCGGGCGAAGTATACAACGTCGCCACTGGCAGAGGCTGGAAGATTCGCGAAGTGCTTGACCTGCTCCTCAGCCTGGCCAAGGTCAAGGTCAAAGTCGAGCAGGACCCCAAACGCCTGCGGCCGAGCGATGTCGAACTGCTGCTCGGCGACCCGACCAAGCTCAAGAACCAGACCGGCTGGGAACCCAAGTACCAGTTCGAGCAGACCATGAAGGACCTGCTCGACTACTGGCGTGCCCGGGTCTGAGCGCTTTCTAGCTCTGGTCGTGGTAGACAACCGGGTATGAGTCAGGTTCTCATCACCGGCATCGAGGGCTTTGTCGGCGCCCATCTGGCACGCCGTCTTGCCGCGGACGGACATGCCGTGTTCGGCCTGCACTGGGCCGAACCCAAGGAGCAGCTACCGGCCGATCTCTACCAGGGCAACGTCTGCGACTTCGAGAACACCAGGTCCCTGCTCAGCCAGACCCGGCCGGACAGTATCATTCACCTAGCCGGCCTCAGTTCGGTTGCCGCGTCCGAGACTCATACTCTCGCCACCTACGACGTCAACGCGTTGGGAACGCTCAAACTGCTTGAGGCGGTGCGCCAGCTCGGTCTTCAGTGCCGCGTCGTGCTCATCTCATCGGCCGACGTCTACGGTCGCTCCAATGTCGGTCGACCACTGACTGAAGACGACCCGCCTCTGCCCTTGAGCCCTTACGCGCTGAGCAAACTGATGACCGGCGAAGCCGGCCGATTCTTCCACCGCACTTATGGCATGGACGTGGTCATCCTTCGCCCATTCAGCCACACCGGTCCCGGACAGGCTGCGGACTTCATCTTCCCCAAGGTCGCCAGCGGCATCGCCGACATCGAACGCGGCCGACGCGAACCAGTGATTGAAATGGGTAACCTCGATGTCAGGCGTGACTACACTGACGTGCGGGACGTGGTTCGCGCCTACTCCCTTGCCCTGAATCGCTGCACGGCCGGCGAGTCCTACAACGTCACGTCAGGCAGGCCGGTCGTCCTCTGCGACGGCGTCAACACCCTGGTTCGGATGGCCCGTGTGCCGGTCACAGTCAAGAGCTCGCCTGCCCGGTTCCGACCGCACGACATCCCGGTCCTCACCGGTGACCCGACCAAGTTCCACCAGGCCACTGGCTGGCAACCCGAGATTCCCTTCGACCAGACCTTGCGCGACCTGCTCGAATACTACCGGTCAAGATAGCTGGAGGCAGACGCTTCCAACCTGTTCTCGACAATGAAACTCAGCATCGTCATCGTTACCTGGAACAGCGCCGCGGACATCGAGGCGTGCATCGACTCAATCAACTCCGAGCATCAGTTCGAGACAATCGTCGTTGACAACTCCTCAACCGACGAGACCTTGGACAAGCTCGGCCGATACCACCACCTCAAGGTCATCAAGAACAATACCAACACCGGTTATGCCCATGCCAACAACCAGGGTATCGAGCGCGCGGCGGGCGACTACGTCCTGCTGCTTAATCCTGATACCCGGGTCGAACTCGGTGCACTCGATGTCCTCGCTGGTTTTCTCGACGCCCACCCGGAAGTCGCTGCGGTCGCGCCGCGCCTGGTCAACCCGGATGGTTCAACCCAAGACTCAATCCGCTCCCTGCCGACTGCGGGCACGGTGCTGGCCGAAGTCCTGGGGCTCTCGCGCCTGTTCTCCAAGAGCCGTGCGCTCGGCCGTTGGCGGATGCGTCACTTCGACTACGAACACCCGACACCAGTCGAGCAGCCGATGGCCTCGTGTCTGATGTTCCGCCGGACCGTGTTCGAAACGCTGGGCGGGTTTGACGAGCGATTCCCCTTTCTCTATAACGACGTTGACCTCTCCAGGCGGATGGCAGATGCCGGTCTGAAGACCATGTACCTGCCGGCTGCACGGGTGGTGCACAAGCGTGGTTCCAGCACCTCCAAAGTCAGGGTCAAGATGATATGGGAGACGCACCGCTCTTTGTTCCGCTACCTGGCAAAGCACGACCGGTCCGGCCTGTTCCCGCTCAAGGCGGTGGTCCTTCTGCCCCTGCTCGAACTCGCTGCCCTCATCCGTGTCCTTTCGCTCAGGCTGCACCGGCGAGACTAGCCGGCAGCCTCCCGAGCTTCATCTCCCGTCAAGACCGCGGTCGAAGCGCTGACCGTATCAGTCGCCCGTGAGGCAGGCGAAGAGCGGCGTGCGCCCCTTCGCTTGCGGCCTGCGCTTCAGGCGCCAACTGACAGACTGCGCCTTGGCTAAGCTCCGGGCCGTTGGGTATCTAGCCTAAGTCGCGTATTCCTAAGACGTAGTCCCACAAGCAGCGTCCCGAGACTGCCCTTGACTCCGGTGTCGGGAGCGACTCCGGGAATCACTCCCCCTGTCAGGCCTGCGAGCAAGCGCCAAGGCGCGTCTGCTGCGGGTTCAACCCGCAGTCTGGCCAACGCGCACGCGAACGAGATGCGGGCCACGCAGAATGGCAGGGCGGTCAGCAAACGCTTGAGCAGACGGGGTTGCAGGTTCGCGGGCGCGCCCAATTACGTGCTGGAATCCGGGCCTGAGGCCGGAACCGAGAACGAGTATCAGAGCAACACCGGAACCGAAACACAAGTCAATCGCTGTCGATTACCCGGCCGCGGTTGCTGCGCCCTCCCAGGTCGCCAGGAACTGCGGCCCGAGACTCCGGTACTCCACGACACCATCGCCGTGCGGTCGCCGAGGCAACGCGGACTGTTGACCATGGACCAAACCTTGGTAAGATTTGCTCCCCACTGACATCGATGCGAACCGTCCTAATCCTGTGCTGCTTTGTGCTGAGCTTCTCTGAAGCTGAGCCCGGCTATGTCTCCATTACCGCCGATTCGATGCCGGCCGAGGTCTACCTCGACGCTACGACGGTCTTGCTCGAACACGGACCGGTCGTGGTCGAGGCAGCGCCGGGCAAGCACTTCGTCAGCCTGTTTCCGCCGGCAAAGGTCTATCAGGCAGCTTATGACCATGCGCCTGAGCACTTCTGGGAAAAGCTGCGCGGCCTCGGGGCTGTGCCGGACCGTCCCCGGCTCCTGTCGAGCTATGAAGCCGGATCGATTCGAGCCGGAACCCAATGGGTCTATGTCACGCCCGAGGATACGACCCCGGTCAGTTTGTCCCGGGCCGAAGTTAGAAGAATCTACCAGCGTGACGCCGGCTGCGTGATGCGCACCTTCTTGGGCTGGGCCGTCCTGGTTGGGGCCGCGATGATCGCCAGCGTCATGCTGGCGACGCTCGGCTAGCCGCAGCCTCCTGACTCCAGCCGCCACCGTCCGGGTTTGCGAACAAGAAAGCGGCGGTTGTCCGCCGCTGGATAGCCCCATGGGGATTTGAACCCCAGTCTTCTGGCTGAGAACCAGATGTCCTGGGCCAGGCTAGACGATGGGGCCGCTCAAGAAACTGTCACGAATCAGGACGTCGCCGTTGGGACCAGAGGCCACCGGGCGCGGCTAGGCTTGAGTGCCGGCCGCCCGCTTGCCGGCCTTCTTCCTGACCCGCTCGCCTCGATAACGCACGCCCTTGCCCCGATACACATCCGGGGGCTTGATTGCCCGAATCTCCGCGGCAACCTCGCCCACTGCCTGCCGGCTTATGCCCTTGACGGTAATCTCGAACATCTGTTCCTTGGTATCGTCCGGATTCGGCACCTGATTCACTTCAAAGGTGATGCCGCCAAGGGTCGGGAAGTTGACCGGATGGGAGTAGCCACAAGAGACCTGAATGCCTTCCTTGGTCTTCTGGACACGGTAACCCATACCGCGCACCTCGACCGTCTTCTCAAATCCCCGGGCCACCCCGGCAAATGCGTTCAGGATGTTAGCCCGGGCCGAGCCGACGTGACACTGCGCCCGGTCATCGCTCCCTTGCACTGTCACCCTGCCGCTCTCAATCGTGACCATTACGTCAGATCGAAGTGGAATCTCGATCGTCCCGAGTTTGCCTTTGACCGTCAGAGCCCCTCGCTGGACGCTGACTTCCACACCGGCCGGTATCACAAGCGGACGATAAGTCTTTGCCATTGCTACCAGACCCTGCAGAGTACTTCACCGCCGACCCGCTTGCGCCGGGCCTCGCGGTCGGTGATAACACCCCGTGGTGTCGAGACGATCGCCACACCCAGACCACCGATTACCCGGGGAACCTCGTCGGCGCCAACGTAGACCCGCCGACTCTGCCGCGAGACCAGCTCAAGGCCACGGATGACCGACGCGCCGCCGTCTTCGTACTTCAGCGTGATGATGAGCCGACGGCCGGTTCCCTCACCGTCGACCTGGAAATTGCTGACAAAGCCCTCTTCCATCAGCACACGCGCAACCTCGTACTTGAGGCGCGAGAACGGAACGACGACTTCCTTCTGCCGGCTGCGCAAACCGTTCCTGATCCGGGTCAGGAAATCAGCGAACGTGTCCAATCCTGCTCCTCACTACCAAGTCGCCTTGCGCACACCCGGAATCTCACCCCGCAGCGCCAGCTCGCGGAAGCAGAGCCGGCACAGGGCAAACTTGCGGTAGACCGCCCGGCTCCGGTAACACCGCTGACATCGGTTGTGCCGGCGCACGGGGAACTTGGGTGTACGCTGGGCCTTCACAATCCAGCATCGTCGTGCCATCGCTACTTCTCCCGACGGAACGGCAGCCCCAGCTCCTCAAGCAGCGCTCGGGCCTCGTCGTCGTGCCGTGCCGACGTCTGAAAAGTTATGTTCATGCCAAAAACCTTCTTCACTTTCGATACCTCAACCTCCGGGAAAACAACCTGCTCCTGGAGTCCCAGGCTGTAGCCGCCTCGACCGTCGAACGCATCCGCCGAGAAACCCCGGAAGTCTCGAATCTGAGGAGCCGCGAAATTGAAGAACCGGTCAATGAACTCGTACATCCGGTCGCCGCGCAGTGTCACCTTCAATCCAATCGGCATTCCCTGCCGGATCTTGAAGGCCGAAATTGCCCGTTTCGCATGGGTACGCAGCGGCTTCTGCCCGGTGACCGCGCCGATGTCGTCGGCCATCGAGTCCAGCACCTTGGCGTCGGCCACGGCATCCTTGGTCGTCACATTGACAACGACCTTCTCCAGCCGTGGCACCTGATGGACGTTCCGATAGCCGAAACGCTTGATCAACGCCGGCACGATCCGTTTTCGGTAGTCCTGTTTCAGTCGTGGTTCGCTCATGCGTCGATTATCTCGTCACACTGTCGACAGATTCGAACGTATCTGCCCTCGTGTGGTTCACGTCGGACTCTGGTCTTCTTGCCGCACTTCGGGCACAGCAACATGACGTTCGAAGCATCAATCGCGTTGGGCAGGTCCACTATCCCGCCCGGTTTACCCGCACCCCGGGTCCGCTGGTGCTTCTTGGCGAGCATCAGACCTTCAACAATGACCCGGGTGATGCCGGTCTTGCGCGACCTGGTAACACGGAGTATCTTGCCGCGTCGCCCGCGCTCCTCGCCGGTTATCGCCTCAACAAGGTCGCCCTTTCGCAGATTCATCTAGACAACCTCCGCGGCCAGCGAGGCAATCTTCATGAACTTCCGCTCGCGCAACTCGCGTGCGACCGGACCGAACACACGCGTGCCCTTAGGCTCGCCCTTGTCGTCCACCAGCACGCACGCATTGTCGTCAAACCGGACGTACGTGCCGTCCGGACGCCGATGCTCCTTGCGCGTCCGCACGACCACCGCCTTCGACTTATCGCCCGACTTGATTGGCCCGTTGGGGATGGCATCCTTGATTGCCACCAGCACCGTGTCGCCCAGCCAGCCGAAGCGCCGGTGCGAACCACCGTAGACCTTGATGACCATCGCCACGCGGGCACCGGAATTGTCGGCCACAGTCAAACGGCTGTATTCCTGAATCATGTTCGCTTCACCACTCGCCAGCGCTTCAGTCTCGAAAGCGGCCTGGTCTCGGAGAGCACCACCCGGTCACCGGGCTGGCACTCGTCCTTCTCGTCATGGGCGTAGAGCTTGGTCCGCTGCCGGACATACTTCTTGTACTTCGGATGCAGCACCAGCCGCTCGACCGCCACGACCACCGTCTTCTGCATCTTGGCCGACAGGACAACCCCGGTAATCTGACGGCTGGCCCGGTTCATGAAGTCCGCTCCTGGGCCGATTCCGACGCCGCCTGTTTCTTGTCCGCAAGCACGGTAATACATCGGGCGACGTCCCGACGCAGCATGCGCAGGCGCAGCGGGTTAGGCAGCGACTCACCCGCCCGACGCAGCCTGAGCTTAAGCAACTCATCACGCAGCTCGGCCAGTCGCCGGGTCAACTCTTCACTGCTCATCTCTCGCAGGTCAGAAGCCTTCACAGGTCATCTCCTCGCGTTCGACCATTCTGGTCCGACACGGCATCTTCGAGCCGGCCAGACGCAGGGCAGCGACCGCCTCATTGGACGGCAGCCCGCCGAGCTCGAACATCACGGTACCCGGCTTGACGACCGCCACCCAGAACTCAGGCGTGCCCTTGCCCTTACCCATGCGTGACTCAGCCGCCTTCTTCGAAACCGGCTTGTCCGGGAAAATCCGTATCCACAGCTTGCCGGTTCGTTTCAGCGACTTGGACAGACAGATGCGTGCCGCCTCAATCTGGCGGGCCGTCACCCAGCACGGCTCGAGCGCCATCAAGCCGTGCTCGCCAAAGTCAACACGGTTGGCCCGCGTCGCCTTGCCCTTCATTCGACCGCGCTGGGCCCGCCGGTACTTGACCCGCTTCGGCATCAACATCGTCTACCTCGCTGTGGGCGCGATCTCGCCCTTGAAAATCCATACCTTGACGCCGCAAGTGCCCGCAATCGTCTTTGCAACGTCCACCGCATAGTCAACGTCGGCACGCAGCGTGTGGAGCGGCACGCGGCCTTCGCGGTACCATTCCGACCGTGCGATTTCCGCTCCACCCAGGCGACCGGCAACCATCACCTTGATGCCCTGAGCACCAAGCCGCAGGGCCTGGGTAACAGCCCGCTTCATCGCTCGACGATGAGCCACGCGCTGCTCAAGCTGACGGGCAATCGACTGCGCGACCAGTCGCGCCTCAAGCTCCGGCACCCGCACGACCTCGACCATGATCTGAACGTCGCGACCGATCAATCGCTTCATCTCCTCACGCAGATTGTCGAGCGCCTGACGCCGTGTGCCGAAGACCATCCCCGGTCGGGCCGTGAAGATCGTAACGGTCGTGCGATTGGCGACCCGTTTGATCTGGATGTCGGACACCATCGCGTCGGCGAGCTTGGCCTCAATGTAGCGCCTGATTCGCAGGTCCTCGTGCAGATACTCGACGAACTTCTTCTTCTCGAACCAGGCCGACTTCCAGTTCTTGGTAATACCCAGACGGAAGCCGAGCGGGTGCGTCTTCTGACCCATCTTAGGCCTTTGCTCCTTGTCTCGTTGCCACCCGAACCTCGATGTGGACCGACCGCCGGCGAATCGGCGTGGCCATGCCGCGGGGACCGGGATTCCAGCGCTTCGCCGTCGGCCCCTGATTCACCAGAACCTCGGTCACGACCAGGTCTGATTCCTTCAGTTTGGCCTTACCGGCTTTCAGAATCGCGTTTGCCACGGCCGAACGAAGCGCCTTCATCACCGGCGCTTTGGTCGGCTTGGCCAGGAAGGCCATGGTGCGCAGCGCGGTCGGGACGTCCTGGCCCCGAATCAATGCCGCCACCAGCCCCAGCTTCTTGGCCGAACCCGGCTGGAATCGACTCTTCGCGACCGCCTCAATCATCAAGTCTTCTTCTCCTCAGCCTTTTCCTTGCGCTGACCTGAATGCTGACGGAAGGTCCGGGTCGGGGCGAACTCGCCCAGACGGTGCCCGACCATTCGCTCGGTCACGTACACCGGCAGGAACCGATTGCCGTTGTGCACCGCAATCGTGCAGCCCACGAATTCAGGCGGGATGATGCTACGCCGGGCATAGGTCTTGATCGTCCGCTTCTCGCCCGACTCGGTGACCTTGCGGACCTTGCGAAAGAGCTTCTCGTCGATGTACGGGCCCTTCTTCAGCGAACGTCCCACTACTTGACTCTCCTCTGGACAATCATCCGGCTCGACTTCTTCTTCCGGTTGCGTGTCTTGAAGCCCTTGGCCGGAATGCCTCGTTCCGAGCAGGGATGCCGACCGCCCGAGCTCTTGCCCTCACCGCCGCCCATTGGATGGTCGATCGGGTTCTTGGCCACCGCGCGGCTGCACGGACGACGCCCCATGTGCCGGCTCCGCCCGGCCTTACCAATCGACACGTCTTTGTGCTCAGGATGCGAGACCCGGCCAATCGTCGCCTGACAGGCAAGGTGGAACCTTCTGATTTCAGTCGACGGGAGCTTGATGACCGCCAGGTCCTCTTCCTTATTCAGAATCTGCGCCGATGTTCCGGCTGAGCGGACGAGAAACGAACGGCTGTTGGGGTAGAGCTGCAGGTTGTGAATCTCAACCCCGACCGGGATATCGGAAAGCGGCATCGCATTACCCAGACGCACCGGCAGATTGCGGCCGGCAGCGACCTGGTCACCGGGTCCGAGTCCCTCCGGACACAGAATGTAGCGGTATTCGCCATCAGGATAACTCACCAGCGCGATTCTCGCCGAACGGTTCGGGTCATACTCAACCGAGAC
Organism: Caldifarciminota bacterium; assembly: GCA_965648905.1. Taxonomy (GTDB): domain Bacteria; phylum Hydrothermota; class Tepidihabitantia; order Tepidihabitantales; family Tepidihabitantaceae; genus CAZQFS01. The sequence continues at coordinate 38,521 of CBFGIT010000007.1, forward strand.
AACCCGACCGCTCATGCCCACTTTGTCCCGTCGGAAGTCAATCGGTCGATAGTGCCGCTTCTCGCCGCCACCCCGGCCGCGCGCCGTAACCCGGCCGGTGTTGTTTCGGCCCGCGGTTCGGTGCAGTCGTTCGAGCAGAGCCTTACGCGGCTTCTGCCGCGAAAGCATCTCCCGGGTCGAGACCATGTAGTAACGACGCGCCGGAGTTGTCGGTCGGTAGAGTTTGATTCCCATCAGCTATCGCTCCAGCGCCTCAATCGTCTCGCCGCGTTTCAAGGTGACCACGGCTTTCTTCCAATCCGGTCGCCGGCCCGAGTAACGACCCATTCGCCGAACCTTGCCGCGGAAAACGGCAACATGCACATCGGTCACATGCACCTTGAACAGCCGCTCAACTGCCCGGCGGACGTCGAGCTTGTTGGCCCCGGTTGCAACCCGGAAGGTGTACTTGTTCTCGTTGGCCCGCAGGCGCTCGGTCTTCTCCGTCACGATCGCGCCGACAATCACTGCCGTCGGTTCCATCAAGCTCCCCCTACCGTCTGCAACAGACTCCTGAGTCCGCTCTCGGTGAAAACCACCTGTCGATGGCTCAGAACCTCGTATGCATTGACCTGTTGCGCCGGCATCACGGTGAGGCCGGGGATGTTGCGGCTCGCTCGCTTCATCACCGGCGAGACCGCACCGACCAACAGCAGGACCGAGCCTTCCAAGCCCAGTGTCTTGAGGATGCCGGACATCTCCTTGGTCTTCGGTGCGGCCGGCTCAAAATCCTCGACGACACGAACCGCATCATCGGCCCGACGCGCGCTGAGCGCCTGCAGCAGCGCCTGACGCCTGACCTTGCGCGGAAGTTCGACACGGTAGTCACGAGGTCTGGGTCCGAACACAATCCCGCCCTTGCGGAAAATCGGTGAACGCCGCGAACCGTGCCGTGCCATGCCGGTGTGCTTCTGACGGTACGGTTTCTTGCCCGTGCCCGAGACCTCGGTCCGGGTCTTGGTGCAGGCCGTGCCCTGTCGCTGATTCGCCTGATGGCTCCGAACTGACTCCCACACCAGGGCCGACTTGCCTTCAACCCGGAAAATCGAATCAGGCAGCTCTACGTTGCCCTTGACCGCGCCGGTGATCGTCAGAACGTCCATCTAGCCCTTCATGACTAGAACTACGCTGCCCCGGTGCCCGGGCACGGCACCGCGCACGTACAGACAGCCTCGTTCCGGCTCAACCTTCACAACTTTGAGGTTCTTCACCGTGACGCGCTCGGTGCCATAGTGACCAGGCAGAGTCCGACCCCGAAGAACCCGGCCGGGCGAAGTTCCCGAGCCAACCGAACCGATCCGGCGATGGGACATCGAACCGTGGGAACTCGGTCCGCCGTGCCAGCCCCAGCGTCGCATTCCGCCGGCAAACCCTCGCCCTCTGGTCGTGCCGGTAACGCGGACCTTATCGCCGGGTTGAAGCAATTCCACACCCAGCTTCTGGCCGACCTGGAAGTCCTCGGACCTGTCGACTCGAACCTCGCGTAAGACGCCGCGCGGCTCCTGACCGGCTTTGCGGAAGTGACCGGCATACGGCTTGGTCAGTTGCCGCTTACTCGGTGTCCCTGAACCCAACTGAAGCGCCTCGTAACCATGCTCGGCCCGGTTCCTCCGGGCCACGACGACGTTCTCGGCGATGTGAATCTCGGTCGAAGGCTGAACCAGGCCTTGCTCATCAACGAGCTGGCACATTTCACCCTTCCGACCGATGAGCATGATCATGCCGACTTTATCTCCACTTCCACGCCGGCCGGCACCTCAAGCTTCATCAGGGCATCAACCATCTCTGCGGTCGCATTGGAAATCTCAATCAGTCGCTTGTGCACACGCAGCTCAAACTGCTCCCGCGACTTCTTATCAACATGCGGCGAACGCAGCACCGTGAACAGGGTGCGCTTGGTCGGCAACGGCACCGGCCCCGACACCTGGGCACCGGTCCGCTTGGCAACGTCCACGATGTCCTTGGCCGACTGGTCAAGAACACGGTGGTCATAAGCCTTCAGCTTGATTCTGATTTTCTTCGCACTTCTAATCAGACTCATACAGACGCAAAAACTCCTGTCGGACGACGTTCACACGCTTGACGGAAATCACTTGTTGCAGGGGGCCGCCCAGCGCAGCCCTTCGCCGCCGTGGCGAAAGCCGCTAACTATAGGCAAATCCCGGCACTTGTCAACATCTGCAGCATCAATCGCAAGACTGCTCTGACCTGCCTCGGGTCAGGAGCCAGTTTGACCTGCAGCTCTAACTGGTCAACTATAGCTGAGACCGGCCGCTTGTCAAGCAGAACGCAGATGCCGGACTCGCCTGGGGCGCCAAGTCAAGATGCAGACTGCAGAAGGCAGAATGTCACACTGCCCGGACATTCTGCAAAGCCCGCCGACCTACCGGCACTCCGAAGAACCGCTGGTCTGGCTTCGAGCAATGCCTGTGGTTGGGACTCTTTGGGTGCCGACGGTTGTGCCGGGAACCGGGCAGCACGAAAGCACGGTGGCCGTTCCGACTGGCGTCACAAGGCTCGTGCCGGCAGCAATTCCGAGTCACTTGCCGGCTGAGTGCTCTGTTCCAATCCCGCGCGGCATTTCCTCAGAATTGCCCTGACCATGGCATTGAACAAGACCGCTGGTCAGACCGGCAGCAGTACCAATGGGAATCCCTTGGGGAACGGCCTGCCGGACGGAAGTCATCCTTGGTCAAAGCCTGCCATCGAAGCGGAGTTTACGGGTCGCAACACACGTAAGAACAACTGGTTGGGCCTGCACCTGCCGGCACATTGAACGCCATCTCCCCTGTTGCGCGTTAGATTCTGCGCCCCGGCGGCTCTAATACATTGCTGACGAGAGAAGAACGGCACTTGACTGAGCCGATAACCGCTCTAGGATAGAACGATGTTTCCTACAATACTGAAGGTCGGCGGCCTGCACATCTACTCCTACGGGTTGATGCTCTTTGTCTCCTTTGTTGCTGGCATCGGCATCGTCGAACGCCGGGCCAAGCGGTTCGGCGTGGAGCCGCGTCGGATTACGGACCTCGCCTTGTGGGTGCTGGTCTCGGTCGTCGTTGGTTCCCGGTTGTTCTACGTGGCATTTCACTGGAACGAATTCGCTAACGACCTCATCGGCATCATTGCCTTCTGGCGCGGCGGCTTGGCCGGTCTGATGTTCTATGGCGGTTTTCTGGGCGGAATCATTGCGGGCGTGGTCTTTGTGTTGGTGCACAAACTGCCGGTTCGGAAGCTGATGGATGCGATTGCCCCCGCGGTCATGCTGGGGGAAGGGTTCACGCGCATCGGCTGTTTTCTCAACGGCTGTTGTTTTGGTTCGCCGACCACGTGCCCGACCGGCATGCACTTTCCCATCCATTCGCCGGCCGGTGCGACGTTTCCCGGTCAGGCGATTCACCCGACCCAGCTCTACTCCTCTGCGGCCGGATTCATCCTGTTCGGATTCGCGCTCTGGCTGGAGCGGCGCAATCTGAAGCCAGGCGTGCTCTCCGGCATCTTGCTTGTCGTCTATTCGCTTTTCCGGTTCGGAATAGACTTTGTACGGTACTATGAGAACGCGGCGAACTTCTGGGGCAACCAGGTTGTCTCACTTGCCCTCACCGCAGTCGGCATCGTCGTGGTCGTAGTCTGCCTGCGGATGAGCCGCGGCGGAGTTTCTCCCAGCCGGGCTTGAGGCGCGGTCTCGGTTTCCTGTTCCGGGCGCTGGCGGACTTCTTCTTTCCGCCAATCTGTTACGGGTGTAATGAAGAAGCCGAGCAGGGGCTGGTATGCGACTCGTGTCGGCTTCTCCTGTTCACAAGCGAGCTGGACGTCTGCCCGAACTGTGGCCGGGCCTGCGTTGAGACGTGCTCAAGATGTGACGAGCACCTGCTGTCCCGCGTTCGGGCGCTCGGGCCCTATGCCGAGCCGTTTCGTGGGCTCATCCACGCGCTCAAGTACCACGAGAAGACAGGGCTGGCCGACCTGCTGGGTCGGGCCCTGGCCTCACTGGCACTGCAGGACACAGAGCTACGGCAGGCCGACGTCGTGTGCGCGGTGCCGCTGCACCCGGCACGCCAACGCGAGCGCGGGTACAACCAGTCCGAGCTGCTGGCCCGCGCCGTCTCAGCCGAGACCGGTATCGCCTTCGTCGATGCCCTACTGCGGAAGCGCAACACACCAACTCAGACTTCTCAGTCGGGCACAGCGCAGCGCCGAAGGAACGTGGAGGACGCGTTCCGGATAAGGCCCGGGGCAAACGTCGCGGGAGCACACGTAGTTCTCGTTGACGACGTTACAACTTCCGGTGCGACGCTCAACGCCGCGGCCAGGCACTTGCTCGGCGCCGGCGCGGTCAACGTGATGGGGCTGGTCGTGGCCGCGGCCAGCCCGGTTGAAGGCAGCTAGCCCGGAGTCATGAGAGTCTGCATTGTGACCGACGCTTTCCTGCCTTCGGTCGGCGGCATCGAAAATCACATTCTTCATCTTGGGACGATTCTGAGACGCATGGGCCATGACGTGATTGTTGTCACCCACGCCGTGCCCAACCACATCACCATGCCTGAGCAGGTCGAGCTTGCCATTCCTGTGCATCGATTGCCCGGTGCGCTGCTCGTCTTTCGTGACCATGACATTGCGCTTGACCCGCGCATGTTTCCGGCGTTCAGTCCGGTGTTGGATGAGTTCAAACCGGACATCGTCCACGGCCAGAGCGAAGGTTCGCTGCTGGTCTACGGCACGCTGGCGCTCGCCCGGCGTCGCCGGATACCGACTGTCATCACCCGGCATTCAATCATCGGGGCAAAACCTGGGTTCATCCGACCGGCCCTGCATCTGGCTGCCCGGTTGTTCTCGGTTGCGGCTGACGGTCTGATTGCCGTGAGCCGGGCCTGCGCTCTGGAGGCAGATGGATTTCGTGGCCCCATGAAGGTAATCCCGAACGGGGTTGACATTACGACGTTCTACCCCAATCCAGCTCGAAGAGCACAGACCAGACAGGAGCTCGGCTGCGGACAGGATGATGTTGTGGTCGGGTTCGTCGGCCGACTCCACACGACCAAGGGTATCCCGCTCTTGTTCTCCATGTTTGACCGACTGGCCCGCGCCCATGACCACGTGCAACTGCTTGTTGTCGGACCCGGCCCTCTGCGTCAGTGGGCTGAGGTTCAGGCGGCAGGGAACCGCACCCGTATTCGAGTACTCGGTGCCCAGCCGTATGACCAAGTCGCCCGACTACTCAATGCCATGGATGTCTTTGCGCTACCTTCACGCAGTGAGGGTTTCGGTATCTCGGTGCTTGAGGCAATGGCCTGTGGTGTTCCGTCGGTCGCTTTCAACCGGTGGGGTCTCAAGGAGCTGGTCGAGAACGGACGCACGGGGTTGCTGGCCGACTCGCCTGACGATTTCTACCTTCGGCTTGAGTCTCTGTGCACCGATGCTAGGTTGCGGCGGGAGATAGGTGAGGCCGCGAGCCGGAGAGCAAGCGGGGTATTCTGCTGGGAGCGGGTTGCGGCCGAGACCGTGGCCTTCTACCGTGAGCTGGTCGCACGACCGAGTTCTGAGTGATTGAGCAGAACGCCGCGCCAGCCGACCGTGACCAGATAGTAGACCACGAACGAGCTGCCGAGCCACGAGGCAGGCAGAGAAACGTCCCAGCCGCTTGTTGACGGTTCGACCCGTACCGAGTCGGCGAACACCGAATCTGCCGCCGGGGCCAGCCGCACGACCGGCAGCTCGTCGTCCGCAGCAAGACCAAGCGCCAGAGTTCTGTGTCTTGCTGCGCCGCTTCTGCCCACAACCGCATGGATGAACAGGTCGTAATCGAGGCCCGGGCATGCCTGGGTTTCCAGCGCAAGATGGACCAGCGCACCGGAATCAGTCAGGCCGAATGCCAGCGTATCGACCAACGCGTTCCGCACCAGTCCGGTCTGAGGTGCGTTCGAGACGACGGGCGAGCTGCCGGCCCGGATTGTGTCGAAAGTCTCCGCATCACGACACAGCTCAGCAAGACAATTGCCCGGAACCCGAACCTGAGTCCTGTGCCGATTGAGGGCGTCGAGCTTGCGGCTGATTTCATCCTGACTAAGCGCTACCACCAGGTGCACACCGTGAACACCCGGCCCGTGAATCGGGGCATACTGCAGTATTGCCGGCACGGGCAGCAACGTGTCCGGCCAGCATTCCAGTACCAGCACGGAAAAAGCCGCCGCTGCCCAATGGTCCGAGTGAGCGTCAATCGTGTTGGGGCAAAGAATGACATCAGGTCGCAGATGATGGAGGCACTCGGCCAGGATTTCCATCAGCCGCTGTCCCGAGTAGACGTTGCCGATAGAGTCATAGGGGCTGCGGTCCACGTCGGTGGTCGGCGAGCGAAATGGCTGCTCCCAGGACTCACACCACAGTCGGGCCAGCCCCTGGTCAGGGTAGCCCAGGAAAGTCAGATGCTCAGCCGGCAGTCCGAGCTCGCCAGCCCCGGCCCGGGCTTCTTCCATCCGCCTTCTTCCCAGACTGATGTATTCGTTCGGCCCGACCCACGGAGTCCAATTGCTTAGTGCCGCGCTGGTCCAGGAACCGTCGCCTGAGGTCAGATACACGACCCACACCGAATCGCCCCGGGCCAGGACCTGCTGCACCAGGCCGCCGCAACCCAGTACTTCGTCGTCCGGATGTGGTGCGAGAATCACAAGCCTTTGCCTTCTGTCTTTCGACACAGAGAGCACAGACTGCCCGGCAAGAAGACCGGGCAGAGCAACGAGGAACAATGCCCAGGCAACGCTGCGCAAGCTCATGCAGTCAATAGTATATGCGAGGTAACGACCCGTCCAGAAAGTTTGACCGCGCGACAGAAGACGCTCTGTCTCCCGCCGAACAGAAGCCGCGACCGGCTCGGCCGCAGGAAACGCTCGGGTTACGAGTCTAATACTGTATCATGCTGCAAAACCTACGCCCCCGGACAGGTCGACTGTCGCGTCTCGCTGGTCTATTGCTGGTTCTGGTTGCGGTCGGTTCAGGCCAGCCCGAGCCGGGTCGTCGCGGCCCGTATCAGGGCCCAACCGCAACTATCACCGGTCGAGTATTCGATGCCGACCTCAAAGCTCCGGTTGAATACGCCAACATCGTGCTGCACCGGCAACGCGACTCAAGCCAGGTGACGGGAACGGTCACAACCGCGACAGGGCAATTCGAACTGACCGGCATCGCACCGGGTCGGTACTACCTTGAGGTATCATTCATCGGCTATCGCAGCAGAACGCTCAAGGACATTCAGGTCACACCCGGCGCGAGAGTAGACCTCGGACGACTTGAGCTCCGTCAGACCGCAGTCGCGGTCGAGGGCGTCGAAGCCACGGCCGAGCGGCCCGAGCTCTCATACCGCATCGACAAGAAAGTTGTGGACGTAAGCCGGATGGCCACCGCAGCATCAGGTACTGCCGTCGACGTGCTCGAGAACGTACCGTCAGTCAAGGTCGACGTGGAAGGGAACGTATCCCTGCGCGGCAGCCAGAACTTCACCGTGCTGATTGATGGTGCCCCGTCGCCGATTGAAGGCAGTGACGCCCTTCAGCAGATTCCTGCTGCCACCATCGACCGGATTGAGATCATCACCAATCCTTCGGCCCGGCACGACCCGGAAGGGGTCTCGGGGATTGTCAACGTGATTCTGAAGAAGCAGCGCCAGGCCGGCATCAGCGGGATTGTGTCGACCGACCTCAGTTGGCCCCGACGCTACGGCGGCAGCGTACTGGTGAACTACCGACTGGATGGGCTGAGTCTGTTCGGCGGCGCAGACGTCCGTCGCGGCGGGTTTCCCGGAACCCGCCTCACCGAAAGCTGGACCCAGGACGCTGCCGGTAACAGGACCTACAACAATTCGACCGGCACCGGTGAGCGCAGACATGAATCGTACGGCCTGCGCGCCGGCGGTGACTATCGGCTCTCGACTCACGACCGCACCAGTGTCAGCCTGCGGTACGGCGACCATGGGTTCGGAATGAGCCAGCAGGCGACCTACGAACGCTGGCGCCTGCCTGAAGCGGACACGACCCGCGAGCTTAGTTGTGACACCTCGCGCCGCGGCGGCAATCACCTGTCCGTCAACCTGGAGCATCAGCACGGGTTCGGCAGAGAAGGACACCAACTTTCCGGTTCGGTGAACTACCTGCGCCGCAGCGGGACCGACCGCTCGGTCAGTCTGCTGCTCGACACCACCGGCAGGAACATCATCAGCGGCCGGCGACAGGAGGAGAAAGGGCCGCGCCAGCCGCTGCGCCTGAAGCTCGACTACTCTCTGCCGCTCCGCATCGAGGACAAACTCGAAGCCGGCGTACAGGCTGGGATTCACCGTGCCCGGAGTGAGAGCCGAGTCTGGGAGTACGACCGGGCCGCTGACAGCTTCAGGTACAGCCAGACTGTCACCTACGCGGACAATGTCACTGCGGTCTACGCACAGTATGCCGGCAAGCACTCAGCACTCGGGTTTCAACCCGGTCTGCGGGTCGAGCATTCAGACCGGCTGGTCAGTTCGGGCTCGGGCGAGTATCGGTTCAGGCACTGGGACTACTTCCCGACCATGCACCTGTCGTACGACCTGCCGGTACATCAGCAGGTGATGGCAAGCTACACACGCCGCATCGAGCGGCCGCGGGGCTGGGAACTGTGGCCGTTCGAGTCGCGCCAGGACGCCTACAATGTCCGACGCGGCAACCCCGAGCTGAAGCCGGAAATCACCGACGCGTTCGAGGCAGGATGGCAGGCACCATTGGGCGCGAGTCGGATTTCGGTTGAAGGGTACTACCGCATCACCCACGACAAGATCGAACGGCTGCGCTCGGTCTACGAGCCCGGCGTAATACTCCACACTGCCGCGAACGTCGGCGCCGACTACTCACTCGGTTCCGAGCTGCTCCTTGACCTCCAGTTGCTCAGGTGGTGGCGGGTGAATCTGTCCGGAGACATCTATGACTACCGCATTACGGGCAGGTACAAAGACCAGGACTTCTCCAACTCAAGCTTCAACTGGGGCGGGCGGCTGGCAAACGACTTCATTCTGCCGACCCAGACCCGGATTCAGCTCAACCTTCGCTACGAAAGCCCGAAAGCCACGGCCCAGGGCCGTGATGCCGGCCGGCTCATGAGCGAAACCGCGGTTCGCCAGCAGTTCTTCAACCGTCAGCTCTCGGTGGCATTCCAGGTACGTGACCTGCTGGGCGCCGGAGGTTTCGAGTCAACATCCGAAGGCAGTCAGTTCTACAACTACTTCCGGTTCCGACAGCAGTCTCCGACAATAAGCCTGAACCTGACATGGAACTTCAACAACTACCGCACCGAACGTCGGCGTCAGGAGAACGATGTTGATGACTCGGAGCGTGACGCTGAATACTAGACCGCGGTTACCGGACACGCTCGGCCGGGCAGGATGATTCATGCCCGGCCAGATTCAGATTCGCGCCACAGCACGGACACAGACCCCGGCAGTCAGGCCGGCAGGTTGGTGCCATCGGTACTGCCAGGTGCACGGCATCATGAGTCAACGGCCCCAGGTCCAGCAGGTCGCCGTGGAGCCGGTTCCGGTCTGACTCATCGTCGGACAACTCCGCGCCCTCAGTCCCATCGCGTTCCAGAAACTCGGCAGTCAGCAGCTCGCTCAGTGCGCACTCGTACTCAACCCCACACAAAGCACAGACGAGTCTGGCCCGAAACGAAACCGAACCCGCCACCATCAGGCGCTGGCCGGTTCGGACCACGCCAACCTCAACCCGAACCGGCCCCAGCAACTGCGCGAACGACGGATTCTCCGCCACCTCCTGCCCGCTGAGACCCATTTCCTCCGGCTCCAGTTCATAGCTCAGTTGATTATCGCCCTGTTTGAGCGAGCCCAGGTGAATGGCAAGCCGCGACCTCAGGTCTCCTCCACGAGACGTCTGACAACCAGGTCGGCCCGGACGTTCTCAGCCTCGGCCGCGAAGTTGGTCACAATCCGATGTCGTAGAACCGGCTGCGCCACGCTCCTGATGTCATCGACCGTCGGCGTATACCGGCCATCAAGCATCGCCCTGGTCTTCGCGCCGAGAACCAGATACTGGGAAGCCCTGGGCCCCGCACCCCAGCTCACCCAATCCCGGACAAAACCAGGAGCCTCGCTGCTGGTCGGTCTGGTACTCGATGCCAGTCTGACCGCGTAGTCAATCACCTCATCCGCGACCGGGACCCGACGCACCAAGGACTGCAGTGACGATATCTCATCAGCACTGAGCACGCGCTTCAACTCGGGCAGATAGGCCGAAGTCGTTGACTTCACGATCTCGCGTTCCTCAGTGGAACTGGGATAGTCCACGAGAATCGAGAACATGAACCGGTCAAGCTGAGCCTCGGGCAGCGGATAGGTACCCTCAAGCTCAATCGGGTTCTGCGTGGCCAGCACAAAGAACGGCACGGGCAACTGATATGTCTGGCCGGCAACAGTGACACGATACTCCTGCATCGCCTGCAGCAGCGCCGCCTGGGTCTTGGGCGGGGTCCGGTTGATTTCGTCCGCCAGCACGATGTTGGCGAACACCGGCCCCTTGACAAATCGGAACGACCGGCGACCCGACCCGGGCTCCTCTTCGACAATCTCGGTACCGGTTATGTCCGAAGGCATCAGGTCCGGAGTGAACTGCACCCGGTTGAACGCAAGGTCCAGCACCTGAGCCAGCGTGTTGACGAGCAGGGTCTTCGCCAGACCCGGCACGCCGATGAGCAGCCCGTGCCCGCGCGCCAGGAGACACACCAGTACGTGCTCGACCACCGCCTTCTGACCGATAACTACCTTTTCGACTTCCGACTCAATCAGCCGTCGTGCCTCGCCCAGCTTCCGGACCGCCTCGACATCGCTCTGGGTGCCGGCGGACGTTAGTCGTTCTGCTTGCATCGTTCTCACTTCCACATGGTTGCGGCCAGTTCCTGACACAGAATCCGGGTCAGATACTCGACATCGTACACCATCCTGCGCTTATCCTCTTTCTGCTCAACCAGTGCCTGCACCGACTTCTGGTCTCCGCGAAAAGCATCCTTGGCCTGCCACAGGATATCGCCGGTCTCGACGTCGACCAGCCGCACGCTCGCACCGACCTGGGCCGCAGGAGGCTTCGGCCCGAGCAGCATCATGAGCACCGGTACGATGGTGACGACTGCGGCCACGGTGATGGCGCAGGCGAGGGCATCGTTGCGGTCCCGATTGTTGTCGACGATAATGACCGGTGGGTAGTCCGGCTCGCGGCGGTGACGACGTTCGTAGTACCGCGCTGTGTCGACCTTGACACCGGGATGCGGTACGAACTGGGTGACGCTACCAAGGACCACCGCCTGGGCACCGAGCATCCGGCCGATGCGGGCCGCACTCTGCGGGTCAAACCGGAAGAGCGTGTCGAGGTCCTGCTCCTGCCACAGCTCCTCAATCCGGTTCCGCTCCACCAGGTCAAACCGGCCCGTCTTGCCCAGTTGCAGACCAAACTCCTCACCGACAATGGCCGCCGCGGCGGCCTGGTCGGTCAAGTTCTCAAACGGCAGCACGGCAACGCGCTTGGTCTCAGGTCCGGCCAGCTTGGCCGAACGGAAGAAGTTCGTAACCTGATACGGTCGGACGGTCGCGCAGTTGGTGCTCGCCAGTAGTGCGGCGAGCGAGACCGTCACCGTGAGCTGCCGACCAAGACGGGCAGTACCGGTCATCGAACCGACTCGGCCATCAAGCGGGCCAGCCACATCGCCAGGTAGTCGGCATCGCGGCCCAGCCGGGTCCGGTCTTCGCGGTCATCGACCAGGGCCTGAACCCGGGCGTCGCCGCCCGAGAGCGCGTCTGAACCCTGCCAGGCGATCTCGCCGGTCTCGACCGAGACGAGACGCACGCTTGCACCCACCCGTCCGGGCCGATAATCGGTCATCGTGCCCATCACCACGGCATGAGCACCCAGCATCTTGCCCAACTGCACCGCGGTCGTCTTGTCAACCCGCGCCGGGTCCATATCCTGCTCTCGGTAGAGGTCGCTTATTCGCTGTCGCTCGACGATGTCAAACCGACCGAGCTTGCCCAGTTGGAGACTGAACTCGTCGGCAAACCTCGTCCCGTCCGGTCCGGCCAGCGGCAGAACTGCCACCCGGTTCGCGCGAATTGAGGCCATGGCTTGGGGGTTCTGGGTGAAGTTGGTGAAACGGTAGGGACGCGCCGAAGCACAGAACAGACCGAACGTCAACGGCAGCATCAACAGGCGTCTTGCCATCACAGCTTGCTCCTTCTGCGCCTTACCGGCACAGTGGGTTGATTCGTTCATATGGCTTGGCCGGGCGTCCATTAAGACGCCAAGCAAAGGCCTCGGGTTGCTCCCGGTTATCCTTTGCGGGAACTGCCCGGTTGCGGAAACAGCTTGGCGAGGACCTGGGGCAAGGTTGTGTACTCCATGTCCTTGAGTCCGAGTCGATGTGGTTCGAACGGCCCGTGACGGCGCATGTAGTCGGCGACTTCATTCGCCTTGTCTCGAGCACGGTCGAACGACGGGTCATCGAACATATCGCGCGGCCCGACCAGCTTGCCCTTACTTACCTGGAACCCAAGGGCGATGACCCGCGGCGGGCCGTCAAACCTGGACGGCGTGGCCTGGGCCTGAGACACCGGCATCATCGGCCCATAGTGCGACCCCCGCATCCAGCCGGAAATCAGGTGCGGAAACGAGAAAGGCTCCAAGACTTCGCCGACCGCAGGCAGGCCCGACTGGCAGCGCACAACCATGACCGGGTCGTCCTTGCCCACATACCGGCCGGCAATCAGGGCCAGCTTCTGAGTCGAGCTGGTCGCGGCAATCTCGCCGTCTTTCTTGTACACGTTCTTGATGATGTAGTTCTCGGGCGAGCCGATGAGCACGAGCAGGTCATACATCTGCTCCGGACACGACAGCATGATGTCATCGCCCTTGTGCACGTCGTGCACCTCGAACCTGAATCCGTCGTGCATCGATGGGTCAATGACAAGGCCGATGGTGTTGAACGGGTCGGCAAACATCCGAAACAGCGGCAGGTTCCATGCTCCGGGCGCGCACTTGTCGCCACAGAAGACAACGATTGGCTCTGACTTCCGCTCAACAAAGGTCAGCTCGGCCACGCCCGGCCCCATGCCTTTGACATTGCCGGAGAATGCGTCGGACAGGATATCCTGCCCGGCTCCGTATAGCCCTAAGTCCCGGGCCAGCTCAGTGCAGTCGAGGAAAATGTCCCAGGCCAGCTTATGAACCGTTTTGTTGTCGTTGCCGTTACGGTGGCTCATGATTAGCTCGAGGTCATCACCGGCCGCTGCCACTCGGAAGTCCTGAATGACTCCTGAACTCCGCGCACGGTCCAGACCCTGTGCGGCCCGGGCCAGGACATCAGGATGACTGGCAGAATGGCCAACGTATCCGCCGATATCTGCCTTGATTACGGAAATCGTGACCGGCCTTGCCGGGCCGGCAGACTTGGGCTTTTTCACAGTTGTCCTCCGTGGGTTCACGGTGGTGAGAATAGGCCAGGAGTGGTCTGTTGTCAAGCATGCCGCTCGTCTCTCAGTCTGCTTCCGGTCTCGACGGCAGTTGACTTGGGACAGGCTGGCCTTATGCTTTGGCCCGTGAACGCACTGCTAGCCCGGTTTCGCCAGCAGCTTCGCTCCGGCCAGCTCGACGAGATCGAAGACACCTGGCTGGAGTTGCTCGGGTCTGATGTCACGACCAGTGAGTTGCTCACGGTGGCGGAGAACGCAGCCCGGCAGGGGTTCGGACCAAAGGCCGCAGTGCTGCTTGCGGTCCTGGCCGAGAGCCTTGAAGAAAGAGGTCGGCACGAAGAACGGTTAACCGTGCTCCGGCGACTGGCCGAACACACACCCGGGGAACGACGTCTGGCCCGGGAACTGGCCGACGCATTCCGCCAAGTGCACGGCTCAGCCCCCGAGCTTGAACAACTGCTCTCCCACTCCGGGCTGACCAGCGGGGCCCAGTTGTCCGAGGCGCTGCCGAAACTGGATCGCTATCTCGCATTCCTGCCCGGCGCCCGGGTCTACGAGCCGGAACGGGGGCCGGGCCGAGTGAAGAAGCTGGACCTGCTCCTTGACAAAGTCACGGTCGACTTCGATTGCGGTGCTGAGCTGACTTGGGACATCGTCGCCGCAGCCCGGCAGGTACGGCCATCGGCGCCGGATGGGTTTCTTGCCCGCATGGCCCGCGACCCGGAGTCACTGGTCAAACTCGCACGGGAACAGGCCGGCACGCTGGCCGCGATGTATCTGCGTGACGTCGGTGAACCGGTCTCCCTGCGTCAGTTGCAGCAGGGTCTCAGCCCGGTGGTGCGGGCCGAGGAGTGGGACGGCTTCTGGTCCAAGGCGCGCCGCGACCTGAGCCGCAACCCCCATGTGCTCATGAAGCCAGGCGCAGTCCGGCTTTATCAGTGGGTTGACGAACCGATAACTGGCTCACGACCTGCCGAAACGGTACGGCGGGTACGGCACGAGCTGAGTCCGGAGGATATCACCGCCATCGCCGAGAGCGAGATTGAACCTGCCTATGCTCGCCTGACCGGATTTGCCGAACGCCGCCGGTTTCTGGAACTGCTGCACACGACCAGGCCGGACGACTGGGACCGGCTCTATGTCCGGTTGTTCAATGTCGGGCGGGACAGCCGGGCACGGCTGGTAATCGAGCAGACGCTCCGGCAGGAACGACCGGCTCTTTGGCAGTCGCTTCTCGACGGTCTGCTGACCGGCTATCGCCGAAACCCGGAGTCTTTCCTCTGGTTCGCGGAGCAGGCCGAACGGCTCGGCTACGAGAACCCCAAGGCGCTGCTGACACGTGTTCTCGACCTCCTTGACTCCAGCGATTCCCGCCCATTGTGGAATCGACTGCGCAACCTGATTGCCGCCGACGACCATCGATTGATTCGCCAGGCGGTTGCGGCCATGGACCGGACTGAAGCCGAGAGACTGCTTGCCCGGCTCCCCCGGTTGCGGCCGCTTGAGGGTTATCGGGCAGACGAGATGATTCAGGTCGTTGTCAGCCGGTTCCCCGAGCTGGACGACGCTCTGGCCGAGAATGTCATCTACACTACTGAGCAGGGTCTGGAAAAGGCCAAAGCCGAGATGCGCCATATTGCCGAAGAAGAGATACCCAGGTCGGCTGAGGAGATTGCCCGCGCTCGAGCCCACGGTGACCTGAGCGAGAACTACGAGTACAAGGCCGCCAAAGAGAAACAGGCGCGGCTGATGCAGAAGGCGAGCCGCCTGCGCGACGAACTGGCACGCGCCCGGGTCATTGTTGCCGCCGACATCGATACCTCAGAGGTCACGATCGGTTGTCGAGTGACGCTCGCGGATGAAACCGGGCAGCGTCACATCTATACCCTGCTTGGACCGTGGGACACCGACACTGAGCACGGTATCATCTCGTATCAATCCCCGTTTGCCGGTCGGCTGATGGGTAAGAAGGTCGGCGACCCGATTGAGGTCGAAGGCCGACCCCATACGGTCGCGGCCATTGAATCCGCGCTCTAGCGCTTGTGGGCCTGGTCTTCCGTCTTGACCCCGCTGACCCGGACCGCGACGCGATTGCCCAGGCAGCAGCGGTCCTGAAGCAAGGCGGTGTTGCCGTTTTCCCGACCGAAACCGTCTACGGTCTTGGCGCTGACCTGCGGAACGACGCCGGGATAGAGCGCGTGTTTCGCATCAAGCGGCGCGGGCACGACCTGCCACTGTTGATACACTGTGCAAACCAAGGGCAGGTCGGTCGCTATGTGGCGGATTGGCCTGACAGTGCGGAGATGCTGGCCCGAGTCTACTGGCCTGGCCCGCTAGCCCTGGTTCTGTGGCGCAGCCGGGCCGTGCCAGAGGCCGTCACCGGAGTGAGAAGCGTGGGCATCAGAGTGGTTGCTGACCGAGTGGCGCAGGAACTGATTGACACACTGGGCGCGCCGATTGCCGGAACCAGCGCCAACCTGCACGGTCAGATAGCAACCAGCAGGTTTGACCAGATAAGGAACGAAATCCTGGACGGTGCTGACATTGCTCTGGACATCGGCCAATGCGGCAAGGACGTGGCTTCAACTGTGCTCGACCTGACCGTTGACCCGCCGCGGGTTGTACGGGCCGGTGCGGTGCCGGTTGCCGGCATTGAGGAAGTACTCAGGCTGAAGGTG
The DNA here is from genome assembly GCA_965648905.1 of Caldifarciminota bacterium. Taxonomy (GTDB): domain Bacteria; phylum Hydrothermota; class Tepidihabitantia; order Tepidihabitantales; family Tepidihabitantaceae; genus CAZQFS01. The sequence continues at coordinate 54,721 of CBFGIT010000007.1, forward strand.
ACCGGACACTGACCCGGCTAGTAGCGGTATTCCACGCGAAGGTCAAAGTCGAACCCGGTCTGCTCGCGACCGGGTACACCAAGGTAGTTGCGGCTCGACCAGAAACCCACCGCCCCGAACACACCAAGGTCACGGCCCAGACGAATCTCCAGCTCAGGAACGAGACGGGTGGTATGGTCTACCTGTTCGATGATGTTGCCGAGTGAGTCGTAGCCGACTGCCGGGAACTGGAAGTACTCGCGCAGGTATGCCGTATCACCAAGGTGAAAACTCTGTCGCTGCCAGCCGCCCCGGTTGAAGTACCCGCGACGAGTGCGGTCTGCCCGTGCGCCCAGTCTGAGCCAGGAACAGGGCGTAACCCGGACTGAAGCAATGACCTGGTCTGCGTCCGGCCCGAGCTCGTGTCCGAGTGGGACAAGGTAGTTCTCATACATGATGGACGGAACGCGGTGGTAGTAGGTGAATGCGGTTATGACGTTGTACTCGGCACGCAGCTCCAGCGGCAGCCTTGGAGCCCAGTAGGCCCCGGTCTGGGCTGCGATTGCATTCGGGGCAACCGCCAGCTCGTTCAGCTCCCAGTTGTCGACAAACAACTGAGCATAGACCTTGGTCTGTGGCAGGTAGGCACAGACGTCCCAGCCGACGAGGAAGTTGCCGTCATGGCCTGACCCGGCTTCAGACAGGAAGTTTGGTATCAGGGGATTGACCAGACCGCCGAGCTGGCCCGGCTGGAGCGCATCCCAGGATGCGATGTCCATCATCGCGCCGGCCAGCGTGACCCGGTCCCAGAGCGAGAGTTCGATGCGTTGGGCCGAAAGGAAGCGCGGCCTGGTGCCCCAACGCGAAAGGAGCGACGTAAGACTGAGGAACTTGAAGTTGCGGTAGCTCGCACAGAACTGGACGTGGTCAAGGGCCGGAGCGTTGTTGTCGAGCATCATCGAGCCGGAAAAACCCGGGCCCCAGACAAATTCGTCCCGGCCCAGCTCCAGGCGCATCCAAGGAACCTTGAAAGCCAGATAGGCCAGCTCGGTCTCAAGCGTCGCGATGTCGCGCCAGGGCAACACACGCATGCCCGGGATATGGCGGCCGGCTGAGTCGCGCGGGATGGCGACCTCGACGATCTTCGGCTGCCAGAAATCGAGCTCGAACCGCTCGTAGAATGCGAAATTGTCGCCCGGCCGGTTGTTGATAACCGCGCCGATGCCGACGCGCCGACGCGCCGTATCGGCGTGCGCGCGTCCGTACAGGTCGAGCCGGGCCGAAGCACCGGGCAACTCGGGCACGGCCAGACTTGCCACCGGTCGACGCGCACCGGTCCCTGCGGGATGAACGAGCAGCTCATCGGCAAACTCAGTCATCAGTCGTGCGAGGGCGGCACGCTGGGCCGCGGGCAGCTTCTGCTGACCAGCCACAGATTCCGCCTCAGCCACGAGGCGCGCAGCCTCAGCCCGGGTCCAGGGTCGGCTCGTCGAAGGCATGGCCCGGACAAGACCCGCGGTCTTGAGTAGGTCAAAATCATCGTAGAGCTTGGAGTCGGTCGGAACATGTTCGATGCTGGCACCAACGGCAAGTGCCACGGCCGCGGCCAGTCCAAGCAGAAGCCGGGCCATCGCTAGTGTATCACACCCAGCCAGTCGCGCAGGAGAAACTGAAGCTGGCCGATGAGCAGAGACATGCGGGCCATGACCGTGTAGCCGAACGACGCACCGAAGCCAATCATCAGGAAGGTGATACCGGTACTTGCCAGACCTTTCTGCAATCCCTTCTGCTCCCGGGAGAAGAAGAAGTAGATGACCGCGGACACCGCTCCGACAAAGATGGTCAATGGCGCCAGTGCCCACAGGAACGCCTCGGCCGCATCGGACAGCGAGTTAAGGCTGTGGAAGTGACTCAGATGGTTCCACGCCTGCGTCATCTGGGCCGGCAGGTCCTTAGTCAGCCAGGCAGGAGTCAGGATAGTACCCTGCGCCTGCTTGAGTACCGAGGTCTGAATGATGCTGGGGATAATGACTCCTGAGCCCCAGCCGAGGATGAACGACATCGGTATCCGCATCATCCAGGATATCTTCGGCACGAACGCGAAGAAATACATGATGCCGAGCGCAAGGGGGATAATCAGGAGCAGCTTCTGGATGATGCTCACCTCGGCGAGCGGGCTGACAAACAGCCGGCGAAACAGGTCGGGCCAGAGCGTGCTCCACGTCGCCACGGTTATCACGTACCCGAGCGAGACGCCGACGTACAGGTGCTCGCAGAACTTGTAGAACGGGTTGTCGCGGAACAGGAACGAGAAGATGCCCAGCGTGAGCAGGGCAGCGACCCAAATCCAGACGTCAGTTGCCAGATACATCACTGCCTCCTCTTCCGGCTGAGGAAAAAGCCGACGTTGCCCAGAATCACCAGCAGAACAATGGCAAAGTGAGCGAAACTCTGGGCATCCATCGCGTTCAAGGCCGGGGTACCGGCCTGCCTGATATTGGCCTGAGACAGCAGCACTTCGTACTCAGCCGCACCCTTCATGCCGGCGACAATGCCCAGCAACTGACCGGTGCCCAGATAGGGATACGCGTCCGCGGCCTGGACCGCGGTCGTGCCGGTTGCCATCTTCGCCCGGTATCGGGACTGCGCGTACAGCAGCCAGTCCGCGTACCCGGGCGTGCCGGCCGACAGCGACACGATGAACCCGACGTCCGACAGCTTCCTGATGTCGTGCATCATCGGATGTTCTTCAAGGCGCGTGCCGAGTCCGTCCACCGGGAACGTCCGGGCGACGTTCTCGCCCATGCCGAGAATGACCGCATCGACGCCGGCCTTGTAGCCGAGGAAAACGTAGTCGCGACCGTTCTCCTTGTTGTACTCCTGCGCGGCATCCTGGAGCGCACGGCGGCCCAGCCCGACGCCGTTCGGCCAGAGCCCGACGACCAGCACCCTGACGTTGCGGGCGAACGCGTGTCGGATGAGCGCCTTCAGCATCGGCAGCAGCTCGGCCTGTGAAGCCGGGTCGAAGTCGACCGAGACCAGCAGCGGACGGCCGGTGTACTGCAGGCTGTCAACCTGTTCGTAGACCTGACGGACGCGCTGCGACACGCCGCCCATCGGCTTGACCGAAAGCCCAAGCGAGAGAATCAAAGGTACAATAATAACCAGGAGCAGAATGACATAGACGATACGTCGGTCAATCTGCCCAAGGGTCTGCCAGAAACCGGGTCTGCTCGCCATGTTACTTACCTCCTCCTCCACCCAGCCAGCCGCGCTCGATGCCGAGGATGATCTTGAGCGAGGTAGCGATGCTGCCCAGGGCCACGCCGAAAGTGATGCCGCGCTTGGCCGCCATGTTCGGCACCTCGAGCAGGTACCGCGACCACTGCGGGAACCGGTCCCAGATGACCTTGCCGAGCGGGACGCTGCCCAGCATCACCATGAAGGCCGCAACCAGCAGGATGGTCGCTTCGCGGTTGCGTGCCCGGAACGCGCGGTAGCTGGCCGAGGCGATGTAGAACGCGAGGATGGCGAACATTGATGCTCCGAGCGGCACCTGGACGTTAGCGTAGATGACGTTGATGAGCAACTGCTTGTTGTTCATCATTGTCGGCCCCGCGGCCCAGCCGATAATCGTCGTGGCCGCCAGTGCCACCAGGGTCACAATCGAATAGCCCCAGCCCGGGCTCTTACGCTGGAGCCTCGTGACATGATGGATTATCAGACTGCCCGCGCCCAGCACCAGCGCAAACCCGCTCACGAGCCGCACCCAGGTGTTGATTGTCTCGAGGAACGCCCGCGAGAAGGGATGCGGGGAGAAGAACTGGACCATCATCAGGACACCGGCAATCAGACAGATAGTCAGGGGAAGGTTTCTTCTCATCGTTGCTCCCTACGTGTTGAGGATGGTGAAGGCGAAGCTCAACCAGCCCAGCCCCTTGACCGCGCTGAGCAGGTATAGCGCCGAGCAGACCGCCAGCACGACGATGATGACCAGCTTGCCGTAGTCCTGTCCCACGAGCGAACCCAGGAGCAGCGGCTCGCGCGACAGGTAAGCCGAGGCAGCGTAGAGTTCCTCGCCAATCAAAGTGTAGTCGCACGCGGTAATGAAGAACGGCAACTGGTAGATGGCATCAGTTCCGGCAATCTGAATCGCCCCGGTGGTCGAGCCGGTTTCGGCAAGAATCAGCGACTCGGCCGCGAACCAGCCGAGCATGAAATTGGTCGCCGGCTTCTCCCGCACCATGATGCCATCGACCGCGGCCGCATAAGCGAACTGCTCCGAGGTGATGTAGTAGATGTTATCGGGCTTGAAGGTGTCGGGACGGCCGACCTTGGCGTGGGCCTCTTTCACCATCTCGCGGGCAATCGTGTAAACCACCGGGTCTGAATTAGGCACGACCAGGGTCGTATCGTACTGGGCGGTCTTCTTGGCAATCTCGCCAAGGATGTTCATCGATGCGATGGTTGATATCTGGGCCGCGGAACCGATGCCGGGAATGAAGACGATCGGCTTGCCCATTTCGGTCGCCCGGCCGACCGACTCCTCAACCGCGTCCAGACCGGCGATGCGGCGGACAAACAGGTTCCGCCCCTTACGCGCGTGACTGATGAAGTAGAGGATGATTGCGAAGAACACGACGATGGCCACAAAGATGTTGGCAAGACGCAGATCCAGCCACTGCGCCTTCGGACTCACCTCCGCGGTCGGCTCGCTCCAGGCGGTGTCTGCGCCCCGAACCGCGCCGACCCGATATCGATAGCGGTTGCCGCTCGCCACGTTCTCGTCGGTAAAGGCCCGCTCGTCCGGGCCAGCCGTGCCGGCCAGTTCCGGCGTGCCATCGGGTCCGGTGCGCTCAACAACAAAGGCTTCGACCGGCCCTGGGCCCGGTGCGCTCCAAACAAGCTCGAGACTCTTGCCCTGGTCATTGGGCGTGTCAAACGCCCGCAGCGCGGTCGGCGCCGCAAGCGGCGGCCCGGGCGGCGACGAATCGGCTACCGGCGGAGCCTGGGCAACAAGCGACAAGACGATGAGCAGTGATATCATTGACTAACTGCCTCCTTTGCTGGTGCTCTTTCCGGCATCAGCGGACGAGCGAACCAGAGGTTCAGGGCATGAGCAGGGCGTTGAGCCGCACTTAGGACAGCCGCGGGCGTACTTCTCGGCCACACTGGCCAGGTCAATCCCTTCAAGGGAAGCCAGCGACGCAAGCCACGCGAACACGTCGGCGAACTCCTCTTCCAGATTTGCCCGATTGCCATTTCGCAGTGCCCGGGCCAGTTCGCCGGTTTCCTCGACCAGCCAGCGGAACGTGCCGTCGCGGCCGCGACCGCAGTCCTTGTCGAAGTAGATGGCGCGGATGAGCTGCTGAAAATCACGCACGGTCAAGGCTGAATCAGCACGCGGCGGAAGTGGCTCTTTGGACACGTGCTGAGTATCGCGAAAAAGCCCGGCCAGTCAAGCACCGCCACTCGCTCCAGGGCCGTCGTAGACTCAACAGCCGAGCCCGCAACACGGCCGGACGCAAGTCAGGAGTCCGAAGGATAAGGTCAGAAGTCAAAGGGGCGTTCTTCGTGCCCTGGTGGCCCAATCTCGGACTCACTCACGCACGGATGGCGCATGTCGATTCCGTATGCTATACTGGGTATCCGCCGTGGAACGAATAACCACAGGAGTAACCAGATGACCGGAAGATACCTGTCCGTGGTCGTGCTGCTCGTCGCCGCGGCCGTGGCTGCGCCCAAACTGGCGCTGCCGGCATCGGCGACCGGACCCATGACCATCAGCCTTGTCCAAGGCTACCGATTCGACCCGCTTGAACGGCTGCCCGAACTCCCGCCACAACTTGCCGCCGACGGCTACGGTGGCGAGTACGGCTACTACATCGTCCAGTTCCCCGGGCCGATACGGCCGGAATGGAAGGCCGCCGCCGAGCGCGCCGGTGCCGACCTGCTTTGGTACCTGCCCAACTACGCCTTCATCGCCCGCATCGCCAACGCTCAGGCATCGGCCGTGGCCGAGCTGCCCGAGGTCCGCTGGCTGGGCCTGTACCAACCCGCCTACAAGCTGCTGCCCGGGCTCGACCAGGCCCGCGGCCGGCTCTCGCTCATCGTCGTCTTCTTCAAAGCCGAAGACCAGTACCGGCTGCTCGACCAGCTTGCCGATTTGGGTGCGCAGAACATCACGCCCGAGTTCAACCCGTGGAACAACTCGGTCAGGCTCGACATTGACGCGGGTCGCATCGCCGACATCGCCCGCCTGCCCGGCGTCTACTGGCTCGAAACCTGGGGCGAGATTACCCCGGACAACGCCAACGCGCAGTGGGTCGACATGCACGGCTATTCCGCCAGTGACACGTCCCGCACCATCTGGGCCCGGGGCGTAACCGGCTCGTCGGTCTACGTCGGGCTCACCGACCAGCAGCTCTGGCACAGCCACGACCTGTTCCGCGACCCCTCGAACAACACGCCCAGCCCGACTCACCGCAAGGTCATCCACTACTTCGGCACCCAGGGCTCGGCCAGCCACGGCACCCACACCTCGGGTACGCTGTGCGGCAACGACGGGCCGGTCGGCGGCACGTCCCTCCACGACGGTCTGGCCAAGGACTCGCGCCTGTACTTCCAGTACTACAGCGCCTTCCCCACCAACTGGGATATGAACGTCTGGTTTGCCGGTCCGGAATCGAGCGTTGCCGGTCTGCGTGCGTTCAACCACTCGATGTCTCTCTCTCGCAAGGATACCTACAATATCTACGTCTTCTCGGACATGACCGCGGACCAGTTCGTCTGGAACCATCGCCAGTTCCTGCACTGCAACTCGATGGGCAACCTGACCACGAACCAGATGGGCCACCCGGTCATCGCCAAGAACATCATCTCGACCGGCGGCACCCAAAACGGCACGCTCTGCCGCAGCATCTACACTTCGACCTCGCGCGGCCCGACCGCGGACGGTCGGAGAAAGCCGCAACTGGTGTCCCCCGCGGACGGCGTCTACTCGGCGTCAAACACCAATGCCTCAGGCTACGTCTCGATGTCCGGCACCTCGATGGCCACGCCCAACATGACCGGTTCGATGGCGCTTATCCGAGACTACTTCAGGAAGGGCTTCTACCCCACCGGCGACACCCTGACCGGCACGCCGATGGAAATCTCCGCCGCGCTGAACAAGACGGTCGGGATTGTCGGCGCGGACAACGATATCTCGGGTTACACCGTGCCCGACAACAACATCGGCTGGGGACGGGTCGACCTTGACTCATCGCTCTACTTCGCGGGCGACCAGTCGAAGCTCTGGGTGATGGACGACACGGTCGGGCTTGCGACCGGCGACTCCGCGGTCTTCACCCTGAACGTCACGGGCGACTCGCGGCCGTTCCGCGTCGCCCTGTGCTGGTCCGACTACCCGGGCACGATGCAGGCCGCGCTCATCCTCGTCAACGACCTGAACCTCACCGTCATATCGCCCACCGGCACCGAGTACAAGGGCAACGTCTGGTCCGGCGGCCAGTCCCAGGCCGGCGGTATCTACGACACCCTGAACGTCGAAGAGTGCTTCCGCCTGGACCGACCGGAACTCGGTGAGTGGAAGGTGAAGGTCAAGGCGCGCAATGTCCCGCAAGGCCCGCAGCCCTTTGCCCTTGCCGCCATCGGCATGTTCCAGACCGCACCGCCGCCCGCCCATGACGTCGGTGTCACGGCCATACTGGTGCCCTCGGACACGAACTACATCGGCGACAGCCTCGAACCCAGGGCCATCATCCGCAACTTCGGTTCAAACAGCGAGACCTTCGACGTCTGGTTCTGGGTCGGCAACAGCTACTCCGACCGCCGTAACATAACGGTGTCGGCAGGCGAGGTTGACACGGTCGACTTTGCCGAGTGGTACGCGGATTCGCTCGGCGAGTTCGAGACCCGCTGCTCCACCGCGCTCGCGGGCGACGAGAACCCGGCCAATGACCAGCGTACCGGCACCGTGCTCGTCCTGCCCGGCACCGGCGTTGAGGAAGGGCTCAAGCGGCCGGGCGCGTTCGCTCTGCACAGACCGCTGCCCAACCCGTTCAGCCGGGCGACCGAGGCGAGCTACTCGCTTGCCCGGCCCGGTTTCGTCAGCCTGTCGGTCTATTCCGCGGCCGGTACGCTCGTGCGCCGACTGGTCCGCACTGCGGCTGATGCCGGCTCCTACTCAGCGACCTGGAATGGCAGCGACTCAGACGGCCGCATGGTCAGCGCCGGGTTCTACATCCTGCGGCTTGAGGCCGGTTCCCGCGCCGCCACGCAGAAACTCGTGCTGCAGCGGTAGTCGAGCAAACCCGTTCATCGTGCAGGGGCGCGGGCAACCGCGCCCCTGCCTTGTCCTGCTCGCTCCCGCCGGCTCCAACTCAAGCCCTAGTTCCGACATTGCGGTGTGAACTGGAGTGAAGAAGAGAGGCTGACTTGCTTCAGTCATCGGCGTCTAACGAGTACGCTAATACTTCACCCGTCAGGTGACATGAAAGGCAGCCAGGTACTTAGGCGCAGTGTAACCCAGGAACGGCTCGATTTCCAGATTGCGCCAATCTCCGATACTACCACCAGTCGGGCAGGTCTGGCCCTGTCTTCAGAGAGCCGCGCTGGCACTGGGTGTCCGCAGGAGCCATCTTGGCAGTCGATTCTCACTCTGCCTTCGGCCTTTGTCCGCACTCCTGCCTCCTTTCGTCTCTTCTGCACCTCTGCCATTCTGCACTCTGCAATCTGTATTCTGCCTTCTGCATTCTACCTTCGTCCTACCATATGACCATCCCCTGGCTGGTAAGGGGGACGGTTCCCCTTTCGGAACCCCCTGCCCCGACCCCGGCCGAAACCCATTGGGCAGCCCCAGGCGAAGCGGTTACGCCTTCCCCTGCCCCAGTCCTTTCGGCAACCCCTGTGCCTGCCGCCGCCCCGGGGGGTTCGGCGGCCCGCGCCCAGGCCCGATGCGTTCGCGGGTCCCAGACCCGGACCCAGCCCGGTGCCGACCCCCCTGCCCATCCGCCCGCGCCTCCCCTTGCCCAAACCACCGCAGCACCCCTCAGCCCGGCAGGGAAGACGACACCAGAGACCATCCAGACCACCCGGCTTGCCCGCAAGCATCTGATAACGGCCGATTCCGCAAGTGTGCCGCACTCCGAAACCCATCAGACGACGGTCTACTTAGTCAATTGGACTACCAACCGCGTGATCCCATCAAGTCCGAGGCTCAATATCGGGATTGGGGCCAAGCCAAGAGACAGCGATTTGACCTCGTGCCGCTTACAGGCTACAATTGCTCTTACGCCGGCGTAGCTCAGTCGGTAGAGCAGCGGTTTCGTAAACCGCAGGTCGTCGGTTCGATTCCGACCACCGGCTTTTCTGAAAGTGACCAGACCCCAATCCCCGAGGGCCGCTCAGACGGCAGCACAGTAATGCTCGCCCGAGGTCGAGACCCGAAACGCGAGGCCGAACTCCAGGCCGCGTTCGAGGAGGCCGAACGCCACCGCGCCGAACGCCGGGCCGGAGCTCTGTTTGACAACTTTGTAGACGCAAGCCCGGTCGGCATCGAGCTGTTCGACGGCCGGGGCAATCCGGTAAGAAGTAACAAGGCAGCCGAGCGCTTGCTCGGCAAGGTTCCGCCTCCCGGCATCCCGCTGACCGACCCACGCGGACTCAAGCGAGCCGGTCTGCTCGAGCCCCAGCTCAAGCGCGTTCTGGCCGGCACCCGGGTAGAAACTCCACCGACCTGGTACGACCCGACCGAAATCGGTCTGCCCGGCATCCCCGGCACCAAAGTCTGCTTTCGCGCCACGGTCTTCCCGCTGTTCGACCACGAAGGCACGGTCGCGCAGATCGGCGTGCTCTACGAGGACCTGACCGAAACAAAGAAGCTCGAACAGGCTGCCCGGGAGGCAGAGGAACGTATCCGCGCTGCTCCACCGCCTGAACCAGCAGTTGAGGCGCCCGGCGACTCGGGTCGCATCCCGGACACTGACGCGCGCGACATCGAGTTTCAGCGCCGCAAGCTCGAATCAGCCCTGCGCGAATCTGAGGAACGCTATCGTTCGTTCGTTGACTCAGCCCGAGGGTTCGTTGTGGTCCGGTTCTCCGAAGACGGCCACATCCTGCACCTGAGCCCTTCGGTTGAAACGTTCTGGGGTGTCAGACGCGACACAATCCTTCTTGACAACGCTGCCTGGTTCAGTCGCATCCACCCCGAGGACCTGACCCGAGTCAAGCAGGTCGAAGCCGAGGCGCGTCGGGCCGGCGCCTATCCGGAAGACTACCAGTTCCGCGTCGTCAACCTGACCACCAATGCAGTCTACTGGCTTGAGGTCCGTGGTGCGGCATGCTCATGGGCCGGACGGCGCACTCTTGACGCGGTCATCACCGACATCACGACCCGCAAGTCCCTGGAGGCCGAGCTTGCCGACCGCGAGCGCAAGCTGGCCGCGCTCGTCACCAGTTCGACCGACGGTGTCATCGTGCTCGACGTTGACTGGGTCGTCAGAAGCTGGAGCCCGGCGGCGGAAAAGGAGACGCGGGTAAGCGCATCAGAGGCCCTCGGCAGACGGCTCTGGGAAATCTACCCCGACCTTGAGAAAAGCGGGTTTGCCGCCCCGTTCAAGAAGGCGTTTGCTGAAAAGAAGCCCCAGTTCTTCGAGGGATTCTATCAGGACGGCCGCGAGAAGTATGCCGGCTGGTTCAATCTGTCGGTCTATCCCTACGGTGCCGGCGCGCTGGCGATTATCCGCAACGTCAGCCCGCGCCGACGAGCCGAACTTGCCTGGCAGGAAGCTGATTCCAAACTCAAAGTCCTGCTTGACCAGCCTGGAGTTGCCTTTGCCCTTAAGGACTCAAACCTCCGCTACGTCCTGGCCAATCCCGCGGCAACCAGAACCGTGCTGCAGAGCGCGAACGGCAACCCGGTCGGTAAGACCGACCCCGAGCTCTACAACGCCCGGGTCTCGGCCCTGCTCACCTCGCACGACCGCAAGGTCCTTGAGAAGGGTCAATCCACCGAGCTCGAACTCGCTCTCCCTGACGGCTCAAGCCCGAACCCGACCTGGTATCACATCACCAAGCACCCCTGGCGCTCGGCGTCAGGTGAAGTTGCGGGAGTGCTCGACGTCTCCTACGACATCACCCAGCGGGTCCGTGCCCAGCAGGAACTCGCCCGCCGCCGCGCCGCAATTGACGCTCTCCTCACTGAACAGGCTCAGACCCTGCACAAGGCGCAGGAAGAACTCGGCCGCTGGAGCGGATAGCCCGAAGTGAAGCACGACAGACCCGGGCAGCACACGGCGTCGGTTGCTCTCGCGCGGTTCGCGGCGCGATGGCAGTGGCCTGTCATCCTTATCTTTGTGCTCGTCGCCCTTGCCCTGCGCGCCGCTGACCTGAAAGCCGATCCGCCACCTGACCTGAGCTGGAGCTTCGGGCCTTACACCGATGAGACCTACAATACCTACTCAGCCCGCAACATGCTGCTATATGGCACATGGAAGGTCGACGACTTCTTCCCCTTTGTCGTCTACCCGCTGGTCAACCTGCTCGCCTTCCTCGTGTTCAAGCTCCTGGGCATGGGTTTCGTTCAGGTGAAACTGCTCTCACTGGTAGCCAGTGTCCTGTCAGTCCTCGTCATCCACCTGCTGGTCAAAGAGGACTCCGGCCCCCTGCCCGGCCTGCTGGCCGGGCTCGGGCTGGCGTTCTCGTTCCCGCTGGTGATGTACGGTCGGCTTGGTCTGGTCGAATCGGTGCAGATTCTCTTCCTGCTCCTCACCGGGCTGTTCTATGTCCGCGGCATCAGGAGGCCATGGCAGATGGCCTGGTGTGGTCTCTTCGCGGCGTCCACCGTGCTGCTCGTCAAGATATCAGCCGGGTTCGTCCTGCCCGCGCTGTTCCTTGCCCTAATCTGGGAAACTGTCTCCGCCCGGACGGACCCACCCCGCCGGCGCACGCTCTTGCGGGGTATTCTGCCGTGGTTCGTCGGCGCTGCGGTCGCGTTTGCGGTCTGGCTGATACTGGTCTTCCTGCCCCATCGTGGTGAGTACCTGCAGTATGTCCTGCGCCACTCGCTGGAGTCGCCGGCCGGACATCCGGCAGGGCTGGTCGCCTACCTGCACAACGCCCTGACCATTGGCGCCAAGTCACGCCTCGCGCCGCGCGTGGCCTGGGTCGGACTGCTCGGCGTTCTCGTGCTGCCCGGCCTGGCCATCTCCCGCCGACCGTCGATGCGCTTCATGTGGTCGTGGTTCCTGCTCAGCTTCCTGATGCTCGGCTACATGAACTACCGACCCGACCGCTATGAACTCGTGCTGATTCCTGCGCTCATTGCCGGTTCTGCCGTGGCTCTGGCGCGGCTGCTGGAAAAGGGCACGCTGCTGCCCTCATCTTCGGGCGTAGTCAGGACGGCACTCTATGCACTATGGCTGGTGATACCGGTCGGGCAGTTCGTTGTCCACGTCGGCGGCCTGGAGAACACGCTGCGCAACACGCCTCCGGGCAACCTTGTCGCAAAGACACTGCTCATCGCTGCCGTGGTCGGCCTTGTCTGCTTCGGCGTCACGCGGCTGCTTCGCCGGGGCATCACGCTGAGCTCGCCCGCGCTCAGAGCCGTGCTGGCGCTGGCTCTGCTGGCACTCAGCCTGCGCCTGGACCTGGCGCAGTACTTCACGTGGTTCGGCAACCGCACTCACGACATGGTGACCTACTCAACCGACCTGGACCGGACCCTGCCCGAGGACGCGGTGCTTGCCGGCAGTTGGGCGCCGGCGCTGCTCGTGAGCTCACGCAAACGGGCAGTGTGCGTGACCGACTGGGCGAACGCTGACGACCCGGTCAGCCGGTTCAGTGTCACCCACATGGTGTCGCCTGAGAACGGACTGGACATCAGCCTGTTTACACGGCACTATCCCGACCTGATGATGCAGGCAAAGGTCCTGCGTCGGTACTTCCCGCGCAGTCTACCGTTGACCGTCTACGAGTTGCCCCGTCCCTGACCCGGGACTAGACCGACTAGCGCGCCAGCACGAACTTTCGGGCGACGACCGAGCTACCCGACGCCACACGGCAGTAGTAGCTGCCTTCGGGAGTCCGGACGCCTAACTGATCCCGGCCATCCCAGACCAGCCATTGCCCCGCCGGCTCGATACGTCCTGAGAACAGCTCTCTCACTGTCCTGCCAGCCACGTCCACAATATCCGCCTTCAGGCTGAGCGGCGAAGAGAATCCAGTCCTCGAAGTGTGCTCTTCGTCTCTCTGGTGGCTCAATCTTGGATCAAGGGTGTCGCAGCGTTCTTGACTTTCAGCCTGCCCGGTTTATCATAGCGGCCAGTGAAAAGAACCCCAAACGCAGCAAGTGCGACCCAGACGTGCCGGCTGGGCCCGGGCACGGTCACGGTCCGCTGGGCAAAGGACAACGTGTCCTCGGTCGTGCTCGAACCATGTCCTGCCCCAAGTGCCACATACAAGCCCTGTTGTCGCGGCCAACTGGCACGGGACTTGACACGTGTGCTTTCCGGTGCTCCAGCCCCAAGACGGCTGCACATTGACACCGGCCGGTTGAGTCCTTTCGCGCGCCGGGTGTTGAGCCGGTGTGCGGGCATCGGGCCGGGGCAGGTCATGACCTATGGCGAGCTGGCCCAGGCCGTCGGCAGGCCCAAGGCAGCGCGTGCTGTGGGCCAGGTGCTGGCCCGCAATCCGTTCCCGCTGCTCATACCCTGCCATCGCGTCGTCGGTACCGGCCACCGTCTGACCGGGTTCCGTGGTGGTCTGGCATGGAAGGAATACCTGCTCGCGCATGAGGGCTGGCGCATCGCCGGCGGAACCGCGGGACCGCGACTGGCAGGCAAGAACAGAGCCGGACATGGCCGCACAGGTTGAACGGCTTGTGGTCGGGCCGCTTGCGACCAACTGCTACCTCCTCAAGTCCGGCGAGGAATTGGCCGTGGTTGACCCGGGAGGCGATGCCGATGAGATTCTCGCGCTGGCCGGGCAACTGGGCGGGGCGGTGAAGCTGGTAATCAACACCCACGGCCACATTGACCATGTGGCCGCGAATCAGGCAGTCGTTGACGCCACCGGCGCTGAGCTTTGCATCCATCGGCTCGATGCCGGAATGCTGGCCAACCCGGACACCGGTCTGGCCATGATGATGGGCTTTGAGGTTCGGTCGCCGGCACCAACGCGGCTGCTTTTTGAGGGCGACCTGCTCCGGGTCGGCGAAGAAGAGTTGGTGGTTCGACACACACCCGGTCACACTCCGGGCGGCATCTGTCTGCTGGGCAACGGCTACGCGTTCACCGGCGACACTTTGTTTGTCGATTCCATCGGCCGGACCGATTTCCCGGGCGGCTCGACGCACGAGATGCAGACGTCACTAGGCCGCCTGCAGGCGCTCTTGAGGCGCGAAACAGAGATTTATCCGGGCCACGGCGAGCCGGGCACTTTCGGCCGGGCGCTGCTGGTCAACCCCTTCTTGGGCGGTCTGCTTGTCTCGTAACCGACCGGAAGGCATTGTCAGTCGTCACCGCGAACGACAGGAGGAACTATGTCCAAGGTGAAAGTCGGAATCATCGGTATCGGCAACTGCGCGTCGAGTCTGATTCAAGGTCTGCACTACTACCGGAACGCGAAGGAGGGAGATTCGATTCCCGGCATCATGCACACCAACCTCGGCGGATATCACATCAGCGACATTGAGCTGACGGTTGCCATTGACATCGACAAGCGCAAAGTCGGCAAGGACGTCGCCCAGGCAATCTACACCTACCCCAACAATACCTGGAAGTTCGCGGACGTGCCCAAGACCGGCGTGAAGGTCCTGCGCGGCATGACCCACGATGGACTGGGGTACTACCTGTCCCAGGTGATCGAGAAGGCACCCGGCCCCACCGCGGACATTGTCCGGGCGCTCAAGGCCACCAAGACCGACGTCGTGGTCAACTTCCTGCCGGTCGGCAGCGAAGAGGCAACCAAGTGGTACGTCGAGCAGGTTCTCAAGGCCGGGTGCGCGTTCGTCAACGGCATCCCGGTGTTCATCGCCTCCCAGAAGTACTGGCACCGGCGGTTCAAGAACGCCGGCCTGCCCGTGCTCGGCGACGACATCAAGTCTCAGGTCGGGGCGACGATTGTCCATCGGATGCTGGTCTCGCTCTTCAACGACCGGGGTGTGAAGCTCCTGAAGACGATGCAGCTCAACGTCGGCGGCAACACCGACTTCCTGAACATGCTCGAACGCGAGCGGCTGCACTCCAAGAAAATCTCCAAGACCGGGGCGGTGACTTCGCTGCTCAAGTACGACATCGGGGCCGAGAACGTCCATGTCGGCCCTTCCGACTACGTTGCCTGGCTCAAGGACCGGAAGTGGTGCTACCTGCGGATGGAGGGTCAGACGTTCGGCGACGTGCCGTTGAACGTCGAGCTGAAACTCGAGGTCTGGGACTCGCCCAACTCAGCCGGCGTGATGATTGATGCCATCCGCTGCGCCAAGCTGGCGCTCGATGCCGGTCTGTCCGGCAGCATCATCGAGCCGTCAAGCTACTTCTTCAAAACCCCGCCGGTTCAGTTCCCGGACGACGTCTGCCGCGACAAGACCGAGGCCTACATCCGCCGCTATGCCCACCGGCCGGCCAGCACCGCGCGCGTTGACCGGCCGGCAAAGCCGGCCAAGCGCTAGGGCCGGGAGTTCGCGTTTCGGGATCATCGTCCAGCGTGCGCGGTGTACTCATCACGTTTGAGGGTATCGAAGGCTCGGGTAAGTCAACCCAGGCACAGCGCCTCGTTCAGTGGCTTCGGGATGTCGGACTGGCTGTCGAGTTCTCCCGCGAGCCGGGCGGAACTGAAATCGGCGAGCGCATCCGGACGATACTGCTTGACCCGGCGTGCCGGAACATGGATGGATGGACCGAGCTGTTCCTCTACCTTGCCAGTCGGAGTCAGCACGTCCGCGAGCTTGTCCGACCAGCACTCGAGCGCGGCAGAATCGTGGTGCTCGACCGGTATCTTGATTCATCAGTTGCCTACCAGGGTGCCGGGCGTGAGCTGGGTGCGCGGGTCGTCGCCCGCCTGAACAAGCTCGCAACCGCGGCCCTGAAGCCGCAACTGACCCTGCTTTTCGACCTGCCGGTCGCGGTCGGCCGTGACCGGAAAGGAAACCAGGCTCTTGACAGACTGGAGCAGGAGCGGGTACAATTTCATGAGCGCGTGCGTGCCGGATACATCAAGCTGGCACGGCGCGCGGCTGGCCGATTCCGGATTCTCGACGGCAACCGACCGGCCGATGAGCTCGAAGCCGTCGTCCGAGAACACGTCCGCGAACTGCTGAACCGAAAGGGTATCTTGAGAAAATGAGAAGACGCGTCGCGTTGGTCATCGGGATTGCGGTCCTGGCATTGTGCCTGGGCGGCGTGTTCGGCCGACTCTGGGCACAGAAGGGGCCGAACTTCATGCAGACCCTGCGGACCTTCAGCCAGGTTGTGGACATCGTGCTCGCGACCTATGTCGAACGGGTTGACCCGGAGAAGCTCGTCCGTGAGGCAATCAAGGGGATGCTCAATTCGCTCGACCCCTACACCGAGTTCCTCGAAGAGGCCGACCTCAAGGAGTTGCGGGTGAGAACCGAGGGCCAGTTCGGCGGCATCGGCATCCACATCGGAACCATGGACGGTCAGCTCACGGTCATCGCACCGATGGAAGGCACTCCGGCCGAGCGCGCCGGTATCCGCAGCGGCGACCGGATTGCCCGCATCGAGGACAAGTCGACCGAAGGCTACACGACCGAGGATGCGGTCAAACTGCTGCGGGGCGAACCCGGGACCAAGGTCAAGCTCTCGATTGCCCGGCCCGGAGTGAGAGACCTGCTGCCTTTCGAGCTGACCCGAGCGGTCATCAGCATCAAGGCGGTCCCCTATGCCGGGATGCTGGAGGACGGTATCGGGTTCGTGCGTCTGGCCGACTTCTCCCGCGCTGCAACCCGTGAGCTCAGCCGTGCCATCGACTCGCTCTTTGCCGCGGGCGCGCAAAAGCTGGTGTTCGACCTGCGTTCAAACGGCGGCGGGCTCCTGACCGAAGGCCGGGACGTCTCTGACCTGTTCCTGCCCGCCGGGCGCGTCATTGTCCGCACCAAAGGCCGGGTTCCGGACAGCCATCGTGAGTTCACGTCCGAAGATGGCGACCGCCACGGCGACTTTCCACTGGTCGTGCTCGTTGACCGGGGCAGCGCTTCGGCGTCCGAGATTGTCGCCGGTGCGCTCCAAGACTGGGAACGGGGCCTGATTCTCGGCGATACGACCTTTGGCAAGGGGTCGGTGCAGACGATTCAGCAGCTTGGGCCGGACATCGCGGTCAAGGTGACGACCGCGTACTGGTACACGCCCAGCGGCCGATGCATCAACCGGCCCCACGACAAGGACGGCGTCGTCATCGTTGATACGACTGCCCGGGATGCTCAGGAATTCAGGACCCTGGGCCGGCTCCGACGTCGGGTCTATGGCCGGGGTGCAATCGTCCCGGACGTTTACCTGCCCTACGAGAAGCTCACCAACTTCGCCGCCCGGATTTCCCGCGATGCTTTTTTTGACTTTGCCGTTGACTACGTCAACGTTCACCCCGAAATGGTCAGCGGATTCGTGGCCGATGACGCAGTCGTCGACCAGTTCCGCGCCTATCTGAAGGCCGACAAGAAACTTGAGTTCACGGCAGTGGAGTTTGATTCCAGCCGCGAGTTCATCGCCGGGCAGATTGAGCGCGAGGTCGCGGGCAAGTTCAAGGGCCTATGGGGCGAGTATCAGGCCCGGATGCGGCGTGACCCGCAAGTGACCCGGGCGGTCGAACTGCTCAGGCCGGTCCGAACCACTGAGGAGCTTCTCAGCAGCCTGAACCAGACCGAAGGCGACAAGCGCTAGTTCGGAGACCGCACTGCCGTACTCCTGCTCAATTGCCTGAACTCCCGGAAGTCGAGACGATTCGGCGCGCGCTCGAGCCTCAGCTTGTCGGGCAGAAGGTGTTGAGCGTCCGAGTCCGGCGACCCGACATCATCGGCTGGCCCGCTGTCGTGGCGGTCCGCCCGACCGCCCCCCGCCGCCCCCAACCCCCGCATTACC
>CBFGIT010000007.1:72804-124906 GCA_965648905.1 Caldifarciminota bacterium
CGGAACGCGACCGGCCGCACCATCGCCGGACTTTCCCGCCGGGGCAAATACCTGCTCATCGAACTTGACCAGGGATGGTGGCTGGTATTCCACCTTCGGCTCAGCGGCCACCTGGAGCTGACCGGCCCGAACGAACACCCTACCTTTGAGCGACTGCGTCTTGGCCTGTCGCAGGGAATGAGTCTCTCCTTCGTCGAGCCACGCGCACTCGGTCGGGCATACCTCTTCCGACAACAGGAAGTCCCGAGTGTACTTGCCGGCATGCTCCGAATGGGACCGGAACCGATGTCGCCGGACTTCACGGTCAATTACCTGGCTGACCGACTGAAAGGCAGAAAGGCAAGCGTCAAGAGCCTGCTTCTGGACCAGCGCGTCTGCTGTGGTGTCGGCAACATCTACTCGGACGAAGCGTTGTTCCGGGCACGGGTGCGGCCTACTCGGGCCGCAGGTAAGCTCACCCGGACTGAAGTTGCCCGGCTGGTCCGGGCGCTCAGCCAGGTGCTGCACGATGGCATCAAGTGGTGCGGCACGACCCTGGATGACGGCCGCTATCTACTGCCCGACCAGGCTCGGGGCCGATTCCAGGAACGCCTGGCCGTTTTCGGCCGCGAGGGCAGGCCGTGCCGACGCCGCGGCTGCCCGGGTGTAATCCGACGAATCCGGATTGGCAACCGGGGAACCCGATTCTGCCCGGTCTGCCAGCAATAGGAGGTCACTGTGCTGGGAACTACTCTCGGGATCATCTGCCACGGTGGAGCCGGCGTGATTGACGACAAGCCGGCTGCCGTTGCCGGGCTGACCGAGGCAATCGAAGAAGGCTACCGTCTGCTCCGTCAGAGTGCCAGTTGCCTTGAAGCGGTCGTGACCGCGGTACGCATCATGGAGGACAACCCGCTGTTCAACTGCGGTACCGGTTCCAGCCTGACCGTCGACGGCGTGGCCGAGATGGATGCCTCGGTCATGACCCAGGACGGCCGCTTCGGCGCGGTCTGTGGTCTGGTTCGGACAAAGAATCCGATACTGGTCGCGCACAAGGTGATGACCGAAACCGACCACCTGCTGCTCTCAGGCGAAGGTGCGGTCGAGTTTGCCCGCCGGATGGGATTCGAGGAGTATGACGTTGCCACCGAGCGGTCGCGCACCCGGCTGCAGAAGGTACTGGCCGAAGGCTCGCCGTACTTCCCCCGGATGCCCAAGGCTCCGCCACCTGAATCTGACACTCGGGGTCCGGAGTCGGGTGAACACCTTGGCACCGCGGGTGCGGTCGCGATTGACAAACGCGGCAACCTCGCGGTGGCAACCTCAAGCGGCGGTATTGCCGGGCGAATGCGGGGTCGGGTTGGAGATTCCGCGATCCTCGGCGCCGGAACCTACGCTGCGCCGTACGGTGCGGTGACCTGCACCGGTCACGGCGAGGAAATCATGCGTCGGCTTCTGGCCAAGGACATCGTTGACCGGATGCTGACCATGCCTGCCTCGGTTGCGCTGACGCTTGCAATGTCAGAGGCACGGCGGCGCAAGCTGAGGGTCGGGGCGGTCGGATTCGACGCCCGGGCCGGCATCTGCTACGGCCACACCACACCCGACATGGCCTGGGGCTACAAAGTCGCCGAGCGGCTCTTCATGTTCACTGAAGACAAAGGCCCCAAGCCCAAACCGCTGTAGCGCCGGCCGCGAACACTGAGGTTGGGGAATGTCTGGGCCTGCCCGGACAACCGCACCGCCCGGACACGCGCCATGTCCCAGGGACGAGCTGCCGGCGCGACTTGAGCAGGGACGGCTGACGTGCGAACATCATGGCGGAGCAGGCCAGGAGCGGGACTTTCGGTCGTCCCTCTGGCAATGCCGATTGCCATGCATGCTGAAGTGCTGACAGAAATGACGCTGGCTGCGCTCGTGGTCATGCTGTTTGGAATCAAGCGCTTGGTGCTGGCTGACGCCGCGGGAGTTGTGCCAGTCGCAACTAAGAGTGAGTTGCCACCTGGTTGCACGTCAGCAATCCCACCCGACATGTCTTCAGGATCGCCGAGTGAGTCAAAGTCGCCAGTGGCACTGACCGCGCCAACGGAAGTGACAATGGGAGTGCATCGGGGGACGGTATACCGGACGTGCATGTGCCGCGTTCCCTGCGCCGGTGCGTGCATGTAATGCTTTGATTGTCAAGCTGTTAGCAGCAGGTCTCTGACCTCGTGCCGTTCTTGTTACCATTGCCGGCAAAGGAGACGCATGACAATACCAACTATCACGGACAAAACACGCGGTAGGCGAGCTAAGTCAATCTCTTTCAGCAGGATACGTTGTCTGGTGGTGATCTGACTCCCCGGCTTCCCAAGGAGCAGTTGGATGTGCGATAGCAGGCTTGGCTGAATCGGCGTCTGTCAGGTTTCTGCTTTGGGTGATGTTGTCGGTTTCAGCTTCGGCGCGGGCTTGAGGGTTGCTTCCGGCGCTGCTGTGCGCGATGCGCCGGGCACATGCTCGAGCAGGAGACTGAGCCGTCGGTTGAGAAGTTGTCTCGTGAGTTGACCATGCAGTTGAGCCGGCGTTTGTATCGGAGTTCTGTGGCTTCCTCGGCTTTCGGCCCGACGGTCTTGTCACGACAGGACTTTGATGATGGAGGAATGACTAGCAGCGGAGGCAAGACAAAGGCAGAATACAGGGCTCAGAGCAAAGACGCGAAGGGTGGGGCTGACGAGCGTTGACATCGGTGATACGGACGGTAGACTAACCATCCTCCGTGCCTAGTCTCGTTCTCCGCATCCTTCCTCGTGTCAGGCCTGCGGTGTTGCTGGTGCTGGCTGTCGCAACTTGCGCGCTGGGCCAGTATTCCTACTTCGGCAAGAGCAAGGTCCAAACCCGGGACTATGCCTTCCAGAACCTGGAGACCGAGCACTTCCGCATCCTGTTCTATCCGGGGGGCGAGGCTCTGGCCGAGTTCGCGGCCCGGTCAGCCGAGGAGTACTACCGTCTCACCTCGACTGACCTCAACCTTGAGCTCGAAGACCGGGTCCCGCTGATTCTCTATCTCTCGCCCAACCAGTTCAGCGAGACCAATGTCACCCTGGAGATAATCGAGGAAGGGGTCGGCGGCTTTGCCGAGCTGCTCAAGAACCGCATCGTCATACCGTTCAACGGTTCGTACAGCGACCTGCACCACGTCATCGGCCACGAGCTGACCCATATCTTCGAGTTTCGGATGTTCTACCGCTCGCGGCTGGCCGCCCTGCTCGGCGCAGTTGATGAGTTTCAGATTCCGCTCTGGGTATTGGAAGGCTTTGCCGAGTTCCAGTCCGGCTGGGCCAATGTCAGTTCCGAGACGTTCATGCGCGACCTCGTGCTCAACAACCGCGTCGTACCGCTGCACCAGTTGAGTGATAACATGGGCTACCTTGTCTATCGTCAGGGCGAGTCCTTTTTCCACTATGTCGAGGAGAAGTACGGCCGCAAGAAGGTCTATGAGTTCCTGCACGTGCTTGCCCGACGCCGGAACCTGACCGCGACCTTTGATGCTGTGTTTGGTCTGTCGGTCGAGCGGTTCTCCCGCGAGTGGGAGGAGTGGCTGCGTATCCGCTACTGGCCTCAGGTGACCCGGTTGCGCAACTTCGACCAGCTTGCCGAGCGCCTTACCAACCATCAGGAAGACCGCTCGGTCTACAACACCGCACCGGCAATCTCGCCTAGCGGCACCAAGGTCGCAATGATTTCCGACCGGCACGAATACGCCGACGTCTACGTCATATCCGCGTTTGACGGCCGGGTGCTCAAGCGGCTGGTACGGGGTGAACGTTCGGGTGGCTTTGAGGCGATGCACCTGTTGCGCCCCGGACTGGCCTGGTCACCGGACGAGCACACGATTGCGGTCGTGACCAGAACCGCGGGCCGGGACAACCTGGCCTTGATTGACTACTCATCCGGCCGGGTGGTGCGGCGCATCTTCGGTAACCTCGACGCGGTGTACAGCCCCTGCTTCTCGCCTGACGGACGACGTGTTGCTTTTGTCGGACTGAAGAACGGGTTCAGTGACATCTACGAGGTTGATGCATCGGGTGGGGAGCCGCGCCGTGTCACCTACGATATGTACGATGACCGGGACCCGACCTATTCGCCGAGCGGCGAAACGATCGCCTTCGTCTCTGACCGACCAGACGCGGGCAGTCAGTGGTCCCCAGGCTCCTACGCAGTCTGGCTCCGCTCCCAGAGCGGCGCTGAGCGTCTCACCGACCGCAGCGAGCAGATGTCCCATCCGGTCTTCACCAAGTCGGGTGAGTATCTCATCTACGCGGCGTCCGACTCGGCCGCCAACGTCTTTGTCTTCTCGCGGGCAGAGCGAAGAGTCGTCCGCCGCACCGACCTGCTCGGTGACGCGTCCCATCTCTCGCTTTCTGCCGATGACCGCAAACTCGCCTTTGCTTACTACTCCAACGTCGGCTGGGACATTGCCGTGATGCTCGACCCGCTCGAGAAGATTCCGGTGGACTCAGGCCCGGGTCGGCCGGCACGGCTCGATACGTTGTCGTTCGAGAAACAGGGGCTTGACTTTGGTCGGGTCAGGCCGGTCGGCTTCAATCTGTCGCTTGACTACGCAGTGGGCGCAGCCTCATACGGCATCGGCCCGTCCGGCGGCTTCTCCGGTACGCTCAATCTTGCCTTCAGCGACATGCTGGGCAACCACCGATTCGGACTCTACACAGACCTGTACGGCGACATCCTCAACTCCAACCTGATGCTTGAGTACTGGCTTCTGCCCTATCGGGTTGACTATGGCTTTGCTCTGTTTCAGTTCTTCGACGTACCACTCTACTACCCGTACCGGTATCGGGTCGACCAAACCAATCGGGGTGGACAGGCACTTGCCGGGTATCCGTTCAATCGGTTCGTCCGGGCCGAACTTGGCCTCACGCTTTACAACAGCAGGCTGGATGTCTACCGTTGGGGGGTCTCATCGGAGTATGCCGGATGGTACTGGGAACGGGCTTACAACGAACGCGTGATGTACGCAAGCCCGGCTCTGGTGCTCGACAACACATACTGGGATGGCTATGGCCCGGCGCGCGGTACTCGAACCCGACTTGGGGTCGACGTATCATTCTTGTCTGACCGGCACTTCCAGGATGTGTTTGCTGACTGGCGTAACTACCAGCGTATCGGCAGACGAACGGTATTCGCGTCGCGCCTGTTCGGTGTACGCGGCTTTGGCCGAGATGCCGACCAGTACTACATCGGTGGCGTGCGATTTCTTGAGTACGCGCCTGGCCAGATGGTCATCCGGGGGTACCAGCCGGCCGAGTTCGCCGACGATTCCTTGGTCGGCCCGGGTGCGGCCCTTTTCGGCTTCGAACTGCGCTACCCTTTCATTGACCGGCTCAAGTTCGCCTTTCCCCTGCCGCTTGACATCCAGGGCATCAGAGGCGTGGCGTTCCTTGACGGCGGCCTGATTCAGCGGCCGGGTCTGAGGATTTGGGATGGTTCGCAAAATGAACTGAAGGACCTGAAACTGGGCGTCGGGTTCGGCATCAGAACTCAGATTGCCTTCATACCAGTCAAGCTCGACCTGGCCAAACCCCTCTCTGCCACTGATGACAAGAGCTGGAAGTTCATTTTCGGGCTCGGTCTGGACTTCTAGCATCCTGCGGAACGCGGCCTGGCTGCTCACCCTTCTTGCTTGTTCCTGCACGCCGTTTGTCCGTCGGGGAAAGCCGCTATCGCCCGATGAGGCGGCACGCGGCTTCGCCGAGCGACTCAAGGCGGCGCAGTCGTTCGCCTTCCGGCTGAGCTACCATACCGACATTCCCTTCCCGCTCGGCGCGGAGTTCTCCGGCCTGCGGCAAAGCAGTGACCGCGAAGAGTGGAACGGAACCTGGACACGCGGCAGCGAGAGGTCCAAGGTCGCGCTGCGGGCCGCGGGCCCGGTTCAGTATGAATATGAGAACGGAAAGTGGCACCGAACCCAGCGCGGGGTTGAGACGAGAGTCCTCGACCAGCTTCAGCCCGTCGTCAAGGGCAGTCGATTGACCTTCATGAAGACCGAGGCGGGTCGGCACTTCTACCAGTTCACTCCTGAAGTGCCGATTCTGGACCCGACCCAGACGCGCAAGCTGTCCGGCACAATCGAGATTGACATTCACAGCGGACTGCCGCGGAACGTCTACTGCTCAGACTCAACCCGAACCGCAGAGTGGCGTCTCTCGTTCAGTCGTTTCAACCGGGCCGGTCGGGTGCGCGTGCCGTTCGTCCCGGTTCAGACCATCACCGTCGCGCCGTCTCGCCGGCTCAGCCGAGCCGAGTTCAGGCGTGCGGAACAGGTGATTGAGGCGCGCCTGCGTACCACCGACCCGGAAGCGGAAATCGAGCCAGCACGGGGCGGCCTGAGGTTGAGCATGTCCCGGCGGCTGTCTGAACGCGAAGTCGAACTGCTGCTGGGCCAGGGCCGGGTCGAGGTTCGGGCTGCCCGGGTCACCACCGAGGCAGACACCGCGGGCTCGGTCAAGGTCGGGGACGATGCTGCGACGCGGGTTGCACTGGGCCGGATGATTGCCGGTCCCGGCTCCATGACTGCCGAACTCGTGGCCGACGTTCCTGTCCGACCCGGTCTGGCTGTCTTCCCGCAGCGACCAGGGATCATCTCAGGCAGCACTGACCGCGATACGGTCCTGGTATTTGTGCTCGACGGTGCGGTACTTTCTGCGGCCCGGGGACAGGCTGACGGCCGAATCGTATTCTACGACCTGGGTAGCGAAGACCTGATTGTCGTCCTGGCCGGGGTTGTAAACAGCGGAGTGCTGCCTGCCCGATTCCGGGTCGCGGGTCGGTGACGCGGCATGTTCTAACTGGACTACTGCCGACGAGCGTCTAGACTATTGCTGATGCGGAAGCATCCCCTGCTGCTGCTTTTCTGCCCGGCCGTGCTGGCCGCCTCGATCCAGACCATTGCATCAGGTTCGAACACCGTCTCATTCGTCTACGAGCCGGGCAAGCCGACGCTTGCGCTGACCGCAGAAGGCGCACATCAGCTCGACCTGCCTGACGCCGACCACCTTGCCGAACCGGGCGAACTCGACCTGCCTTCCAAGGTCGTGCGAGTTGGTGTACCTCAGGCCGGCGGAGTCTCGGTGAGCAGCACGGTCGTGCCCGGACCAGTGTTCGAGGATGTGACTCCAGGCACGGTGGCAAGATTCAGCTACGAACCGGACACGGCCTGGTTTGACGCTCCCGGCACCGATACCCGGCCCGTGGTCGAGACCGGGCCGATAGAACAACTGCGCGGGGTCAGGTTTGTGACCATCACGATTCGCCCGGCGAGCTATGATGCCGGGTCTCGTCGGCTGTCCGTTGCCCAACAGGTACGGGTTCAGGTCCGGTTCGACCACACAGCACAGACCAACCCTCGGACTGACCCACTTGATAACTGTCTTCGTCAGATGCTGCTCAACGGCGAACAGGCGGTCGACTGGAAGCTTGACCCGCCTGGTGCGCTGCCCAATCCGTACGCCCGCGCCAGCGCATGGCTCAAGATCCAGGTTGACTCGACTGCGCTCTACGGCATCTCCGGCCGAGAGTTGGCCGCAGCCGGAGTCCCGATCTCCGGACTGGACCCGGCCGGGCTTGCGCTTTTCGGGGTCGGCGACCACGAGCCGTGCCGGACATACCCTGATTCGCTGACTCCGGTTCCGATACTGGTCCGAGGCGAAGAAGACGGCAGACTCGACCCGAACGACCAGGTTGTATTCTACGGTCTGGGCCCGAGCCGATGGCTCAAACGTGACTCGGCCTATCGTACCAACCTCTACACGCGCTACAACGTTTACTGGCTGACCTGGGGCGGTGCGCGTGGCGCGCGAATCAGAACCGGGCTGGCCCCGGACACAGCCGGAACCAGAGTGGTTCGAACCGGCCGCGAGGTTGTCCGGCTCGAAAAGGATCTGGACTGCCCGGCACGGAGCGGTCTGCTCTGGATATGGACGATGTTCCTCAAGTCAACCGAAGGCGAAGCAACCAGCATCAACATCCCGCTTGAGCTGTCCGCACCGACCCGGTTCCGGGGCTTACGTGGCCGGTTCATCTCCCCGGATACGGGCAACTACCAGTTGCTCCTGCGGCTGCTCGTCAACGGTCGGCAGGTCGGGCCCGAGTACGCCTTTGGCCAGAGTCTGCCGAGCGCACCGTTTGAGTTTGCACTTGACACTACCTTGCCCCTTGCCTATCAACGCAATACTCTGACAGTTGAGATCGGCGGAGCTTCGGGCAAACGGGCCTATCTTGACTTCCTTGAGCTGGAACACGAGAAGCGCCTTTCGCTCTCATCCGGCCGACTCCACTTCTTCCACGACGACACCGGCACGTTCCGATTCCTGCTGACCGACCTGCCCGACACGCCGCTCGTGCTCGACGTAACCGACAACCACGCACCCCGGCTTTGTCCGCTTCGGCTCGAGCCGGGCGACAGTGCCACGGTCTGCCTGCGCGTGCCGCGGCCGGCTGAGTTCGCTGCCGCAGTCCCCGGGTCCCTCCGCTCACCGGTGAGCATGACCATGCGCCGCCCCGGCGGTCTGCTCTCTGGCCTCCGCCAGGCAGACTACTGGATTGTTGTGCCTCGGTCCTTCAGCAGTCCGGCCCAGATGTTCGCCCGCTATCGCACGGGTCGAATCCCAGGTGTGAGTCGAGCCCGAGCTGACGTCGCTCTGCTCGACGACATCTATGACGACTACTCGCTCGGAATGGAAGAACCGGCGGCGATCAAGCGGTTCTTCGCCGACAAGCAGCCCGCCTATGGCCTGCTCGTGGGCGACGCGACCTGCGACTATCGGAACATCCTCGGTCAGAAGATTGATGGCGTCCCGGCCTACGAATATGGGCTCGGTTTGAACCCGGATGCGCTCGATCGCACTGCCGCGGCGTTCGACGCCTGGTATGCCGACTTCGAAGGCGAAGGGGCGAGTCCGGATATGATTCTCGGTCGGGTGACGCCACGCACTGCCGAGGCGTTCCGCCGCTTCGCTGACAAGGTAGTGACTTATGAGACCGGGCCGGTCGGGTTCTGGAACAAGCGTTTCCTGCTGCTGGCCGACGACGAGTTCCTGGGCGAGCCGGGCCGGCCAGACCTCATTCGGTTCACTCACATTGACCAGTGCGAAGCGATGGCGGTCCTGCCCGACAACCTGCTTCAACCGGTCAAGGTCTATCTGACCGAACACCAGTTCGCCGGGACCAGAAACAAACCCGGTGCCAATGAAGAACTGATGCGCGAGCTGAATCGCGGAGGCCTGCTTTTCTTCTTCTTCGGTCACGGGTCCGGATTTGACCTGACCCATGAAAGCGTGCTCAACATCAGCCGGGTTCCGCTCATCAACAACGAGGGCCGAACCCCGTTCTGCTATTTCGGCAGTTGCTCGGTCGGCCGATTTGAAGACACGCAGTTCGAGTGCATTGCCGAGGAGATGGTCCGAATGAACGGTGGTGCCATTGGAGCGGTTGCGGCAACCAAGGCAACGACGTCAGCCTCTAACGGTGTCTTTGCCCGCAATCTCCTCACGCCGCTGGTCGCGATGCCTGACTCCACGGTCGGACAAAGCTTCTTCCGTGCCTGGCCTACTGACCGACTCTACCATCTGTTCGGTGACCCGGCGGTTGTCCTGCGCCTTCCCCGGCCGTCATCCCAGACTCTCGCGGTTGCGCCGGACACGGTCCAACCGGGGCAGCGCCTGAGGGCTTCGGCGGTCGTCGAGTCACCTCGAGGCCGGTATGATTGGGTTCTTTCCGGCCCGCGGCGTGTTCGGTTCTACTGCTCGCCCAACCCGACAATGGGCACCAAGTTCTATTCCCTGCCCGGACTCGAACTGGGCCGGGGCAGCGGCCGGCTCGAGGAAGGTACGGTAGATTTCCGCGCCACGGTTCCGGTCTGGTCCGGATTCGACACCGTCTTTGTCCCTGATGGATACTATGCGCCAGTCGTCAGGTCGTGTCGTCTGAGCGCATCGGTCTGGTCGGACTCGATCGACCTGAGCATCCTGGCCGATACGCTGCCGTTCACGACCGTACGGACAGCATCGCCCGACAGTGCCGGGCCGGTGGTCAGTTTCTGGACCCGGGGCCAGCGCCTCCAGGACAATGCACGGGTTCCGAGTGAATTCGACCTCGAGCTGGTTATCGAAGACGAATCCGGCGTGATGATCGCCCCGGTCCCGGGTGCAACCCCGCTTTTCTTTGTCAACGACCGGCGCGGCGCTGTCGACCTGACCGACCAACTAGTCTTCGATGAGAATCGCAGCACCGTAGCCCGGTATCGCACCGAGGTGGCGCTTGCCGGCCCGACCGACTCGCTCTGCGCGCTCGTGTCGGACAATCAACTCAACCGCACTGCAACGCGGGTGGTGGTCCGGCCGGTCGGTTCAAACGTGCTCGCGGTTGACTCAGTACTGGTCTATCCTAACCCGGTGCAGCGTGACGCCCGATTCACGTTTGAGCTCAATTCCCCGGCGACCTGCCGTGTCAGAATCTACACCCTTGCCGGCCGCCTGGTCCGCGACCTAGGTGACCATCCCGGAACCTTTGGCTACAACGAGGTCTACTGGGATGGCCGTGACCAGGACGGCACACACCTGCCCAACGGCGTGTACCTGTTCACGCTCGCGGCCCGAGCCTTTGACCCGGGCCGCGAGCAACGCGTGCTCAGGCGCGACCGACTCATCGTCTGGCGCGGGCGCTGACCGGTCAGCTTGACCATGTTTGCTGCGTCGCCTATAATCTCTCTGTGCTCCAAAAAGGAGGCATCTTCATGAGGCACAAAGCCTGCTGGCTGGTGCTGGCTGTCCTTGTCGGGGTAGCCGGTGCAAGCCAAAACCCGGGCGCGGTCTTCCTGATGATCTGGCCCGCGGCTCGACCAACCGCTCTTGCCGGAGCGTTCACTGCGATTGCCGACGACGCAAGCGCACTCTACTACCATCAGGGTGGTCTGGCGTTCCTCGAAAGGACACATGCTACACTGATGCACTCGAACTGGCTGCCCGGGCTCTATCCCGGCATGTACTACGAGTACGCGGCGCTGTCTCATCAGGTTCGAAACTACGGCAACGTCGGCGCCAACGTCATCTACCTGACGACCGGCGAGACCGACGTCATCAATGAGCGGGGCGAGTTCCTCGGCCGGTACACCACCTTCGATGTTGCGGTCGGGGCTGGCTACGGTTATCCCGTGCTCACCAATCTGGGCATTGGGTTCGGCGCCAAGTTCATCTACTCGTTCCTCGTCCCGGAATGGGTCTGGAAGGTCATGCCCGAGCTCGGCATCGAGCGTGGCGGCACCGGCATCACTTGGGCGCTTGATGCCGGGGCGTTGTACAAGCCGTTTTCGTTTCTTTCTGCCGGTCTCTCTCTCTCGAACCTCGGACCGAACATCGCCTACACCTCCTCGGGCGAATCTGACCCGATACCCCGGATGCTCCGTCTTGGTCTCGCCTACTACCCGGTCAAGAACAAACTGGTCAAGGTCGGCATCACGCCAGAAGTCTCCAAGATAATCGTCGGCATGTTCTACGACACGACCGGCATCAAGCCGTTCAGCCGCAAGCTGTCAGAAGAACTGCGCGACGCCTGGAAGAGCTTCGGCGTCGAGGCGACCTTTGCCAATCTGCTGCACGCCCGGGTCGGGTACTTTGAGGACCTGACCGGTCAGCGCGGCGGCATCGTACTCGAGAACGAGTCTGGCCAGACCTATCACTACGGTCTGGGCGACGTGCTCACCCGCCAGGACCTGGGCAAGTTCAAGTCCCTGGGTCTCTGCTTTGGCGGTGGGCTTGAGTACGCCGGGTTCAAGTTCGACCTGAGTGTGGACAAACTCATCTACGACTTCTCTACCGACAACTACAAGTTCTCGCTTTCGTACCGATTCTAACGAGAGCGAGCGGACGATGACCCTACAGCCTGCGACCCGAGGCGATAATGCCTAATCTGGTCGTGGTCGGCGCGCAGTGGGGTGACGAAGGCAAGGGCAAGATGGCCGACTATCTTGCCCAGAGCGCCGACATGGTAGTTCGCTACCAGGGAGGTCCTAACGCCGGACACACTGTTTGCCTGGAAGGCCGCGAGCTGACCTTCCATCAGGTACCATCAGGTATCACTAATTCCCGAGCACAATGCATCATTGGCTGCGGCTGCGTGGTTGACCCATATGTGTTCAACCGTGAGCTGACCGAGCTGCGCCGACATAAGATTCGACCCGGCAGTCGCCTGGCCGTTGACCGCCGGGCCCACATGATTCTGCCCTACCACCGATTGCTCGACCGGCTTCAGGACTCAGTCGGTGACACGACCGAAAAGCGTACACCCCTGCTCGGTACCACGGGCCAGGGCATCGGTCCGGCCTACCGCGACAAGTACAGCCGGATCGGAATCCGCGCTGAAGACCTGAGTTCCGAAGAGCTGCTCGCCCACAAGATGAAGCGGAACCTGGCCGCGGCGAACTTCCTGCTCATGGAGCTGTACAAGGCTGAGCCGCTCAGCTTCAAGAGGCTGTTCGCCGAGTACTGGCAGGCGACGAGGACAATTGCCCGGCTGACGACTGATGGCGCCTCAATGATCGAAGCGGCCCTTTGCCGTGGTGACCGGGTTCTCTTCGAAGGTGCACAGGGCATGCACCTGGACATTGACTTAGGAACATATCCCTACGTGACATCGTCGTCAACCTGGGTCGGCGGCGTCGCTCCAGGAACCGGCATTAGCCCGCTCTGGCTTGAACAGGCAGTCGGCATCGCCAAGGCCTACACCACCCGGGTCGGTCAAGGACCGTTTCCGACTGAACTCGACCTAGCCGATGCCGATAACCTGAGAAGACTCGGCCACGAATACGGCGCGACCACGGGCCGGCCCCGGCGCTGCGGCTGGTTCGATGCGCCGCTGGTGCGGGCTGCGGTGCGGTACAACCGGCTCGGCGCTCTGATTATCACCAAGCTTGACGTCCTCGACACACTGGCGACCATCAAGGTCTGCCATTCGTACCGACTGGGCAGTCGAACTATCAGTGAATTCGACCCACAGATTGCCGTCGAGCTCGAACCGCAGTACTTCGAGCTGGAAGGCTGGCAGACGTCGACCGCTTCCTGTCGAACCTGGCGCGAACTGCCGACCCGCGCCCGGCGCTACCTGTCCAGACTCGAAGAACTCGTGAACTGCCCGATTGCCGTCGTCTCGACCGGCAAGGACCGCAACCAGACCATTGTCATCCAACCAACCAGATTAGCATGGCTGAAATCCCGGTGATGCGCCGGGTTCTGGCGAGCAACGATGCGCTCGCCGCCCGGCAACTTGAAGAACTCAACCGCCACAAGGTCGTATCAGTCAACATCATGTCCGGTCCGGGCGCGGGCAAGACCACCCTGGTCGAGCGCACAATCGAGGCCCTCGGCCGCACCGTCCGAATCCACGTCATCGAAGGCGACATTCAGGGCGATCTTGACGCTCAACGGGTCATCACCCGGGGCGCGGCCTGCACGCAGATAAACACCCAGGGCGCGTGCCACCTCGACGCTCTGATGCTTGAGCCCGCTCTCGCTGGCATCGACTTCGCCGACGTTGACCTGCTCCTGATTGAAAACATTGGCAACCTGGTCTGCCCGGCCGAGTTCACCCTACCGGCCCATGCCAACGTCACCCTCGTCTCTACGCCCGAAGGCAGCGACAAACCGGCCAAGTACCCGCTGATGTTTTCCAAATCGGACCTCGTCGTCATCACCAAGATTGACCTGCTCCCGTACGTTGATTTCGATGCCGACGCCGTCAAGACCTCGGTCCATCGACTCAAGCCGGTTCTGCCGATAATCGAACTCTCATGCCGCACCGGCGCCGGGCTTGACAGGTGGCTCGACTGGCTCGAAGACCAGCTCAATCAACCGCTTGGAGAATGAACCGGTCTCTGCTCGTCTGCTTCTTCTGTCTGACGCTTCTGACCGCCTGCGGCCCACAGACCTACCTCGACATCACGACCGAATCCCTGCGAAACGGCCAGGTCGGAACGCCGTATGCCGACACAATCAGGACCACAGGCGGACACGGACGCATCATGGTACGAGTGCTCTCTGGTCAGTTGCCACCCGGCATCGGACTCAGGTCTCAAGACAGCTTCGCAATCCTCGACGGTACTCCGAGCCTCGACGGTCAGTACCTCTTCACGGTCGAGGCCTGCGACCGGTACGGAGATAGCCTTTCACGGAGCGGCCAAGTTGTGTCTCAGGGCTTTGTCCTGACCGTCCTGCCCTAGTCCGACTACGCTCAACATCATCCCGCCTGCAGTTCGGTCTCAGTGTCGTTATGAAGCCGGGTCCGAGTTCTGGCATGAGGATTTGGGTCGAACGTGGATTCGGGTATGCGGCCTTCTGGTGATGCTGGTCGGCCTTGGCCTGTTCGCTTGCAGCAAGGTGCCAAAGCTTGAACAGAAGCCTGTCCTGCACGAGAATGTACGCATGAGCTACTCCTCTCCTGCCCGAGTCGTGGTGCGGTTCGCCGGGCCTGACGGCAACCCGACCGCACCGGAGACCGTGGCCATGGTCGTGAAGCCGGATTCAGAGTGGCAGCGTCTGCTCACGCCCGAGCAGTATCGCATCGCGCGCGGCCGCGGCACCGAACCGGCCTTCTGCGGTGGGCTCCTGACAAACAAGGAATCAGGCCTGTACCGGTGTGTCTGCTGCAGTTTGCCGCTCTTCTCTTCAGACACCAAGTTCGAGTCCGGTACTGGCTGGCCGAGCTTCTTTCGCCCATTCGCACCCGAGAACATCACCGAGCATGACGACCGTAGCTTGGGCATGAACCGAGTAGAAATCCTCTGCACCCTGTGCGGCGCGCACCTGGGTCACGTCTTCCCAGACGGGCCCAGGCCGACCGGACTCCGCTACTGCCTGAACTCTGCCGCGCTCGTATTCACCCCGCAGTTACGCTGAATCGGCCGGGCGGCCTGGAACAGAGCGGGCCCTCTCATCGAGGGCCCGCTCCAGGAAGCTAGACTGACCTACCTACCGGTGTTGAACAGGTTCTTCTGCCACTTCGGCCAGGGGGCCGAAGTGTCGAGCGGCCGTTCCGGGTAACCTTTCACCAGGTAGACCGCTTCTTTGCCCGCAACTACGATGTTCCCTTCGGCCGTAATGGTCGGGTTGGCATCGTAGTCATACAGCTCCATGTTCCGCGCGCGGGGAACCGGCCGCCGAGGCAGAGCCTTGCGGCAGTCACAGACCCAGACTGTATCGCCGGTTGCGCGGTCCGCGCAGTATAGCACGTCATCGGCGTTCTGAGCATACACGTATCCGCCTTGGACGATTATCGGCGTGGTGTTGAACTCGGTGTTGCCATAGAAGTGGCGCCACATCGCCGTGCCGTTGTCCTTATTGAACTTGTAGAACCGGCCGACTTGGGTTCCAAGGTAGATGTTACCGTCCGCGTCAACCGCAGGCCGCGTGCCCAGACCATAGGTCGTGGTGTAACCCGGCGAGGGCCACTTCAGGGTTCCATCCGGGTTGACCGCATAAAGCCGGGCCGGGTCACTGGGCTGCTCACCCTCCGACGTGCAGTAGATGACGCCGTCTTTCCCGATGACCACGCCGTTGATGGCCTTGTTGGGAATGAGCAACTGCCGCCACTGGAAGTCGAAATTCGGTCCGAACTTGTAGAGGTAGCCTGATTCAGTACCGAAAAAGACGTTGCCTGATGCATCGATCACCGGCGCATCGACCATCGGGGAATTGAGCGCGTAGGGCGCAAGCCGGGTCACAGTCGTGCCGTTGTCGATGAAACAGAAGAAGGAGTCGCTTTCGCTGCCGATGTAGATCTTGTTACCGCTGATTGCCGGCGCACCCCACGACTCGCCGGTCAGCGATTCTTCACGGTTCTTGCCCGGATAGCGCCACTCGACACTGAGGTTCGCAACCTTCAGAGCGTACAGCTCGCCCTCATCGCTGCCGACGATGATGTGCTGAGTCGCCTGGCAGAATGCCGCGTGACCGTTGAACGTGTAGTCGGTGAACTTGGTCGCGGCACTGGCTGCTGAGCGATAGGGTCGAAAGTCATTGACCTTAATGGCATAGAACTTGGGTGGATCAGCATCGTCGCAACCGCCAAAGATGCAGTCCACGGTTCCATTCGAGGCCAGCACCAACGAAGTGTTGAGCGTACCTTCATCTTCCTTGTGGTTCATCCACCAGTTGATCACGCCGCCGGCTGGACCGACCACCAGTCCGAATCTCGCGGTGTCTGAAACCGCTCCCTTGACGTCCTGGGCAATCGCCTTGACGTAGACCGTGTCGGCCTTGGAGTATACGTGGGTCAGCTCGAGCGTGCACGGACTAGGTACCACCGACGAAGTCGTGTCCTTGTCGTCGCCGAACCTGATTTTCACCGAGATGCTGTCACCGTCCGGGTCGCGGGCAAACACGGTGAAGCGGGTCTCGGCCTGGATTGCCGTGTAGGTCGGCGCGACAACACTGTCAATCACCGGCGCGTCATTGGGCAGCACGGTGATGGACGCAGGTTCGGACCACTCTGAAGCCTTGTCTTCCTTGTCGGCCAGAAACGCCATGACCTTCAAGCTGAAAGTCCCGGCATTGGTCCAACGGTGGGACACTTTGACCTTGACGCCCGATTCCTTTTCCTTCGTCGTGTCAGGCTTGCTGTTGTCGCCCCAATCCATGACATACTTGATGCTGCCTTTGGCTGTGGTTACGACTTCGTGTTCGGTCGTCTGGCCGACCCATGCCTGAGTCGGCCCGGTCGGCTTGTCCGGCTGAGCCGGGGGCTTCTTCCCGCAGCCAACCAAGAGGGCCAGTACGGCCACCGCAACTATCGCTAGACTTCTTGAATTCACTCGAGACCTCCTTTGTCTGCTCGACCGGACTCCCTCAGAAGTCGGTCCAGCCCAGGTTGAAGTTGGTCACCACCGGCCCGTGGAACACCCCGCGCTCAGGGATACGGCAGGTTCCACCCCTGCCATCCTCAAAGTAGAAGTAGTAGTCGTGCTGTCGGCCCTCGAACGTCCGGACCTTGCACGAATACAGGCCGTCGTACGACTTACCTGCAACTCGCTCCATCTGCCGCGGGATGCCGTCAACGTAGACCATGGCCAGAGCAGCCGGGTCTGAGTCAACGTCTCGGTAGTTGACCAGGAATTTGAAGGTCGTGGATGAACTGCCGGCCGCAGGCGTGACCTTTGGGTCAAGTAGAACTGGCGCGATGTTGGGTCGTCCGGTCACCTCAGGCCCACGCAGAAACCCGTGCTTCGGGTGCATCACGCAGTCACCCCGCTCGTCAATCGCTCCAAAGTAGTATGCGTGGGGGCCGGCCGGGAGCCGTACCTGGTAGAGGTACGTGCCGTCATAGGGGCTACCCTTGTGCAGCTTCATGTCGTGCCAGATGCCATCCACGGCCACGCAGATGCGACGTGGTTGTTCAATATCGTCTCTGTCTTTGTAGTGGACAGTGAACGTGTAAACCGCGTAGTCGTCACCTTCCTCGAAGTAGACACCGCCATCGGTCAAGACCGGCAGGCGGTTGTAGCGCTCGCGCTGCCCGACAAACGGCCCGGGTTTGGCGCCGTAGCGCGGCCACCGTTCGCTCGCGCCGCGTGCGTCCTCAGCAGAGAAGTAGTAGGTGTGCTCGCCCGGCGGCAGGGTCAACCGAGCACGGTAGGTGCCCCGTGCAGCGCGTCCGGAGACGAGACGCATCGGGTAGGCCTGACCGCTGATATAGACTTCAACCCGAGCCGGTGCGTCACCGTCCGGGTCTTCGTAGTCCACCATGGCCACGTAGACCGTACGGGCCGTGCCTTCAGAAGGGATGATGCTGGCGCGACAGAGGCAGGGCTTGTGATTCTCCGCTGCCGCGGCTGGAGATACGGACAGTAGGACAAGCAGAATGACCGAA
Organism: Caldifarciminota bacterium; assembly: GCA_965648905.1. Taxonomy (GTDB): domain Bacteria; phylum Hydrothermota; class Tepidihabitantia; order Tepidihabitantales; family Tepidihabitantaceae; genus CAZQFS01. The sequence continues at coordinate 90,694 of CBFGIT010000007.1, forward strand.
GCTGCGGCAAAAGCGTCATGCTGTTTGCGCATTCTTCCTCCTTTTTCTTTCGTCAGCGCGTTCTGGTCATCGGCACCTGAGTTGATGGGTGTTAGAGCTGGGCTACTCATCCCGCACGATACCCTGCAGACGGACTGCCGCGACGTGCCGACAGCCGATCATGTTGTTGGACAGGATAGTGAAGTCGGAACGTCCCGGCCACGAGCGCCGGCCAGGATGGGCAGCAGGTAAGCCCAAACACTATATTATGTTAGCCAGCCTCAAGGACATGTCAACATAAGCCGTCATGCACGTATCGGTTGATTCCGGCCTAGAAAACAATAACAACACCTGAGGGCAGAACCCGAGCCGTAACAAGATACAGGCCGCGTCGGCGCTTGGCGTAGACTCGGATGCGGTAGTTGTAGCCGGTCTCCGGTTCAAACCCGACAATCGTCTGGGATGAACGCCCGGCAACCCGACCGTCTCCCGGCCAGATGAAGACAACCACCTCGAGCACGGCCATCCGGTCGAATGCGAACGAGTCGCGGTCATCACTGGACAGACCGCGAAACACCTCGCCGGCGATCTCAACGTGAGAGTGGAAGTTGCCCAGGAAACGCAGGCGCATGCTCTGTGCCAGTTGACGCCGACGGGCGATGATGCGCCGAATCGTCGGCCAGTCCTTGAAAACGACTCCGGTGCGGGTCTTGGTTCCGCCTCGGTAGTAACAGACGCGCCGGACAACGATGCGCCGCTCGTCGGTCAGCGTACCGTAGACGAACCCGAACGTCTCACGCTTGAGCGGGGTCTCGTACCCTCGGCGAGTCAGGCGACACAACTCGCGTACCGCATCCTCTTCAAACAGCACCGGCGGGCGGAAATCAGGAAGCCGCGGGAATCGGAGCGGCAACATCAGACCATTCTAGCATCAGGCCCGGACGACACAAGAACCGCAAGCCGACCGTCAACGTGGCGGCCGCGCTCGCTTGACTTCTGCCTGAATCGTGACAGAATGGCGGCAGTATGCCGGTGAAACCCAGGTCCCCCAAGGCCTATCTCCGCGAACTGGAGAAATCTCTGCCGAAGCTCGCCCGGAAGCACGGCACGCCCTTGTTCATCATATCAAAGACCCTGCTCCTAGAACAGGTCGCGCGCTTCAGGAAGCTGCTGCCCCGGGTCGAGCCGTACTACGCGGTCAAGGCCAACTCCAACCCGGAGATCATCAAGGTCATGGCCGCGGCCGGGCTCGGCTTCGACGTCGCCTCGGTCGCGGAGATCGAATCCGTGCTCGGGCTGGGGGTCAGTCCGAACCGACTTATCTACGCCAACACGATGAAACGCAACGAGGCAATCGAATTCGCCTGCCAGCGCAAGGTCGACCTGATGACGTTCGACTCCGAATATGAGCTGGTCAAGATCGCCCGACACGCACCCGGTACGCGGGTTCTGGTTCGTGTCAAGGTACCCAACGTCGGTTCGATTGTCGAGTTGTCGCTCAAGTTCGGCGTTGACCCGGCCGACGCCGTGCCCCTGCTCCTCAAGGCACGGCGGCTCGGGCTGGTTCCCGTGGGCGTCTGTTTCCATGTCGGTTCCCAGTGCACCCACGGCTCCAACTACCTTGAAGCATTCGAACTGACCAAGATCATTGTCAACGACGCCCAGTTGAAGAACGTGTCGTTGGAGATGGTCGACATCGGCGGCGGATTTCCGATTCGCCACTTTGACTCGGACGAGGACTGGTTTGCATCTATGGCTCCGGCGATGAACCTCGAACTCGACCGGTTGTTCGACCGCAGCCTGCGGGTTATCGCTGAACCGGGAAGAGCGCTGGTCGGCCCGGCCTGTCTCCTCCTGATGAGCGTCATCGGCAAGTCCATCCGCAACAACAAGCACTGGTACTTCCTTGACGACGGAGTATATGGCGCGCTGTCCGGTCTCATCTTCGACCACTGCAAGTACCAGTTCGGCGCCTTGAAGCACGGCGCAACCCAGTTGACCACCCTGGCCGGCCCGACCTGCGACTCGCTCGACATTATCTCAACCGCTGAGGAATTACCCGAACTCGAAGTCGGCGACCTGGTGCTTGCGCGAAACATCGGTGCCTATTCGCTGGCCAGCGCGACGACTTTCAACGGCATACCACCGGCCAAGGCAGTGCTGGTCCCCTAAGGAGGAATGATGCCCAGAAAAGTCACCGTCAGGAAAAACAAGTCCGAGCGCCGGAACAAGAAACCCGCAATCACGCCCCGCGTCCGCACTGACCTGTCCGACGTACCTGACTGGCTGAGAAAGAAACAATGCCCCCACCGTCACCAGTATCTCTCAGGCCGGCGCATCATGCCCAAGGCCATCACTGGTCGGCAGAGTGTCGCCGGCCTGCTTGACGAGACGTTTCTGGCCTACAACGCAGCCCGCCTGCGCGAAGGCTGCCGGCTGTATGTTGAGAAGATGCTCCAACCCGATGTTACGGTCGGCATGTCACTGGCCGGCGCTCTGACGCCGGCCGGTCTCGGCTGCTCGTGCGTCATACCGCTCATCAAGGCCGGGTTTGTCGATTGGATCGTCGCGACCGGCGCGAACATGTACCACGACCTGCACTTCGCGTTCAACCTGCCCCTGCATGCCGGCTCGCACCTGCTCGACGACACCGACCTGCGGAAAAACGACGTCGTCCGCATCTACGATGTACTGCTCGGCTACACCGACTGCCTGATGGAGACCGACCGCATCCTGCGTTCCATCCTGGTGAATCCCGAGTTTCAACGCGAGATGGGCACGGCCGAGTTCTACTGGCTGCTCGGACGGTACGCGGCCGAGTGGGAACGCAAGAGCGGCAACAGGGACGTCTCCGTGCTTGCTGCCGCCCATCGCTGCGGCGTGCCGGTACATACCAGCTCGCCCGGCGATTCGACCATCGGCATGAACATCGCCGGCATGGAACTGAAAGGCCTGAAACTGCGCATCAATCCCTCGATTGACGTCAACGAAACTACTTGCTATGTGCTGGCGGCCAAGCGGTCGGGCGGCAAGTCCGCGGTTGTGCTCATCGGCGGCGGCAGTCCGAAGAACTTCATGCTCCAGACCGAACCACAGATTCAGGAAGTGCTGATGATCAGGGAGTATGGCCAGGACTACTTCTTCCAGGTCACCGACGCCCGACCCGACACCGGCGGACTCTCGGGCGCGACTCCGCATGAAGCGGTATCGTGGGGCAAGGTTGACCCGGACCGGCTGCCTGATGCGGTGGTATGCTATGCTGACTCGACGATTGCGCTGCCGATTCTCACGCACTACGTCCTGTCCCGACACAAGCCGCGCCCGCTTCGCCGCCTGTACGACCGCCGGGCCGAACTGATGGAGAACCTGCGCCGCGAGTTCTTCGCACACACGAGATTCTAGCCGGACTGGCGTCGTGTTTCCGTTCAGTCAACTGGTGCCTGGGCCGGCCAGCTAGAGCTTCTCCAGCTCTTCCTTCACCGACTGTCGCTGATACAGCTTCCAGTACAGACCATGCCTGGCTAGCAGCTCGTCGTGGGTGCCCTGCTCTCTGACTTCGCCGGCATCGAGGACATACACCAGGTCGCACGCCGCGAGCACCGACAACCGGTGCGAGACGATAATCGCCGTGGTTTCCGGCAGCTCGGTCAGCAACCGCCTGACCAGCCCCTGTTCGGTCTCGGCGTCAAGGGCCGAGGTCGTGTCGTCGAACACCATAACCGGCGGCCGGTTGACCAGGGCCCGGGCAATGGCCAACCGCTGCTTCTGGCCACCGGAAAGCCGTGTCCCCCTCTCACCCAGCATCTCGTCCAGCCCTTTGGCAAAGCCGGCCACATCTGTGGCCAGCTCCGCCCCGGCCATGACCCGCCGCAGGCCTTCCTCGCCTAGATTCTCCCGGCCGAATACGACGTTGTTGCGCACCGTTTCGGAAAAGAGCATCGGCTCCTGCGGCGCGTAGCCGAACAACTGACGGTATCGGTCCAGGTCCAGCTCGCGGATGTCGATTCCCGACAGGGTAATCCGTCCCTGCTGCGGGTCGGCCAGTCGAAACAGCAGGCGGAAGAGAGTGCTCTTGCCCGACCCGACCGTGCCGGCGACGCCGACTTTCTGTCCCGGCGCAAAGGTCAGGTTCACGTCCTTCAGCACCGGCCGGTCACCGTAGCAGAACGTCACGCGTTCGAACCTTATCTCGCCCAGGACCGGCGGCCTCGGCTCGGCCGGTGGACTGACTTCAGGGGGATGCTGGCGCAGAGCGTCGATGCGCTCGGCCGTGCCTTGGGCCCGACGTCCGGAGACAATCAGCCGCCCGATATCAAACATCGGCACGAGCAGCATGAGGACGTAGGCGTTGAACGCGACGAATTCACCCAGGGTCAGCCGACCGCCGACCACGAGGGCCCCGCCGACCCACAACACCAGCAGGGTCGCCAGTTCGGCGACGGACAGGTAGAAGACCTCCACCCTTGCCTCGACGCGCGCCTCGTCGACCGCGACCGCGACGCGTTCGTTCAAAGTCTGCTGGAACCGACGGGCAAGCTGCGTTTCCATGACGTAGGCCTTGACCAACCTGATGCCGCTGAACGCGGCTTCAATCTGGTTGTTCACCTCGGATATCTTCTGGCGCCATCTCATGAACAGAGCGAACATCCTGGGGCCCATCCGCATCCAGCCGACCACGGCCAGACTCACCGGCAGCACCGAAATCAGGGTCAGGAACGCATTCATCCGGATCATGATGGCGAGGGCAAACGCCAACGTGAACAACGAACCGATGAAGCGGAAGATAACTGAGCAGGCAAAGAACGAAAGCTCCATCATGTCGTGGTCCAGCCGCTCCATCACATCGCCGGTCGGGTACCTGGCCGAAAAAGTGTGCCCCATGTCGAGCAGGCGGCGGAATACTTCAGTCCGCACCTTCCAGGCGTAGATTTCATTAATCCGACCCCGGGCAAAAGGCATCAGCACCTCACCCAGCACGCGCAGTACCCCGATTCCGCCCAGCACCAGCACATAGGCGATGAGCCGCTGACGGGTCATGCCGTTACTGATGCCGTCTATTATCAGACGCAACAGGTAAGGAAACGCCAGGGTAAGGGCGGTCGAAGCAAGCATGCCGAGAATGAGCAACATGGCCCAGCTCTTGCGGGTGCGCCAGAACTCGGCCACGATGCGCAGATTCTCCCAAGGCCGTGCCTTGGTCCTCCCGGCCTCTGGTTCCGGGTTTCTGGTCTCTGAGTTCATCCGACCTCTCCCACATACTGCAGCCGGTACAGCCGCGAGTAGATACCCTGCGCGGCCAGCAGCTCGTCGTGCGTGCCCTCTTCTGCCACCCGCCCCTTGTGCACGACCACGACGCGGTCGGCCATCCTGATGGTCGCCAACCGGTGGGCGACGATGATTGCCGTCCGTCCCTTGAGCAGCTCCTCCAGTCCCTCTTGGATAAGATGCTCGGTGTGCGGGTCGACCGACGACGTCGCTTCGTCGAGAATCAGTATCTCCGGGTCGCGTACCAGGGCCCGCGCAAACGCCAGTAACTGCCGTTCCCCAAGCGAGAAGTTTGCCCCGCCTTCGGTCACGACCGTGTCGTAGCCCTGTGGAAACCGCAGGATCGCGTCGTGAATCCGCACGCGCCGGGCCGCTGCCTCAATCTGCTCGCGGGGAATCGTCTCATCCAGCATCCTCAGGTTGTCAAGCACCGTGCCCGGGAACATTATGACTTCCTGGGGCACGAACCCGATGGCGCGACGCAGTTTCTGGCGGTCCATACCCGCCAGGTCCTCGTCGTCGTACTCCAGACAGCCCTGCTGGCACGAATAGAACTTAAGCAGCAGGCTCACCACCGAGGTCTTGCCGCCGCCGGTCTCGCCGACGAGCGCCACCTTCTCGCCCTTGCGTACGGTGAGGTTGATGTCTTTGAGCACCAGGTGTTCGCCGTCGTAGGAGAAGTGGACGCCCCGGCAGGCAATCGAGTGCTCCAACCGCAGCGGCCGGTCCGAACGGTCGCCCGCGGGCTCAGGTGCCTGGTCGAGAATGCCGAAGGCCCGCTCGGCCGACGCAAACGCTCGCTGCATCACGTTTATCTGGTCCGAGATTGCCCGCAGCGGGCCAAAAAGCCGTGTGATGTAGGCGATGAACAGGAACAGGGCGCCGATGGTCAGCCTGTCCTCCAGGGCCATCAGCCCGCCGACGGCCAGCACCAGCCCCGAAGCAATCACCTCGCCGAAGTCCACGAGAAACCAGATGATGTTCCAGAGCACCATGGCTCGGAGCTCGCCCCGGAACTTCTGCCGGTTCAGGTCATCCATCCGTTGAACGAACCGGCGCTGCTGGCCGAACACCTGAACCACCGGCAGACCCTTGAGCGTCTCGCTGACAAGGCTGTTGGTCTCGGCCACGGTCCTGCGGATGTCGAGGTAGACCGGCCGCACCTTGCGCTGAAACCACCAGAACGCCGCGACAAATGGCGGCAACAGCACCGCAACAAGTAGATACAGGCGCCAGTTCGTTACAACCATGACCACACTCATGCCCACGAGCATCAAGGCGCTCTGCAGAAGAACCGCCGAAGTCCGCATGAAAAGCATCTTCAGCGCCTCGGTGTCGCTCTCCACCCGCGCGATGAGCTTGCCCACCGGCGTCTTGTCGAAGAAAGCCATCGGCACATCCAGCAGGTGCCTGAACAGAGCCTGCTTCAGGTCGGCAGCACCCTTCTCTCCCACCTGAGCCAGCCAGACGTTCATGAAGTAGTTCGCTGCGATCATCACGACCTGCACCCCAAGATAGACCAAGGACGTCACCCCCAGACCGCGCAGGTCGCCGGTGCCGATGTTCACATCGATGGCGCGCTTCAGGAGCACCGGCCCCACCAGACCCAGCCCGGTCGAAACCAGCAGCAGCGCGCTGGCCGCAATCACGTGGCCCAGGTACGGCCTGAAGTACGGCCACAGCCGCCTCAGGTGAACCGAGGACTTGCCCTGCGGCTTACTGTCCTCTATGTCCGGTTCATTGTCATCGAACCACATGAAGTCATCATTATCACGACAAACCGGAACAAGTAAAGCACGGAGCAGCAAGCGGCTGAAATGATCCGGGCTGTCACTGCGAAGAACCGGGCGACGAAGCAGTCTTCCGGCGCCAACGCAGCAATCACGACAAGACGCCGCTCCCACATCATAGGACGACGAACGTGCGGGGCTTTGACTTGGGCCGAGGCTGAGCTATAGTGTCGCCATCATGAGTGTCGCTTCACTCCTGCTGCTTGCCTTGGCTCAAATGCCACCGCATCACGACCTCCTGAAGACCATGCTTGCCCGGCGCGACTATACGTCGGCGATCACATACTACCGCAGCATGGTCAGCGCCGACCCGCGGGATACGCGGAGCATGCGCAACCTGGCACGGGTCTTTGACCACATGCACGAGTACGACTCCGCAGTCACGTGGTGGAGTCAGGCATTCTGTGCCGAACCGGAGAACGACTCGAACATCGTGGGCCGCTGGACTGCCCTGGCCCACCGGGACGAGAATGACTCGAGCGAACTGCCGGCGACCAAGGCCACCATCGCCGCGGACGCGGCCCGGTTCGCGGCCGGCAAGACCTGCCGAGAGCTGACCCTTGCCTTTGACGGCTACAGCCTTGCTGACTCGGCCAAAGCTGTGGTCATGGCCTTGAAGCTCACACGCCTCTTCACTGACTCGCCCCGTGGCTACGAGATTATCGGCTCGATGTTCTACGACTCGCTCTATCCGGTCTGGTCGAACGACACTGCCAAGGTGCCTGTCATCCGCCGTTTCCTCAAGCGGTTCCCGCGCACCGAGTGGCGCCAGACGTTCTACATGTTTCTCCTGAGCTCACTCTTCGGCCTGAAAGACACGGCACAACTGCGCTCGGTCGCAGCTGAGATGGTTCGAGATGATACTCTCGACCCGTTCCGCCCGCGCTATGCTGCTGCCATCTTCAACCGGCTCAGGTTCGAACCAGCTCTAGCTGAGCACTACGCTCGCCGTGCCATTCGGCTGGAGCCGAACGCAAAGAAGCCCGAAAACAAGCCGCAGGAACAGTGGGACATTGACTATCCGCCGCTGTACGGCTCTGCGCGGCTTGCCCTGGCCGAGGCACTAAAGCTCCAAGGGAGAATCGATGAAGCAAAGATACCGCTTGCCGAGGCCATCGACCAGTTCCGATGGGACCCGCAGCAGGAGGCCACACCTGGCCCGTTCTACTGCCTGCTGGGCGAAATCCAGGAAACGCAAGGCGATAGCGCCGCGGCTCTTCTGTCCTATGCGCGGGCCATGGAAGCTGGCGATTCACGCAGCACGTGGACATTCCGTGCTGACAGCGGTATGCAGCGCCTTGGCGTCTCGGGTGTCCGTGACCAGTTGCGGACAGGCCGCGCCCTGTTGAAGTATTCCGGCCCGGTCTTCGCCGACGTGACCGACTCGTTTGGCATTGGCGGTCGAAGGGAGTCGCGCGTTGCCTGGGGCGACTACAACAACGATGGATTCGAAGACCTCCTGCTTTCAGGCTCGGTCCTGTTCCGCAACGACTCAGGCCGCAGGTTCACCAACGTCACAGACTCAGTCGGCCTCACCGAAGCCAAGGGCCGGGGCGGGCTGTTTGCCGACTTCACCAACGACGGCTGGCTCGACCTCTACGTGTCTGCAGCCGAAGGCGGAGCGCGATTCTACAAGAACGACTCGGGCCGGTTTGTCAACCTCTCAGACCGCGCGGGTGGCCCGGGTAACAACTACCCGACCGAAGGTGCCGGATGGGCTGACTTCGACAACGACGGCTGGGTTGACCTCTACTGCGCCAACTACGAGAACTGGGAAAAACACACCTACTACCCTGATGCCCTGTACCAGAACCAGCGCGGCTATCTGGCTGATGTGACGAAACCGGCTGGCATTACGCCGCCCTTTGGTAAGGACCTTGCGGGTCGGGGTGTGAACTGGGCCGACTTCGATGGCGACGGTGACCAGGACTGCTTTGTCTCGAACTACCGCCTGTGCGAGAACTTCCTCTGGGTGAACAAAGGCGACTCGACCTTCACCAATCGCGCGGGTGAACTGGGCGTGGCCGGCGATGAGGTGAACGGCTGGTACGGACATACGATTGGCTCAACGTGGGGCGACTTTGACAACGACGGCGACCTTGACCTGTTCACTGCTGACCTCGCGCACCCGCGCTACATTGAGTTCTCGAACCGCTCGCGCCTGTACGAGAACCAGGGCCCGACCGCCTACCCGCGCTTCCGCGACCGCCGGGCCGAACTCGGCATCCGCTACGAGGAAACTCACTCTGACCCGGCCTGGGCCGACGTTGACAACGACGGCGACCTCGACCTCTACATTACCTCCATCTATGAAGGTCGCCGCTCGTTCCTTTACGAGAACCAACTGGTGCATGTGCCCACGCTGGCAGAGTTTCTCGGGCCGGGCCCGGACAAAATCTTCCATTCGCCGGCGGACGCGGCTGAGTTCAAAGAGGTCACCTGGCTTTCCGGCACCCGCGTCCACAACGGCTGGGGCTGCGCGTTCGCCGACTTCGACAACGACGGCGACCAGGACCTGGTGGTCGGCTCAGGCTCGGGCGTGAGGCTCTTCCGCAACGACACGAAGAACAGCAACCACTGGCTCAAGGTGAAAGTCATTGGCCGGACGGCCAACCGGGCCGGCATCGGCGCCCGCGTCACCGTCACGCAGGGCGCTCAGCGCTACATCCGCGAGGTCGAAGGCGGCAAAGGCACGACCAGCCAGAACTCGCTCATCCAGCACTTTGGCCTCGGGCCGAACGCGATGCCGGTCACGGTCGAGGTTCGAACAGGCCCGGGCCGGACTCGCGTCCTTAAGAACGTGAAGCCTGACCGCCTGTTGACGGTGGTCGACCAGTAAGGAGAAGCTGATGTGGAGAATAAGAGTTTCGAGGACTTTCAGTGCCGCGCACCGCATCCACGGCATCGGCGGCAAGTGCGAAGACGTGCATGGCCATAACTACCGCGTCGAGGTCGAAATCAGCTCGGCGCGGCTGAAGAAGCCGGGCATGATTGCCGATTTCACCACGGTCGGCGAGAAGCTCGCAGGCCTCCTGCCTGACCACAAGATGCTGAACGAGGTCTACGACTTCAACCCGACATCAGAGAACCTCGCGCGCCGCTTCCACGAAGAGATGTCGAAGTTCTACCCGGTCAGCCGCGTAACGGTGTGGGAAACCGAGAACTCCTGCGCCGAGTACGCGCCGGATTAACGGACCACGACCCGACGGCGCACCGCGTCTGTGTCGCGGACAAAATAGGCGCCGGCCCGAAGTCGGTTCGGTTCCACGCGCCTGCCCAGCACATCGTACCACCGACTGTCAGCCGCGAGAGGCAGGACGACCGCTGCGGTGCTTCTCCTAATCCCGTGGTCGCGCAGCAGTGCCCGCGCCAGTTCCAGCGCCCGTCGGGCATTGAGCAGGCCAAACCCAAATGTCTGGTCCCGACCTGCGCTGCCCATGTCAATCGCGGCAGCAGCAAGAACCGCCCGCAGGCGGGCAGTCGTCATCGTCGTGTCGAGCGACAGAACCAACGCAGCCACACCCGCGACCTGGGGCGACGCCATCGATGTTCCGCCGGCAAGTGCATAGCTTCCCCCGGGCACAGCCGACGGTATGTCCTCGCCCGGAGCGATGAGTTCCTGCTCCGGTCCGCGATTTGAGAATGTTGATATCCGCGAATCAGGCGACAGCGAGCCGACCGCAATGCACTCAGCCAGCGCTGCCGGATAGTTGACCGACGCATTGCCTTCGTTGCCGGACGCGGCCACGAGCAACGCGTTCCTGGCCGCAGCATAGCGACACGCCTCAACGAGCGGGGTCGGTGCTGAGCTTGAACCAAGGCTCATGTTGATTACCCGGCAGCCCCGGTCTGCCGCCCATCTGATGCCAGTGGCGAGGTCCGACGTGTTGCCGTTGCCCGAATCGTCGAGTACACGTACCGCGAGCAGTTGCGCGCCGGCCCAGCCGGCAATGCCGACGCCATTGTCCACGACCGCGGCCGCGATGCCGGAAACGTGCGTTCCATGGAAGGCATTTGAAATGCCGGGGTTATCCGGCCTGGGGTCGTTGTCGTTGTTGACAAAGTCGTAGCCCGGCTCGCCCGGCACGAAGTTAGCGGCAAGGTCGGGATGACTGTAGTCGACGCCGTTGTCCACAATGCCGACCTTGACCCTGCCTGCTCCGGCCAGGTCCCATGCCTGGTCCGCGTACATCACCCACTTGTCCCACTGATGTGAAAGAAAGTACGGGTCATTGGGGATTCGCGCGGCCCGCACCCGAAGGTCCGGCTCGAAGTAGCGGATTACCGACACGCGGGCCGCTGAGACCGACAGAACCTGATCGTCAACGGCCGGAGCAAAACCCGCGACGAGGAAGTCGCCGGATTCATCCACGCGCAGAACCGAGCCACCCTCTTGGCCCACCCAGTAACCAGCCGCGCCCGCCCCGCCCGACTCAAAGCCGACCACATACCGGCCCGGAACCCGGTCAGCAGACAACCACGGGCCAGAACAACCGAAGCTGGAAACCTCACCCGACGGTGCGCTCACGAACAGCGCCTCCTGCTCTCGGCACATCAGGAGTTCACGCTGTCCCACAGCCGGCGCGTCCGGCCTGGGCCACAGGGCAATCAGGGCAACAATCAGGTGCACATCTTACTCCAGTACGAATCTCACCCAGCAGGTCTTTGTACCTGAGCCGCTGTTGGCGAAGACCAGATAGAACCTGCCCGTAGCCGGCACAGCCTGGCTCATGCTCAGCTCTGCGAACTGACTGCGGCTGAACAGGGCAGTGTAGGCTCGGCCGGCCTTGAACTCGACGTACTGGGCCGAATCCAGCCAGGCAAAGGTCGAGAGCGTCCCGCCCGAGTTCACCCGAACACTGCCGGAAAGCGTGTCGCCCAGTAGGGCATCGAATGGCACGGACTGGTACCTGCCCTGCTGGACCTCGACCGAGCCGTGATACACGCTCCGCTGGCCGACGGCTGCTATCTGGACCAAGATGGTATCACCGTAGCCCTTGTTGCCGGCCAGGTCGTAGGCGACGCAGCTCAACTGGTGCCAGCTCCGTTCGGCCAGCCCGTCGGTGTTCCAGCTTACGGTGTAGGGCGAGTCGGTCTTGGTTGCGAAGACGGCGCCGTCTACCAGGAACTCGACCTTGAGCACGCCTACACTGTCGTGAGCATCGACCTGAATCGGCACGGTTCCGCTCACGAGCGCAGAATCGGCCGGGTTCGTTATCCGGCAGCTCGGCGGAGAGGTGTCCTTGAGGCGAAACAGGTCGCAGCCGACAGCCCAGAGCAGACCCACGGCAGCAAACACTGTCCAGCCAACACTGAGCCGACCGGTGATTCTCGGGTTTACGCTACAGCTCGTACTCTTCTCCCAGTTCAGGTATCAACACTTCTCGGATGCCGAGCGCCTTGAGCGGCTCGACCATCGCACTGGCCGCGACCAGTTCCGAATGGACAATGAAGACCTTCTTGAGCCGCAGCAGGTTCATACCGGCAACGTATTCAAGCAAACCCTTCCGGTCAGCATGGGCACTGAACTCGTCCATCACCACGACCTCGGCCCGACGTTCGCATTCTTCGCCGAATATCCTCACGACTTGCTGCCCTTCGGCCAGCCGGCGACCCAGGGTATGCTCAGCCTGAAACGAAACCAGCAGCACCAGATTCCGCTCATCCCCAATCGAGTACTTCAAGTGATGCAGGACCCGGCCCGCTTCGCACATGCCCGAGGCAGAGATAATGATACACGATTCCCGACTGATGTTAAGCGCCTTCGACTCCTCCACGGTCTCGACGTAACGCAACTCCGGGAAGTCAAACAGAAACCGGCTGCCGTTCAGGAGTGCCAGCGCCTCCTCATCATAGTACTGAGGGTAGTTGCGGTAGACTTCAGTGACGCGGGTGGCAAGCGGACTATCGACATAGACCGGTATCGCCGGAATGCTGCCGGCCTGGCGCAGCCGGTTCAGAGTGTAAACGATTTCCTGAGACCGCTCGACTGCAAACGCCGGGATGATGATGCGCCCGGCCCGCGCGTAGACGCGATTGACCACTTCGGCCAGCTTCTCGCCCACGTCCTCGTAGTTACCATGCAGCCGGTCGCCGTAGGTCGCCTCCATAATCAGATAGTCAGCCTCCTGCACCTGAATCGGGTCCCGGATGATCGGCATCTTCCTGCGGCCCAGGTCACCGGTGAAGAGCACCCGCCTGCCCTCAACCTCGATGTCGACCAAGGCCGAGCCAAGGATGTGTCCGGCGTCGTGCAGCACGACCTTGAAGTTACCCAGCTTACGCGGCCGGGCGTACGGCACGCCCTCGATGTAGCGCACCGACTCCCGGGCATCCTCAACCGTGTACACGGGCTCTTTAGGCGGTTCTCCCCGCTCGCGCCGCTTCTTGTTCAGGTATCTGATGTCCGCTTCCTGAATGCTGGCCGAGTCTTCGAGCAGCAGTCGGGCAAGAGCCGCCGTGCCCTGAGTCATCACCATTGGCCCGCGAAACCCGCGCCTCACCAGATTCGGGACATTGCCGACATGGTCGATATGGGCGTGACTGACAACGCAATAGTTCACCTCGCGTGCCTTGAACGGCAGGTTCCGGTTGGTGTGCTCGGCCTCTTCCCGGTGTCCCTGAAACAATCCGCACTCCAGCAGCAGCTTCTGCCTGCCAGAAGTAAGCAGGTGCTTGGACCCGGTGACTGTGCGTACCCCGCCCCAGAACCGTATCTTCACGTTGCGGCCTGTGGGGTCGCAAGCTTCCTGACAACTCTCATGTTTCGTCGGTCGTCGGCGTCGTTCGTGCGCGGTGTCTCCATCACTGCCGGCAGGTTGCGCAACAGAGGGTGATTCACGATACCCTTGATTCCGTCGCGGCCGATTCTGCCCTTACCGATGTGCCAGTGCCGGTCCACGCGCGAACCGAGTTCGGTCTTTGAGTCGTTCAGATGAACGAGGTGTAACCGTCCCAGCCCGATCGTTCGATCGAACTCGCGCAGCGCGGCATCGAGTCCGGCCCTGGTACGCAGGTCATAACCGGCCTCAAATGCGTGCGCGGTGTCGAGCACGACGCCCAACCGGTCCCGCTGCTCGACCTGGCCGATGATGGCGGCTATCTGCTCGAATCGATACCCGACTTCCGAGCCCATGCCGGCGGTGTTCTCAAGCAGGACCTTGCCCTGATTCGAAGCAGCGGAGAGAATCCGGTTGAGTTGGTCTGCGACTTGTGCCATTGCCGCTTGCTCAGAAGCTCCTATCGCCTTACCCACATGGCAGATGAGATAGTCGATGCCCAGAACCCGGCACCGCTCCATCTGTTCGACCAGAGCATCGAGCGTCTTGCGGGCATACGTCTTCTCGGTTGCGGCCAGATTCGGCAGGTACGGTGCGTGCACAAACACCGGCGAGATGTCCGACTCCCGGATGTCATGGCGGAACCGAGCCACGTCCTCTTCGTCCAGTTCGGCTGCTGCCCAGCCGCGCGGGTTGGACGAGAACAACTGGATGGTTTCACACCCGAGCTTCTCGGCCCGGGCCCGGACATTGGCAAAGCCGCCGGCAATCGAAACGTGGAATCCGAATCTCAAGACCGAGAGAATCCTAGGCCGAGCGCGGCAATAGTCAACAAACAGCAGTCGGTGAAGGTTGACCTAGACCCGAATCGGACTAGTATCAATCAGGTAACTCCTGTAGGCGGCCGCATAAGAACGGAGGCGTCCGTGTTGGAAGAACGTCAGGCAGCGAGCGTTCAAGCGCTGCGTCTGTCTGCAGGTCTCGTGCTCCTGCTGGTACTTGCCGGCACCGCGCCGGCCCAGCCTGGAACCGCGACCATCACCGGCCGGATTCTTGATGTCACCGAGCAGACCCCGGTCGAATTCGCCAATGTCGTGCTCTACCGCCTGCCTGATTCCGAACAGGTTACGGGCACGGTCACCGACGCCTCGGGCAGCTTCAGACTGACCGGTGTCAGGCCAGGGAAGTACTTTCTCGAACTCTCTTTCATCGGCTATCGCACCCGCCGGGTGCCTGAGCTTGAGTGTACGGCCGATGCGACCCTTGACCTTGGTCGGTTTCTCATGGAACAGGCTCCGGTTCCGGTTTCAGGCGTCGAGGCCACGGCCGAGAAGCCTGCTCTCTCCTACGAACTCGACCGCAAGGTCATCGAAGTCAGCAAACTCCCCAACGCCTCGACCGGCACCGCAGTCGACGCCTTGCGCAACGTCCCCTCGGTCAAGGTCGATATCGAGGACAACGTCACCCTGCGCGGCAGCTCGAACTACAAGGTGCTGATTGACGGCCGGCCCTCAGACCTGGACGGCAGCGAAGCCCTGAAGCAGATTCCAGCCGCGACCATCGAGAAGATCGAACTCATCACCAACCCTTCAGCCAAGTACGAGCCGGACGGTTCGGCCGGAATCATCAACGTCATCCTTAAGAAGCAGAAAGGTCGTGGCATCTCTTCGCTCCTCAACGCCAATGCCGGCCTGGACAAGGGCTACGGTGGGGATGTCATGTTCGGATACAAGCAGGGCATCGCCGATGCCTATGTCGGCGGCAACTTCAACCGCTGGGAATCAGGTAACCGGCGCGAGAGCGAGCGACGGGTGTTCAGCACAACCGAGACCCTGGTCACATCCCGCAGCAACGCCGGCAGTTGGAGTCCCAGGTTCGGCGGGGTCCGGGCCGGGCTTGGCCTGCAACTTGGCCCGAACGACAAGACCACGCTCACCGCCCGCTACGGGACCTTTGACTTCCACAACTCGGGCACAGGCCGCGTGACCGAGCACTGGCTGCCCGTTGGCCCAACACGTGAGTACCTGACTGCCCAAGGATGGCTGTGGGACAACCGGTACCTGTTCGGCATGGCCGACCACGAGCACAGTTTCGACACCGCCGGACACAAGCTTGCGGCCCGCGCCTATGTCGTGAACCGCGAAGGCCGCAGCAGCACGCTCGAACAGGAGATGGCACTCAGCGGTGACACCACCCGCGGCCGCCGTACCGACGAGACGGGCCCGTGGCGCATGTTGAGGTTCGAGTCTGAGTATGTGCTGCCGGTGAACCAGAGCCACAAACTCGAAGCCGGACTCGAAGCCCGGCTTCAGCGCATCGACCAGAAGTACGAAGTCGAACTCTACGACTCGCTGGCACGGAAATACAAACTCGACGCGCTGTCCAGCCATCCTTACTTCGGCACTGAGAACATCTACTCCGCGTACGCCACCTGGTCATGGAACTGGCGCAAGCTCGGGGTCCAGCCCGGGCTGCGCGGCGAGTACGGCAACCGGGTCATTGACATCGCGGACATGGACAGCACCTGGCAGGTCAGGCGCTGGGACATCTTTCCCACCGTGCACCTCTCTTACAGCCTGCCGGCAAATCAGCAGGTCACAGCCAGCTACTCGCGCCGCGTCAACCGGCCCGGCCCGGTGGAGTTGCGTCCGTTCCTAAGCTGGCAGAACGCATACTCAGCCAACCGGGGCAATCCGCTCCTGCGGCCCGATTACGTCAACTCCTGGGAAGCCGGGTACGAGCTGCCCTTCGGCTCGAACAACCTCACTGCCGAGCTCTACTACCGCACCACGGCCGACATGTCTGAGTGGGTCAATACGAGACTTCCGCCGCCGGATACAAACGTGCTCCTGAGCACGACAGCAAACGTCGGTGCTGACCGTTCAATCGGTGTCGAGTTCTCGGCCAATCTGAGTCCGGTCAAGTGGCTTAACGCATTCCTCACCGCGGACGTAAGCGACTACCGCGAATGGGGCGAGCTCCTGACCGACACATTTAGCCGCCGCATCTTCTACTGGAACAGCTCGGGTAACCTGATGCTCTTTCTCTCGACCAGCACCATGGTCCAGCTCAACGGCAACTTCTCCGGCCCATGGATAACCGCTCAAGGCCGTGGCGACGGCTGGTTATCCCTTGACGCCGCGCTCAGGCAGACATTCCTCAACCGTGCGCTCTCGGTTACGCTCAAGGTCGGCGACATCCTCGGCGACCGGCCAAATCGGAACACGACCGAAGGCCCTGGCTTCTCCGGCTGGTCAACCTGGACCGGTCGAGGCCGGGTGCTCAGCCTTGCTCTGAGCTATAACTTCAACAGCTTCCGCCTCGACCCCAAGATGCGCGAAGGCGAAGGCATTGAGATGCAGGGCGGCGGTGGAGCAGACCCGGGCGGCGGCCGCTAGCACGCAGCATTCCGGCAGGGCACCAACAGCCTGCCGCTCGCAATCCGGCAACCGGCCCATATTCCGGCTTCGGAGCTGCTCCTGGGCTTGCTCTTGGTTCTGGCTCCAGGCCCGGCTGGCCATGCGGACTTAGACTCGCTCGCCAGCGCGCAATTTCGTCTGCTCAGATGCACGCTGACTATGCTGCTGCCTTGTGTGTCCGACATCCCGCCTTCGGGCCTGCCGGTCGGAATGCTGGCTCAAGTGGGAAACAACCTGCCATTCTGCCTGCTGGTCAGTCTGGCAGGGGGAGCGACTCCCGGAGTCGCTCCGGATAGTGCGACCGAGGCCGGACTCGGAATGCGACTTCTGGCCGTAAGCCTCAGCATTGCGCAAGTTAGGCTACAGGCCAGCGAGTGACAGGCAGGTGCTGGCTCCAGACTGGCCTGCGGCAAGCGCTCTTTCTCCGGGTTCGTCTGCCGCTTGACTTGTGTGCATGTCTGTCTATCATCAGCGTCAGATGGCTGTGCAACTGCCGCGCAATCTGAATGCCCTTGTCGAATCTGCAGTCCGCCACTTCTGGAACACACGCTCGACTCAGGCCCGCAGGCAGAAGCAGGGCGGCAGCGCTGACCAGGGAGCGCGCAGTGCGGTCACCGGCGGCGCGCAGATGGACGGATTCATCGACCTGTTTGCCCGGCTTGCGCTGAGGTCAGGGGCGCGGCCTCACGACGTGCTGCAAGGCAAGAACGCCGAGCTACCCGGCTGTCTTGCCCTCAGGAGACGTTGGGACCTACTGGTGATGCACGACAGCCAGATTCTCTGCGCCTTCAAGTTTGCCTGTACGACACTTCCCGCCAGCAATGACGCGGTAGCGTCTCTGGCCGATAACGCAGTAGGCTCAGCCTTTGACTTCTGGCGCGCATATGGTCGCGGCGCGCTGAACCACGATATCAAGCCTTGGCTCGGGTACCTGCTGCTGGTTGTAGGACTAAGTGACGCATCGAACCGCGCCCCAAGACGCAGTAGACAGCCTAGTACAAAACTTGATGCCGCTGAGTACGGGGCTCTCTGCCGCAACCTAGTGCGCAATCGGTTCTACGACGGAGCAGCGCTCCTACTCGTGGGCCCAGGAGGCAACTACAGCCAACCTGCCCAAGACCTTGGGCTCGAATGCCTTTGTCGATTCCTAGTCTGCTACACAGCAGTCTGCGCGGCCGAGCCGACTTCGGCTGAAACCGGTCAAAGCAGACGACAGACCGTTCCTTGAAAGGAGTCAAAGTCGATGGCAGTTCCTGATTACCAGTCTCTCATGCTACCACTCCTCCGACTGGCCGCCGACGGCAAAGACCACGCCCTACGCGATGCCATCGAGAAGCTGGCCGAGCAGTTTCGGCTCTCTCCAGAGGACAGGGAGGAAATGCTACCCAGCGGCACGCAAAGGAAGTTCGACAACCGCGTCGGCTGGGCGCGAACCTACATGCAGAAGGCAGGGCTGCTCGACAGGCCCAGGCGGGGCTATCTCCGTATCACCGAACGCGGACGCGACGTACTGCTGACCGAACCGGAACGCATCGATGTCGACTTCCTGAAGCAGTACCCTGAATTTCTGGCGTTTCAGACCGCATCCCGACCGGAACCGCTGGAGACTGCTGCTTCGACGAAGCAGACGGACCAGACGCCCGAAGAGCTCTTGGAATCCAGCTACCAGGAACTTCGTGACAACTTGGCCCAGAAGCTGCTTGAGAAGACCAAGAACTGCTCACCTGAGTTCTTTGAGCAGCTTGTCGTGGACCTGCTTGTCGCGATGGGCTATGGCGGTTCGCGTAAGGACGCAGGCAAGTCCGTCGGCCGCACCGGCGATGGCGGCGTTGACGGGGTCATCAACGAGGACCGTCTGGGCCTCGACGTGATCTACGTTCAGGCCAAGCGATGGAAAGGCACCGTTGGTCGACCGGTCGTTCAGACATTCGCCGGCAGCCTCGAAGGCTACCGCGCTCGTAAGGGCGTGCTCATCACAACCTCCAGATTCTCTGATGACGCACTGGAGTACGTACGCCAGATTGAGAGGAAGATAGTGTTGATAGACGGCCAGCGTCTGACCCAGCTCATGATCGACCACGGCGTCGGCGTCACTGAGGACAGAACGTTCGCTGTCAAGCGAATGGATTCAGACTACTTCGAGATGGAGTGACCCGCCGGTACGTCGCCGCGGAGTCGCTTGCCCCCGCAGGCGCCGCCGCTGTCGCCGACGCATTGCCCCGCGAAGTCGCCCGCGGGCCCCGCACTCTCGGTCAGTGCTCAAGTCGACGCAGGCGTTCTTGACTTGCCCCGGCGCGGCGCTGCCATGAGTTCCGGGCCACCGCCGGAACTGCTGCCGCACGTCGCGGCAGACCGCCGGCCGGTCTACCGGTAGCGCGCGACAACTGCCTGAAGGTGTTCGGCCCCAGGCATGGCGTCCTGCCAGACATGGTAGGACGACTTCTCCCCCATATCTCTGTTGGCAACGACGCAGACGCGACCCTCGCGGTCAAGCGCGTGAATGACCAAGGCACCAAGATGCCCGCCCTTGAGCGCGTCCAGGTCGCGCAGCGCCTCAGTGCAGGCTTCGTCAATCTGCATCCCGGCCTTCAGATAGAGCACAACCGAACGTGCAGTCGCGGCCCTGATTGACATCTCACCGGTGTGGGTACAGGCGCACGCGCCATAGCGGCTGTCCGCATACAGGCCCGCGCCGACAATCGGCGAGTCACCGACCCGGCCCGGATAGCCGTTGGCCCAGCCCGAAGTGCTCGTACCGGCAGCAAGACCGCCGTTCTTGGCACGGACAAGGAAGACCACCGTTCCGCCCTTGCCGAACTCGTGCGCCGACCGCCAGACGTGGTCTGCCAGTGACACGCCAGGTCGGCGCAGGCGTTCCGGGTCGATGTCGTGCTTCCGCAGCCATGCCTCGTGACTCTGCCGCGCCTCATCGGTCAGCATCTCTGCCTCTTCTGCTCCGACCTCGGCCGCAAACCGTGCCGCGCCATCGCCTGCGAGCATCACGTGTGGCAGCCGTTCCAGCACCTTTCGTGCGACCGAAACAGCGTGCAGATAGCCTCTGAGCCCGGCAATTGCGCCGACCATGAGCGTATCTCCGTCCATGACCGCGGCATCGCAGACCACGTCACCGAGCAGATTCGGTCTACCGCCCCGGCCGACTGAGTCAACTCTTGGCTCAGCCTCGACCGGTCTGATCCCCGCCTCGACGACATCGAGGGCATCCCGACCTTCAAGCAGTGCCGCACGCGCCGCCTCCAGCCCGGGCCAACCTTCGCAGTTGGTAACGAAAGTCATTGCAGGATAGAAGATAGCGGGCCGAGCGTCGCGGTCAACACACAACTACCTGTCGTGCACGTCGTGGCTGACCCAGGTCAGCCCGCGGGGAGCCTAGCGGCCGGACCCGCCGGGCACGACCGTCTCCTCGCCGGTTGCGGGTCGGCAGTCGTAGATAGCAGCAGTGCCGTCGCTCGTGATGTAGAGCAGAGTGAACTTGAGCTCGCCGGCGACGAAGTTTTCAAGGTCATCCATGTAGGAGAATATCTGCAGGTGTTCACGGTTATCCTTGAGTATCCAGCAGGCAAGGGCTGGAGTGTAGTCTCCAAGCCGGTGCCGGCCGGTGAACAACTCACGCGATACCTCGCGGAAGTCAACGAGCCGCTGTTCGAGCAGGTCAGGGTCGAGCCCGGCCGGCTTCAGGTCACGGAACGGCCAGAAAAGCGTCCGATACCCGGCAACGATGCTGTCGGACAGGGTCCAGGACATCTCGTCCAGGGCACGCTTCAGCAATGAGCCTGAATACTCAATGTCCTCGAGCTCTCTGAGCGTGTCGCCGTTGACATAGTAGCAGCGCCGGCCCGGATAGGCCGTGGTCAGCGCCGCATTGAGGATGCCGCAATCGCGCGCATAGATGACGTCGCCCTTGAGGTCAAGCGGATTGGCAGTGAACCCGGCGCCGTAGTGGAAGCAGAAAACCAGGGCGTTGCTGATCGAGTTGCGTTTCACGTTGCGCAGGTACTTGCCGTTGACCCAGCCGTACGAGCTGTAGCTACGCAGCAGCGGCGGCAGGCTGATGCTGAGCATCAGAACAAGGAGCACAACCACAGCCCGGCCGATGAACCGACTGACCGCTCGGTCGTCAACCGGCGTGTCGAACGTCGAGCGCAGGAGCCGGGGCAGAGTCTGCCCGCCGCGCACGGTCAGGAGCACCAGGGCTGCGCTCGACTCGTAGAGGAAGCGCGGGCCGAAACAGACGTTATGAAACCAGTAAAGAAAGTAAGCGCCGGCCAGGGATGCGTAGAGCGCAAGCATCAGCCAGTCACGCTTGTCGCGCGTGCCCGCGGCAAAGAGAACCGCGAGCGGCACGAGCGAAGGCAGGGGCCACTCGAACAGGAACTTGTTCAACAAGTTCGCATCATGGCCGGTGTGGATGAGTCCGCGTAAAGGCGTGTGCTGGTCGCCCCAACCGCTCTTGCCGAACCCGATTTCATGCCCTGCTCCCCACTTGACCACATAGCCGAAGAGCAGCGGATGGCCGTTGGTCAGCCAGTTGTAGACCAGCGCCAGACTCGTAACTACGGCAGCAGCAGCAACCATCAGCACGAACCGAGGCAGGAAGTAGCCGGGCCGACGGACAACGAGCCAGAGTCCGTACAGGGCGAACGGCGCGGCGATACCTAAGGCCGAAAGCGAGCGGATGTTGGCGACAAGACCGAGCAGGAGCCCGGCGAGCAGCGCCGAGTGCCACCGGCCGTATTTGATTGTGCGGAAGTAGTAGAGCGCGAAGAGCGTGGTGAAAAGCAGGGCCGAGGCATGGTTCATGTACTCGGCAGACATGTTGAAGATGAACGGCGTGAAAGCACCGAGCACTGCGCCGAGCCGGCCGGTCGTTTCGTCGTAGACCTCACGGCCGAGGAAATAGATGGCGCCGACCGACAGACTGCCGAAGAGCGGATTGATGACCCAGGGCATCCGAATCAGGACTCCGAGCATCAGGAAGAACGAATGAAGGAACGGATACTGTGAGTACCAGCGCCCGCCCGGGCCGGGCCAGTTCTCGACCGCGAAACCCGAGGCCGGATGGCCGGTCTGGGCCGGGATATTGATGATGTGGGTGTAGTCAAAGAAGTCAGGGAACGCGGGAGCCGGCAGGTATAGACGACCCGAGGCGAAAATCCGGGCCTGGAAGAGCTGGGCGATTGAGTCCTGAATATGAGGCAGGTGCTCGAATACGAAGAAAGATATGAGGTTGGCAACGATGAACGTGAATCCAACACATAGCGCAACGAATCGCCAGCGGGGCATGGCCATCAGTTGGCCGTAGGCCCGCTCTATCGGATTGTCAAGAAAGCGCAGGTGGCGATATATGCCGGCCATGAGCAGGGCAAACCCGGTTCCGGCCACGACCACATAGAAGACCATGTTCGTGCCTGAGTCTTCGGGTTTCAGATTCCCCGGCTCCCAGGGAACGATTGACAGCATGAACAGCAGGAGAACCACAAGCAGCGGAGCAGCAAACCGGCTCTCGCGCCAGGGTCTGGTTACGGCCCGACGGAACTGTGGGAAAACGAGTGCGGCAGCCAGCAGGAGTGCCGGCAGACCGAAAACCACGAGCAGAGCCGGGAAGTAGTAGAAGAAGTAGCTCGGCGTTCCGGGCAGATGGACATACACCTTCCACCGCGCGGCCCGGATAAAGTCACCGGAATAGTTGGCGTGAGCCGCAAAGAAGAGCAGTAACAGCCCGACTGCCGTCAGCACGGCCCGAACCGCCGGGCTGACTCCGGCTCCGGGTCTCGGAACAGCAGTTTCGCGGGCAGGGTCGTGTCGTTTCATGGTCGGGCTGTGAATTATAGGGCAGCGCCGGCCCGGGTCAACGCGACACCGGAACGGTCCGGCTGACTTGTCGTGTTGCCGGTTGTACGGTCAGCGCAGGCCGGTGTCAGGCGTGCCGACCTTGACTCCCTGACGCTGCATTGCCCGGATGCGGTTCAGGGCGATACCTGAGCCGACCAGTCCGAGCAGGCCACCGAGCAGGATGTTGGCTGCAAGAATCCCAAGGAGCGGGAACACCGGCGTTGGAACCGCGGTGCCGATGAGTCGAACCAGCGCCACGAGGAAAAGAAACGCCGCCGCACCGCCGGCCAGGCCCTGGGTTGTGCCTTCGATGATGAACGGTGTTCGAACCGCAGCCTCGGACGCACCGACCAGCTCCATGATTTCGACTTCCCGGCTGCGGGCAACGATTGAAGACTCGACCGTCTGGAACACAATGAAGGCGACCGCGGCCGACACGATGACGAGAATGACGACATCAAGCAGGAGCAGGGTGCGGATGATGCGGTCTAGCTGGGCGACGAACTCCTTGCCGGACCAGACCTCGGTCACCCCGGGGAGGAGCAGCAGCTTCTGCTCAATCTGCTCGACCTGTGCTGCTGACGCGTAGTCGGGTGCGACCGTGACCCGGACCGATGGCGGCAGCGGGTTCTCGGTCAGCACGCTGACCAAAGTGCTGTCGGTTCCCAGGTCCTGACGCAGTTCATCAAGGGCCTGTTCCTTGGATACGTAGCGGGCCCGGATGATGCCGGTAATCGCGCCGGCCCGGGAAACAGCCAGCTCCGGGTCAGCATCTTCGGCAAGAAAGGCCTGCAACTCAATCCTGGTACCGGCCGTGCGCGACAGAGCAACGACATTGAGCGTGAGTACGACGAATATCGAGAACAGAAGCAGGCAGATAGCCTGAACTGACGCGGCGAGCGCATAGCCCGAGCGGTTTCGGGAGACCGAGCGGAGTGCCTCCTGGAGTATGTGACTAGCCCTCATCGCGCACAATCCTTCCGGCATCGAGCGTCACGCGGCGACGCCGGGTCCGCTCAGCCAGGTCGGCGTCGTGGGTCGCCATGATGACGGTGGCACCCTGATAGTTGATGTCCTTGAGCACGTTCAGGATGTCGGCTGAAGCCTTGGGGTCAATGTTGCCGGTCGGCTCGTCGGCCAGAAGAAGCTCGGGTTCCTTGACCAGAGCGCGGGCAATCGAGGTCTTCTGCTGCTCGCCGCCTGACAACTGATGCGGATACGAGTCCTTCTTATGGATAATCCCGAGCCGGTTCAGGGTTTCGGTGATGCGGCCCGGAGTAGCAGACGGGTCGGTGCCGACGCAGCGCAGCACGAACTCGAGGTTCTCGTACACCGTCCGCTCGGCCAGCAGTTTGAAATCCTGGAAGATGATACCGATGCGGCGTCTCAAGACCGGGATGTCGCGTCGAGACATGGTGTTCAGTCGGTGGCCGAGCACGAAGACGTCACCCGAATCAGGCAGGTCCTGACGGTACAGCAGCCGGAGCAGCGTCGTCTTGCCCGCTCCGGTCGCTCCGAGCACAAAGACGAAATCACCCCGTTCCACGGTCAGGCTGACATCAGTCAGGGCCGGCCAGGCACCGCCGTACAGGCGCGAGACGTTGGTCAGTTGGACCGCATGAGTGTCAGGAGTTGAACCGGTCATATGCCTACTTCAAGTACCACCGGGCAAGCACCCAGCAGGCCATGATGCCATCCCGGGCACCGATCTTTTTGCCTTCCCGGCGTGCCTGATACTGGATTGGAACCTCGACAATGCGGCAGCCGCGGCGCAGGAGCTTGACCGTAATCTCCGGCTCGATGTCAAACCGGCTGGCAGTCAAATTGAGGCTTTGAAACAGGGGACGGCGGATCGCCTTATAGCAGGTCTCCATGTCGGTGATGCAGCCACCGAAGAGCAGATTGGTCAGGAACGTAAGCAGGTAGTTGGCCAGCCGGGACAAGAACAGGAAGCTACCCCGGCCCCGGAAGCGCGAACCATAGACCGCATCAACCCCTGGAGAACGGAACGGAGCAAGCAGAGCCGGGTAGTCGTCCGGGCTGTACTCAAGGTCTGCGTCCTGAATGATTGCGACGTCACCGGTCGCGTGGGCCAGTGCGGTTCTGACCGCGGCTCCCTTGCCCTGGTTTCGGTCATGGGTGAACAGCCGGATACCATCAACGGTACGCAGTATTTCTGCTGTCCGGTCGCGCGAGCAGTCGTCAACGACCACGATTTCCTTGTCAACCGGGACTGCCTTGACGCGCTCAATCAACCGGGTCACCGACTTTTCCTCGTTGAACACCGGAATCAGCACCGACAGCTTCACACCAGAACACCACAAGCCAACTGCCGACCCTGGTCCACGGAATTGTGCCTGCTGTCAACTGCCACCCAGTTCCCGAGCCCGGACCGGGCCAGGGCCGCAAGGCAGCAGGCAACGAGCACACCCTGGTCCGCACCGGCACACGGAGCCGTGCCGGCCAGGCTGGCTCGGATGAAGTCGGCACACTGGCGGGTCAGCGGCAGAGATGTCCAGTCCTGTCCGCCAGCCGGAGAGCAGTCGGAAAAGACCGCGGTTCCGGATGTGCCGCAGACACGGAACCGTCTGACCCAGGGGCCGCGGGTCCATGCTGCCCAGCCCGATACGACCATGTCTTTCGGATAAAGAAGCTGATACGACAGTGCCTGACCATTGGCCCGGGACCGGCTGCGTGCGGCAAGCGGCAGACCGAACAGCGCGGTTGTCATCGCAAGGTCGTGCGGCACCAGGTCGCAGAGCACGCCGGCCGAGCTGGCTGAACCCCGAGAAGTGCGAACCGCGGTGAGTCGAACCGGTTCGCCCAGACTGCCGCTCTCGACCGCAGTCCGCAGGGTCTTGAATCCGTCATGGTAGACCATGGTATGGCCGACCGCAAGCACCCGGTTGCGGACCTGGGCGAGTCGGGCCAGCTCCTCGGCATGGTCGATGTCCAGTGTCATCGGTTTCTCAACCAGCACGTGTTTATTCGCCTGCAGGGCCTGGCAGGCCAGCGTGTAGTGAGTGCGGTCCGGCGACGCGACAATCAAAGCATCGCAGTCGATGTCACACAGCAGCTCATCCAGCTTCTTGTAGACCGGGAATGAGTGTCCGGCGTGCCTGGTCCGGTCCGGGTCTGCGCCGGCAACCAGATGACACTCAGGCAGCCGGCTCAGGGTCGCGACATAGTTGGCGCCCCACCGGCCCAGCCCGATAACAGCGACACGCAGCCGGCCTGATTCTGCGCTAGCTCGAGCGTGTCCCATGCCGGGCAAACCAGTCAATCGTAAGTTTGAGTCCGGACTCAAGCGTGACAATCGGGCGCCAGCCGAGAAGACGGCGGGCACGTCGGATGTCCGGCCGGCGCTGCTTCGGGTCGTCTTCGGGCAGCGGCTCGAACCGCAAGGAGCTCTTCGAGCCGGTCAGCCGACGTACCAGGCGGGCGAACTCAAGAATTGAGAATTCGACCGGGTTGCCGAGGTTGACCGGCATCGGGTCGGCGCAGCCGGCCAGCCGATACAGCCCCTCGACCATGTCCGACACATAGCAGAAACTCCGCGTCTGACGGCCCGAGCCGTAGACTGTCAATGGGACACCGGCCAAGGCTTGACTTATCAGGTTCGGCACGACCCGGCCGTCGTCAAGTTTCATACGCGGACCATAGGTGTTGAAGATTCGGGCAATACGCACGGCCAGCCCGATTCGGCGGTGATAGGCCATGACCAGTGCCTCGGCATACCGCTTCGACTCATCGTAGACCGAGCGAACTCCCACCGGATTGACGTGACCCCAGTACTGCTCGACCTGGGGATGAATCTGGGGGTCACCGTAGACCTCGGAGGTTGACGCCTGGACAAACACCGCCTTCTTGCGGCGACATAGTTCGAGCAGATTACGCGTACCCTGAGCCCCAACCGCGAGCGTCTCCAGCGGCCGAGCCAGATAGTCACGCGGCGAGGCCGGAGAGGCGAGATTGTAAAGCAGGTCAAGCCGCCCGGCGACCGTCAGAGGCCGGGTGACATCGTGCCGGAGGAACTGGAATCCGGGACGGCGTGCCAGATGAGAGACATTGGCACGACGGCCGGTCAGGAGGTTATCGACGCAGACAACAGCGAACCCGCGGTCGAGCAAATACTCGCAGAGGTGCGAGCCGATGAACCCGGCTCCGCCGGCAACCAGTGCCCTCAACGGCCGACCCCGATGTAGGTGAAGCCGAGTTTCTCGACGTCGGCGCGCTCAAACAGGTTGCGACCATCACAGATAATCGGCAGCCGCATCCGCTTCTTCAGCTCAGCCAGGTCGAGCTTCTTGAACTCGGGCCATTCGGTCAGCACGGCCAGAAGGTCCGCGTCATCGGCAACGTCCTCGGCCCGACGGCAGAACTCGATGCCGGGGATGACTTGCCGGGCCCGTTCCATTGCCTGCGGGTCAAAGGCACGAACCCGGGCACCCTCAGCCACCAGTTCGGCAATGATGTCGATTGAAGGGGCATAGCGCATGTCGTCGGTGTTCGGCTTGAACGCCAGACCGAGCACGCCGATGTTCTTGTCGCGGAGGTTCCATAGTACGGAACGGATTCTGCGCACGAAGCGCCGCTTGGCGTCTTCGTTGACCGCCTCGACCTCCTTGAGCAACCGAAAGTCGTAGCCGAGTTCGGCCGCGATACCGATAAATGCACGCAGGTCCTTGGGAAAGCAGAACCCGCCGTAGCCGATGCCCGCGGCCAGGAAATCAGGGCCGATACGCCGGTCCATGCCCATGCCAGCAGCAACCTGGCGCACGTCGGCGCCCGCCGCCTCACAGATAACCGCCAGGGCATTGGCAAATGATATCTTCATCGAGAGGAAAGCGTTTGAGGCGTGTTTTATCAGCTCAGCACTGGCCAGGTCGGTGAAGATAATCGGAGCCTCAATCGGCCGGTAGACTTCAGCCATTATCTCACGGGCCCGGTCCGACTCGACGCCGACAACAATCCGGTCCGGGTGCAGGAAATCCTCCACCGCCGACCCCTCACGCAGAAACTCCGGGTTGGACGCCACATCAAACGGAGTGCCGGCCTTGTTGTAGCGCTCGATCGTCGTCCGCACCCACTTGCCGGTCTGGACCGGCACGGTCGACTTCTCGACAACAAGGTGATAGTCCCTCATACTCGTGGCGATGTCACGTGCCACGCTCTCAACGTGAGTCAGGTCCGGACCACCCGAATCGCGCGGCGGGGTCCCGACCGCGATGAACGCGACCGTGCTCCGGCCTACCGCACTTCGGATGTCGGTCGTGAAAGAGAGCCGGCCGTCAGCCGCCGCCTTGCGGATGATATCGTGCAACCCGGGTTCGTATATCGGCATCCCGCCTGACTTGAGCAGGTCAACCTTTGCCGGGTCGTTGTCCACACAGATGACCTCATGACCAATTGTAGCCAAGCAGGCGCCAGAAGTCAGGCCCACATAGCCGGTGCCAATCATCGCAATCTTCACGACTGAACTATATTGGTGAACCTGTGATAGTCAAGCACCGCGTCGAACCAACCCAGCCTGCCGTGGACCGGCAGGGCAACTGTCTCCAGCCACCCTGCCGACCCACGGGTTATTCGCTCACAACCCACCTAGCATGACGGCAGTCCAGTTCCCTGCCCAGGCCCGCAAAGTCGCTCCGCGTTCAAATAGCGGCTCTGCCTGACCTCAGCGGCCGTCCGGCTCGGCTCGGTCCCGGCGCAGCAGGAGGCTGGTCCGCGCGAGTTCCGAACCACTGGTCAGTTCCGGTGAGTCCGGCTCGGTCAGCGGCTCAGGTCTTGCACCGAACAGATGCGCCAGCAGCGGATACCTGCCACAGCACCTGGTCCCAGAACCTGAAACGACAGCCGGTATGCCCTCGGCCACTGGGTTCTGCTTGCTATCCGTCTGACCACCATCACTGCCCATGGTGCTAATCCAAGCAACAACCGTGCCATCTGACTGCTGACCATAAGTCACGTACTATTAGTACGTTAGACATCAAGACCGACCTGACCCATCCAGACCAACCGTGCCTGGCACACACGGCAGAGTGTGTCTTGCCTGGCTTGGTCATGCAAGTCGTTATCCAACTATATGTTAGAGTGTCTCATGAAATGATACACCGGGTTGTGAGAATGAAACAGACTGGCAGGCATGGGACCAGTCGGCCCGGATATCAAGGGAACTGCGACGGGCCTGGATTGACGCCTCGAACCCGGGCCACTATAATCACCACATCAAAGTCAAGAACCGCGGCCATGTTCTCGAGCGCCGTCTGCTCAACCGAATCAACTGTCTGGTTGCCGAACTATGCCGGACACGGAGTCGTGTCACCCTGATGGAGGTCTGCGGCACGCACACAATGGCAATATCCGAGCACGGAATCAGAAAGGCAGTCGACCCGAGGCTGACTCTGCTCTCCGGGCCTGGCTGTCCGGTCTGTGTAACCGCCCAGGAGGAAATTGACGCAGCAATAGGCCTGGTGCGACGACCAAGTGTCTCGCTCGTGACTTTCGGTGACATGATGCGCGTGCCGGGCTCGAAGTCATCGCTCGAACAGGAGCGGGCGCGCGGCGCTGACGTGCGGGTTGTCTACTCTGCGCTCGACAGCGTGCCGTGGGCTCAGGAAGAGCCGAACCGTGAGTTCGTATTCCTCGGCGTCGGCTTCGAGACCACGGCTCCGACCGCGGCCGGGGTTCTGCTCAAAGCCCGTCGCGCACGACTCAGAAACTTCAGCGTGCTGTGTATGTTCAAGTTGATACCGCCGGCTCTGGCAGCAATCGCCGGGTCTGACCGGGTCCAGGTCGACGGCTTCATCCTTCCGGGCCACGTCTCAACGGTCATCGGAACCAGACCCTATCAGTTCCTGCCCGACAAGCACCGTCTCCCCTGCTGCGTGGTCGGATTTGAAGAGCTCGACATTCTCCAGGGAATCCTCATGCTGCTCGAACAAATGAAGACCCGGCCTGAAGTAGCGATTCAGTATCGCCGCAGCGTCAGGCCGAACGGCAATGCCACGGCCCGGCGGGCAATTGCACAGGTATTCCGGCCCTGCGACGCGAACTGGCGCGGGCTCGGCCTGATTCCCCGGTCCGGGCTCAAGCTCAGTCCGGCGTTCTCAGGGTACGATGCTGCTCAGCGATTCAAGGTCAGACCGGCCCGGACTCAGCCGACTGCGTGTCAGTGCGGCGAGATAATGCTGGGACTGATTACGCCACCCGACTGCCGTTTGTTTGGCCGACAGTGCACACCGGAGAAACCGGTCGGGCCCTGCATGGTCTCATCTGAGGGAGCCTGCGCTGCTTACTACAAGTATGAGAGAGCGTAGCAGCAAGGTTCTGAAGCCCCAGGGTCTCGTCGTCAACCCGCCGGGCATTGTCGGTGAAATACCTGACGAGCAGATTGTCTCGGGCCATGGCGCCGGCGGCAGGAAGATGCACCGTCTCATCCGCAACGTGTTCGTGCGCCAGTTCGGTGGTCGCGTGCTCAGCAGGCTCGAAGATGCAGCCGTGCTCGCCTCCCTGCACGGTGAACCGGTCATGACCACCGACTCGTATGTGGTCCGACCGCTCTTCTTTCCGGGCGGGGACATCGGCCGACTCGCAGTCTGCGGCACGGTGAACGACTTGGCCGTGATGGGCGCCAGACCCCGGTACCTGTCGGTCGGCTTCGTCCTCCGCCAGGGACTCAGACTCGAGTTGCTGGAGAATGTCTGTCGGTCAATCGGCCGGACCTGCCGCCAAGCCGGAGTTGAAGTCGTGACCGGCGACACCAAGGTGATTGAACGAGGCGAAGACGAAGGTTTGTATGTCAATACCACCGGCATCGGCACGCGACCGGCCCGAACCCGGCTCGGAGTCGAGTTTGTCCGGCCCGGGGATGACGTGATTGTCAGTGGCGCGGTCGGCGAACACGAAGCTGCGATTGCCGTTGCCCGGGGTGCCTACCGATTCAAGGGCAGAGTCCGGAGCGACTGCGCGCCACTCCACGACTTGATTGGCCGACTGCCCCGGGGCGTCAGAGTCATGCGCGACCCGACCCGGGGCGGGCTGGCCACGGTGCTGAATGAGTTTGCCGACAGCGCTGGTCTGGGAATAGTTATTGACGCCGAGACGATACCGGTTCCCGCACCGGTGCGCGGCGTGGCCCGGCTTCTCGGGCTCGACCCGCTCTACATGGCCAACGAAGGCAAGGTCGTCGTCATATCCGACCCACGGTCGAGCGCCGGCGTGCTCAGATCAATGCACGGTCACCGCTTGGGCCGCGCTGCTGTCCGGATTGGTTCGGTCGTCGAGAAGCCGGAAGGCGTCTGGCTCAAGACCGCGGTCGGCGGACTCAGGCCCCTGATTACCCTTGAAGGCGAACAACTGCCGCGCATCTGCTGATGTCAAGTCAACCGCCGACCCCGGACCCGGTTGACGGCTGGCCGGTGAGTCGGGTTGAACTGTCCCGACACATCGACGTGACCGGAGTGCAGGGCAGCAGACTGCTCGGCCGAATCCGGGAACCTCTGGCCGACAACATTGACGCCATCAAGGCACTCTTTGCCCGGGTCGGGCTGGTCGTCTTCCTTGAACGAACCCCGGACGGGCACTCGGTCAGGTGGGGATACGTACCGGCCGCGCGGCACGCGCCGGTCTGGGTGAACGTCCTGCTGTTCCTTGCCACGGTCGGCACGACCCTGCTGGTCGGAGCGCTCAACCGGGGCGGCAACCCGTTCCGCAACCCGCTCGACCTGGTGCTGGGCGTGCCGTTCTCATTCAGCATCATCCTTGTACTCGGCAGCCATGAGCTGGCCCACTACCTTGTCGCTCGTCGGCTCGGCGTTGCCGCAACCCTGCCCTACTTTCTGCCTGTGCCCCACCCGATGACCGGAACAATGGGCGCGTTCATCAGAATCACCTCGCCGGTTCCTTCGCGCCGCGCTCTGGTGCGGGTCGGAATCGCCGGCCCATTGGTCGGCTTCCTGGTTGCCCTGCCCATCTCCCTCATCGGACTCATGCTGTCACAACCGGTCGCGAAGAGCGGGACCAAAGGCATCGAACTGGGCTCCTCGCTCAGCTTCCTGCTCCTGTCCCGACTGACTCATCCTCATCTCGGGTCTGAGATGGACCTGATGCTCCATCCGATGGCCTTTGCCGGCTGGCTCGGCCTGTTCGTGACCGCACTCAACCTGCTCCCGGTCGGCCAGCTCGACGGCGGGCACATCGCCTATGCCGTATTCGGTCGCAACTGGTCCAGATACAGCCTGATTGTCATCGCCGTGCTGCTGGTAATGGGATTCTTCTGGCTGGGATGGCCGTTCTGGGCCGTGCTTGTCGTCCTGTTCGGACTCAGGCACCCGCCGCCGCTCGACGACGTGACCGCGCTCACGCGGACCGACTACTGGCTCGCCCTTGTCGCGCTGGCACTCATCATCCTCACCTTCACGCCGACCCCGTTCGGCGCGGCCCGCTTCTAGTCACCTGCCCAGACCCAGCCTGACGCGGCAGTGATGAAACAGTCGGGGCAGCCTCGCGGCCTGCCCCGACCAGTACTCCTGACCTCTGGCTACCAGCGATTACCGGATGGCTCAGAGCGGTCGCGCCGGCCACCGCGTCCCTCAGTGCGGGCGCGGGCCTCGTTGACGGTCAACGGCCGGCCGTCGAGCTGGTACTGATTCAGGGCAGCCACGGCTGCGGCCGCACCTTCCTCAGTTGCCATCTCCACGAAGGCGAACCCTCGGGAACGCTCGGTAAACCGATCCTTGACGATATCGACTGAGGCGACCTCTCCGTGCTGACTGAACAGCCCCCGGAGTTGTTCCTCAGTTGCGCTGAATGGGAGATTACCCACAAACACGCGCTTTCCCATTTACAGACCTCCGAATATGGTTTGCGCTTGGGGTCGTTACAGGTGCCCAGGGTACGGGCGAGCAGAACTCACTGACCGGACTCACGGACCCTAACGGACTCAAGCAGACTATCAAGCCCGTTCTTGCCGAATTGTCGGTCACCGGGCTCGGTCGCGACCGACAGAGAATCATACCACCTGTCCGGCGTTTGTCAACAGAACGCCGCGAAAGGCAGTGTCAAGAATTGTGTGTAAATTGCTTGGCCCTCTTCGCAGGCTTGCCCCATAGCGGGCGGTCCTCCCATTGCTTGTTGGTCTTCATGAACAG
This sequence comes from Caldifarciminota bacterium, assembly GCA_965648905.1. Taxonomy (GTDB): domain Bacteria; phylum Hydrothermota; class Tepidihabitantia; order Tepidihabitantales; family Tepidihabitantaceae; genus CAZQFS01. The sequence continues at coordinate 123,927 of CBFGIT010000007.1, forward strand.
CGCGTAGACCTGATCTGCCCCCGGTTTGATGGGCACTTTCTTAAGCGGCACGCCCCGGTCCGAGTGATGAATCGCACCCGGCTCCGGCCGCCGCCCAGCCGCCATCGCCAACGCATCCAGCACCAGTTGCTCTACCAACCGGCCGGATAGTGCCCAGCCGACAATCCGGTGCGAGCACAGGTCCAACTCGGTCGCCAGATACAGCCAGCCCTCCGCGGTCGGGATGTCGGTGATGTCAGCCACCAGAACCTGGCCCGGCCTGGCCGCCCGGAACTCCCGCCCGAGCCGATTCGGCGCCACCGGCAAGGAGCGCCCGGAGTCGGTCGTCGGCCGGTACTGCCGATGCTGCACCGCCACAATGTCGTGCCGCCTCATCAGACGCGCCACCCGATTGAGACTGCAGCGGATACCACGTCTTTGCAGCTCGGCGTGTATCCGCCGACTGCCGTAGACACGGAGGTTCTGTTCGTAGACCTCCCGAATGAACATCAGCAGGTAGCGGTTGCGACGGTCGCGCCGACTCTCGGCCCGGTCTCGGGAAGCGTAGAAGCTGCTGCGCGGCAGCTCGGCTAACTGACACTTGCGTCTGACTGACAGCCGGCCCGGGTGCTCGGCTATGACCCGGGCCTTCAATGCGCTTCCCGCGCCAGCCAGACCGCGGCTCTTTTAGGATTATTGGGGACGGTACCCATTTAGGCAGTTGTGTCGTCAATAGCCATTCCTGCCGAATCCGCGGCCGAGCAGCGTGCCGCCAACGCCAGCCGCGGTTCTGATACTCGCGCTTCTCTTCATAGCGCCCCTTTCACCGGCATTAGAGAAACCACGACCCCAAGACGTAACATCGCTCGTTCATCCTTCGCCATTCTGCACTCTGCATTCTGAAATCTGACTTGCCTCAGCATGACCATCCCCTGGCTGGTAAGGGGGACGGTTCCCCTTTCGGAACCCCCTGCCCCGACCCCGGCCGAACCCCATTGGGC
>CBFGIT010000008.1:0-123224 GCA_965648905.1 Caldifarciminota bacterium
CCACGGTCCAATATGAACACGGGTTCGAGCTTCTGGAAGCGCAGGAGGCAGGCGACCAGGTCGAAGAACTCACGCTCGATTACGTTCTGGCCGGCGGGCATGCGGTCGTAGCGGTAGATGCGGAAGGCGAAGGGTAGAGCACGTCCCAAGTACGGAATGGCCGCGACCAAGCCCTGGCAGCCACCCGGCAGGTCGGTTTCGTCAACGATTGTGACCGGGACCAGCTTGCCTTTGGGACTGAGCGCCAGAATCATCCCGAGCAGTCGGTCGAAGATGATGGTGGAAGGTAGCCGTGGATTACCGACGAAACGGTGGACCCGCTTCTCGTTGTGGCGGAAGGTGGTCTGGGTCTGCAGTCGACGCGCCCGAGCGGCCGGTGGCAGGGCCTCACCGTGCAGCGCGGCGAGGGTGAGCAGTGTCAGATTGGTCAGTTGTGTGAACCGGAGAGCAGAACCGAACCGACGTTTGAGCAACCTGCGGACAGTGCGGGACACACTCCGCACGGCTACAGTCTAGCGTACTCTCCCGGGCTTGGCTACACGGATCCAGTGGGGTAAGTCAGCCGCCGGGCATATTGACTGTGCGCAGGCTCGCCCTATAATCACTGCGCGTACATGACCCGATTCCGGTGCCCGAAGGCCGGTTCGTGTTGCGCCTGCCCTGCCGGGGTGGTGGAATTGGCAGACACGCTTGGTTGAGGGCCAAGTGCCTTACAGCATGCAGGTTCAAATCCTGTCCCCGGCATTCTTTCTCCTAAGGAAGTCCTACGTCCGACCGCTCACGCCAGACCGTCCCACCAGCCAGAGCCGAACTCGCCGCACGCCGAGTCATCGTTCTTCTGCTTGATGGCGTCGGCTGCGGTGCATTGCCTGATGCCGAACGGTTCGGCGATTCCGGGTCAGACACCATTGCCAACACTGCTGACGCGGTCGGCGGCCTGCGTCTCCCCAATCTCGCCCGGCTCGGACTCGGAAACATCGTCCCCATCAAGGGCGTGACGCCACAAGCTAGACCCGCTGGCTGCTATGGCAGGATGGCCGAGCTTTCCCAAGGCAAGGACTCGACCATCGGCCACTGGGAGATTGCCGGCCTGGTCACGCACGAGCCGTTCCCGTTGTTCCCGAATGGATTCCCGGCTGAACTAATCAGAACTTTTGAGCAGGCGATCGGTCGCCGGACTATCGGCAACAAGCCTGCCTCCGGCACCGCGATTATCGAGGAGCTGGGCCAGGAGCACCTGCGAACCGGATGTCCGATTGTCTACACCTCGGCCGACAGCGTGTTCCAGGTTGCCTGCCATGAGGCGGTCGTTTCACCGGCCGAGCTGTACCAAATCTGCGAAACAGCCCGCAGCCTCTGCACCGGCCCCTATCGCGTGGCGCGAGTCATTGCCCGGCCGTTTGTCGGCGCGCCGGGCCGGTTCCGGCGCACACAAGGACGCAAGGACTTTTCCTGCCCGCCGCCCGCTCCGACCCTGCTCGACTACGTCAAACAGGCCGGCCTGCCCGTGATTGGCATTGGCAAGCTCGATGACCTGTTCGCGCACCAAGGGTTCACCGAGACTCACCACTCGGTTGTAAATGACGAGTGCCTTGACCTGACCTTGCAGGCAATCGCCCGGACCCGGGCCGGCCTCATGTTCGCCAACTTTGTCCAGTTTGACACGGACTGGGGCCACCGCAACGATGTCGCAGCCTTTGCGCGCGGCCTGGCCGAGTTCGATGCCCGACTGCCCGATGTTGTCGACCAGTTGCGTCCGGAAGACATCCTGTTCATCACTGCCGACCACGGCAATGACCCAACTACAACCTCAACCGACCACTCGCGTGAGTACGTGCCCCTGCTTGTCACCGGCCCGGGCATCAAACAGGGTGTGAACCTGGGCACACGCCCAAGCTTTGCCGACCTTGGCCAGACCGCGGCCGAGTTCCTTTCTGTCCATCCCACCCGGGACGGCACGAGCTTTCTCGAGGAGATTACCCATGAGACAACCGCTCAAGACCAGGCTGCTGCGTGCAGCCCGCAAAGCTGAAAAGCACTCCTACTCGCCCTATTCGCACTTCCCGGTCGGCGCCGCAGCGCTCACCGACGAAGGACACGTGTACGCCGGGACCAACGTCGAAAACAGTTCCCTGGGCCTGACCGTCTGCGCTGAACGCGTGGCGCTGTTCACGGCAGTTGCTGCCGGCGCACGCCGGATTGCGGCCGTGCTTGTCTATACCGACACCGACGCATTCACCCCGCCGTGCGGCGCGTGCCTGCAGGTGCTGGCCGAGTTTGGTGCAAACCCCGAAGTAATCCTCGCCTGCCGCAAGGGCCTCAAGCACCACCGGCTCGTTGACCTGCTGCCGGCAGGATTCAGGCTGGGCTAGCTGATTCGTTCGAGACCGTGCATATACGGTCTCAGACACTCAGGGACAACTACTGAGCCGTCAGCCTGCTGGAAGTTCTCCAGTATCGCGACAAAGACCCGGGGCAAGGCCAGGGCTGAGCCGTTCAGCGCATGGGGATAGAACGTCTTGCCGTCGCTGCCTTTTGCCCTGATGTTGCCGCGCCTGGTCTGATAATCCTCGCAGTTGGAGATCGAGGAGACCTCGAGCCAGCGCCCGACACCTGCGGCCCACACCTCAAGGTCATAGGTCTTGGCTGACTGGTACGCAATATCCCAGGCCGCGAGCCGCTTGACCCGGTAGGGAAGCCCGAGGTCCCGCAGCAGACTCTCGGCCTCGGCCCGCATCTCCTCCAAGGCCTGGTAGGACTGCTCGGGTCGGACCAGCCGGACGTTCTCGACTTTGTCGAACTGGTGGATTCTAATCATGCCGCGCACGTCTTTGCCGTAGGAACCGGCCTCGCGCCGGAAACAGGCCGTGCCGGCAACGTACTTGACCGGCAACCGTTCTTCCGGAATCGTCTGACCCCGGTGAAAGCTGACCAGTTGCGGCTCGGCGGTCGGCACGAGAAACAGCGCATCGTCCCGCAGCGCGTACATCTCGCTCTCAAGGTGCGGCAACTGACCGGTGGCCACAAGTGTTGCTGCGTTGGCCAGAACCGGCGGTGCAATCTCGGTGTAGCCGTGCCGGCGCACATTGGTGTCAAGAAAGTAGTTGACCAGCGCGCGCTCGAGCAGTGCGCCCGCGCCCTTGAATACGACAAACCGCGACCCGGCCAGCCGGGCCGCGGCCTCAAGGTCAATGATGTCAAGGGCGGTGCCCAGGTCCCAGTGTGCCAGTGGACTGAAGTCGAATCGAGGCGGTTCGCCCCACTCAGCAACGGTCTCTTCGGCGTCCGTGACCGAAGCATGCACGATGTTGGGCAGGGCCTGAGCCAGCTCCGCCTGCTCGGACTCGATTCGTGCGACCTCGGTATCAAGCCGCTTCACGATATCGGACAGCTCGCGCGCCCGGGCAATCTCCGGGTCGCAGGGCCGCTTCTCTTTCTTGGCCCGACCGACCTCTTCGGAAACCTGACGCTGCTGGAACCGGGCCTCATCGCGCTCGCGGGCCAGCTTCCGACGCTCGGCGTCAAGCGCGACAATCCGGTCGACCTCGGCCGGGCAGCGCCGCAGCGCAAGTATTCGACGAGCCTCTTCCGGATTCTCACGTATCAGCCTGATGTCCAACTCCTACCTCTCTTTCCGGGATACCGACTGCTGCATTACTGCCTTGACTAGAAGGTCGTACTCGACGTTCACCAGCGCACCAGGCCGCAATGTCCGAAGGGTGGTGTTGTCCCAAGTGTGCGGAATGACATTGACGCTGAACTCACCGGACCGAGCGCAGGCAACTGTCAGACTGACACCGTCCACCGCGACCGAGCCACGGGAAACGAGAAAACCCGAGTTCCTGCGGTCAACCTCGACCGCAATCGTCCTGTACCCGGCATGACGCTCCATGCGCCTGACCCGGCCCACTTCGTCAACATGACCCTGAACCATGTGCCCGCCGAGCCGGTCGCCCAGCGCCAGGGCACGCTCCAGATTGACCGCATCCCCGACCCTGAGTCGGCCGAGCGTAGTCGTCTTCAAAGTCGATGCCACGGCCTCAACCGCAAAGTCAGTCTTGTTGGCTTGGATCACGGTCAGGCACACACCACTGACCGCAACGCTGTCGCCGACTCCAAGCTCAGAAGCGAAATCAGCATGCACCGTAAGCAGCCGGTTACCCTGCCGGCCGAGCACACGTTCGATACGTCCGACCGACTCAATCAGTCCGGTGAACATAGCCTTCGGTCAGTACATCAGGTCCCAGACAGCGGTGCTCGACCCGGCTCAGTTGAATCGCCTGATTGAGCCGCCGGCTGCGCATCTTCTCCGTGAAACCACGTCCGGGCCCGAGCAGAAGCGGCGCGTGAAAGACACATGCCTTGTCCACTACCCCGGCTTGGAGCGCGCTTGACGCCACGGTTGCCCCGCCCTCAATCAGCACTGCGGCCAGCCCGCGCTGGTACAGGAATCTGAGGATTCGCGGCCAGCTCAGAAGACCGCCTGCATTCGTACCCAGGGCCACGACTTCTGCGCCCTGGCGTTCGAGCCTTGCGGCCCGAGCTTCGTACCGGCGCCCGCAAAGTACGAACACAGGCCCTGGTTCCTGAAACAACCGGCTCCGGGGCGAAACTGTCAGCTCGGTGTCCAGAACAACTCTCACCAGCCTCTTGTTCCGGGCAATGCGGCAGGTCAGTCGCGGATTGTCGGCACGCACAGTCCCGGCACCGACCACAATCGCATCAACTGACCGACGCAACTCCTGCACAAACCGCCTTGCCGTTACGCCGGTCAACCACTGAGAACGTCCCCAGCGGTCCGCAATCATTCCGTCCAGCGTAACTGCGGTCTTGAGCACAACAAACGGCCGACGCTTTTTGACAAAGGTGAAGTACGCCTCATTCAACTGCCGCGCCTCATCTCGAAGCAGGCCAAGACCGGTCTTGATCCCCTGAGCCCGCAGACACCTGAGTCCGCGACCATTGACCAGGGGATTCGGGTCCAGCACTGCGGCTTCAACGTGCCGAATACCGGCCGGCACGATCGCATCAGTGCAGGCCGGGGTCTTACCTTGAAAACAGCACGGCTCCATCGTGACGTAAAGGGTGCTGCCTCGGGCATTGGCACCAGCAGCGCGAATCGCCTCGACCTCGGCGTGGGCACCGCCGAACCGCCGGTGCCAGCCGCGTCCCACAATCCGGCCATGCTTCACGAGCACGGCCCCGACCATCGGATTTGGAGAAACGAAACCGCGGCCGCGCGCAGCCAGTTCCAGCGCCTCGCGCATGAAACGCTCGCCTGACATCGCGCCAATCATAGACCCGACCCGGCAACTGTCAACACGATGGCTTCAATTCCCTCCGGGCTAGTACTCGATGTCGAACCGGTCGAACTCGTGCCTGAACTCATCCCAGTCAACCTCGACGCCTGTAACCTGAGCCCGGGGCGGTCCCTTGTGCAATCGCTCAAGCAGTGTCTCAAGGTTGGCTCGTTCGCCTTCGGCCCGCACCTCGACCCGTCCGTCAAGCAGATTCCTGACCGTGCCGCCGAGCTTCAGCGCCGTCGCCTCCCGGTATACGAACATCCTGAAGAACACGCCCTGCACTCGGCCGCTGACAGTGGCATGAAATGACGCCTTGGAAGACATGGCCCAAGATAGCCTCTGCCTGCGCCGTGTCAATTCCGGCGCGCCTCCCGGCTCATGACCTGTCTTCATTACTTGACACCCGAAGCAGTCATGCTATCCTACAGGCGACGGAGTTCCTATTCGTACCCAGCCCGACCGCAATGCAGTCCACGGCAGTCACCGCGCCGTCGAACACAGCATGAGCGTGCCGACAATGCCGAGGTGGCGGAAATGGCAGACGCGCTAGCCTCAGGAGTTAGTGGGCTCACGCCCTTGGGGGTTCAAATCCCCCCCTCGGCATCAGACTGGGCGCCGGACATGGCAGGAGGCGAAAAAGATGGAACAACTCTGGACTGAGCGAATCGACAACGCCAAAGACCACAACGGCGCTGACCACCGGCTGAAGATTACCCATTACGACAACCGCGAAGCCGACCCGGCAGGCCCAATCCGAGGGCCGTTCGGTGCCTCGGGGCTCCACGCCGCAATTGAACACGCCAGCGGCGCAATTGACGTCTGGCTCCTCTGCAGTCAGACTCAGTACGAGTACTTCTCGGGCGAGGCCGAGCAGGCCGCCGGCACGCCCCCTGACCGCGCCATTCTTCAGACCCGCCGAAACCAGTTGCTTGAAGACCTGGCGATGAAAGTCAAACTCGCCTTCCGCGCCAGCCAGCTCATGCCCGGCGATGAGATTCATGTCCGGCTCGGCCCTGATATCCGGGTTCCGGCCTATGGCCCGGAGTGGCGCCGCGCACTAAGAGAAGACTGACCTTCCAGGCACAGTCGGGCCTGAGACTGCCGGAACGAAATTTCTGCTCGGTTCACAGCCTCATCGCAATCAGATTAAGAACGGCTGCAGTCAACGCCGAAATCGCGACTCCGGCGAGCGCTGAGGCAAGCACCGGCTCAAGCGCCTGGTCACCTGCCGAACCAGCTACTCGGCTGCCTGCTCAGGCCGCCACTTCGACCTCTGCCCGCGGCACCGGGCACGGTATGGCCTCAGACAATGCCTGAGATTGCGCTCAGGCAAACGCGCGCAACGTCACGCCCGGCAATGCGTGCGGCAAGTCCAGACAGACCGCCTGCTCAGTCGTGCTTTCAGTCGCACATTCAGATACTACCTGGGGTACGGCCTCTCCCTGACTCAGGTGTTCTGTAAGTCATCGCCATCTCGTGCTTTCGCTCCTGGTCGCTGCCTGTGGCCGGCTACGACAACGGCAGATGGTCAGCGTGCGAACAAGAATCTGATAATCAACAGGTTACACGCACGGACGGGCCTTCGGGGATTCTTGTCTCAGCCGCGCCCGGTAGGCCCTTCCCCGAGGCCTTCCTGTTGTTACTGCCGTCGGTCTGACCAGCATCCATGTTCAATGCCACGGTCTCGGCAATCATCTAGACATGCCGTGTGGTCTTGCACAAGGGCAGCCAAACGGCGATTGGCTGTAGATTGCTGTCGGCACAGTCCATCTGATTCCAGCCGGCACGACCCACGGGCTTTCACGCGGCCATCTTCCCGGCACGACCGCCGGCATCTCAAGAAGCCAGACCACAGGTCTTGCTCAAAGCCAAGCCGGCAGCCTGGCTCAAGGCCCGGCGAGCTGCCAAGCCTGCGGTCTCATGCCAGGCAACGCCGACGGCTGATGTTGGGGCCACTCCGTCGGACCCGCCAAGCTCTCAAATCGCAAGGCGGCGAGCTCTGTCTCGCCGCCTTGCCCTGTGTCATTTGTGCTGTATGTATCCTGTCTGCTGCGCAGGGACTGCAGTTCTCGCTGGGGCAGCAGAACGACCCTCCTGCGGCCGGCTCACCCGTTGAGCTACTGTCGACCGCTACTATCGGTCTGGACCAACGTACCCGAAGCAGACGCCAATGCTGGCGATGAAGCCCTCCAGCATCGCGGTCGTATTCGTCTCCTCTCCGGACGAGAACGTGGTCATGACCGGAACGCTAACCTGCAGTTCGGGCATGATTCGACCGCTGCGGCTGCCACCGATTCGGAATGGCAAGCCAGCTCCGGCAACCGCAGACAGAGTGCCGCCGCTGGCCGTCGCGCCGCCTCCGCTCGCACTAGCGCCGCCGTAGTTCACACCGGCGTTCGCCATGAACGGAAAGCTGCCCTGCTGTTCGCTGCTCAAGAAGAAGCGCGAATTCAGGAAGTACATACCGAACCCTGTGCCGCCCATGCTCATTCCGTAGTAGCTACCCCCGACGAGGATGGCTCCGTCCAGCGGGCCGCGCAGAAACTGGTACTTGGCATTCAGCCCGACACCCGGGCCAAACGACCAGACCGCACCCAGGTCCAGACCTTGGGAGACGCCGACCTTCGCGTAGATGGCTGGGAAAGGAAAGAACAACACGCCCGAAGTCGCCTCACTTGAGAGGACATGTACCGGCGTGACTGCCCCACCGAACTGGAACTGGCCTGGTTCGGCGGTGCGTGCCGTTTCGAACGTGCCAAGCGTGGCGCAGCCGGTCATCAGGATGACCGCGGCCAGAGCAGCTCCAAGAGCCGCAACTCGGATACTGACGTGCATACGCTACCTCCTCTTTGTGGGCTTTCGCCCGCCTGTCGAACTTGAGAACGAAAAAGCGACCCTCGCCTTGCGAGGGCCGCCTACTGTGACCGGAAAAACCATGCCTGAACGCTGGAACTCTATTCTGCGTGTCCCCCGTCCTGGCTTCTGACTCTCCCAGTCAATGGCACTGCGCGCCACTAGAACCTCACCCGCACCGAGATTCTGTGCGTGGCATCAATCTCCTTGTACGGCACGAACGCATAGTCAACACCGGCCAGGCCGTACTTCGCACCCAGTCCCACGGACCAGCTACGCGCGGTGTTGAACCCGCCTCTCAGGAACAGGTACTCCATCAGGTTGAACTCACCGCCGACGCCGAACCAGACCGCGTTGTCACGGGGCTTGTTCGCGTCCACGGCCAGCGTAACCGGGCCGAGTCTTGCGCCGACTCCGGCCTTGATGTTCAGCGGCAGCGGGTCAGCCTGCTCGATGAACTTCATGCTCGTCCCGACATTCTGCACCGCAAGCCCGACCTTGATGCCGACAACCGGAACCGGCAACTGGTACAGCACGCCCAGGTCGCCGGCCAAACCACGGGTCTGGAACGTGTCAATCTGCTGCTGCAGGTACTTCAGGGCAAGCCCGAAATCAAGCGTCCCCAAAACCAGCCCCGGAACCCTGCCGGCAAACGCAGCCGTCCCGGCCGCGTCGTACGCCGAGTACTCGCCGGTCTTGCGGAACTCCTCATAGCGCGGAATCGTGCCCGACGACGAGTACGCACCGGCAAGGCCGAACGCGCCGAGCGGCGTGGGCAGGGCCAGCGCCGCGTACTGGTAGCCCATGTCCAGCAGCCAGAAGTTCTGCATTGCCAACACCTCGATGCCGGAGAGCTGCTTCAACCCCGCCGGGTTCCAGTAGATAGCGGTTGCGTCGTCCGCGACCGCAACAAACGCCTCGCCCATCGCGCATGCCTTTGCCCCGACGCCGACCTTCAGAAACTGCGCCCCGGTTTCGCCAACTGCGAAGACAACGGTGGGGAAACCAATAGCCAGTAGCCAAGCAGCCAACAGTGCGGCGCCCATTCTCGCCCCGCAGTCTGCATTCTGCACTCTGCACTCTGAGTTGTTCACTGTGCCCTCCTATCTGATGATGGCGAACTTGCCCTTGCGGACCTCACCCGACTTCTCCTTGGCCACGTAGACGTACACGCCACTGGCCAGCGGCTTGCCGTCCTCGTTCTTCGCATCCCAGTCCAGCCTGTCCTTGTCTTTCGTCTCCTCGGGCTTGATAGTCTTCACGAGTTCGCCAGCTTTGTTGAAGACCTTGATTTCGGCTTCAGAAAGACCGTCGCCGAAGAAGGAGATGGCCGTATGGCCGTACTTGGGAACGAACGGGTTGGGCGAAACCTCGACCCCGGTCGGCAGCTTCACGGTCGTCACCGCATCAGGCTCAGCCGGCGCATCCTCAACGTGCCCGACATTGTCCCGGGCGACTGAATAGAACTTGTAGGTATGCCCGTTCACGCCCGTGTAGACCACGCTCGTAGACTCCGTGCTCCTCCAGAACGTGAACCCGCTGTCATTATCCGAGACGTAGATATCGTAGCTTCTGATTCCTGACCCGCCCTGGTCATCGGAACCGGCCAGTTGCACCGCGAAGCTCGTCAGCGGCTGGTCCTCTGGCATCTGGAGCACACGGCTGCTCGGCGGTCCGGCGTCAATCGTGTTCAGCCAGTCTCCGGTGCTCATCGGCTCGTTCACGTCGAACACAATCCAAGCCCGGTTCCGAATCTCGGTCCCGGTCGGCAGATTCGGCTTCGGATTGATGGTATACGACAGCCAACCTTCGCCCTCAGGCGGAGTCCGATTCGGCGGCAGGTTGATGTCCTCAAACCGCCACGTCACGACGCCGGTCGTCGAATCGAAACTCGTGCTCGTAATCCGATGGCTCGACGTATCCATCGCGAACGTGCTCCAGTCGAGGTCACTGTCGAGTGTATCCGTGATGACGATGTCCTCAGCCGGCGCAGTCGCCGTATCCACGTTCTCGAAGTAGATGACATACTGGAATTGCTCATACGGCGGCACAAATCCAGCATCGCCGAAACCAGCAGGGCCGGCCTTGTCGTTTGGATCCCGCGACCTGACGATGGGAAGGGTACGCGTGACGGCTCGGCGCTGAAACTCATCACGGGAGCAGTTCGTCTTGTCCTCGAAGAACAACTCTTTCAGCGTAAGTCGGCTGAGTTCCCCATTCGGGAGAGAACCAAGTGGTATGCTGAACGTCCGAGCGAAGTCATCCGCGTACCAAGGAAACCAGAACTCGGCCCAAAACCCAATGAACCCATGGGGTGGAATGTGAGCGCGCTCGGCCATCTTGTCGGGCTGGAGCATGCAGTCCAACGAAGTCGGGATGTAGAGCTCGGTTACCAGTTCGCGCTTGAAGTCGCTGTACTGGGCATCGGTGACTGTCTTTGACCCCGATGTGAAGGCAACATTCCTGCTGTGGAACACGTACCCATCTTCGACATAGGGATCAGCCTTCCAGGTATTCTTCAGAAGGTTGAACCAAGGTCGATCGTGCTGCTCCATCCTCCGTACCCCGCTGCGTTCAACCTGGGTGTACACCATTCCATCATCCATAATGAAGAACGGGTGCCTAACTCGCCTCTTGCGAGGTACCCCGTGGTCGTTGATACCTTCCGCGTCGAGGAGTTCGATCGTAATCGCCCTGTCCAGCAGCGACGGCGGCGCGTCGCCGAATCGGAGCAGGGCCGCGGAGGTCGCGTCGGGTCCGTCGTCGAGTTCCCCAGCGAACTCATTGACGACCGGCAACGCCGCCAGGAAAAGCGCTGTGGTGTCGCGACCGGCCCACAGTCTGCACCTTAGCGCGTCTTGGATGCCCACTCGCAGACGCCCAAGGTCCGCTCGGATCTCCACGAAGTCGCCTTCATAGTCGGGCAGGCTCTCCGGCACAAAGACAAGAGAGTCGGGGGCGCCCTGCATAAGTACTCTGGCGCCAGCACAGTGTGGAATGCCCAGGAAAACCGAGGCACACTCAACGTCCACGTTCCCCGCGTTTCCGTATCGAATGACGTAGGTCTCTTCACGACCCGCCTGAATGACGTCACGCCCCACGATGTCGACCCAAAAGACCTCGCTTGCGGATTCGACTGAGAAGCCGCCATAGAAAACCCCCGAGTCTCCGCGTGGATTGACAACAACGATGTCCCAAGGTCCGCGTTCTCTGCTGGTCAGGTCTAACAGCGCAACAAGGTGAGCTGGATCGATATACTCTACAACGGAGTCGACGACAGCGGTCTGTCCTGACCTCGTCAGCTTCGCAACGGCACCCGAATCGAAGCCAGCTCCAACGATGTCAACCATCACACGCCCGAGGTCACCTGCGTAATTCGGCGTAACGGAGTAGATTTCCAAGCCGCCGGAGCTGACCGTGACCGTTCCGGTCTTCTTGTCGTTCCTCGGATATTCGTCACCGTCCAGCATGGTCGAACAGGCGACCACGAATGTGCCGCGCTGAGTCGCCCGCCAATCTGAGAAGACCGCTGTATCCCACTGACCCGGTTCGAGGGTCACAGTAACGGTGTCTTCATAGTCGGAACCAATGCGCATCAGCACCGGGAATGTCTCCGGGAATCTGCCGAGGTTGCGGACTACGGCCGTTGGAATCACGACCGTGTCTGGAGGAACGCGGCCGGCCGGTGCGAGTATCCTGGTCGGGCCGACGTTGTGGTCGTAGTTGCCGCCCCATGACCAGAAGGACGATGAGTCCTTGACCGCAAACCAGAGCGTCACCGTGTCCGGACCAGGAATGTCGAACCATGGGCAGTCCAAGCCGCTGCCAGACCCACAACGGGCATGAAGTTCAGGCATGCATGAGAACCCTGCGACTTCGTCGAATCTGCCGTCCCAGTTGCCCACGGTAAGGACCGGCCCTTCGTAGAAGAACTGGGTTGAGCCCCCAGGGTACGGGACCTGAACCGTGAAACTGCTGTCAGGCGTGATGATGCGCACGCTGTCAAATGGCGGCTCGTTGTCTCCGCCCGGCTGCCAGACGGCCTCGACCTGGAATTGGTCGAACCGAGCCAGCTCGAGCGTGATTCTCATCTCCAGGCCAATGTCCGGCCCCCACTTGAGCAGCATCTTCTTTGAGCCGTAGTCTGGGTTGGCGTATTCCAGGTACGCAGTATCCGCACCGAACTGCCCAAGGCGGCAAAGCGTGTTATCCTCCCACTTCACTCTTGCCAGTCCCCGACCATCCCAGATGTTCCAGTCGGTTAGGAGTTCTCGATGTGACCCCTGCTTCCAGGTCAGTTGGTCAATGCAGCCCTTTGAGTGGTCGAAGTGAATCCGGACGAAATCGTTGTTGATGGAATCGGGCGGTGGGTTGGCCGAGAGGTCGTAGCTGCCGGTACCATCACCACCTTCGTCGCTGCAGAAGATGGTGTAGGCACCAGGCGCGAGCGCGATTCCTGTCAGGTTTGCTTCACGCCACCCCGAGTTGGCCGCAAGCAGACTGTCCCTGGGATTGAAGAGCTCGAGGCGCGGGTCGAAGCCTCCTGACTTCTCCACCATTCGCAGGTTCAAGACCACCGGCTGTTCGATAGACAGGATATAGGCGTCCATCTGGCCCAGCAACAGCAGCGTGTCCCTGCGGGTAGCTCCGAGCAGTATTGTGTCGGCACGAGCCTTGACGGACTGCCGACACCAGAGGGAAAGTTCGTAGGTCCCGACCTCGTCGCCACCCTCGTCCCGCATAAAGATGGTGTACCGCCCGGTCGCCGGCAGCACGTAATCCTCAAGGTTCACCCGACCGCTACTGGTGCGACCCTCCCAAATCAGGCTGTCGTCCGGGTCGTACAACTCCAGCCACGGGTCCCACCAGCTCGCAAACACCCGCAGGAAGACCTTGTCCCCAGCGCTGCCGTCCAGAACATAGGCCTGCATGTCTTCACACGACGCGATCGTGTCCCGTTCCGCCATGTCGTAATGAAGCGTCTCCGGCCGCGAGCGGACCAACTGCCGGCACTGTAGATACAGTTCGTAGGTGCCGACTTCATCACCCCCCTCGTCCCGCATAAAGATGGTGTACCGCCCGGTCGCCGGCAGCACGTAATCCTCAAGGTTCACCCGACCGCTACTGGTGCGACCCTCCCAAATCAGGCTGTCGTCCGGGTCGTACAACTCCAGCCACGGGTCCCACCAGCTCGCAAACACCCGCAGAAAAACCTTGTCCATTGCTGTGCCGTCGAAGGTAAATGTGTCGACCTCGCCCATCGTGCTTATGGACCCTGCCAGACCGATGTCATATCGGATGTGGGTCGAGTCGAGTCGTGGCTGTGCCAGGGCCACGCCGGGCAGCAGACCCGCGATGACAACCAGGGTCAGGAACGCCGAACCACCGAACAAGCTGAAACGTCTCATCTTCACCTCCTGCTCAAGAGCAGCCTGAAGGGTTTCCAAGTTGCTACCTCTGCACTACCAGCTTCGCAGTTCGCGTCTCGCGAGCAGCCTGCAGCCGGCAGAAGTAGACGCCGTTGGGTAAAGCCGAGGCATCGAGATGGGCCTCGTGGCGGCCAGCCGGGACCTCGGCGTCTGCGAGCTTTACCACCTCGCGGCCGGCTATGTCGCATATAGAGAGCTTAGCGTGCGTCCTGACCGGCAGCGCATAGACTATCTCGGTCGTCTGCCGCAACGGATTCGGCAATGCCCCGGCCAGCTCGACCTCGCGGGGCAGGACAAGAGGCGAGCGCCCATCCACGGACACTGGCGGACTGGCCGTAACGCCTTGTGCATACCAACTCTCGTTGCCTGCGGTCTGGTTGTCGTTCACGATGGTCAACGTATCGTTGTGCGCCGGGTCGTAGTCGCGGTCGTAGGCCGTAACCGTAACGTAGTATTCGCGAGGGGCGATGCCTCTGAGGACGCACGACCGGACGTTGCCCACGTCTACGGCATGGGCATAGGGCCACTCAGATGTTGTGTCCCAGTAGACAATGTACCCGGCCAGGTCTGACTCAGCATTGGCCGACCACGCGACCACAATCGAGTCCACCAAGTGCTCAGCCACGAGCCCGGTCGGAGGCGAGATTGGCGCGTCAGTGCGTATGGCAGTCTGGAACGGCCTGTAGTCCACGATACCAAGCGAGCCGTTGTCAAACCAATCGTATATCTTCCGTTGAATCAGACTCTCCACCGCCGTCCCCCACCAGTTGTTCTCGGCACTCAGGTCTGGCGAGCCCTGCGCGTTGCCGTTGTACAGCTCAATCACTGTATCATTGAGGCAGATGTTGTTGCGAGTGAGCACAGGCGCCCCGCTGACGGCAATCGCCGAGGTCGTGTCTGGACTCCCGACAATTCTGTGGTTTGCGGTCACGGTGTTGTTGACCAGCCTGCCGGTCACTCCTGTGAGGTATATGCCGTAGCAGTCATGGGCGGAATTGCGGCACACTGTGCTGGTAGAGCAGGCGACTAGACCCTTGGCGTACACGCCGCCGCCAACCCCTCCTGCCCGGTTGTCTGCGATCACTGTTCGCGCCAGGTTCAGTCCGACCGCCGCGCCGTAATAGAGGCTCGTGGCGATCCCGCCGCCTCGGCCGGTCGCGTAGTTGTCGCTGACGATGGAGTTTGAAATCGACAAAGAGGCCGGTCCTGGCGCCGCTTCGTCTACATGCATGCCACCGCCATTTCCCTCCCACCCGCCCTGCCCGAGTGCCAGGTTGTGACTGATAATGGAGTTGGTGACCGACACGGTATCGCCGAGTATCCAGAGACCGCCGAAGTACGAAGAGGCGGTATTGTGGCAGATGCGGCAGTTATCGAGAACACCGGAAGCCCTACCCAGATAGACACCGGCTGCTCGCCAAGCCGAATTGCCGGATATGTTGCAGTTGCGGACCACAGCCGTCCCGCCCGATACGGCCAAGCCCGCCTCGGTGTTATCGCGAATCACGGAGTTGGTCAGCAGGAGGCTGCCAGCCGTGCGCGTGTATATGCTGAGGCTTCCGGATGCACGCGCGCTGCGTGCATTCCGCTCGACAACTGTGCTGTCAACCACGACCGGGAAGTCGGTAACGGCGGTCATCCCGCTGCTATCGTTGTCCGAAAACTCGCAGGCCCGCACGACCAAACCGCCGCCGGTGGAGTAATCCCATCCTGACCTGACACCGTCCCCGCGACACCAGCGGACCGTGCTGTGCGAGATGCGGACCGTTCCATCGGAGTTGTGCAAGTTCATGCCGGCGGCCGCACTGCTGTCGATGCGGCAGTAGTTAAGAAACGGATGAGCATTTTCGGTTCTGACCGTGCCGTTGTTGCTCACGCGCGCGCCGCCGCCGAACTTGATGTCGCAGCACTCGAGAATGCAGCCACGTAGGTAGCGGCCGGCCGAGTCGAACTCGGCATCCTCACTGGCGTCGTTGAACAGGACATAGCCCAACCAACCAGGTCTTCGCGCTGGCGGACGAGCCGTGAACGTTATTCTTCTGGCGTTCGTGCCGCGAGCGATGAGCGTACCTCTTACTTCCAGCGCCTTCAGGCTATCGAATGCGACGACAACGCCGGGCCCAATCGTCAGCGTGATGCTGTCCATCACCACGACGCTACCCACAACCACATACGGGCTGTGGGTCGTGTCCCAAACCGTGTTGGCCGTAATCGGCCCGGATACGTAGGTCGAGTCGGCCCGAGCGCCACTGGTGAATGCGAGGAGCAAAACCAGTCCGGCAGCCCGGAACAAGCCAAACCACTTGTCCCCTGAGAGGGAATATCTCGAACTCAACGACCCGGTTCTACCGGCACCTAGTTCGGTTTTCACGCAGTCTCCTCTCCACGGCAGTGCCGTGCTCTGCAAACGCCCGTACTACAGCCGGCCTATGCCTGCGACGGAAAGGCGACTCGGTCCAGACTCCAGGGTCGTCTCCCCGTTGCAGGGAGCGACTTGATATCGGCATAATACTGCGACGCGCGAAGAAGTCAAGCTTGGTCCAATCAACTTCCGCGATAGAGACTTTCGAACTCCCAACAGTGCCCGTGGCAGGCGCACGAAGCAACTCGGGGGCGGTCTCCCGCCCCCGAATGAGCAATGCCTACTGGCTAGCGCGCCAGCAGTGCCCGCTGCGTCGTGCTGCCGTCCGGGGTCTCAAGCCGGACAAAGTACACGCCGCTGGCAAGACCCGCGGGGTGCCAGACCAGTTCGCCCCTGCCGACCGAAACATCTTGGTCCAGGATAACGGCTACGGCACGGCCGGCAATATCGACCGCGGTCACGCGCACGCGCCCGGCCCTGGGCGTCTGGTACCGCACGCACGCGCGGCCGGCGAAAGGGTTGGGCACGAGTTCAAGCAGGCGGGCCGCAACTGGTCGACTCGCCGGTCGTTCAGTCACTGCCACGTTCCGCCCGTACCATGCTTGGGCACTGTCCGCGTGCTCCAACGCCTGCTCCTCATCATGACCGCCGACAAAGGCGACCGCCAGCCGGTAGGTCGTATCAGGCAGCACCGCGAACGGCCCGACTGAGACCACGACGCCCCAGTCCGCAGGGCCGGTCGGATTCGGGTCTGAGTAGGTTCCGTCCAAGAACCGGAACTTCTGGCTGTCGGTGACGCACGAATCAGCCCTGATGTAACGGCGAATGTCCAAGGCCGTGAGGTTGGCGCATGACCGCGGCTCCAGAACCTTGATGCCGGCCACGAGCGAGCGCGTGGTGTCGGAGACGATGTACGCGAAACGCCGGCTTTCGTCGGTGCGGCACAGGTCGCGGTTGCTGGCCACCGAGAGGTTGAGGTCAGCAAAAATACCGGCATACAGGTTGCGAAGCGTGTCCGCACCCTGATTCCGAAAGTCGTACATCAGAACAACAAAGTCGTCGAATGCCGTGTCGGCCAACTGGGTGCTGTTCTGGTACACGCGCAGGCCGGCCAGTTCGAGATGGGTCGTGTCGCGGAAGCTACCGGTGTAGTGCTGGTCGCCCCAGGTCGCGGGAATCACGTTGAGCAGGCTGTCGACGATGCCGAAGTCCTGGTCAAGGTTGAGGGTCCAGGGCCGCCCAAAGAACCGGTCCGCGACGCAGTCCGGGCCGTTGCCCACGGCCAGGCTGGAGTAGAACATGATGTTCGGGCCGGACTTGGGGTAGCGGAATCCTGCGCCCTGGCCGGCCGGCCGGTCCAGCCCGACCGAGCCAAAGCAGCTCACGGTCAGCTTACAGTAGCCGGTGTCGTGGTCGGCCAAGGCCTGGGCCGGCATTATCTCACCGACGCGCAGCAGGAAGCCCAGTTGCTGTTCGTAGTCAACACTGTCACCGGTGACGTAGAGCGAACACTGCACCTGGGTCCCTTCAGGGATACGTTCGTCGGCCTGCACCTCAAACCCGTCGAGCGAGTCAATGACCGTACGACCCGAGGGTATCAGGCCCCAGGTGTAGGTCGAGTCACTGACCACAAGTCGGTGGTCAAACGAACGCAGCACACCGATGGTGTTGGCACTTGCTGCCTCGCCGACGTTCCGCAGAGCGACCTGCAACCTCGCGGTCTCACCCCGGTCCACCCGGCCGTTGTTATTGCCGCCGGGCGGCGAGTCGAGCACTTCAACCCTCGCCAGTTCCATCACCGGCGCGGGCGAGAAGAACACGTGGTTTACAGCCTCAAGCGCGTCGATCCGCCCCGCGCCGAAGTCGTTGTCCTTACCGGTCGGGCCGAGGTCGACCGCGGTCACTTCGAGGATGGAATCGATGCGCGCCGGGGTCATATTCGGGTTCTTGCAGAGCATCAGACAGACCGTGCCGGCCACATGCGGGGTCGCCATCGACGTGCCGTCCATAGTCGTATAGCCGCCGGTGTACGAACATGACTTGACGTTGACGCCCGGCGCCGAGACGTCGGGCCTGGTGAGTCCCGGCGGGTACGGGTAGTCATTGAACGGCGGCACGGTCGCCCAGGTTACCGGCCCGCGACTTGAGAAGCTGGCAATCTGGTCGTTGATGTCGGTCGCGCCAATCGACACGATGCCCGACAGGGCGCCAACGCCCGTGTTTTCGGGATTCCACCACGGCGGCGGCACGTTGCCCGGACACCGACACGAGTTCGGCGGTGAGAGTGACCGCTCGTTGCCCGCGGCCACAATCTGTGAAAGCCCGGCCGCATTCACGTTATCGGCCGTGGTTCGCCACGTCGCCTGGTGCGGGTTCCAGGATATGTACCAGCCCAAGGACATTGTGTACAGGTCCGCGCCGTTGCCGGGCGAGAGCGGCGGCGACACGCAGAACTGCATCGCCTGCCAGCACTGACTTTCGGCGACCGAGTCTGCCACGGTGCGCACGCGGCAGACCATTATCTGCGCGTCCGGCGCAACACCGCACTGGCTGCCCGCGGTGCCGTCGCTCGCCACCGAGCCCGCAGTGTGCGTGCCGTGACCCTGAACGTCCATCGGGTCGTTGTTGTTGTTCTCGAAGTTCCAGCCGTGGTTGGGATAGTTCGGGTCGGTCCACATGTGGTCGACCAGGTCAGGGTGGTTGTAGTTGCAGCCTGTGTCGATATGGCCGCAGATGATGCCCTGGCCGGTGTAGCCCTGCGCCCACACTGCCGGCGCATTTACTTTGTCCACGCCCCAGGCAATCTCGTCCTCATCCTCACACGGCTTCGCCTGCTCCAGGTTCGGCGAGTAGGCCAGGTCGTAGTTCACGTAGTTCACCTCAGCCCGCTTGCTCAGCTCGCGGATTACCGCAGGCGTCGCCTCACAGTACACCGCGTTCAGTATCCACAGCGGCCGGACGTCCGCGACGCGGCCTTGTTCCTCTTCGCCCGCAAGCCACGCCAGCAGGCCGGCCTGCTGCTCGGCCGAGAAGGCCTTGAGAATGCGCGCCACCTCCACTCGCCGGACCGCCCTGGGCATCCCCTCCACCAGGCTGTTGAGTAGTTGCTTGTCGAACTGCTCGGTCAAGACGATATGCACGGGCAGGCGCTGGTCGCCCTGCGCCGTCGCCATGTGTCGTTCGAGTTCCGGCGTCACAATGCCGTAGCCGACGGCCAGCAATGCCAGGGTCAGGACAATCACGGTTCTCTTCACAGTTGTCTCCTTATTGTTGTGAGTTCTGCGACAGTCAACAGGCGGTCATTCTACCCGCGCCGTGCCACCGGTCAAACCGTGCCGGCGCAGGATAAGAGCAAGCCACGCTCAATTCACGCAACGCGACACATGTCGGGGCACGGACTTGTTCGGTCCATGGGTACTGTCGTCCTCTGCGGCTGTCCTCGATTCCGAGGCCGTAAGCGGCTGCCGGAGCAGGAACCCTGCTCCGGCAGCCTGGAGGTGTCGTGAATCAGCGGGAAAGTATGAGCTTGCCGAATGCCTTGAGTCCCGCTCCCTCAAGGCGATAGAAGTAGATTCCGGGCGACAGGCTGGCGCCTGAGCCGCTGCGGCCGTTCCAGTTGAACGCAACGCGTCCTTTGTCCGCGGTCTGGCCGGCCAAGTGGACCAGCCGACCGCTGCCATCAAAGATGCGTAGCTCAACCGTTCCGACCGCTCTCGGCGCGGCCGTTATCAGCGTCGTACCGGTGAACGGGTTAGGCCGGGCGCTGACCTCGCCTTCGGCAAGCAGGTTCGTCATCGGCCTTTCCTCCACGCCGGTACCGTAGTTGAACCCAACAACCTTGAAGATACGGTTGTTGCCGCCGGTGTTGTCCTGCATGATGGAAATCCAGTATGAGCCATCGCGCGGGTCATACTCGATACCACGGATGTTCCACGAGCTGTTCGAGAACCGGTACCGGTTGCGAAGCGTGAAGTCGCCTCGGTTGACCTCCAGCATCCCGATTGACTCGATGGCCGTACCGCCGGCATCGAACCAGGTAAAGATGTTCAGCAGCGACGGCGGGTTGACCGGGCACCGGTCGTCCAGGGCCAGGCAGCGCGAACCGTAGTTGCCGGAGAGCGGATGGATGAACGTGTCGAGAATCGTGCCCAGCGTGTCGTAGACAAAGACCCGCTGCTGCGTCTGCCCGGCCAACCGGCGATCACTGACGTAGATCTTGTGCTCGGCGTCATGCTCCACGATGCCGCACGGATAGTCGGCCTGCGGCACCGTGAATTGACGTACAACCGAACCGGTCGGCGTTATCTTGTAGACGACCTTGCGCGGGTTGGCAAGTATCCAGAAGGTGTTGTCGTAGGCGCAGTAGTCGAGGTCGGTGCAGGAGTCCTCAGGCAGTGTCACCGTGCCCTGAGCAGTCAGCAGGCTGTCCGACGAGTACTTGTAGATGGTCGGCGACATGAAGTACATCGCGTAGAGCAGGTTGTCGTTCGGGTTGTACGCCATGCCGTACAGGCCCCAGTCGGTCGGCATGTTCGAACAGACCCGCGGGCCCCAGATGATCGTTCCGGGCGGGCTGGGCGGTGTGCCGACCTGGAACGTGAACGTGTAGGTCCAGTCGTGCTGCCAGTTGTCCGAGTGCACTTTGAGCGTGCAGGTTACGTACGTTCCGGGCGGGAAGTTCGCCTGCGCGGTCGCACCGAACCGGTCCGCGTTGTTGTTCACGGTCCCGCCCGCCGGGATGTTGCCGTAGTTTGAGGTCGAATCGGTGATGACGAACAGGGCGTGGTTCGACTTGAGCTTCGCGGTCACGTTCTGCGCCTCGCCGTTGCCGGTGTTGCGCAGGGTGACGATGAACGTCCCGCTCTCCCCAGGTTCAAACCGGCCGTTGCCGTTGCCACCCGGCGGCGAGTCACGAATAACATTGGAGACGTAGACGACTTCCGGCTGAGGTTGACCGCCACCGCCGGCCATTATCGTCCGCTGGGCCGGCAGAATGGGCGTATGAGCGACACCCGGGCTTGAGTGCTGCGCGTGCCCCTCGGAAACGGTCAGCTTGACCTGCCCGGGCGTTGCCGCGCTCACGGCCAGCGTGGCTGCACCCGAAGAGTTGGTTCGCTCGGCAACGTAGAACTCAGCGCCCTTCCAGGCACAGACCAGCGCACCTTCAACCGGCCTGCCCCCAACCGTGACCGTTACGTTCAGGTTGTAAGGCCCGGTCGGAATCGAGTCCGGCGCAGTAACGGTCGGGAACTCAGGCATACCGCCGGTCCAGACCGGCAGGGCCGGGTCACCGAGCACAACGTACATCCAGATGTTGTACGGATACGGACTGCCCGGCCAGTACTTGGCAACGTACGCGTCGACCCCGTACGCCTTGATGTCCGACAGGTTGTACGGCGTCGGGCCGTAGTTACGCACGCCCGGCACGGTTATCGTCCACGTGTCGGTCGTCGCCCGCACCAGAGTCGAGCAGATGCCGTGGTTCGGATAGGTGTAGCTCGCCTGAGTCGCACCGAAGTTCGCTACCGCGCCGCCTGGATACTTGCCCATCCAGCGCTCGGACAGACACTCAGGCTGGTAGATGTCACCACAGTTGCAGGCAATGTTGTACACTACCGGCGTCAGGTCACCGTTCGTCAACGCGTCGATGTGTGAGTTGTACCACGAACCTTCAGTGCCCCACTCCCACCATTCCATGTAGTCGCCGTGGCCCCGGTACGCAACAATGCCGACGCCGGAGTTGATGGCCGCGGTTACAGTCGCGTTGCCCGTGAACTGACCCATAATCGTGTCAATGTCCACGGTTGGGTAGTACGGCTTGGGCATCTGATAGATGCCCCGCACGCAGCCCGAGTACTTGCCCGGATACTGCTCAGAGTGCGCCGGCATCCGTATCTTGGTCAGCCAGTTGCTAGTGCTCGGCGGGTTCTTCTGGTACTTGAGCGTCTTCCTTATCTGGTTGGCCAGGTCGCCGGCCGAGTCCGGCGAGAACCGGCCCAAAGCAACCTCAGGGTAGTTGTCCCCAGAAGGCCACGGCTCCAGGTCAGTGTACCAGAAGTCGCTCCGACCTACGCCAGAGTATGAGCCCATCGGTATCTCAGCATACTCGCCAACCAAGAGCACATAGTGCAGCGTCTTCGGGGTGTTCCGGTTGTACTCAGCCCGAATCGAGTCCTTGATCTCCTGAGCCGTGAAGCTCGACTTCACGATCATCCGCGTGTCATAACCTCGGGCCTTCACATACCCGAGCAATGAGTCGGTGAGCCACGGGTTGGTCGAGTGGTTCTGATGACAAACCACCAGATACCGAACACCAGGACTGTACTCATCCTGCGGCAACACGCCCAGTCGGCTGAAGTTGTCCACATACTTCGCATACTGCGGGAACATCCAATCAGCCACGGTCGCAGGATAGGTGCCGCCCGAGTAATCAACACGCACCCGGATACGTTTGGTGACTTCGATTTCACCCCCGCCCGGGTTGACCTGAACCGGATATACCTGCAGGTTCGCCACAGCCAAGTCACGCCAGACCCCAGTCTCGACAACCGAGACGTCGCGGCCCGGGTAGCTCACACTCTGACCGTAGAAGGCTCGGTCGAACACCGGCGGGCCCGGCTCCTGGCCGTCAAGCAGCGGCGGTTGGAGCGGGTAGACGTTCGCCACCTTGAGCGTCTTTGTCTCGCGGGAAAGCACGCGGGTGGTGACGCGTGCGCCTGAGGGAATCGCCAAGAGCACCGAAACCTTCGGTACCTGAGGCTTGCCCTCTTCGAGAACCGCCATCACCTCGCCGGGCAGAGTCACGAGCGAGAACTCATTGCCCTCGGCCGTCATCGGCGTCACCTCAACGCCCGGCACGACGACCTCAAAGGTCGTGCCCCTCGTGCTCTGGTCCAGGATCGTGATGCGGGCGCTGCCTTCTGGTCCGCCCGTGCTCTGCCAGGCAGCAGAGGCAGTCGTGACGGCCAGCAGCGCGGCCAATACTATCCTCATCATTCAGGACCTCCTGTCAGCAGACAGCTTCTCGGCTGCGCCTTTGAGGCAGCTTCAGTACCCGGGCCTGCGCAGCCGGTCCGGTCCGGATACCTGCATCAGTTTCTGCCAGCCTGATTCAGTATAGTCTGCCGACCACGGATGTCAACTCACTCACGCCGGGACCAGAACCCAGGCCGGAACGTGCTATTCGTGCGCCTTGGTTGGTGCAGGCTCGAATCGATACGGGTACTCGAATGACCTGCGGTGACGTCGGTCCGAGCCGGCAAGCCTGAACTTCGACGCGCGGGCGTTCTCGACCGCAAGACTGTCGAGCAGCGGAATCCCGCTGGAACGGCGAACCACCGCGGCGATGACATTGCCCTTGTTGTCGGTCGTAATCTCAACCAACACAGTCCCGGTGTCGCCAACCCCGACCTGGGGCAGAGGCGGAGCGCTGAGACGCTCCGGCAACACGGTCTGCCCGGCCCCGCCTGCCCGCCGTCCTTCAAACCGGCGTTCGACCGGCCGCGGTCGCTCCTCCGACCGATGACGTGCCGAAACGCTGAAGCGCTCATCCTGGCCCTGGACACGCTCATTGGATTCGGACTCGACCTTGTCGGTCTGCGCCGGTGTTTCGACCGCAGCCTGAGGCACGGCGGCGTCTTCTGAGAGATGGTCCTCTTGCTTCTGCACGGTAGCCGCAGCTTCGACCTCAACCTTCTTCTTCGATGGTCCGCTGACTCGACCCGACTTGCCGACCAGCACAGGTTCGGCCTTCTGCTCAAGTGAGGGAGCGGTCTCCTCTGCCGATTCGAGCCCGCTCGTCGCGCTCGGCTGCACCCGTTCCGGACGACGAACCGGCTCGTGCCGAAGCAGACCCGGGCCCATCGTTTGCCAGCCGACCAGCACAACGACCAGCACGACAACCAACGCGCCGGCCAGAGTGGCGACTCTGGGCCAGACAAACGAAGGCCGGTAGAACTGCTGACGCGGTCGCCTGTCCTGCTCGAGCCGACGCTGCACCCTCGCGCGGACCCAGTCCCAGTAGTCTTCGGCCAACTCAGGCGGCCCGACCTTGCGCGTCAGGCTGGTCAGATGCTCCAGTCTGACCAGCTCGCGCTGGCAGTCAGCACAGGTCTTGAGGTGCTCGCGGACACTCTCCTCGGTCACCTGGTTCAACTCGCGGTCGTGCAGCGCCCCGAGCAGGGGGCGGAATGCCCGGCATTCTCGCTTCATGTTCGCGGCATGTACTCCTTGAGCAGTTGTTTCAGCTTCTCGCGCGCCCGGTTAAGACGCGACATCACCGTGCCGACCGGTATCCCGAGCGTCTCGCTGATTTCACTATAGCTCATCTCCTGGTCGACCCGCAAGACGAACACCACCCGCTGGTCCGCGGGCAGCCGGGTCAGAGCCCGGTTCAGGTCGCGCCGCAGACCAGAAGTATCCACGTCCGACTTCGGGTCTGCGATGTCGACCGCGTCAGCCTCGCCGTCACTCTGAGGCAGCGGAACCAGCCGGAAGCGTTTGTTCCGGTTCAAGTGGTTGATGCAGAGGTTCACGGCAATCTTCCTCAGCCAGGTGTAGAGCTGATACCGCTCATCGAACCGACTGATTGACCGGAATGCCCGGATGAACGTCTCCTGGGTCAGGTCGTCGGCGTCAGCATGGGAATGAACGAAGCCGTAGGTCACTTTGTAGATGCTCCTGACATATCGCCTCATCAGCTCGTCGAACGCGGCCGTATCCCCGGACTGGACCGACCGGATCAGCGCAAGGTCCGGGACCCGGTCGCGGGTTCCGTCATCAACATCTACCGTTGTAGTGGACGGACTATTCCGGAGGCTATCCGAAGCGGCGGCCTTCAAACTTGCCGCCTTTCACCAGGCCTTCATAGTGGCGCATGACCAGGTGGGCCTCAATCTGCTGGAGCGTATCAAGCGCCACGCCGACAATAATCATCAACGTGGTCCCGCCGAAGTAGAAGGGTACGCGGAACGCGCTCATCAGATACCAGGGCAGCAGAGCCATGATGACCAGAAAGACCGCACCCGGCAGGGTAATCAGCGAAAGTGCCCGGTCGATGTAGGCAGCGGTCTTCTCGCCCGGCCTGATACCGGGAATGAACCCGCCGTAGCGCTGCATGTTGTCGGCAAGGTCGCGCGGGTTGAACACAACCGACGTATAGAAGTAGGTGAAGAAGACGATCAGGGCCGCATAGAGCAGATTGTACAGCCACCCGCCGGGATTGAGCATGCTCTGCAGAGATTGAGTCCACGGCGCCTTGACAAAGGTGGCGAACGTCGAGGGGAAGACAACGAGACTCTGGGCAAAGATAATCGGTATCACGCCCGCGGTCCAGATGCGGAGCGGAATGTGTGTTGACTGACCGCCGTACATCCTCCGGCCGACGATGCGCTTCGGATACTGGACCGGTATCTTGCGCACCGCCATGGTCAGTTCCACTACTCCGGCGTAGACCGCAAAAATGACCACGGCAATCATCACCAGCGCCAGCCAGGAGATCTCTCCGGCCCGGACCATGTTGAAAGTTCGTCCGATGTCCTGGGGAGTGTTGTCGAGACACCCCACGAAGATTAGAAAGGAGATGCCGTTGCCGATACCCCGGTCGGTAATCTGCTCACCCAGCCACATGGCGAGAATCGTTCCCGCGGTCAGGGTAATGATGGTCATCAGCCGGAAGAAAAACCCGGGGGTTACGACAATCGAGCCGAACTGGCCGACCGGCTGATTCTCAAGGTAAATCGCGATGGTCGACGCCTGAATTACGGCCAGCGCCACGGTCGCATAGCGGGTGTACTGATTGACCTTCTTGCGGCCTTCTTCGTCCTTCTGCAGTTTTTCCAGATAGGGAAAAACCGACCCGAGAAGCTGGAACACAATCGATGCCGAGATGTAGGGCATGATGCCCAGTGCGAACACCGACGCACGGGACAGCGCACCGCCGACGAAGATGTCATACAGCCCGAACACCGTGCCGCGCAACTGGCCAAGCATGTAAGCCAGAGCCTGAGCATTGATACCCGGCACCGGAATGTGCCCGCCCAGACGGTAGGCAACAACCATCGCCAGGGTGAAGATGATCTTCCGGCGCAGGTCCGGAATCTTGAATATGTTGGGAAGGCTGCCGGTCAAGACAGCACCTCGACCGTACCTCCAGCCTGTTCAATCTTCGCCCGGGCCGACTTGCTGAAAGCGTGTGCGGTGACCTTGACCGCCCGGCTGAGTTCACCCGAACCCAGCACCTTAATCCTGAGCCGGCCTTTGACCAGACCCTGAGCGCGCAGCGCGGCCGGGTCCACGGCGTCGATGGCGAGTTCGGCGAGGTCGCCGACATTCACGACCGCATACTCCTGCCGGGCCGGACTGACAAAGCCGCGCTTCGGAATCCGACGATAGAACGGCATCTGGCCACCTTCGAACCTGGCGTCATGACGTGGCGCCGAATGCTGACCAGCACCCTTGTGCCCGCGGGTCGAAGTCTTGCCGTGACCTGAACCCGGCCCGCAGCCGCGGCGCTTGCGCCGGTGGGTCGAGCCCGGTGCCGGCTTGAGCGTCGTGAGTTTCATGCTTCCTCGACTTTCACCAGATGCCTCACCTTAAAAATCATCCCTCTGATGACCGGTGTCGCCTTGTGGACCCGGGTCGCACCGACCCGGCGCAACCCGAGCGCACGGACGGTTCTCTTCAGCGGCTCCTTCTGGTCAATCAGGCTCTTAGCCAGCGTGACTCTCAGTTGATTCATGATGGCTTGCCCTTTCTACGAAGTGACTGACCGGTTTGTTGCGAGCCGACGCGACCATGTCGATGGTCCGGACCTGAGCCAGTGCGGCAATCGTAGCCCGGGCCGTGTTGTAGGCGTTCCTTGAGCCAAGCGACTTGGAGAGCGCATCGCGCAGGCCGGCCGCTTCGAGCACTGCCCGGACCTGAGGACAGGCAATCAACCCGGTGCCTTGGGCCGCGGGTTTGACGATGACCCGGCTCGCTCCGAACTTGCCCCGGGTCTCATGGGGGATGGTGTACCCTTTGGTCGCCACCCGCACCATGTCCTTGCGCGCCCGGGCCGTGGCCTTGCGCACCGCAACCGCGACTTCGGTCGCCTTGCCGTGCCCCAGACCGACCATGCCCTTTCCATCACCGACCACAACGGACGCTGATATCCGCATCCGTTTGCCGCCCTTCATCACCTTGGAGACCCGCTTGATGTTGATTACCCGTTCAACGAACTCGAGCTCGGGCTGAGCAGCGTTACTTGTCCTGCGAGTTCCGGCTAGAATTTCAGACCTCCTTCTCGTGCGCCTTCGGCCACAGCCTTGACCCGGCCGTGATAGCGGTAGCCACCCCGGTCGAAAACGACCTGAGCGATACCCAGTTCCCGGGCCCGCGCTGCTATCAGCCGGCCGACTTCCTTGGCTGCCTCAGTTCGCTTGAGCTTCTTGTCACGGACCTGACCAAGCAACGATGTGACCGTTGAGAGCACTCGACCCCGGGAATCGTCAACCAGCACGGCGCTCACCTGCCGGTTGCTGCGGTTGACGCACAATCTCGGCCGCTCCTGAGTGCCGGCGATACGCCGACGCAAACTCAGGTGCCGCCGTCTTCGTCTGTCGCGAATCATGTCGAGTATACTATTGAAAAGGCCCCTGAAGTCAAGCCCTGTTTCAACCGAGCGCGTCGGACAGAATCCGGAAAATCATCTCGTCGTAGCTGATGCCCGCGGCCTCGGCCTGGGCCGGCAGGTCGGAAATGTCGGTCAGCCCGGGGATCGTGTTGACCTCAAGGAAGTATGGTTGCCGGTTCTGACTGATGACCAGGTCGAGTCGGGCAAATCCTTTGGCACCAACCAGTTGGAAAGCCTTGATGGATAGCTCCTTGACTCGCTTTTCAACCTTAGGGTCCAGCCGGGCCGGAATCACGAACTCGGTCTCGCCTCGGGTATACTTGGCCTCGTAATCGTAGAACTTCTGCCGCTTAGGCACCAGTTCAAGAATCGGCAGCGGCTCAGCGCCCAGAATCCCGACGGTCGCAATCATGCCCGGGACAAACTGCTCCAGCAGCACGTCGCCGAACCCGCGCCGGACCTTGATGCACCTTTCGATCGCTCCCTTCCTGCCTTCGAGCAGTTCGATGCCGACGCTTGAACCTTCGCAGCGCGGTTTGGCAATCATCGGGTAGCCGAATTTCTTCTCTGCCTCGGCCAGTGATGCCTCGGCCGTGTCGCGCGGCCCGATGAACACGTAGTCCGGCGTGGGAATCCCGGCGAAGGAGAAGAGCATCTTGGTGACCAGCTTATCCATACAGATGGCTGAGGCGGTCGTGCCCGAGCCGGTGTAGGGCAGCCCGAGCAGGTCAAGGAACCCCTGAATCGTGCCGTCCTCACCCGGTCGGCCGTGCAGCGCTATGAACGCCAGGTCGATTTTCGCCTTCTTCACCTGGTCGGCGAACGCCCGGGTGACGTCAATCGCCACCGCTTGGAATCCGAGTCGCTTGAGCGACTCGAGCACCCGCTGCCCGGAAAGCAGCGAGACTTCCCGCTCGCTCGACCAGCCGCCCAGGAGCACGCCGATTCGGCGCTTCTTCAGTCGCCTGATGATGTCGCTTCTACTCACTGTTCACCTGCCTTAGAGTTATCAATTCACCTGGCTGCCGCTCACCACACTCCGGTTCTCAAGTATTCGTCGATCGAGTTCGCAGCGAGCCGGCCTGCCCCCATTGCCAGAATCACGGTTGCGGCTCCGGTAACAATGTCGCCGCCCGCGAACACGCCTTTCTTCGAAGTCCGACCGGTCTTCGGGTCGGCGATAATGTTGCCGTGCTTGGCCACAGAAATCCCGGGTGTGGTCTGAGGAATCAACGGATTCGGGCTGTTGCCGATCGCCACGACCACGGTATCCACCGCAATCCGGAACTCACTGCCTCGAACCGGAACCGGTCGCCGCCGGCCGCTGGCATCCGGCTCCCCCAGTTCCATCCTCAGACACTCGACCTCACGCACCCAGCCCTGCTCGTCGGCGATGTAGCGCAACGGGTTGGTCAGAAGATGGAACTCGATCCCCTCCTGCTCGGCGTGATGCACCTCAGCCGACCGGGCCGGCATCTCCTCGCGCGACCGGCGGTAGATGAGCATCGACTTCTCCGCCCCCAGCCTCAGGGCGGTCCGGGCCGAGTCCATGGCGACGTTGCCGCCGCCGATGGTCGCCACCCGCTTGCCCCGGACAATCGGCGTATCGTACTTCGGGAACAGGTAAGCCTTCATCAGATTCGAACGGGTGAGGTACTCGTTGGCCGAGTAAATCCCGAGTGCATTCTCGCCCGGTATCCCCATGAAAGACGGCTGGCCGGCGCCGGTTCCGACAAACACCGCGTCGAACTCGGCCAGGAGCTCATCGACGGTCTTGAGCTTGCCGACCACGTAGTTCAACTCCAGCTTGACACCCATCGACTGAACGAACTTCACCTCCCGCTCGACAATCGCCTTGGGCAGTCGGAACTCGGGAATACCGTAGACCAGCACTCCGCCCGGCTTGTGCAGCGCCTCAAACATCGTTACCGAGTGCCCCAGCTTGGCCAGGTCACTGGCCACGGTCAGCCCGGCCGGCCCGGCACCCACGACCGCAACTTTCTTACCGGTGGCAGGCTTCATCTCGCACATCACGCACTCGTTCTGCTCTGCCTCCCAGTCGGCAATGAACCGTTCCAGATTACCGATTGCCACCGACTCCATCTTTTTCGCCAATACGCACTGCCCCTCGCACTGAGTTTCCTGCGGACAGACCCGGCCGCAGATTGCGGGCAGCGTATTGGTCTGCTTCATCACCTTCATCGCCTCCCAGAAGTTGCCCAGAGCAATCTGGCCGATGAAACCCGGGATGTCGATGTTCACCGGGCAGCCCTGGACACAGCCCGGCTTCTTGCACTGCAGACAGCGTTTTGCTTCCTCAACCGCTTCTTCCGGTGAATAGCCGAACGGGACCTCGTCGAAGTTCCGGGCCCTTGCCCCGGGTTCCTGCTCGCGCATCGCGGTCTTCTTCGGGCTAACCTTGGCCACAGCAACCTCCCTGCCCGCGACCGCAGCATTGGACACTCTGTGCTTCGTAGAGCGCGAGCGACTGCTTCTCCTCGGCGAGGTAGGTCCGCAACCGCGCAATCAGAAGGTCAAAGTCAACCTTGTGACCATCGAACTCCGGCCCGTCCACGCAGGCCAGCTTGGTCTCACCGCCCACTTCCACCCGGCAGACCCCGCACATCCCGGTCGCGTCGAGCATGATCGGGTTCAGGGAGACAACCGTCGGGATACCGTACGGCTGGGTCAGCTTTGACACCATCTTCATCATGATGACCGGACCGACCGCGAAGACCTGGTCAACCTTCTCCCCACGGTCGATGACCCGCTGGAGCATGTCGGTGACGAAACCCTTGTTGCCGTTCGACCCGTCATCAGTCGCGACAATGAGCTCATCCGAAACCGCGGCCATCTCCTGGTCCATCAGTATCAGGTCTTTGTTCCGAAAACCGATGATCGAGATGACCCGATTACCTGCCTGCTTCAGGGCCCGGGCAACCGGGAAGATCTCGGGCGTTCCTACCCCGCCGCCGATGCAGACCACGGTCCCGAACTTCTCGATGTGAGAAGGTCGGCCCAGAGGACCAATCAAATCCATGATGCTGTCGCCCGCCTGCAACGTGCCCAGCAGCCGAGTTGACTTGCCGACCTCCTGGAAGACAATCACAAGAATACCCTTCTCCGGCACGACATCGGCAACGGTCAGAGGAATCCGCTCGCCTTCCTCGGTGACACGCAGCACGACGAACTGCCCGGGCTGAGCCTTGCGGCTGATTTCTGGAGCGTCAAGCTCGAATCGCTTGATACCGGGCGACAACGACTGAACTGACAGAATCCTGGTCGTAGAGCCTCCTGATGCTTGAGATAACCGGCCGAGGTTGCGTAACTAACTGGGTTTCCGATGCTCAAGTTCAGGACCGTGTTCCACGCCGCGGAAACGGCCCGAACTGAGCAATAAGAATAACCATAAGCTGAGAAATGTCAATAGCACCTGCCACCAACTCAAACCAAAAGTCCCCGGCTGGCCGGGGTTCTCCGGTGACGCCGGAATGTTGCCCGAGCGAGTGCTTCTGCCCGTCACCGCCGATAACCGTGCCATCGGCGCTGCCAGCCCGCTCCGGCCTGCTGCCGGGCCGGCGACCGACATTGACAGAGCCTAATCCCGGCTGTAGCCTTAGTCGTCATTGTCAGACTGCCGAACGTTCCGGGGTGCGTGCGGAACTATCGTGTGGTGTCAGTCCACTCCCTGCCCCATGCGCCGCAATGCACCCCTTTGCTCGCACGGCTTGATTCCGGTCTGACCGACGCCGACCCGACCAACCCGTGACGCGAACTGCTAATCACATGCCCGACAGAACTCAAGCCGCCGGCTCAACTCGATTTCCTCCCCTGTTGCTGGCCGGCGCGGCATGCCCATCGCCCTGATGCTCACCCCTGGCTGTCGGCACCTTTCCATTTTTCGCTCCCGGACGATGTCGTACAACGCCGGCGTGTTTGTGTCTGCCGGTCAGGCGATGCTTATTGACCCGGGAATCTTCCCGGACGAAATGGACCGACTCCGTGCTGCGGTGTATGAGCAGGACGCCGTGCCGGCCCGGCTGGTTATCACTCACAGCCACTGGGACCACCTGCTCGGGCCCGAGTACTTCCCGGATGTGCCGGTCGTGCAGCAGGTCGAAGCTGAGGCGGTGCTGGCCGAGTTCCGACCGGCAATTGAACGTCAGGTCACCGACTGGGAACGGCAGAACCGCATCGAACGTGAGCAGCCGTTCTTCTGTCCTGAGCCGGATGAGACATTCGGGGCCCGGACCGAGCTCGCCGTCGGCAACGAAGCGCTGCAACTCATGCACGCACCCGGTCACGCCCCCGAACACCTTGTCGTGTATCACCCGGCATCCGGGCTGCTCTGGGCCGGCGACATGCTGAGCGACATCGAAATCCCCTTTGTCATGCACAGCCTTGTTTCTTACCAGCGCACGGTTGAAGCGCTGGCCCGCCTCGACGTGCGCGTGCTCGTGCCCGGACACGGACAGGCGACGAGCGACCCCAAGGAAATCCGCCGCCGCTTCGAGCGCGACCGAACCTACCTCGACCGACTGCACGAAACGGTCGCGGCCGCAGTGGCGGCAGGCAGAAGCCCCTCCGAAACACTGCATGCCAGTGCCGGCCTGAGTCCGCTTCCTGGCAATGAGGAACCGCACCGGCTGAACGTCGAGACCGCATTCCTCGAGCTGGCCGGCCGACGCGAACCAGACCACAAAGGCTGGAGCCGACTGCAATGAGAATCCTCGGCACACTGATAAACGCCGGAGCGGTGATCGTCGGCAGCCTGGTCGGACTCGTGTTCCACACCCGTCTGCCCAGACGACTGACCGAGGTTGCATTCCAGGGCATTGGCCTGTTCACCTTGTTCATCGGGTTCACGATGGCTGCCAAAACCCAGCACCTGCTGGTGCTCGTTTTTTCGATTGTCCTCGGTGCCGTTGCCGGTGAACTGGCGGCAATCGACCGTCACCTGAACCGGCTCGGCGACTGGCTCAAGACGAAACTCAAGTCCACCAATGCTCGTTTCACTGAAGGGATGGTTGCGGCGTTCCTCTTGTTCTGTATGGGCTCGATGACCGTGCTCGGAGCAATCGAAGAAGGCCTGGGCGCCAGACCGAACCTCCTCGTTGCCAAGTCGGTGCTCGACGGCTTTGCCTCAGCCGCACTGGCCGCGTCTCTGGGCGTCGGCGTGCTTTTCTCGGTCATTCCGCTGCTGGTCTACCAGGGAACTCTGACCGTCTTTGCCGGCTCGCTCCGTCCGGTCCTATCCGACCCGGTTGTGAACGAAATCACTGCGGTCGGCGGACTGATTCTCGTAGGGCTCGGAATCAACATCCTCGAATTGCGGCAACTCCGAGTCCTGAACATGCTGCCCGCGCTGGTTGTCGCCGGCGTGCTGGCCGCCCTGTTTGTCCGATGAAGCTCTAGTCGAGAAGCATCGCCCCTCCTTGCGGAGGGGCGACTCCATTCCGAAAGCGCGCGGCTAGTCTACTGCCTGTACGCTCCTCGGCTGCAGGGAGAAATCTATCCCGGTCACCGGCTGGCCGTTCTCGATGACAACCGGTTCAGGATACGTCGCGCACGAGTACCCTGACTTCATTGCCTTCACTGTGTACGAACCATCGGCCAGACCGGCAATCGTGTAGGTGCCGTCATCTCCAGTCATGGCATAGCGGCCGCAACTGCCGGCCGTTACCTTGGCCCCGGCAATTGGCTCACCGGTCGCCGCGTCAGTAACCCGGCCGGAAATTGAGCCGCTGCCACCTCCACCGCCCATCGGTCTGAGCGCGATGTCGATTCCGGTCACGGCCTGACCTTCCTCAACCCGCACCGGCGTGGGGTAAGTCTTGGCGTAGTAGGCGCCGCACTTCATCGCCTTGACCGAATA
The DNA here is from genome assembly GCA_965648905.1 of Caldifarciminota bacterium. GTDB lineage: Bacteria > Hydrothermota > Tepidihabitantia > Tepidihabitantales > Tepidihabitantaceae > CAZQFS01. The sequence continues at coordinate 33,437 of CBFGIT010000008.1, forward strand.
GCTGCCCGGGGCAAGACTACTGATGGTGTAGGTTCCGTCGCCTGCGGTAGTTGCGGAGCGACCGCAGCCACCGACCGTAACCTTGGCGCCGGCGATTGGTGCGCCGGTCACGGAATCGGTAATCGTCCCTGATATCGACCCGGTTCCAAGGTCGCCCTTGGGAACCGAGACCGCAGCAAACAATAGCGTCGCACACGCGACCAGGACTGCGAACGTCTTCATCGATGCTCCTGTTAGTTTGTGGACCGTGGATTATCATAGCCGGTGCAGACCACAAGTCAAGCCAGGCTTGCACGCGGCTTCTCTCTGTCTATTATCAGTCGTGTTCAGACTTCTGCTCCTTATCCTGCCCGGCTTGGTTCTCGGTCAGTTCGTCGAACTCGGCCCCGGCGGCACGCTCCTGATGAACGTGCCCTACTGCGGCGGCTGAGGCGACGGTGAGCGGTACCAGGTTCTGGTACTTGCCTCCGAGATGCCCGGGCCCTGCACCATCGATTCGGTCCAGCTCCTTTGCGGCAGCGATGAGTATGACCACGGCATCTTCTACAACTCGCTCATCCTCGCCTGCCACACATCGGTCGGCGAACTGGAGAGCACCTTTGACCGTAACTACACAGGCAACGTCCCAGAAACCGTTATGTCCGCTAACCCGCTCGTGCTGCAATGGGTCAACAACCAGTGGCACGGGCTCGCATTCAACCGCCCGTTCAGCTACAACGGCATCGACAATCTGATTCTCGAATACCGCTGGCAGGGTGATGACGGCAACTCGGTCTACGACCGTGGGTTCTACACGGTCGGCAACCGAGCCTGTGACGCCCGGTCATCAACCGCCCCGCGCGGCACCCCTCGCAACTACATGCCACGCCACCGCATCTTCTACTCGCTCACCGCGGTCGAAGAACCCGCCGCTCTCCGGTCAAGCCGACCGTCGCCTTCGGTCTGTGCCGGCACCGACCACGGCCTGCTCTACGACGCTCTCGGCCGACCGGTCGCGCAGACCCCAACCGGCGTCTATTTCCGGGTCCAACCTCGGGGCCGCTCGGCCCGTCTGCTTATCATCCGGTAGCGGGCTTTTTCGTTAGACATTGGACATCACATCGCTATAATGACCTCTTACCCTACCAATGAGTATCGACGACCCGCCGAACGCAGGCTTTGAACCAAAGATCGTCGCGTTCCTGTGCAACTGGTGCTCCTATGCCGGTGCTGACCTGGCCGGCATCTCCCGCATCCAGTACCCGCCGTCAATCCGCGTCATTCGCGTCCCCTGCTCAGGCCGGGTTGACCCGTTCTACATCCTGAAGGCGCTCCAGAACGGTGCTGACGGCGTGCTCGTCTCCGGCTGCCACCCGGGCGACTGCCACTACCTTACCGGCAACTACGTTGCCCGGCGCCGGTTCGCAGTGCTCAACGACCTCCTGGAGTTTGCCGGCATCGACCCGGGCCGGGTCAGCTTCTCCTGGGTTTCGGCTGCGGAAGGCGAGCGCTTTGCCGAAGTCGTGCGCGAAGTCACGGAGAAAGTCCGGCAACTCGGGCCGAACCGCAAACTGGTCAAGGAGTCGGTTGGATGAACCGCCAGGACCAGCTCCGCCAGCGTGCCCGGGAGCTGCTCGAAGGCAAAGAGGTAGTTCTGGTGCTCGGCTACCGGTCAGGCCGACGACCCGGAACTGCCACGCCCGCGTTCATCACCCGTCCTGAGGATGCCGACAAACTGGTCTTCGACGACCGCTGCGGCATGAACCTGGCCGCGTACCTGCCGCGCGTCAAGAGCCGAGGCAGGATTGCCATCGTTGCCAAAGGCTGCGACTCGCGTTCCATTGTCACGCTGCTTAAAGAGAAACAGGTCACGCGCGACCAGCTCTTCATCCTTGGAGTCGCCTGCGAGGGCGTCAAGGAGCAGGGCCGGCTCAGCGACTCTTGTACCACCTGCGAATACCCCAACCCGGTAGTCTTCGACGAGATGATAGGAGACACATCTCGAGGACGCGATTCCGCATCGTGTCCCCGGGCCCAAAACGACTTCGAGAAGCTCTCCGCGGATGAACGCTGGCAGGTATTGATGGACGACGTCTCCCGCTGCATCCGCTGCTATGCCTGCCGCCAGGTCTGTCCCAACTGCTACTGTCCGACCTGCTTTGTCGACGCGAACAACCCGCAGTGGGTCGGCAAGACCACGTCCGGTCCAGACAACATGATGTTCCATCTCATGCGGGCCATGCACATGGCCGGTCGCTGTGTCGAGTGCGGCACGTGCAGCCGGGCCTGCCCGATGAGTATTGACCTGATGAGGTTCAACCGCAAGGTAGCGCAGATAGTCAAAGACCGGTTCGGTGCGGTCGCGGGTCTGAACCCGGACGAACCGCCCGCCCTCGCCGCGTTTGACCCGAACGACCGGCAGGAGTTCATCAAGTGAAACCCGGCATCATCACGGCCCAAGAACTGGCTCGGCTCGTGGCCGAGTGGGCCAAGACCAGCGCGGTCTTTGCCCCGGTCAGGGTGAAGAACTGGACCGAGTTCCGGCGCATATCTTCGCTCGGCGAGGCCGACCTTACGCGCGTGAACACCAAGCTGTCTGCCCGCACTCTGCTCTTTCCTCAGTGCGAGACGATGTTCCGGTTCAGGACTGACCGGCCGGCAGACCCAGAAGAACCGGCCCTGCCTGAGAAACAGGTCATCCTCGGTATTCGTCCGTGTGATGCTGCCGGCATCGCACTGCTCGACAAGTTCTTCTGTGGTCAGGGCGAAACCGACACCTACTACCAGCGCCGCCGCGCCAAGACGGTGCTTGTCGGCCTTGCCTGCAATGCTCCGGCCGACACCTGCTTCTGCTTGGCAGTTGGTGGTTCACCGGCAGGCTTGCGCGGGCTCGACCTGCTGCTCACCGACTTGGGCGACAGGTACCTGGCTGAACCAGTTACCGACGCCGGCGCTGCCCTTCTGATACCAATCGGAGAGACTCTCAGGCCGGCAACCGATGCTGATACGGCGAAGAAGCAGGAACTGGCCGAGCAGGCCGGCGCTGCGATTACCGGGCGCATCGACACCCCAAGACTCAAGGCCCTGCTCGACAACTCAGACCAGAGCCCGGTATGGGAGGAACTCAGCCTCGCCTGCGTCAACTGCGGAGCCTGCACCTTTGTCTGCCCGACCTGCCATTGCTTCGACGTCACGGACGAGACCGGCAAAGGCCAGGGCGCGCGCATCAGGGTCTGGGACACCTGTCAGGCCTGCCTTTACTCCCAGCACGCCTCAGGCCACAACCCGCGTGCCACTCCTGCGGCCCGATTCCGCAACCGGACCATGGACAAGTTCAAGTACACGGTCGAAATATACGGCGAAGTCTCCTGCGTCGGCTGCGGCCGCTGCATCATCGAGTGTCCAGCCGGGATTGACGTTAGAGAAACGGTGCAGACGTTGACCGCAGCACTGCAGGCAGAACCGGAGCCGGACGCAGTGCAGAAGGCAAAGTGCAAAACAGGCAACTGACATTGAGGGACCTGAAGGAACGGCTATTGGACTTCGCCACTGTGTGCTTGAAACTGCACGGCAAGCTGGGTCGCACTGTGCCCGGCCGGTACATTGGCGGTCAGATGATGCGCTCGAGTTCTTCTGCCGGAGCCAACTACTACGAGGCCTGTGGTGCGGAAAGCCGGGCGGACTTTGCCCACAAACTCCAGATCGTACTCAAAGAACTGCGCGAGACTGAGTACTGGCTGAAGCTCGCCGGTCGAGGCGGCCTACTCTCGCCGGATGACGTCAAACTAGCCGCAACCGAAGCGGACGAACTGGCTCGCATCATCGCTAAATCTGTCCTTACTACCAAGTCGAGAACGTGATGAGCCTGCGTCCCGGTTTTGCCTTGCCCGTTCTGCACTTTGACTTGACCATTGCATCCTCATGAATCCCTATCTCCCGACACCTGTCAAGGTCGCCCGCGTCACCGTTGAGAACGACGCCCGCGACCTCAAGACCTTCGACCTCTCGTTTGTCGAACCCGAGGCCCGCAAGTCATTCAACTTCATTCCGGGCCAGTTCGCTTTCCTCTCCATCCTCGGCGTGGGCGAAGCGCCGTTCGGCATCGCCTCTGCCCCTTCCGAAGAACTAATCAAGTACACGGTCAAGCGGGTCGGTACCTTCACGACTGCGCTGCACGAGCTGGAACCGGGCGCGGTCGTCGGCATGCGCGGGCCCTGGGGCAACTCCTACCCATTTGACCTGATGCAGGGCAAAGACGTCGTCATCGTCTCCGGCGGCTTCTCGTTCACCACCCTGCGCTCGACCATCGTCTATCTGCTCGACCCGGCCCGCCGGTCCCAGTTCGGCAGGATAACTGCGGTCTACGGTGCCCGCTCGAGCGGCGAGCTGCTCTACAAAGACGAAATCAAAGCCTGGGAATCAAGCCCCGACCTTGACCTGCACCTCTGCGTTGACCGGCTCGGCGGTGCGGCCTGGCCTAAGACCGAAGGCTTAGTCCCCAACGTGCTCAAACAGGTTGCGCCCTCAGCCGCAAACGCGGTCGCACTGGTCTGCGGTCCGCCGGTCATGATTCGCTTCACCCACCCGGTCCTGGAGCAGCTCGGATTCAGGCCGGAACATGTTTTTCTATCACTGGAGAACCGGATGAAATGCGGCATCGGCAAATGCGGCCACTGCAACATCGGGCCCAAGTACGTCTGTAAAGACGGCCCGGTCTTCTCCTACGCCCAGCTCAAGACCCTCCCGGCCGAGTACTAACCGCCAAGTCGCCAGCGCCGGGCCTTCGGTTACCCGGTAACCACGACCTGAGATACGCTCTGCGCTTGACGCACCTCGACCATTCGTGGCGGGACGTCGCTCCGGCAACTTCGGTCATGCCTTCTCGTCCTGGTCCGGCGGAATCATGACCTTGTACCTCTCCCACGCCGCCAGCGCCGCTTCGCCTGCCTTGATTGCCTGCTCGGACCGCCTCTTCCAAGTCGCGACGTAGTCGGCAATCATTCGCCGTTTGCTTTCCAGGTCCAACTCGGGAAGAGCGGCAATCGCCCCGATGATGCGCGCGGCATCGCTCAGCCGCTTGAACATGAAGCCTTCTGCCACCAGCGGCTCCAGCGTCTCGTGCGCCGCCCGCTGCGCCTGTGACTCGACAAAGGCCTTCATCTTCGCACCGTGGTCGAGCTTCGCCCGCCGCTCGTCCCACGCCTTCTCTTTGACGGTCGTCTCACCCAGACAGACAAGCGTCGCAGACCCGGCATACACCTCGCCCTGGTTCAGCTCGAGCTCAGTGAGGACATCGCTTATCACTTCTCCCAGAGCCTCCACCATCGCCGGGTCAAGGCCCTTGCTCCTGCAGACCGCGATGCCCCGCGCCACCCGGTCTTCCAGACGCCGCCGCTTGCGACCGGGCCAGCGCCAGTGCGCCCGGCAGATTCCTCGTGCCGTCTTCACCAGCCACTTGCGCTGGGCCGGCTTCAGGGTTTGGCCGTAGCTGTCGACCAATTGCTCCAGAGCCTCATCCAATGGCCGGCTCTCAATGACGGCGTTCTTGAACGCTTCGAGCCGGCGCTGTCGGACTTCCGGCTGCTCGGTCCTTGTCTGTGGCTCCGGCTGGGCCACCGGCTTCGTCTCCGGCTCAGGCGTCCTTGCCGTGAGCGGCCCAAGCAGGTCGAGCAGGTCGGCAAAGCCTGCCCCGCATCCGCGCAGGTAGTCCACGACCAGGCCGAACGATGGATAGGGAACCTTGCCGCGCTCCAACTGGCTGGCCAGGACTGCCGCGCCTTTGCCGGCCCTGCCTGCCCGCGCCATCAACTTAGCCTGGGTCAGACCCGCCCGCAGCCGCAGCGAACGCAGCCGGGCACCCAATTCAGGTGTGAATCTGGCCGTATCAGCACAACGTTTCATGGCTGTCCGCCTTTCCCCTCCATTATATTGAAAGACTAAGCGACCTGCAATCCGGTCAAGTGAGACAACGCCAGCCGATTAAACGACTTAGCCGCCAGCAGCCGTCGTTCTCAACCCCCCAGGGGGAACGGTCTGGGGAGCGGTAAGGGAGACGGCGGCCCGAGCCGCTTTCCCGGCCCAGAACCCGGCGGTTTCGCCCGCGTCTCCCCTTGCGGCTTTCCCTGTGGCTCGGCCTGTTGCTCAGGCAGTCGCAGAGATTTCGGCAGACCGGGCCGCAGCGACAGCGGCAGGCCGAGCAGAACCCGGAGTCGCAATCAGGGCGGCTCGGCTCATCGCTCGCCACGCGGCTCACCGTGCCGACCTCCTCGCGGCCCGGCGCGCCGCAAGGGCAGCAGCCGCCTAAATCGCTTCGATAGTCGACGGCGGCTTGGCCGTGATATTATAGGTCACGCTCACCACACCCGGCACTTCGGTCGTGATGCGTGAGGCGAGCCTCTCCAGCTTCTCGAACGGCAGACGAGTCACGGTCGCGGTGACTGCGTCCGTGCTCTCCCAGCACCGGACCTCAATCTGGTGTCCGAAGTCCCGCTTGCCTGCCCTCATGCCGGTCACCCTGTCGTTGTGCAGGATGGCAAGAAACTGGAACGCGCCCGAGCCCTTAAGTTCCTGCTCGACAATCAGGGTCGCCTTGCGCACGACCGCAACGCGCTCGGGCGTCACCTCGCCGATGACGCGCGCGGCCAGAGCCGGGCCTGGGAACGGCGGCCGGGCAAAGATTTCTTCGGGCAGGCCGAGTTCCTTGCCCACGCGGCGAATCCCGGTCTTGCGCAGTTGCAGCACCGGCTCAAGTACTCGGTACCCGAACGCGGCCTGGGTGTCGATGCCGAGTTGTTCGAGAATGTTGTGCTGCCGCTTCACGCCCGCGACCGTCTCCTCAACGTCGGTCCAGTTCGTGCCCTGCAACAAGTACTTGGCCCCGCTCTCCTTCACGAGGCGACCGAACACCTTCTTGTAGAAAGTCTGAGTAATCGCCTCGCGCTTCTCCTCCGGGTCGGTCAGCCCTTCAAGCGCGGCGAAGAACTCGTCCTCGGCGTGGACCAGTTCGACCGCAACGCCCAGCTTCCTGAACACCTCGACGATGTACTCCGGCTCGCCCTCACGCATGATGCCGTTGGCGATGAAGAAGGTCTTCAGCCGCTCGCCCAGCGCGCGGTGGCCGATCATCGTCACGACCGACGAATCCACGCCACCGGACAAGGCGTTCACGGCCCGGCCGCTTCCCACGGTCCTCTTCAGGCTCTCGACCTGCTCGGCGACAAACTGCTTCGGATTCAGCTCTTCAAGCGGTATCTCTTTGACGTTCACTCTGTCTCCGTTTCGGGTTTGTTGTGCACTTGCACTAGGCTAGCCACGACCGGCGTGAGGTCAAGCATAAGAAGTAGGTGACTGTCCCTAGTTTCGTGGCGAGAAGCGGGCCGGGTGTTGCCCGGCCCGCTTGAAGGTGATGAGCGGTTTCGGCTAGTTGCTCTTGACCAGCTTGACCGTGCCCGAGAACTCGCCGGCCTGCATCTGCACGTAGTAGATGCCGGTGCCGACCGTCTGTCCGGCATCGTTCACGCCGTTCCACAGCAGGGCGTAGTACCCGGGCCGCTGCGCGCCGGCAAACAGAGTCCTGACCTGTCGGCCGTCCGCCGAATAGACCGTGATGCGCACGTCAACCGAGCGCGGCAGTTCGTACCGCACGCCTGCGACCGCCGCGGACGGATTGGCGCCAAGGCTTCTGATGCTGAACCGCCTGGGCAACTCGGCTCCACCTACGACACCGGTGAGCGGAATAACCTGAAACGAGTCCGAGACCATGTCGTTAGCCGGGTTCTCGTCGCCGGCTAGGAGCGTCCTGGCCTGAGCTGCGAACCAGCCGACCGGCTGTGCCACCCAGTTCGCAAAGCTGACCGTGTCGGTTGCCCCTGAGGCAATGGTCACTGACTGCGTGTCGGCATAGCCCGAGCTGATAAGGAACTCAACGTCAAAAGTCTCAGGCGACGAGCCGAGATTGACAACCACGGCCTGCGGCACTATCACCAGCCCTGAGTCAACCTGACCGACCGGCGCGACAATCACATGCGCAGCCACGTCGTGAGTGAGTGCGACCGGCGTGATGTCGCCGGTGATGGTCCAGGCAAACGGCTGTTTCGAGCCGGTCGCGACGTTCTGTGCGCCGACCCAGATTGCCCACTCGCCGGTGTCAGGCGCGTTGATGCGCGCGCACTCTTCGACGTTGACCGCGTCCCAGGTGCCGGGGTTGGGCTGGGACTGACCGCCCGAGTACTTGTTACCCCGGTACTCAGTGCCGCCCGGCGCGATCAGTTCGAGGTTCAGGTCGTTGACCAGTGTCGGGTTGGCGCTGGGCGCGGCCGCGGTATCGGTCCACGCCAGGCACGCACGCAGCGGGATAGACGAGTTGACGCGGAAGCGAATCTCCTTGAACTGACCGGTGGCAAGCCCGACCGTGTCGTCCATTATCATGAGCTTGCGCTCATCGCCCGGGAAATAGAGCACCGAGTCGGCATCGATGCGGCCCCAGCCGATGTCAAAGCTCGGGACTGTGTACGAACCGACGTTCGGGTCCGCCGACACCATTGCCATCGAACGCAGCAGGGCCGCGCTGATATAGCTGATGCGGTTCTGCGGCTCGGGCGTGCCGGTCGGGTAGTACCCTTCCTGCAGGTAGCAGCGCATCAGGCCGACCGTGCCGTTCGCGGTCGGCGTGGCCATCGAGGTACCGGACATCTGCGAGTAGGTGTTGGCGCCGGTGTTCCGAGCCGACCAGATGTCCACGCCCGGGGCCACGACGTTGGGCTTGATGCGGTTGTCCTGGGTCGGGCCGCGGCTTGAGAAGCTGGCAATCGTGTTGGAGCTGGTGCCGCGATTGGTCGCGCCGATGGTCAGCACGTTCTTGGCGATGCCGGGGTTACGCAGCCGCCGGGTCGAAGTCTCGTTGCCCGCAGCCATCAGGTTCATGAAGTCCTTGTGCGCCCAGCCGAATGCGTCGGTCGAGGCGTCCTGAATCAGGTACGTTCCCTGGGTATTAGACCAGCCCCACGAGCCGGAATGCTGTTTGATTGGCCGAACCGAGTCGGGCAGAGTGCGGCCGAGGTAGACCGTGTCCCACATCGGCGTGTGGTCGGTCGGCACGAGGAACGACGTGCCGTTGGTGATGTCCACAAAGTAGTACCGCGCATCCCTGGCCATGCCGTCGTAATAGCTCGTGCCGCCGGTCACCGAGTCGTCACCACAGATACTGCCCGCCACATGGCTGCCGTGATACTGGCCTTCGCTTACGTCGGCCGAGCCGAACCGCTTGTACGCGACCACCTTGCGGTGGTCCGGCCACACTCCGGGCGGCGTGATGGCCAGCGCCGGGTCGCGGAACATGTCGTGCCCGGTATTGAGACCGGTGTCGGTCGCGGACATGATGACGCCCTGGCCGCGCACGCCGTTGCGCCATACCGGCCGCGCTGCCATGCTCGTATCCGGCGGCGACGTGGCCAGGTACCCGCTCTGCATCACCCATTGTGACGTGTTGTTGCAGAACGAGCCTTCGCGGAACTCCTGAATCCAGAACGTCTGAGACAGGCGGGCAACCGCAGCAATGTCGTCCGGCTCAAGTGCGGCCGTGATGGTCGTGCCGAAGCTCGATGTCATCTTCTCCTCCACGACACCGCCAGCAGCCTCGATCGCATCGGTGATGGCAGTCGGGTCTTCGCCCTGCATAGCCAGGATGACCACACGCTTCATTCCGACCTCGTCGAGCAGACCGGGCTCGAGCTTGTACGCCGGCTGGAACAGCCCGACCCAGCGCACGAATGGCCGGGCCTTGGCCTGGGCGACCTGGTTCGGGTCGAGCTTGGCCAGCATCGCGTAGTGCGGCACATAACCGAACACTCTGATGCCGTGCTCCTTTAGAGCCGAAACCCATGCCTGCTCAATCGGCCCGGTGAACTGCACGATGTAGTACTGGGTCGCCTGCCCGGTGCCGTCGAGCCTGAGTTCGGCCGGCAATGGTGGCTCGCCGGTGCGAGTGTCGATGACGTAGCCGCTTGAGAAACTGATGAAATTGGCTTCTTCTCCGGTAACCGGCTTGAACCTGCCCACCGGCCCCATGTCATACTTCGGGACGGCAAGCACCGGAACCGCCAGTACCGCAAGCAGCAGAGGTACTGCCTTTGATAGATGTCTCATGAACGCTCCTGTTGAGTCGCTTTACTGACCTCTTGCCGCCTGCGCTACGGCAAGACGAGAATTCGGAATCAGATATATTACATTGGACTGATGCTTCGGTCAAACGGTTCGAAACCCGGGCAGCATCATGCTCGGCCGAGCTGACCGAAGAGAAGTTGAGACAAAAAGCAGCCGGCCCGCTGACGGGCCGGCTCTGTCTGGCATGTCGGAGGCTATAACACGCCCGACTCGGAACTACTTACCGTTCACACACCGCTCGCCGCGTGCCGCAGCGTCTAGTCCATCTGCCGACGGATGAAAGCCGGCACGTCAAGGTTGGACTTGTCCAGAGTGAGCACCGTCTCCCGGCCGACGCGCCGGCGCGTGATGGGAAACAGGTCAACGTGCTCAAGCAGGTCGGAGACATCGGCCAGTCGGGGCAATGGCTCGTTCAGCCCGGTCGCGATGAGCGTGACCTTGACCGTGTCGCGCAGGGACCGTGACCGGGCCGCGCCCAGGCGGACGTCAGCCTGACCATTGGTCGCGTGATAGACCGCAGTCGCGGCCTGGTCGACTTCTTTGAGCGTCATCGTCTCGTCACCGGTGATGTTCAGCAGCACTTTGCGCGCGGTCTCCACGGCCATGTCTTCAATCAACGGCGAGTGCAGGGCCCGCTGCGCTGCCTCGACCGCCCGGCCATCGCCGTTGGCCATGCCGACCGACATGACCGCGCCGCCCCGCTCCGACATCACCGACCGGACGTCGGCAAAGTCGATATTGATGAGCTGGCGGGTAATGACGATTTCGGCAATGCCCCGCACCGCATCGAGCAGGACCTCATCGGCCAGCCGGAACGCCTCAAAGCAGGGCTGTTCGCCGTAGACCTCGAGCACGCGCTGGTTGGGCAGGACAATGAGCGTGTCGACGCTCGGCCGCAGGGCTTCGATACCCCCGGCGGCCTTTTCTTCGCGTGCCCGGCCTTCGAAAGTGAACGGCCGGGTGACAACCGCGACCACGAGCGCGCCCTGACGCTTCGCTTCCTGGGCGATGACCGGTGCGGCGCCTGTCCCTGTACCGCCACCCTCGCCCGCAGCGATGAAGACCATATCGAACCCGGCCAGATTCTCGCGCAGGGTCTCGATTGACTCCTCGGCGGCCTGACGTCCGATTTGCGGATTGCCGCCTGAACCCAGGCCGCCGGTCAACTGTGCGCCGATCTGCACCTTGTTCGGCGCGAGTGACATCGAGAGTGCCTGCAGGTCGGTGTTGACCGCGTAGTGCTCGACGCCGGTCACGTTTGCGGCCATCATGTGATTGATGGCGTTGCAGCCGGCGCCGCCGACTCCGAACACGCCAATCCGGGTGAGCGTTCGTTCCTCAACCGGTTCGATCATGCTTTGCCTCCTTTGTTTGAAACCACTAATCAGCACCCGGCCGTCGGGCCGCAACCAACTCCGGTGTCGTTCGCGGCCGATGGTCGAACATCATACGAACCAGCTCCTGATTTCGTCCAGGAGCGAGTCCCAGAATCTTGCGCCTGGGGCCCGGGATGCCCAGCGGCCTTCCAGCCCGCCGCGGACCAGCCCGACCGCAGTGGCGAATGACGGGTCGCGGCTGACCTCGTCCGGCCCGGACAGCCGGTCAGGACGACCGATCCGCACCGGCATTCCAAACACCTGCTCTGCCAGGACGTCAATGCCGGGAAGCAGAGCGCCGCCGCCGGTCAGAACCACGCCCGCGGCCAGACCCTCGACCAGACCGGACTTGCGCAGCTCGGCATCGGCCATGGTCAGGATTTCCTCAGCCCTTGGTTCGATAATCGAAGCCAGCAGCCGCCGGGAAACCTGCTTGGGCCCCCGGCCTGAGGCATCCTCAACCGGAATCGACTCGTCCTTGTCCACAAGGCTGGCCATTGCCACGCCGTGCCGGCGCTTCAGTTCCTCGGCCTGGCTGTAAGTCGTACGCACTCCGATCGCCACGTCTTTGGTGATGTTGCCCGCGCCGACCGGCAGCAGCTTCGTGAACCGGATTTCGCCGTCGCGGTAGATCGACAGGTCGGTCACACCGCCTAGGTCAACGAGCACCACCCCCTGGTCCCGGTCCTCCTGGTCACAGACGCCGGACATCGTCGCGATCGACTGAAGCATCAGTGACCGGTTCCTGACGTCGAGCTGGTCGAGCACGCGATACAGGTTCGCCACCGCCGTGACCGCCCCGATGATCAGCATCGCCTCGACTTCAAGCCGAACCCCAAACAGGCCCAGCGGGTTACGCACGCCTTTCTGGCCGTCAACGATGAACTGGGTCGGCACGACGTGCAGTATCTGCTCGTCGTTCGGCAGCCGGATTGTCTGGGCCTGCTTGATGACGTCCTCAACGTCGCGCGCGCTGATGCCGCGCTGGGGCCGGCGCACCGGAACCGCCCCGACTCCGGCGATGTGCTTGACGTGCTCGCCCGAGACTCCAACGTAGACCGGGTAGGCACGGAACTTGCCGCCTGAGGTCGCCTCGGCCGCCTTGACCGCGGTTTCGACCGACCCGGTCGCCTTGTCCAAATTGATAACCACGCCCTGCCTGAACCCGTCCGGCGGCGCCGTCCCGAACCCGACGATGCTCGTCTTGCCCGCGTTGTCGGTCTCGGCAATTACGACCGCCACCTTGGTACTCCCGATGTCGACTGCTGCGGTTCTCCTAACTCTTGCCATTGAACTGCCTCCTTGGGAACGGTTGCGCCATGCCGGGAAGTATGCGCACCTCTTCTTCGAGGAGTATGCCCGTCTTTTCCTCGACCGTCGCTTTCACAATCTGAGCCAGCTCATAGACGTCAGCGCAGCGCGCGCCCCCGGCATTGACGATGAAGTTGGCATGCTTCATCGAGACGCGCGCGCCGCCGACGCTACGGCCCTTCAGGCCGCACTCCTCAATCAACCGGGCAGCCGGAATCCTCGGCTCAGAACCTGCCGTCCGTGACTCCGGATTCTTGAAGAATGACCCGGCCGAAGGCTCGGGCGGGTGGATTGCCCGGCGTCGCTGCCGTACCTGGTCGGCAGTCTGACCCTGGGAAGAAACCGGTTCGAGCCGGAACCGGACCCGGGTCGCCACCAGCCCGTCGTCAATCAACGGCTCCCGGTAGCGTACGGTCAGCTCTTCGCGCCGACGTCGCCAGGGACGACCGACGCGGTCCAGTCCGCTCACTTCGACGATAACGTCGGCGATACACCGACCGAACGCACCGGCATTGGAAGCAAGCGCACCGCCTACGGTTCCGGGTATGCCGGCCAGAAACTCAACTCCGCCCAGCCCGGCGGCCTGAACTGCGCTAACCACATCGTCGAGCCTTGCACCAGCCCCGGCCTCGATGAATCCCGAACCCTGGCCGTCCGACCGCGGATACGCCGCACCGGATACTGGGGAAACGTTGGCCAGAGCACCACCCAGCCTGACCACGACTCCGGCCAGACCCTGGTCCGACACGAGCACGTTCGTGCCCCGACCCAGGACCCGGCAGTCAACCAGCTCCTCATGGCAGAAGCCGAGCACACGGGCCAGGGCCGGCTCGGCTCTCACTTCGAGCATCAACTCGGCGTCGCCACCGATGCGGAAACTGGTGTGACGGGCGAGCGGCTCAGCCGGCCGAAACTCGACGTCGTCGTCGGCTAGAGCTGCTTCAAGACCTCGTCGCCAATCGTCCATATGTTGCCTGCTCCGAGCGTCAGCACGACGTCGCCGGCACGTAGTCGCGGCACGAGCGCCGCGGCCAGGTCGCCGAGCTCGGGAACAATCTGCACTGCCGGTTGCGGGCCGTTCCGGCGCACCGCGTCGGCAATCAGCTCCGAATCAACCCCCGGGATCTCCGGTTCGGATGCGGCGTAGATTCGAGTCAGAACCAGTTCATCGGCCGCGGCAAAACTCGGCCCGAACTCATCGGCCAGCAGCCGGGTACGAGTATAGCGGTGCGGTTGGAATACTACGATGATACGCCGGGTCGGGAAGGCATGCCGCAACGCCTCAATCGTCACCCGTACCTCAGTCGGATGATGGCCGTAGTCATCGAACACCGTGATGCCCGACTTTTCGCCGCGTTTCTCCAACCGCCGATGCACCCCGCCAAAGACCCGCAGCGCCGCCTCAGTCACGCCCGGCTCGATGCCGAGTTCGGTCGCAACCGCAATTGCCGCCAGCGCATTCTGCACGTTGTGCAGTCCGGGCAACGGCAGATTGAATCGGCCGACCTCCTGATTCCCGTACCGGACCGTGAAGGCAGACGAGAAGCCGTAGAGCTGCAGGTCACGGACCACAAGGTCTGCGGGCTCGCCGGTCGCGTAGGTCACGACCCGCCGCGCCACCCGCCGACGGATCGCCCGAACCGCGGGCGAGTCCAGACAGAGAATCGCGGCACCGTAGAACGGCACCCGGTTCACGAAGTGAACGAACTCGCGCTTCAGGTCGGCGAGGTCTCGATACACGTCCAGATGTTCGCGCTCGATGTTCGTGACCACGGCAATTGTCGGATAGAGGTCAAGGAACGAACGGTCACTCTCGTCTGCCTCCGCCACCAGGTACTGGGACTGGCCCAGCTTGGCCCCGGAATCGCTCGAAAGAACCCGACCGCCGACAACCCAGGTCGGGTCCATGCCGGCACGTTCCAGCACGTGCGCCACCAGCGAAGTAACGGTCGTCTTGCCGTGGCTGCCCGAGACCGCGATCGAGAACTTCATCCGCATCAGCTCGGCGAGCATCTCAGCCCGTCTGATAACCGGCACGCCCTGTGCGCGTGCCCGGTCGAGCTCCGGATTGCTCGAAACCACGGCCGAGGAGTACACCACAACCTGCGCGTCGGCCACGCAGGCCGCATCATGACCGATCGTGACCGCGACTCCGGCTTCGGTCAGCGCCTGAGTTGTGTCACTGGCGCGGGCGTCGCTGCCCGACACCTCGAACCCCATATTCTTGAGAACCAAGGCGATGCCCGACATACCGACCCCGCCGATGCCGACAAAGTGTACCCGCTTCACCCGACCGAACATGCTAGCTCCGATGAGAGGAACATCGATTGGCCGCGCTCAACGTCGGCTCCTTTCCGCGCTCTGCCGCACAATCGCAGCCTGCCAACATCTCGATAATCCGTCCAGCAATGACCCGGGCTGCATCTGGGCGGGCCACGGTTCGGGCTGCCTGCTCCATGCGCCGACGCTTTGGCTCATCGTCCATCAGGCTGCGGATTGTGCTCGTCAGCCCGGACAGGCGGGTCTGGTCCAGAACAGAGGCTGCTCCGACCGCAGCAAGATGCTGGGCATTGGCATCCTGATGCCGATCAGTGGCATATGGAAACGGTATCAGTATCGCCGGTATGTTGAAGGCAACCAGCTCAGACAGAACCATCCCGCCCGCCCGGGAGACGCAAATCGTGGCCCGTCGATACAACTCTTCAGGCCGAGATGTGAAAGCGACCAGTTCGCAGTTCGCCGAACTGCGCCGGCCTCTGATGTAGTCATAGTCGCGGTGGCCGGTGAGGATGATGAAGTTCAATGTGGTCAGCGCTGCCGCCGCATCGAGTGCAGCCAGGTTTAGAGCCCGCGCACCCTGACTTCCGCCCAGAACGAGCACTGTGCGACCGTCGTCGCTCCGACCGCCGGCCGCGAGCGCACCCCGCAGCGGATTACCCGTCACCTCGTAGCATCCGGGTAACGGTTTCGCCGGTACGAATCCGAGAAACGTCGCCTTTGCCCGGCGCGCAAAGAACCGTGTCACCCGACCGGGAATGCAGTTCTGCTCGAGCAGGAAGAAAGGTATGCGGCTGACCAGCGCTGCTGCAAGCACTGCTGCCGAGGCAAAGCCGCCGGTTGCCACCACCCCTTGGGGCGTGACCCGTCGCAGCAGAACCAGAGCCCGGAACAACCCGACCAGCCCGACCCACAGCCCGAGCGCTTTGGCCCAGGCTTTCTTGCCGTAGAATCCGCGCGCCGGCAGCGACACAAACTCCACGCCGTGCTCTGCCGCCACCTGACACTCCAGCCCGCGGTCGCGCCCGACCCAGACCACCTTTGTGCCGAGCCGACGCAGCTCATCAACGAGCGCCAGGGCCGGAAACACATGTCCGCCGGTCCCGCCGGCTGCGACGAGAATCGTTCGCTCGACTCCACGGTCAGCCGATTCCCGGTCCTGGGGTCGAGGGGTCGGTGCTATCCTGCACCTCCGAACCGATTTGTCGTCCGCCAGCCCAGAACCGGGTCAGCCAGGAACGTACGACTGCGCCGAAAACATGAGACATTCAACAGCACTCCGGCCGCAGCCATGTTCGTAACCAGGGCCGAGCCGCCGTACGATATGAACGGCAGCGGCTGACCCGTGGTCGGTACAAGTCCGAGCGTCACCGCGACATGTACCAGCGCATACATGAAGAGCATCACCGTAATGCCGGCAGCCAGCAGTTGACTGAAATTCCCGCTCGCTTCCCGGCTCACCCGCATCCCGCGTACCAGCAGCAAAGCGTAGAGCACAAAGACGACGACACTTCCTACAAACCCGGATTCCTCGCCCACCGAAGCGAAGATGAAGTCGTTGTGCATTTTGGGCAGGAACAGCCGCTTCTGCCGGCCTTCACCCAGGCCCATGCCCAGCAGTTGGCCCGAGCCAATCGCAATCAGGGACTGCTGCTGGTGATAGCGGTTGCCGTTGACAAAGTTGTTCCAGCGCCGGTTCGCGTAAGGCTGGAACCGTATCACCCCGGCCACCAGCACAATCATCGCCAGGGTCACCGGCAGAAGAAACCGCACACTGACTCCGGCCACGAAGAAGAGCACCAGACACGACCCGACCATAATGACGCTCGTCCCGATTGAAGGTTGAACCAGGGTCAAAAGAACCATGCCGAGCACCACGAGCCCGGGTTTGGCCACGGTGTTTCTGAAGTTCGGCTCCTTGCCGTCCCCGGCCAGGTCGGCGAAATAGCCGGCCAGCCAGAAAATCAGAGCGTACTTGGCGAACTCGGCCGGCTGAATTGATACGAACCAGACCGGCAGGTCGCGCTTGGCCACACCGCAGGCCAGACCGATTAGCCGTGTCAGGACAAGAAGGCCGGCCGAACCGCCCAGCAGCACCCAACGCAGCCGGCGCCAGCACACCGTGTGGTTGAGCAACGCGGTCACGGTCATGGCCGTAGCTCCGACCAGAACCCGGACCGCGTGCAGCCTGAGAAACGACGCGCCACGGTCAAGCGTGGTCGCGTAGACGGCGATGACGCCAATCATGACCAGCGCGGCGACAACGAAAAGAATGCGCGAGTCAATCGGGCTGGTTCGACACAGTCTCGAATCGCTGTTGTGTCGGTCAATCGCGAACATCGCTAGCTCATTGCCCTCGGTTGAATCGGTATTCGGTCCGCCCTGCCCGACCGGCACTTGCGCACCAGAACCCGAAACGCCTCACCCCGCGCCTGGAAGTCGGCGAACTGGTCGAAACTGGCAAACCCGGGCGAGAAAAGCACTGTGTCGCCGGCCACGGCCCGGCCCTGTGCAGCCCGTACCGCACTCTCAAGGTCAGCAGCCTTGCTCCAGCGGCTGAATCCGCGCTGCTTGAGCGCGCGTGCCAGGCGGTGCCGATTCTCGCCGGTCAGGACTACCCATTTGGCGTGTCGCTCGATTGCCGCCAGATAGTCGTCCAAAGGCAGACCCTTTTCGCGGCCCCCGGCAATCAACACGACCCCTCTCCGCTCGGCTGCTGCGGCCAGGGACCGCGCTGCTGCAACTGGATTGGTACTCATCGAATTGTTCACGAACACCACCCGATTGATAACCGCCACCCGCTCCATCCGATGCTCAAGACCCCGGAACCTCGAAAGCACCTGCTGCATCGGTCCCGGCCCTGCGCCCAGCAGCCCCGAGGCAAGACACGCGGCCAGCGCGTTCTCAACATTGTGCTCACCCGGAAGCGCCAGTTGGGTCTTGGGCATCACCCTGCGTCCCAGGCACCAGATGTCTCCGTTCACAAGGCACGCGCCGTTCGCCCGGCCGCGAGTTGAAAAGAACCGCTTCCTGCCCCGGCCGCGCGCACGCGCCTGCCGGACACGCTCGTCGTCACGGTTCAGCACCGCAAAGTCTTCTCTTGTCTGCCGGTCCAGAACCCGCAGCTTGCTCTCAGCATAGGCCGCCATGGTCTGGTGTCGGTTAAGATGGTCGGGCGTGATGTTCAACACGACCGCAACCTTCGGCTTCAGCCAGCGTGCCCGCTCCAGTTGAAAACTCGAAGTCTCGACCACATAGTAGTCCCGGGCCGCCTGACCAAGAGCCTGAGAAAGAGGCTTGCCCGGTGCCAGGTTACCACCCCAGAACACCTTCTTGCCCGAGGCAACAAGAATCCGGGCAATCAGAGTCGTGGTTGTTGACTTGCCATTGGTCCCGGTGACGACAACCAGCGGCCCCGGGACAAAACAGGAGGAGAAGTCGAGCTCATCAGCCACCTTTGTCCCGTGTTTGAGCAGGGCTTTGACTACCGGGTGCGAGTCTGGTATCCCTGGGCTGACTATCGCCCATTTCGGATTCACCGCATCAGGCTGGTTCGTAAGCTCAAGCCCCTGCTGTTTCAAACCTGCCACCGCCTCGCTCGTCCGCACGGCTCGATTCTCATCCCAACCCAGAACCTCGGCTCCGGCCCGCAGCAGAAAGCGGCTGACGCTCTGGCCGGACCGGCCCAGCCCTAGTACCAGAAACCGACTCCCTGCCAGCTCCGGAATTCCCTGCTTCACCGACCGCGCCATCACCTTATCTTCAGTGTTGCCAGAGCTGCCAGACCAAACAAGGCGGCCAGAATCATGAACCGGGTCACAACCTTAGGCTCAGCCCAGCCGGCCAGCTCAAAATGATGGTGAATCGGCGCCATCCTGAACAGCCGTCTACCCCGGGTCGCGCGGAAGTATCCCACCTGAAGAATCACCGACCCGGCCTCAAGCACGAACACACCGCCGACAATCGGCAGCAGCATCTCGTGCTTGGTCAGAACCGCAGCCAGTCCGAGCACGCCGCCGAGTGGCAGCGACCCGGTGTCACCCATGAACACCTCAGCCGGGTGAGCATTGAACCAGAGAAAGCCAAGACACGCACCGGTCAATGCCAAACAGAAGACCGCGGTCTCGCCCGCGGTCGGCACGAACATGATGTTCAGGTACTGGGCGATGCGGAAATGACCGGAAACATACGCCAGCACGGCATAGGTCGCCAGCGCGATGACCATCAGTCCTGAAGCCAACCCATCCAGGCCGTCGGCCAGGTTGACCGCGTTCGACGTTCCAATAACCACCGTCATGACAAACGGTATGTAGAGCCAGCCGAAATCAGCCACCAGGTTCTTGAACAGAAGCACGTTGGTGTGCGAACGCCGCAGCGGGTCAACCGGCACAAAATAGAGCACTGCCCCGATGAATAGTGCCAGCGCCAACTGAACCACGAGTTTCACGGTTTTGCTCAGGCCGCGCGGCCGGCCCAGTCTCACCTTGACATAGTCGTCCCAGAAACCGAGCAATCCGAGCCAGACCAGAGTCAGCAGCCCGAGCTGAACCTGGCGGTTCTCGAGGTCGGCAAAGAGCAGGACCGCGATTCCGCCGGCCGCAAGAATCAGAATGCCGCCCATGGTCGGGGTCCCGGCTTTGCCCTGATGTCGCTGGGGCACCTCATCACGAATCCGTTGTCCGATGTTGAGACGCCGCACGACCCGAATGAGCGCGGGCCCGAGCAGCAGAGTAAGCATGATGCTTGTCGCTCCGGCCGCGGCTGCTCTGAAAGTAATGTATCTGAACAGGTTGAACAACCCAAATGACCCGCGCAATGGTGCGAGCAGCTCATAGAGCATCTACTGCTCCCCGCCCGGCTCTTCTTCCGCCTTCGCCTTCAACCGCCCTTCGAGCACCTCGCGCGCCACCTCACGGTCGTCGAAGTGGCGACGTTCGGCTCCGACAATCTGATAGTCCTCGTGACCCTTGCCGCAAATCACGACCGTATCACCAGACCGAGCCAGCCGCAAGGCACGTTCAATTGCCGCGGCCCGGTCCGGCTCAACCAACACTTCGGCTCGCGGCCGCCGGATGCCCGTGCCATTGTCCTTCCTCACTTCCTGCTCGACTCCGACCAGAATCTCCTCGATAATCGCCTCGGGTTTCTCGCCGCGCGGGTTGTCCGAAGTAACGACACAGACATCGGCCAGCTTTGCTGCCGTCTCTCCCATCTGGGGGCGCTTGCCTCGGTCCCGGTCCCCACCGCATCCGAACACAACCAGAACCCGGCCGGACGTGAACCGGCGTACCGTCGCCAGCACCCGACCGAGCGCATCGGGCGTGTGTGCGTAGTCGACAAAGACGCCGAACCCCTGACCCGCGGCCACCGGTTCGAGCCGGCCCGGGACACCGGTAAGAGCTTCAGCTCCGGCAACAATCTGTTCGAGCGGCCAGCCCAGGGCCCGACCCGCAGCCACCGCGGCAAGCAGATTCGACAACTGATGCTCGCCCACCAGCTTCATCCGCACCGGCACAACCCGGCCTTCAACACTCACCGAACAGTCCAGACCATCAGGCCGCACCGCCTCAACCTTGCCCGACACCTCAGGAACCGGCTCCAGGTCCGGCCGCGTTCCGTAGCCGACCACGCGCGCCCGGGTCCGGTGTGGAATGTCCCGGCCCAAGGCATCGTCGTAGTTCACCACCGCAACCGCGTTCGGCCCAAGCTGAGTGAACAGCTTCGCCTTCGCTGCCCGATAGTTGTCCATTGTCCGGTGGAAGTCGAGATGGTCCTGGGTCACGTTGGTCAGCACCGCAACCCTGAAGTCAAGGTCGAACACCCGGTCCAGCTCCAGCGCGTGTGACGAAACCTCGGCGATGCACAGCCCGGCGCCGCGCTCGACCAGTGACGAGAGAATCTCTACCAGTTCCAGACTCTCGGGCGTGGTCTGACCGGCCGGCCGCAACTGGCCGCCGTCATAGTACTCAATCGTCCCGATGAATCCCGGTTCCTGCCCGCCCTGTCGCGCCATCGCCCGGAGTAGATAGGTGGTCGTGGTCTTGCCGTTCGTACCCGTAACACCGACCAGACTCAGTTTCCGACTCGGGAAGCAGTAGAACCGGTTCGCGACCTGGGCCAGGAACCGCCGCGGCGTCGCGGTCTGCACCACGGTCACCCAGCTCTTCTGCACCCGGCTTACGTCCGAGCAGGCCACGCACAACGCGCCCCGGTTCACCGCGTCATCGATGAAGTCGGTGCCCGATGCCCGGAGCCCGTCAATCGCGACGAACAGCGCGCCCGGGCCTGACCGGGCCGAATGGTAGCAGATACTCCTCACCTCGACCGCCGCATTGCCGTAGACCACACAGGGTACGCCCTTGGTCAGGTCGGCAAGCTTCTTTGCGGTCGGCCCCGGTGTTTTCACTGCGGGATTACCCAGCCGGCATGACGGTCCAGACCAGGCCGGGCCGCGGCATACAGTCTTGCCCGCCGGCTCTCGGCCCGCTCCCAGCGGACCAGCCGGCTCCCGATGCAACTGAACACCGGACAGCAGACCGCGCCCGCGAACCGTTCGGTCCTCGGCTCGTCAATCAGCACGGCGATAACAAACCGCGGCCGTTCCTTGGGCAGAAACCCGACAAAAGTCATTCGTGACCTCGTCATCGAGTAGCCACCCCACGGCTCGATCTTCTGTGCCGTGCCGGTCTTGCCGCAGGCAGCAACGCCCTCGATTCGGGCCAGCACTCCGGTCCCCTCGGTGACCACCCGTTCCAGAATGTCCTTGATGCGCGCGCAGTTCTCTCGCCTCAGCACGCGGCGCACTGCCGTCGACCGGGTTCGGCGCAGTACTCGGTTTCCCTGTTTCACTGAGTCGAGCAGGTACGGCCGCAGGTACACTCCGTCGTTGGCCACGCACAGATATGCGGCGGCCATCTGCATCAGCGTCACGGTCAACCCTTGACCGAACACGACATTGGCAAAGCGCAGCGGCTTCAGTCGCCCCGGCCGGTCCAGATACCCCGCGCCTTCGTTGGGCAGCCCGAGTCCGGTCATCGTCCCGAACCCGAGCCCGCGCGCCAGCTCGTAGTAGTCTGCCGGGTCGAGCTGCTCCGACAACAGGGCGCAGCCGGCATTCGACGACTTCACGAACAAACCATCGAAATCGAGCACCCCGTTCGGATGCACATCGCGTATCTTCCGGCCGGCAATCTCGACGTAACCCGGGGAAACGTCATACTTTCGCTGCACCAGTTTGTACGCGTCCCGGCTCTCCAATGCAGCCGCACACACCACCAGTTTGAATGAAGAGCCCGGCTCGAACTGGTCCGACACTGCCGCGAGTTTCAGTCGTTCCTTGGGCACGCGCCCTGGTTCGTCCGGGTCATACTCCGGGTAGTCAACCAGCCCGAGCACGGCTCCGGTCTGAGCATCGAGCACGACCGCGGAACCGGAAAGGGCTCCGGTTCTCTCCACTGCCTGAGCTAGGGCATCACGGCATATCTCCTGGACGTCGATGTCCAGGGTCAGGTAAATGTCCGCGCCGCCGACCGCTTCCTGGCGCGGCAGACTCGGGTGTGGATACCGCTGCCCAACCGCATCCCTGAGCAGCAGCGCCCAGCCGTCCCGGCCGCGCAGAATTGAGTCGTACTCGGCCTCAATCCCGGCCCGACCCCGACCGTCGCTGACAAACCCGACCACATCCGCGCCGAGCCCATGGTACGGGTACTCCCGCCTGAAGTCGTCATTGACAAATGTGCAGTTGTGATACTGCCGCTTGACCAGCACTCGGCGCAGTGCCTCGCCGGTTCGGTAATCGATATGGCGGCAGAACCAGTAGAACGTCTGACGCTCGGCCATCTCCTGGGCAATCTTGCGACGTTCGCCCAGTCCGAATCGAGAAAGAATCGCGGCCAGGGTCTCCTGCGAAGCGGCGTACTGCGGCAGCAGATGAATCGAGCACGAGCTCTTCGACAGTGCCAGTGAACGTCCGGCCCGGTCAAACACTTCGCCACGGCGAGCCGGTAGTTCCACCCTCAGCCAGTGCTGGACCTGGGCCTCACGTCGATAGTACGCTCCGCGCACGAGCTGGACAAACCCGACGTACAGAAAGAGCAGGACCCACCCTGCAAGCAGCGTCCCCGTGACGAACCGGAACCTGCCTCCACCCAAGGTCAACGCGCCCTCGCGAACTCCATTCTCCGCTCGCTGCTCGTACCGGTTGAATCCTTCTGGCCTGGCTCGATCGCGACCATGGTCGGCCGCACTGGCTCGGCCGCAACCAACGTCCAGATTGAATCGAGTCGTTCGAACCTGGTCAACTGCGCGATTTCCACATCCAGACGGTCCAGCTCATCTTTCAGCAACTGCCGCTCGGTCGCAAGCGTGGTAAGCTGCCGGGTCAACCTGACGCTCCGGTCATGCTGATAAAGGTAGGCAAGCGCCAGACCGCAGAGCAGTATCAGCCCGACAATCCTGCCCGCACTGCTCATCCGACCACCTCGGCGGCCCGCAGCCGCGCACTCCTTGCCCGGGGATTGCGCCGCACCTCATCCGGCCCGGGCGCCACTGCCTTGCGCGTCAGCACCCGCAGCCGCGTGCCGGCCGAGCCAAAGGCCTGCTTCACCAGACGTGCCTCGAGTGAATGATAGCAGATCGTTACTAACCTTCCGCCGCGCACCAGTACTTCAAGTGCCGCGGCCAGACCCATTCGCACCGCCCCAAGCTCATCATTGACGGCAATCCGCAGTGCCTGAAACACCCGCGGCAGAGCCCGACGGACGAATCGCCCGGGCAAGACCTGCCGGACCACTCTAACCAGGTCCTGGGTCGTGCGTATCCGACTCCGCGCCCCGTGCACCACTCGGGCAATCCGGCCGCTCATCGGCTCCTCGCCATAGTCCCGCAACAGACTCTTGAGCTCTCGTTCCGGAGTCCTTCGCACCAGCTCAAGCGCGCTCTGCCGCTTGCCCGCCTGGTCAAACCGCATGTCCAGCGGCCCGTCATACTGATGACTGAATCCCCGGCCCGGCTCCTGCAACTGGTGAAGCGATACCCCGAAGTCAAAGAACACACCCGTCACCGGTCCAAGCCCAAGACGCTGGACAATCGACGCCATGTCCACGTAGCTGCTCTGAACCAGCGCTACGTTGTTGTAACCACTGAGTGCTTTCGAGGCCTCGGCAATCGCGTCCGGGTCAACGTCCAACCCCAGGACGAAGCGCGCCCCGGCATCAAGAATGGCGCGGGCGTGCCCTCCTCCCCCGACCGTTGCGTCAATCACTGTTCCGGTCTCGGGCCTGAGGAACTCCAGCACCTCATTGACCATCACCGGCTCGTGAAACATCATCCTGCTGAGGCTCGGTCTTTGGGTTCTGGCCACAAGCGGTACCGCTCACGACTTCGGGTCTGTTGCCCTGGGGCCTGAGACGGTCGAGTCTTGTAAGGTCGTCATCATACTGGCTGTCTGCCGACTGGAAGTACGTGCGATAACGTGTTGGCTCCCAGACCTCGAAAAACGGCCCGACCCCGATTATCACTGCGGAATCGGTAATGCCGGTCACGTCCTTGAGGTTCTTGGGGATAAGAATCCGACCCTGGCTGTCCAACTCGACCTCGCGCGACTGTGACAACCTGGTCCGGCGCAGCCGCCGCGCCTGTGGGTCATAGAGCGGCACCCCGCCCATCACTTCCTCGACGTGCCTGCGCCAACCTTCGGCAGTGTGTACCTCTATGCAGCAGTCCGGCCCTCGCGCCATAACAACCCTATCACCGTCCACCAACCGCATCTGCTTGCGGAACGCGTGAGGAACTGCTACCCGGCTCTTCGGGTCAACTGCATGAACAAACTCACCAACACAGACCGGCTCAGGACTATCCACGCGAGTCCACCACTTTTCCACACTGGTACTTGCGGTGAATTGTACTCATAGACACCTGTATGCAGTCTATCACCACCATGCCTGCCTGTCAACTTCGGCTTTTGAGAATCACTAAGTCCGTAAGTCTTAGCCAAATAATATATTAACATATCCTCTGATACTGATGCTCGGTTCAGTACGCTTCTGGCCAGGCATCTGCTGCAGTCCGTGTCCCGCACCGTGTTCCGTGTCAGGCATCCTGCACTTTGAAGCCTGCATTCTGCCCTGGCAGCAATAGCGCGCTGGCCTGGTCATTGAGGCTTGGGCTTTACCACTCCCCTCCATCCGCCCTCTGCTGCCCGACACCCTACGACTCGGTCATTGCAGTCTGCACCATGCCCTCCGTGCTTGACTTCACCGCGCCCCGGCCTATATTTCGGGTCTATGCGGAATGGCGAGCAGCCCGACCAGAACCAGCTCATCCGGCGCGATGTTCTACCCTATGCCGAGGGCGTCTGTGTGAACGAGAGCAAGACCAAGATAGGCTACGAAATCAGCTTCAACCGCTACTTCTACAAACCCCAGCCGCTTCGGACGCTCGAACAAATCCGCGCCGACATCCTGGCGTTGGAGAAGGAAACGGAAGGACTGCTGGACGAGATAGTCGGAAAGTGATGAATGATGAGTGATGAATTATGAGCGGTGAAAGATGAGTACTCAACGCGGACAGAAGCTGACAGAAAGGACGCGGGAGTTCGCGCTACGGGTGATTCGCCTGTGCTCGGAACTGCCCAAATCTACGGTTGCTCAAGTTATCGGCAAGCAGATGCTCCGGGCCGGGACATCGGTTGGCGCGCACTATCGCGAAGCCGTGCGCAGTCGGTCTGACGCAGAGTTTGTCAGCAAGCTCGAAGGCGCCCTGCAGGAAGCAGAGGAGACGCGCTACTGGCTTGAACTTCTGACAGCCGAGCGACTGGGTCCGCAGTCGGAACTTGCGGCCCTAGCGTCCGAGATTGATGAACTTGCCGCCATGCTCGTCGCCAGCGTCAAAACCGTCAAGGCACGAACGAAGCGATAAACTCGGAATGATAAGCGATGAATTCAGCCGACAGAGAACGCGGCGGCCTGTAGGTTCGCTTCTTGCTCATCCTCAATCATTCCCTGCTCCTCGGATGACCCGCCGCAACCGATGAATACCCCGCGTTCGTCACAAGAAATTCATCGCCTGTCTTCTCGCATCGTATGAGCACTCAGCACCCATCATTCATCACTCCGCGCTCTCCTTCAGCCTCCCCCACTCAGAACTCATCACTCATTACTCATCGTTCTCCTTCTTCCCCCACTCATAATTCATCATTCATAACTCATCACTCTCCTCTCCGCCCCTACCCTACCTACAAGCCCTCCGGCATGCCGTGGCTGGCTGGCTGACACCGTGTTCGACCTGACCTACAACAAAGAAGTCGCGTAGCGACGCCCGGTCTCAGTTCGACTCGGTCAGCCTCTCGCTAACAGCAACTGAGAGCTCCTTTGCCCCTGAACAGGACCGTAGGCCGTGCTATGAGCAATGCCTGCAGTCGTGCTTCTCGAAGTACCGGCTTGAGTGCTTGGCAGCGTGACACCAGAAGTCACTTATGCTGCACTGGCTGGTGTCACATTGCCTGTACTCGGAGCAGTTCAGGACCAGATGACGACTGCTTGGACGGTGGCGATCACGCTGGACGTGCCATTAGGATTGCCGAGACGATGGAATCGAAAGATGACACCGGCCGTTCCGAATGGAATGACATTGGGAATGCTCTAGGGAACCGCCTGCCGGACGTCCCCAATCCTCCAGTTCAGCAGTCACTTCTTTCGCATAACCGATTGACCGCTAAACCGTTAGCCGCAATCAGCCGTATGTCGCCCAGTTAGACGACTTGTCAGCTTGAGCTGCCGGTGCCGGTTGCGGCCTCGACTTTGTGCTTCATCGACGAAGGCTTGTCGCGCCGGTCGTCGACCTTCATCACCGTATAGATGCGCTTGCAGCCGAGACGCTCGTATTCGTCGTGAATTGAGCGGATTGCCTGAAGTACCGGTTCCCAGTCGCCCTGGATGCAGGTTCCCATCGAATTGACCTGGTACTCAAGGCCCGAGGCCCTGACTATCTCGACTGCCCGGCGCACAAACCGGCTGACTGATGTCTCGCCGGTGCCGGTGGGGACAACGCTGATTTCAAAGATGGGCATCGGTCTTCCTCACATGAATCGCTCGAACCGGTCTTTCGAGACTTTGCAAATTGGGCATTTGTCCGGCGGCGCGTCTCGGGCACAGAGATAGCCGCAGACCTTACACCGCCAGACCGGCAAAGGCAGAGTGCGGGGAGCCTGAGTCTGTGCCGTTCCTTCCAGCCGTGAGAACCCTTCACGCATGTACTTCTCCGGCCGGCGTTCCGGGATTGACTTGTGCGGCTTGCGGCCGGCAATCCAGTCTTCGCTGACGTAGAGTGCGCAGTAGCACGCGCCAAACTCGGCCAAATCCGCATCCCGGTAGTCGCACGGACAGATGATATCCAGGTCTTTTTCCCGCGCGCCGAACGGCAGCCGGCACGGACATGCCCAGTAGCCGTGGCGCTGCTGGTTTTCAAGCAGACCCTGAATCAGACGCAGGGTGAACTCTTTGTCCGGGTTGAGCCGGTAACCGCCTGCCTCTGCCTCGCGCTTCAGCCGCTCGTAGACCTGAACAACCTCAGCCGAAAACTGCTCAGACGCACTCATAGCTCAAGCAGTTCGCGGATCCGTTCCTCGTCAAACCCGGCCACAACCTGGTCGTCAATCTTGATTGTTGGATACGAGCCGCGCGGGTTCAGCTCACGCACCCGACCGGCCATCTGCTGGCGCTCGTCCCCGGTGCACTGGTCAACGTAGATGTAGTCGTAGGCGACGCTGTTCGAATCGAGCAGTTCTTTGGTCCGGCGGCACCAGCCGCAGGTTGACAGGGCATAGAGCATCACGCGGTGTTTGTTGTTTGTCCCGGACTGATGAACTATCGGCACAATTCTTCTCCTTCTGATTGGGGCTGGCTTTGACCGAAACACTCAGGGCAGTCTGTCTCGCCCTTGGGCAATGGCTTGCCGCAGATTGCGCAGGTGATGACTGCAACCTGGCAGGGGGTGCAGACTGAATCGTCCTCGCCCGGCAGTCCGTCGCAGTAGGGACAGCGGCATTCAGCGTTGGACTTCACTTCGCCTCCTTGGCTTTGGCCCGGTAGTTTTCGATTGCCCGGTGCAGGGCATCTGCTCCAAGATTAGAGCAGTGGAGCTTATTGGGTGGCAGGCCGCCGAGCTCCTGGGCAACGTCGGCATTGGTTATCTTCATCGCCTCATCCAGGGTCTTGCCGATCGCCATCTCGCTAACCATCGAGGAGACCGCAATCGCCGCTCCGCACCCGAACGTCTTGAACTTCACGTCGGTGAGCACATTGTCTTTGACCGTGATGTAGAAGGTCATCATGTCACCGCAGACCGGGTTGCCGATTTCCCCGACTCCGTCTGCGTGCTCGATTTCGCCGACATTGCGCGGGTTGCGGAAATGCTCCATCACTTTCTCAGAATACACTAGCTCTCCTCGCTTGTGTGCTCGTCTTCTTCACAGACCTCACCCGGCCTGGTCCGGTAAGGGTCTTCGCCCCGCTCGAACCGGGCATAGAGCGGCGACATCCGACGCAGCCGTTCAACAATCGGCGGCAGCTTTTCCAGGAAGTAGTCAACGTCGCTGTCGGTCGAATCCTTGCCCAAGGTCAGGACCAGCGAAGACTGGGCCAGAGCATGGGGCAGTCCCATTGCCAGGAGCACATGTGAAGCCTTCAGATTGCGGGCTGTGCAGGATGAACCCGAGGCGGCCCTAATGCCCTCGTCGTCGAGGAACAGAAGCATCGCCTCGCCCTCAACGAACTCAACGCACATGCTGACATGGCCGGGCAGGCGATGGTCAGGACAACCGGTCATGACTACGTGTTTCAGCCGCTCAGGCAGCTCGGTCCGGATGCGACGACTCAACCGGGCGAGAAGTCTTGACCATTCATCAACATGGTTGCGGCAGAACTCGGCCGCGACCCCGAACCCGGCAATCGCGGCCACATTCTCGGTCCCGGCCCGCCGGTTCCGCTCCTGGAACCCACCGTCAATGAGCGGCCGAATCGTCACCCCTTTGCGCAGATACAGGGCCGCCGCGCCGCGCGGCCCGTAGACCGACTGCGCGGCAAATGAGTAGGCATCAATCCCGAGCTCAGCAACGTCAACCGGAATCCGGCCGACCGCAGCACAGCCATCAGAGTGAAACAATACCTTGTGCGCACAGCAGGTTCGGGTCAGCTCCATCAGATTCTGAATCGTGCCGACCTCGTTGTTGGCGTGCATGACCGAAATCAGCACTGTGTCGGGTCGAACCGCGGCCTTAAGCTGGTCAGGTTGCACCGAACCGTTCCGGTCTACCGGCACTTCGGTTACCTCAAATCCCAGTCGTCTGAGCGCGCGCGCCGGCTCCATGACAGACGCGTGTTCGATGGCCGAAACGACGATGTGCTTTCCCTTATCCATCCGGGCCAGGGCAAGGCCTTTGACCGCAAGGTTGTTGCTTTCGGAGCCGGACGCAGTGAAGACGATTTCCTCGGGCCGGGCATTGACAAGGGCCGCAACCTGGGCTCGTGCGGTCTCAAGAGCCTGCCTCGGCCGCTCGCCGCCCCGGTGCAGACTTGAAGGGTTGCCGTACTCTTCGGTGAGAAACTCCTGCATTGCCTCCCTTGCCTGCTCAAGTACCGGTGCTGCTGCCGCGTGGTCAAAGTTGATGTCGGGCATACTCATATAGACGAACTGCGGGTCGGTTTCGGTTCGAAGCGCCTAGAGTCTAGTATGCCGCAAGCAGTTGTCAAACGAACATCACGCCCGAAACAGGGACGACAACACCGGTTGACAGCACTGACTTGCCCGGTATGATTGCACCGTGATTCGCGTTACCGTCAACGGTGCGACCCGAGAAGTCGAACCGGGCACAACTGTTGCTGAAGTGCTTGCCGACCCAACTGCCCTGGCGGCTCGAGTCGACGGCCGGCTTATCGACCTGTCGTCGCCGCTTGAAGCCGACGCCGTGGTCGAGCCGGTCAGGTTCGACTCTGAGCCAGGCCGGGACGTATTCTGGCATTCAGCCTCGCACCTGTTGGCCCAGGCGGTCAAGCAGCTCTATCCCCAGGCCAAAGTAACCATCGGGCCGGCTGTGCCTGAGGGTTTCTACTACGACTTTGACGTGGACCCGCCGTTCACCGAGGCGGACCTGGAGAAGATTGAAACCCGGATGCGGGAGCTGGCTGCGCAGAAGATACCGGTGGTGCACAAGTGGCTTGCGCGCGACCAGGCCCTGAAGCTCTTTGCCGAGCGGGGCGAAACCTACAAGAACGAAATCATCAGCGAGCTGCCCGACGAGCAGATTTCGGTCTACGAGCAGGGCGACTTCGTCGACCTGTGCCGCGGGCCGCACGTGCCCAGCACCGGATACCTGAAGGCGGTCAAGCTGCTGAGCGTGGCCGGTGCCTACTGGCGCGCCGACGAGAAGAACCGGATGCTGTCGCGGGTCTACGGCGTGGCCTTCCCGACGCGCGAGCAGCTCAAAGAACATTTGGCCATGCTTGAGGAGGCCAAACGACGCGACCACCGCAAGCTCGGTCCGGCCCTGGACCTCTACAGCTTCCATGAAGAAGCCGGCGCCGGCCTTGTTTTCTGGCATCCCAAGGGCGCGACGGTTCGGCGGATGATTCAGCAGTACTGGGAGCAGGAGCATCTCGCTGCCGGTTACCAGCTCGTGCTGACGCCGCACATCGCGCGCGCCGGATTGTGGCAGACCTCTGGCCACCTCGACTACTACAGCGAGAACATGTACCTGATGGACGTGGAACAGGAGCAGTACGTCCTGAAGCCGATGAACTGCCCGGGCCACATGCTTATCTACCGGACCAGAGTGCATTCGTATCGCGACCTGCCTCTGCGGATGGGCGAATGGGGCACGGTCTACCGCCGGGAACGGTCCGGCGTGCTGCACGGCATGATGCGGGTACGCGGTTTTACCCAGGACGACGCCCATATCTTCTGCACGCCCGAACAGGTCGAGGACGAGGCGTTCGGCGTGGTCAGCCTCTCGGTGAAGATGCTGCGGGCATTCGGGTTCGAGAAGTTCAAGGTTGACCTGTCGGTGCGCGACCCCCGACACCGGGAAAAGTACCTGGGCACGGACGAGCAATGGCAACTGGCCGAGCAGGCCCTGGTACGTGCGCTCGAACGCACCGGTCTCCCCTATCGGCGGGCTGAAGGTGAGGCGGTCTTCTACGGGCCGAAGATTGACATCAAGCTGCTCGACTCGCTCGGCCGGGAATGGCAGTGTCCGACCTGCCAGTTCGACTTCAACGAAGGGGTACGGTTCGACCTGTACTATATGGGCCAGGACGGCCAGCACCATCCGGTCTATCTTGTCCACCGTACCGTGCTCGGCGGCATCGAGCGGTTCATGGGCATTCTCGTCGAGCACTACGCCGGCGCGTTCCCGGCCTGGCTGGCGCCGGTCCAGGTGCGGGTAATGTCGGTGACCGACGCTGAGGCGGCCTATGCCGCAGCCACTGCCGACCGGCTTCAGGCTGAGGGCGTCAGGGTTGAAACCGACTTAAGAAGTGATAAAATTAGCCACAAAATCAGTGAAGCCGAACGTCAGAAAATCCCGTTCATGTTCGTGGTAGGCGGACGCGAAGCACAGTCCGGTGCGGTCGCGCTCCGGCGCCACGGCCGGGGTAATCTCGGCGCACTGCCTTTTGCCGCCGCTTTAGCCCAAGTCAAGGAGGAGATCAACGCACCCGGGTCAGAGTAGTCGAGTACCAAGAGAAGGTTTCAAGGACCGCCCCAAAGTCAATGACCAGATACGAGTACCCTATGTCCGCGTCATCGGCACCGACAAGAAGCCGATCGGCATTCTGCCGACCCGCGACGCCCTGGGTCTGGCCCGACGCCAGGACCTCGACCTGGTCATGCTTGCGCCGAACGAAGACCCGCCGGTGTGCGGCATCATGGACTTCGGCAAGTACCTCTACGAACAGAAGACCAGGCAGCGCGAGTCGAAGAAGAAGCAGCACCAGACCGAGGTCCGGGAAATGCGGATGAAGATGAAAATCGGACCGGGCGACTACGAGGTCAAGCTGCGCAAGATGCGCGAGTTCCTGGCCGAAAAGGATCGGATTCGCGTCACCCTCTGGCTGCGCGGCCGCGAAGTCGTCCACGCCGATCTGGGCATGAAGCTGATGGAGAAGATTGCCGCTGACCTCTCTGACATCGCCCGGCTGGAGGGGCAGGCCCGACAGACAACCGAAGGCAGGAAATCAATCCAGATGATGTTGGTACCAAGATGAAACAACGTTCACTCAGTTCTCTGAAGAAGCGCATCAAGCGTTCTGCCCGCGGCAAGTTCGTTCACCGCCGCAGCGGCACGAGCCACAATAACGCCAGCAAGTCGAAACGCCGCAAGCGGGTCCTGCACTCGCCGACCGTGCTTGAGGGAACCCTGGCGAAACGGGTAGCGACGCTCGTGCCCTACAAGTAGTCACGGAGGAACCATGCCCAGAGTAACAACCGGTCCCTATACCAGACAACGTCGCAAGAAGTGGCTCCGTCAGGCCAAAGGCTACTGGGGCGGGAAGTCGCGGCTCTACAAGACCGCCCGACAGCAGGTGATGCACGGCCTCATCTCCTCTTACAAGGAGCGCCGCCGCAAGAAGCGCGTCTTCCGCGGCCTGATGATTACCCGGATAAATGCCGCGCTCCGGCTGCACGACTTGAGCTACAGCCGGTTCATCTGGGGACTGAAGCAGGCGGGCATTGAACTCGACCGGAGCGTTCTTTCGGAGCTCGCGATCCGCTCGCCCGACGACTTCGCCCGACTGGTCGAACAGGTTCGCTCCTTTCTGAACACGGCCCAGTCGGCCTAGCCGACTTCGATTTCGCCGGGGCGCCTCCGCCCTCGCTCGCCCGCTCTTTACACGTCAGGCTCTTGGAGTAGAATCTGCCATGGTAGCAGTCTCAGCTCTACGCGGCACGGTTGCCGGTCAATGCCGGAACCAGTGCCGCGTCGGCGTCAGTAAGGAGGCTTTCAAGTGAAGGTACCAGAGTCCCTCACGTTCGACGACGTTCTGCTCGTGCCGCTTCGGTCTGCGGTCCTGCCATCAGAAACCGACATCCGAACCCGCTTCAGCCGGAACATCGAGCTCAGGCTTCCTCTGGTCAGTGCGGCCATGGACACGGTAACCGAATCACGCATGGCCATCGCCATGGCTCAGGCCGGCGGCATCGGCGTCATCCACAAGAACCTGCCGGTTGCGGCTCAGGCCGCCGAGGTTGCCAAGGTCAAGCGGGCCGAGAGCTCGATGGTTGCCGACCCGATCGCCACTACTCCGGACCGAACCATTGGCGAGGCACGTTCCCAGATGGCCCGGGCCAGCATCTCCGGCCTGCCGGTGGTCGACGAACAGGGCCGGCTTGTCGGCATCATCACCCGTCGCGACCTGCTGTTTGAGGACGACGAAACTCAACTCGTCAGTGCGGTCATGACCGCCAAAGACCTGGTCACCGCTCCGGTTGGAACAACGCTGCGTGAGGCCCGGGAGATCCTCCGTCGGAACCGGATTGAGAAGCTGCCCATCGTCGGTCCGGACCGTCGGCTCCGCGGCCTGATTACGACCAAGGACATTCTGAAGCGGGTTGAGCACCCCAACGCCACTCTCGACCGGCTGCGTCGTCTCCGGGTCGCTGCCGCGGTCGGTGTCGGACAAGATGCGCTGGTCCGGGCCGAGGCTCTAATCAATGCCGAGGTCGACGCGCTCGTCGTCGACACAGCCCACGGTCATTCGACCCGGGTGCTCGATACCGTCCGACTGCTCAGGAAGCGCTTTGCCCGGGTCCAGCTTGTGGCCGGCAACGTCGGCACGGCTGAAGGTGCACTCGCCCTGGCCAAGGCTGGGTGTGATGCGGTCAAAGTTGGGGTCGGGCCCGGCTCAATCTGCACCACCAGAGTCGTCGCCGGGGTCGGTGTGCCTCAGCTCTCGGCCATCATCGAGTGCGCCCGGGCACTCAAAGACCGCCGTGTTCCGGTAATCGCCGATGGCGGAATCCGCTACTCCGGCGACGTTGCCAAGGCTCTGGCCGCCGGTGCCGGCACCGTGATGATGGGCAATCTGCTGGCCGGCACCGACGAGAGCCCGGGAGAAGATGTCCTGCTCGAAGGCCGGCGCTACAAGGTGTACCGGGGCATGGGGTCGCTCGACGCAATGAAGCAAGGCTCGGCCGACCGCTACTTTCAGGAAGGCCAGGCCAAGCTCGTACCTGAGGGGATTGTCGGCCGTGTGCCTTATCGGGGCAGCGTCCGGGATGTGCTGTTCCAGCTTGAGGGCGGACTACGCGCTGCCTTGGGCTTCTGCGGCGCACCGAACCTTGCCCGGTTTCGGCGTCGGGCCCGATTCATCCGGACCACCGGCGCAGGCCTGAGAGAAAGCCACCCTCACGATGTGACTATCACCAAGGAAGCGCCGAACTACGAGCTGCCCTCGGACAGCAGATAGAACTGCTGCCGAACTCCCCTACCTTACCAGCACGAACCGGGCAACGTGGCGATGGAAGGTGGTGTGGAGGACCGCGGCGTA
Organism: Caldifarciminota bacterium; assembly: GCA_965648905.1. GTDB lineage: Bacteria > Hydrothermota > Tepidihabitantia > Tepidihabitantales > Tepidihabitantaceae > CAZQFS01. The sequence goes on from CBFGIT010000008.1 coordinate 68,082, forward strand.
CAGGCCGGCCGCAACCGGTTTGCCGGCCTGATTCCTGCCGTCCCAGAACGCGCCCGCTGCTTCAAGCGTGGCCTTGTCGCCCGACGCACCGTACCGACCCGGCCGCGACAGCACTGCTCCGTTCAGGACCGACTCATACACCATCACACCGGATGACGAGTAGACCCTGAGCTTGGCATCGGTAACCGGACGGGTCAGATTGATTGGAAAGTAGACCCGGTTGTGCTCAGTCGGGACAAAAGGATTCGGGAAGATCGTGCCGATGCCGTCACCGACGATATCAGGAGTCTCTGGCCCAGGCGGATAAAGCCGGTACACCGAATCGACCCTGGGCACGCCGTAACCGAAGGTGCAGCTCTTCACCGAACGCGTGGCAGTCGCGAAGAGCACGGCTTTCACCGACTCGGCACTCCACTGTGGTCGTACTTCTTTCACCAGCGCACACACGCCGGCCACCAGAGCGGTCGCACAAGAAGTACCGACCGCGCCGTCCAGCCAGTCGAGCGAATCCGGAGCGACCACTGCCACTGTGTCGCACAGCGCCACCAGGTCAGGCTTAGTGCGGCCGTCCGCCGTTGGTCCGGTTCCGGTGTGGCGCCACGGAGTCAGGTTTTTCTGGACTCCGCCGACCGTGATAACATTCTCAGCATCGCCCGGTGTGACGATGTAGGGCCCGGGCCAGGGGTTGACCGTCGTATCCCGGTTGCCCATGGCCGTGACCACGACCACGCCGCGGCGGGCAGCAAGGTCGGCGGCAATTGAGACCAGCGCGGTCTTGCCGTCGAGCTGGCTCGGTGAGTACCAGCCGCGATAACCGAGCGAAGACGAGACGATATCAGCACCGATGCGCTCGGCCCACTCCAGCGCCTCAATATAGGTATCTTCTTCCATGTTGTACTCGTAGAAACGGTTGGAGCGAACCTTGTACAGCTCGGTCTTGGCAACAATCAGGTCAACACCAGGTGCAATACCGACCAGCCCGCCCTGCTGCCAGCCGGCAATGATTGACGCCATGCGTGTACCGTGGTCCGGCTGCTGAGGTGAGAACTTGGCCGTATCTGAATCTTCCCAGACCGTGTTGTCGTCTCCGCGCTTGAACCAGACCGCCAGTTCACTCTGACCCGTCCCGACCAGTGCCGGCATGTAGCAGAACCCGGCAGTGTCGAGTGGCCCGGTCCTGCTCCAGGATACTCCGTCGTCAGTTGACTGCGCACGGTAGAGCAATCCGCCGGTCTCATAGAGTACCGAAAGCCGGCCCGCCTGGTCCTGCCTGGGACTGAAACTGCCGACCGACAGCGTGCTCTCAGCCACAAGACCGGCCTGAGCCCAGTTCTGCCCCCGGTCGCGCGATACCAGCAGGGCAAGACGCACCAGGCCGTTTTCCGATTCATTCTTGTAGTAAAGAGACAGGTTGTCACCATTCTGCGTTAGGCGGCAGGCTCGCGCCCCAACAGCGGCCAGCTCACGACCGGGTCCAAAACTCACGCCGCCGTCGGTCGAACTGAACTGCAGTAGCCGACCGGACTTGTACCCGTTGGCAACGATGTCAATGCTGCCGCCCGGTCCGACCGCGACCTGAGGGTATGCCACCGGCTCGCCAGCACTGAACACATTCGCCAGCAGCGGCTCGGGCGCGGGCATGACAATCGATGCTTTCCAGAGCACCAGCAGCGATTCAGCCCGGACCGCTGTGACATAGAGCGTGTCCCCGGCAACCGCGATGCCGGGAAAGCGTCCTGAACCCAGGTACATGCTCGTCCCATACCAGTCTGTGCCGATGTACCAACCGAGATAGACATTAGCACTGGCATCGGCTCCGGCCGGGGCCAGCTCGTCATAGACAAGGTAGGAAGTGAACCGGTTCGTCGCAAAGTTGAGATTCTCACAGGTGTTGTCGAACGGCCTGGACCGGACAATCGGGGTCGGGTCTGACCAGGTTCGGCCGGCATCAGTGGTGTGGCAGGTGAAGATGACCCGGACCGGCGGGTTGTAGCCATAGGCGAAGCTGTCGGCAACAAAGGCCAGTAGACAGGTATCGATTGAGCCGTTGACCGTGGTGAGTGCCGGGTCGCGCACCAGACCTAAGTAGCGCAGGTTGTCAATCTGCCCGGGCTGCCAGTTGTCGGAACGGGCCGAGAAGAAGTTGTCGCCCGACAGGAAGTCGTGCTGCTTGTGGATGCGCAGTCGGGCGACCGCCCGGTTGCGCAGCTTAAGACCGGTATCAAACAGGGCAAGCTTGACGTTCGCGCCCGAGAAACCGCGGAACGCGACCTCAGGCACACCCATCATCTGCGCCTGGTCAAAGGACGAGCCGTAGAACCGTCGGTATTCCGCGGTGTCGGCCCGGCGCGAATCGAGCGGTTCGAACCGGGCAAGAGGGAACGTCGGGACGCCGTCGGCCGCATGGACCCCCACCGCCTTGACGTCGTAGACGAACGGCAGCGCGTAGACCGCCGGGACAACTGAGGCCGGCAGGATGAAGCTCGCCGCATTGAGCCAGTTCGACACTGTCCGCCGACGACCGCCCAGGGCCTCAATTGCACGGACATACTGCTCGCGCACCGGCAGGTCGTCGAAGTCGAATCCGCCAATCAACTCACGACCACGGCGCGCCGCCACATCCGGCGCGGCCTGAGCCGCAACTGCACTCCGTGCCCGAAGGTAGTCAGCTTCGCTGAACACGCCCTTGTCCGTGAAGAAGACCCAGACGTGGTTGGTCCGAAGCACCGGGACCTGGGTCTTGTCCGGCACGCGCACCAGGCTTGTGCCGAGAAGCAGCAGGAAAACAATTGCCGGGTTCATCGTCAGTCCCCGGACAGGAATCCGCCGAGCGTGCCGGCCAGACCCAGAACCAGGATGCCGCCCAGTACGACCACGACCAGCACGGTGTTGGTAATGCCGAGAATCAAGCAGGTGCGGCCGACCCGCTTTGACTGGTCCGACACGCTGCCGGTAAGCAGCAGGATGCCGTAGAACAGACCGACCAGCGGATAGAGCAGCGAGAACACATAAAGCCAGGTAACCTGGGTGAGATAAAGGATATCAATCAGGGCGTGCCAGCGGTCGAGTTGACGCGGCTGAAGTTGCTGAGTCTCGGTCGGTTCAGCGGTTGTCATGGGCCTCCCTTGACCAGGCAGAAAAGAAAGTACCCCGCGCCAGAATTGAACTGGCAACCCACGGATTAAGAATCCGTTGCTCTACCAAGTTGAGCTAGCGGGGCACAAGTGCAGTACCACGCGACGCGCCCGGCGCGACTCGAACGCGCAACCTGCGGGTTCGAAGCCCGACGCTCTGTCCAGTTGAGCTACGGGCGCTGCTAGAGACGCCTCCGGCCGGTCGCCGGACGTGAAGTGTAACGAAATCCGGCCAGGATGCAACCATCGCCGGCGCTGACGAACACAACACGAGGGTGAGTGAGGGGACTTGAACCCCCAACATCCTGAGCCACAGTCAGGTACTCTAACCAGTTGAGCTACACTCACCATTGGGGTGTACTGCTAGTATAGCGGACGCCGTTTTGATGTCCAGCGAGCGCGGTTTCCTTTGACGACCGCTGATTTCGCCGCTATATTCCCGCCGACCGATTCCAACAAAGGAGCCTCAGACTATGAAAACGAAAGAAATGAAACGACTGCTCGTCACCGGCGCTGTCGGCCAGATTGGCTCGGAACTGACCCTGGCCCTGCGCCAGCGCTACGGCGCCGACAATGTGATTGCCACCGGCCGCAAGACCGCGCCGAGTCCGGAACTTAAGGACTCCGGCCCGTTCTACTTCATTGACGTCGCCCAGCGCGAGACTCTGGAAGAGGTCGTGCGCAAACACAACATTGACACGATTGTCCATATGGCCGCCATCCTCTCCGCGGTCGGCGAGAAGGACCCGATGCGCTGCTGGGACGTCAACATCAACGGCACCCTGGTTGTGCTCGAATGTGCCCGTGCCCACGAAATGGCCCGGGTGATTATCCCCAGCTCGATTGCCGCTTTCGGCCCTGAGACCCCGCGCGTCAACACGCCGAACGACACGATCCTGAAGCCGCGCACGATGTACGGCATCACCAAGGTCGCGGGCGAGCTTCTGGGCGACTACTACTTCCGCAAGTACGGACTCGACGTGCGCGGCCTGCGCTATCCGGGCATCATCTCGCACATGACCCTGCCCGGCGGCGGCACCACCGACTTTGCGGTCGCCATCTATTTCGAGGCGGTCAAGAACCGGCGCTACACGTGCTTTGTGCGCGAGGACACGCGGCTGCCGATGATGTACATGCCCGACTGCATCAAGGCAACGATTGACCTGGCCGAGGCCGACCTGTCCCGGCTCGTCCACCACTGCGACTTCAACGTCGGTGCGATGAGCTTCTCGGCCGGCGAGCTGGCCGCGTCCATCAAGAAGTACATCCCGGACTTCGTCTGCACCTACGAGCCGGACTTCCGTCAGGCAATCGCCGATTCCTGGCCCCAGTCACTCGACGATTCGGCCGCCCGCGAAGAATGGGGCTGGAAGCCGTCCTATGACCTCGACGCCATGACCAAAGACATGCTCGACGTTCTGACTCGCCGGCACCAGGCAGGCAAGCTCGGGTACTAGCCTTGACCAGTGCTGTGGTTCTCCTAGACTATTCTCAACGTGCTGTACTTTGAAAAGAAAGACCTGAGTCAGTACTTCAACCCGGATGGTATCCGGTACTATGAAGGCCGCGGCGAGATTGGGCTCTGCCTGCACCTGCCGCTGGTCAACTACGTTGCCGGCACCTCGCCCGGCGAGGACTACATGCTGATGATCGCCGTCGCCAACGACCTGATTGAGTATCTGCTCTACAAGCGGCCGACCAAAGGCCCGGAAGCGTGGGACTACGATGCCGAGAGGGCAGCCGAAGTCTACACGGTCTGCGGCGACAACCCGAGCATCGCCGGCATCATCATCTACGACCGCAACTTCCTCGGCGGAGCCAAGCTCCAGGTGTTCCTGGACAAGACCTTCGGCTCGAACGAAATCGCGATCCGCTGGAAGAATCAGATGGTCGGCGACGAGCGCTTAATCGACGACTACATCGCCTATCTTCAGGAGACACTCCGCAACGGCGGGGCCGGCGCGTCGGCCTGAGCCCCGAAGAGAGACCTTGGCTGCTCAAGAACCCGCCGTGATCCTGAGAGCCGTCACCCGGGACCCGGAAGTCATTGCTCTGGTCGAGGAGGCGGACCGGCAGCTCGCCACGCTCGGCTACACCGAACACGGCCCCCGGCATGCCCGGCTCGTGGCCAAGAACGCCAAGGCGGTTCTCACCGCGCTGGGATTCGATGAACGCGAAGCCGAGCTGGCCGCGATCGCCGGGTACCTGCACGACATCGGCAACGTCGTCAATCGGGACCAGCACGAACGCACGAGCGCCCTCCTGGCGCGCGATGTCCTGCTGCGTCTGAGAATGGGCTACGGCGAGGCGGCCCAGGTCATGGCCGCCATCGGTAACCACCATGAGGAAGGCGGCAACCCGGTTTCCAACATCTCATCGGCGCTGATTCTTGCCGACAAGGCTGACGTCCACCGGAGCCGGGTGCGCAATCCCGAGCTGGTGAAGTTCGACATTCACGACCGCGTCAACTATGCGGTGAAGAAATCCGGGCTGAGCGTAGACAAGGCCGGCCGCCGCATCACCTTCGACCTGCAGGTTGATACCGCCATCGCGCCGGTGATGGAGTACTTCGAGATCTTCCTCGCCCGGATGCTCATCTCGCGCCGGGCCGCCGACTTCCTTGAGTGCCGCTTCGAGCTGGTCATCAACGGCACGCGCCTGGTCTAACGCAGCCTAGCCGGTCCGATAGACCGAATCGAGCACGGTTCCGTCCACCCACTTGACGACGGCCACAACCTGGTCAGACAGCTTCGGTCGCGCCGGCCGACCGCACATCCGCTCAATCTCAGCCTTCATCTCCCCGATGTCTCTTATCGGCAACCCCGATCCTTTGATCGCATCGCGCAGGTCGGTCCGTCGCGGGTTGATAGCGATGCCCAGCTCGGTGACGACCACGTCGACCAGTTCGCCCGGCCCGACCAACGTGGTGACCCGGTCTACGATTATCGGCAGCCGGTCACGCATGGCCGGAACCGCAAGGATAACGCACTTGGCGAAAAGACAGTTCTGCCAGCCGCCGATGCCATGCCGCAGCCTGCCGTCAGAATGAGTCACCACGTTGGCGTTGAACTCGGTATCGACCTCGGTCGCCGACAGCACAGCAACGTCGAGCAGGTTTATGTAGTTACCCTTGGCATGGTAGTTGTAGCTCACGAGCGGTGAAATCGACACGTGCCCCCGGTTGACCGCAATCGAGCGCACCGCCTCAAGGTCGAACGCCTGGCCGTCCACCAGCGCTGGGGCCAGTCCCTGTTCGAGCATCCGGACCAGGTAACGGGTTGTGCCGCCATGTATCCATCCGGCCTTGACACCTTCAGCCTTCATCATGTCGGCAAGGTACACGGCAAACGCCAGTGAGATACCACCTGCTCCGCCCTGAAAACTGAACCCGTCCTTCAAGATTCCCGACTCCCTGATGAATCGGGCGACTAGCTCAGCAATGTAGAGCCGGTCCGGCGAGCGGGTGACTTCGGTCGTACCGGACATGATTTTCGCCGGGTTGCCGATTGAGTCCTGTTGAACCACAAAGTCGACGTGGGTTCCGTTGAGCTGAAATGGAATGCAAGGAAACGGAACCAGGTTGTTGGTGACAATCACCGTGCGGTCCGCGTACATCGTGTCTGCGACCGCATAGCCGAGTACACCGCAGGCAGAGTCACCCTTGATACCGTTGGCATTACCGAACTTGTCTGCCGCCGGCGCGGCCAGGACCGCGATGTCGATGTGAATCTCGCCGTCCTGAATCGCCTGGGCCCGGCCACCGTGCGACCGCAGAACCCCGAGCCCGCGCATCCGACCCTGGGTGCAGTAATCGCCGAGCGGGCCGTTGAGGCTGCCTTCGATGTGATGAATGACACCGGCGTCAAGGTGCTTCATGATCGGAGCATGGCATGGAAACGCCGCGGACGGGTACCAGACCAAATCCTTCAGTCCCATCTCGGCGCAGATGTCAAAGAGCTGCAAAGGCAGGGTGTCGCCGTCGCGGAAGTGATGGTGCGTGGAAATGCACATGCCGTCACGGATGCCGCACTTCTCAAGCGCAGTGCGCAAGTCCGGCACGGTCTTGTCACCGTTGTCCGGGTAGTCGATACAGGTCGGAATCTGGGGACAGGCCTTGCGCCCCGAAGGCCGATGCTTGCCCACGCCGGCAAACGGAACCGCGGGTCTGCCATTGACTTCAGTCGGGACCTTTCGGCCCAGCGCGTTCTCAACGAGCTTCATGCACTCTCCTTGTCCCAGCCCGAAACCAGCCGTCCCAGCTTCTCGGCCAGTTCGACCGTGCGCAGGCAGCGCTTCACCACTGGTGCGTCAACCATCTTCGAGCCGACCGCAACCGCGCCATGACCCTGAGCCCGAGCCTTGCGATAAGCCAGCACCACTTTCCTTGCCTGCTCAACCTCGTCGACCGAAGGCGTGAATGCCTCATTCACCACCGGTATCTGACGCGGGTGGACGCAGCCCTTGCCTTCAAACCCGAACTCGCGGGCAACGCGGCAACTGGCCGCCAGTCCTTCGAGGTCATCGACGTTACCGTAGACCGTATCTATCGGCTGGACCCCGGCCGCCCGGGCTGCATTCACGACCTGGGACCGGGCCCAGACCGTCTCAAGCCCGGCTTGGGTTTTACTTGCGCCGGTGTCGGCCAGGTAGTCTTCCATTCCCCAGGTCAGGGCTGCGACCCGTTCCGATGCACGGGCAATCCTAGCCGCTTCGAACATACCCTGCGCGGTCTCGATAATCGGCATCAACCACACCTCAGTTGAGGCCTGCTTCAATCGCCGGTCCAACTCCTTGATATCGTCCTCAACCTCGCACTTGGGCACAAGTATCAGGTTCGCACCCGCCCTGACCAGCGTATCCAGCTCATCCAGGCCGCGCGGCAACTGGTTGACGCGCACCATCCGTTCACAGTCTCCAAAGTCCACGACCCGCAGGGCATTGCGGACAAGAACGAGCGCCGCGTCTTTCTCTTCAGGTGGCACCGAATCCTCCAGGTCAAGAATCACCGCGTCTGCGCCGTGGATTCGCGCGTTGACCATGAACCGTGCCTCATTGCCTGGCAGATAGAGCCGCGACCGGCGCCAGTGGTCGCGGGCCGAAGGCCGGGCAAAGGTCGGGCCAGCCTCAGGCAGCCATTCCTTGACTGCCTGGCCCGGCTTTGCCCGCCGAACTGCAGCTTCAAGCCGGGCCATGATAACAAACGGCAGCGCGCCTCTGTCCTCCACCTGCACCTTCGCGTGCTTGACGCCAAAGAACTCAAGCCCTTCCCTCGCCAGTGCTCTAATACTCTCCCCGTACATCGCCTCGACTTTGCTCTTCACGTCAAGCTGAATGCCGCCCGACTTCTCCAGCTCGACCGAGACCCAGACGTCGCTTCGGACCCCTTCGCCGCGCAGTCCTGCCTGGCCGGTCATGCTAGGCTCCTGCCTTGCGCGCGGCCAGCTTGCGCCGCGTGAACTCCAGGAGTCCGCCTGCCTCGCAGATCGCGAGAATCTCCTGAGGCAGCTTCGGGAAGGTATAGGTCTTGTCTCCCACCTTTATTGTCCCTGCGGCCGCATCCAGCTCAACCGCCATTCCCGGCTCGTACGCATCGACCGCGTCCGGAGCCTCGACCAGAAGCAACCCCTGGTTGATGGCGGCCCGGTAGAAGATGCGGGCAAAACTCCGGGCAACAATTGCCTGCACACCCACGGCCTTGAGTCCGACAACCGGCTGCTCCCGCGACGACCCGCATCCGAAGTTCTTGCCTGCCATCACGATGTCGCCCGGCTGCACCGCCTTGGCAAACTCCGGGTCAAGGTCCTCAAGCAGATGCGGCTTAATCTCCTCCGGCTTCGAGCAGGTATAGGTGTACTTGCCCGGAAAGAGCATGTCGGTATTGATATCGTCACCATACTTCCAGACTCTCATACTTCACCTCCACAGGCAATGCCGGTCGGCTCGGTCAGCTCTGGCTTCTGCATTCTGGCTTCTGGATTCTGCCTACGTCCTGCCATTACCCCACCTTTCTCGGGTCGGTTATCATCCCGGTGATGGCCGAAGCGGCCACGGTCGCGGGCGAGGCAAGATAAATCTCTGCATCCTTGCAGCCCATCCGGCCCTTGAAGTTGCGGTTCGAGGTCGAAATGCACCTTTCGCCTGGAGCCAGACACCCCTGATGCGCACCAAGACACGGCCCGCACCCGGGCGGCAGGAGCACTGCGCCGGCGGCCACGAGAGTCTGGATGTCACCAGCGTCAAGTGATCGCTCCAGCTCGGCCCGCGACGCGGGCAGGACCAGGAGCCGCGTGCGCGGGTGAACCTTCTTGCCCCGAAGGACACGTGCGGCCAAAGCAAGGTCTGATGCCCGGCCATTCGTGCAGGTGCCGACTAAGCACTGCTGCACCTCGGTTCCGGCGAGTTCAGTCACCGGCTTGTACTTGTCCACCTTGTGGGGCAGAGCCACAGCCGGCACAATGCTGTCCAGGTCGAACCTCAGTTCCTGCCGGTAATTCGCACCCTCGTCTGCCCACTCTGCGCTCCACGAACTTTCAGCCACACCAATGGACTGAAGATACCCCTTGGTCACTTCATCCACCGGGAACACAGCATTCTTCGCCCCCATCTCCACGCCCATATTGGCAATCACGAACCGGTCGTCAACCGACAACGAGCCCAGGTCGCCCCAGTACTCGACCGAGCAGTAGTCTGCCCCGTCTGCGCCGACCTTGCCGACGATGGTCAGCACCAGGTCCTTGGCGGTCACCATGTCGCCCAATTTGCCCCGCAGCACAATCCTGATTGACTCCGGCACCTTGAACCAAGTCTCGCCGGTCATAAGCAAGGCCGCAGCCTCGGTCCGGTCAATCCCGGTGGCAAGAGCGTTCACCGCGCCGTACGAACACGTGTGCGAGTCTGACCCGACCGCCAGCATCCCAGGCAGTACCAGCCCCTTCTCAACCATCACTTGATGACACACTCCGGTTCCGACGTCAAAGAAGTGCTTGATCCCGTACCTCTGCACAAACTCGCGTATCTTCTTGTGGCTTGTTGCGGTCTTCTCATCTGATGCCGGTATCACATGGTCGAGCACGACTACCGGCTGATTCGGGTCGGCCACGCCGTACTCAGCAAGGTCCTTGCTGACCTTGTCGGTAATGGCCGCAGCATTGTCGTGCATCAGAAGCCGGTCCGGCTTACAGGTCACGAGCTCGCCAGCCCGGGCCTGCTTCCTGCCGCCCTTGCGGGCGAGCACTTTCTCGGCAAATGTCATCGGCATGATTCCTCACTTGGTTCGATGGTACTCAACTGCCAGATTATAGACAGCCCGGCCCGCACTGCAAGAACGCCAGTTGCCGTTCGCCTCTCGCCGCCCGCTCCTCGCTTTCCGCCACTTCACATCGTGCGTCCGCCGCCTGCCTCTCACATCCACCTGCTCGCAGATTCGCGTCTTGTTCGCACTCTGGCTTCGGCGCTGCCCTGAGGCTCGCTACGAGTCGTGGCTTCAGGCCCGGATTCAAGCGCGGACTCGGACGCGCTCGCCAGCCCGCAACTACCCCTGCCTCGGCGTACGCTGACTAGTCTGCTGCCTCGCCTGACAGGCTTCGTGAACTCTCAGCCGCAGGTCTGGTCACGGGCGCGAACGGAAAGCATCCTGACCTTGTGCCTAACCTCTGGCTTGGTAGGGGGAGCGACTCCCGGAGTCACTCCCGTTACCAAAGACAAGAGCAGATACCGAATGTGGCTCGCAGCACTAAGTCCCGGGACTACGCGGCTTAGGCTCAGTGCCCCGCAGTCTGGAAGCTCGCCGGCATCATTCCTAGGCCCGAGGTTCTGATGCCGCAAGTTGTCGGCCGACAGCCCAGAGCCGTCAGCATTCACCCCAAAGCCTGGCCCGGCAACTCACCCCGCTGCCCACCGCTCTTCGGTCGCAGTCGAACAGCGGCGGCGTGGTTCGCACCCCATCCAAACCACGTCGGGCACATTCGGTTCTGCCAAGCCACAGCGGACGATCGGGAATGCTGACGTAACCCAAGACTCAAGACGCACCGGACTGCTCTGACAAGGGCAGGGGCGGCTGGACTGCCGCCCCTGCGTGGCCCCCGGCCTGTCTTGTTTGGCGCACTAGCGCCGGCTAGGCTCTTGCTGCCGGCTTCGCCTCGCGTGAGGTCTGGGCTGCGGCAGTCTGACCTCAGGGTCGGAAACACTGCTCTGAGTGAGCGACTTTGCCGCCTCAATCCGCTCGTAGAACAGCTCAGCACCATGTTCACCATGGGCTCCGACCTGCGAGAGCTTCTCTCTGTTGACAACAATCGCATACCCTGCACCAGCAATCATGGCCACTCCGACCAGCAACTGAATCAGTCTCATCAATCGTGTCACGGCAACCTCCGGGTTGTTGTTTGTACTTTCGTGCCTTTCAGTCATGCCCTCTTGGTTGCAGTTGTCGTTCCAATCTGGCCCAAGTACTAAGTGACGCAGAATTGGAACTTAGCAGCACACGGAAATCGCCGGCACGGACGAGATGTTGTCGATTGACGACATCTTCTCCGATCAGTCAACTGTGCTTATCCGATAATGCTTTGATTCTCATAGCTTTAGGCAATCTAATGATTGTGTCGCCAGGTTACAACGTTTGTCGTCGCCGGGATACGGTTTGTGATGCGCTTGCTTCGAACGACCAAAGCCCGGTCCGCCAGCAGGGTCTGGACCCGTTTGTGTCTGGTGAGGGAGCTTCGGGCGGCTACTGCACGGTCTTTACAAATCCAGCGCGTTCACTAGAATAGGCAATGCCAAGAAGAGCTGCGTCGCTGGTTGCGGTCGCGATGGGCAGCGACTCGGACCTGCCGGTCATGAACGAGTGCCTCAGGATTCTGGAACGATTCTCTGTCCCATATGAATGCGCGGTCGTCTCCGCACACCGCACCCCGGACCGGTGTCGCCAGTTTGTCCGCTCCGCAGTTGCTCGGGGCGCCAAGGTGATTATCGCCGGAGCAGGACGAGCAGCTCATCTGCCCGGAGTGATCGCGTCGTACACGACTGTGCCGGTTGTGGGAGTGCCGCTCGACGCCGGAATGTCGGGCCTGGATGCGCTACTCTCGATCGCGCAGATGCCCGCCGGAGTGCCGGTGGCCTGCATGGCAGTCGGCAAGTCGGGTGCGACCAATGCAGCCCTCCTGGCAGTTGAGATTCTGGCGACTTCTGACCGCGACCTGGCAAGAGAGCTGAAGCAACACCGCAGAAGCATGGCAGCCGAGGTAGTCAGGAAGTCGCGCCTGGTTGCTGCAAAATCCGGCCCGGTCGACAAGCCATGACCCGGCCTGTCAGCTCCGTTGAGTTGCCCGGACTGACGCGTGTAGCCCAAGGCAAGGTCAGAGACATCTTCCAAGTCGGTGCCGACCTGCTGGTGGTGTGCTCTGACCGTTTGTCGGCGTTCGACGTTGTTCTGCCTGATCCGATTCCGGACAAAGGCAAGGTGCTGAATCTGCTGTCGGCGTTCTGGTTCGACCAATTCCGGGACGTGATACCGAATCATGTCATTTCGACTGATTCCGGGCAGTTCCCGGCTGAGCTTGCGCCGTATCGGGACGTGCTGGACGGTCGGGCGATGCTTGTCAAGCGGGCCCGGCCCCTGCCGGTCGAATGTGTTGTGCGTGGGTATCTTGCCGGCAGCGCGTGGGTCGAGTATCGGGACAAGGGCTCGGTGTGCGGTATCGAGCTGCCTCGGGGACTGGAGCAGTCTCAGCAGTTGCCCAGCCCGATTTTCACGCCTTCGACCAAGGCCCAGTCCGGCCACGACGTGAATATCACCGAGCAGGAGATGGGCGACCTTGTCGGCTACGCTGAAAAGCAGTGGGTGAAGAGTGTTTCGCTTGAGCTCTACCGTCGAGGTGCCGAGTATGCACGGGAGCGGGGCATTATCATTGCCGACACGAAGTTCGAGTTCGGCCTGTACCGTGGTGAGATGATGCTCATCGACGAGGTTCTGACTCCGGATTCGTCCCGGTTCTGGGATGTGGAGAACTACCGGGTTGGGTCTTCCCCGCCCAGTTTTGACAAGCAGTTCGTGCGCGACTATCTTCAGGCGCTCGGGTGGACTAAGACCCCGCCCGGGCCGCGCCTGCCCGGCGAGGTGATTGCCGGTACGTCGGCCCGGTACCGCGAGGCGTACCGCCGCATCACGGGCAGCGACCTGAAGTAGATGCGGGTCGCGGACTTCGACTACGACCTGCCGGTCGAGCTCGTCGCTCAGGAGCCGCCTGCTCGGCGTGATGATTCGCGTCTGCTTGTGCTGGAGCGCAGAACCGGCTGCTGGCACGACGAGCACTTTCGGGACATCGGCCGGTGGCTCAAGTCGGGTGACGTCCTGGTGCTGAACGACACGCGAGTCATTCCGGCCCGGGTGTTCGGCCGTCTGCCGACCGGGGCCAGTGTCGAACTGCTGCTGCTGCGCCTGACTTCGCCCGGAGTCTGGGAAACTCTGGCACGACCGGCGCGCAAGGCCAGACCAGGAGTGAAGCTGATCGTGGGCAGGTTCTGCGTCGAGGTGCTGGAGCGAAGGCCGGATGGAATCAGACTGGTGCGGGTCGAACCTGACGAGGTCAGCGAACTCCTGGCCGAGCAGGGTGAGGTAGCTTTGCCGCCGTACATCCGGAAGAAGTGCGCAGAGCCGGAGCGCTACCAGACCGTCTTTGCGCGGGCCGCGGGCGCTGTTGCCGCACCGACCGCCGGGCTGCACTTCACGCCTGAGCTCCTTGAGAGCCTGAAGCACCAGGGCGTTCAGACTGAATTTGTGACGCTGCACGCCGGGCTCGGAACGTTTCGACCGGTGAAGACAGAGACGGTGGAAGAGCACGTCATGCATCCGGAGGAATTTGAGTTGACCGAGGAGGCAGCCGACCGGGTCAACCGCGCTCTGGCTCAAGGCCGGCGGATTGTCTGCGGCGGAACGACCACGGTGCGGGTGCTTGAGACCCAGGCGGTGTTTGATAATTCGTCCTCGGCCTGGCAGGTGGTTCCGGGCCGGGGCGAGACGCGGCTGTACATTTGCCCGGGGTATGAGTGGAAGGTCTGCGGTGCGATGCTGACCAATTTCCATCTGCCCCGGTCGACCCTGCTGATGCTGGTGGCGGCATTCGCCGGCCGCGAGCTGGTCCTGGCTGCGTACCGGCATGCGATCGACCGGAAGTACCGGTTCTACAGCTTCGGCGATGCGATGCTGATTGTGTAGGGCTGACCACGATACTGATTGAACAATGGAGAACGACACGTGAATAGAAGAAAACCATGGCCCGGACCGAGAGCGGGCAACACGGCACGGCACGGAAGCCACGGGCAGAATCCTCGCCGTAGCGCGCGGCCGGGTGAGCCGGACGGCAACCGGTTTGAGCCGGGAACGCGCCTCGACTGGCGCGGCGTGCCGATTCGTTCGGAACGCCGGTGGAAAAGTGGAGAGAACTATCGAAACCCCAAAGCGGGCAGTGGCTACGGGCCCCGGAAGTTCGGTTCTTCATCTCATTTCGGACGGTCATCATCCTCGACCCCGGTTGACGGTAACCGGCCCGGGCCGAACCGCCAGAGGGACCGACGGGCAGGCCGACGTCACGAGACAAGACGGAGAGCGCGACCGCACACCGAAGCGCGAACGCCGGCACACCGTACCCCTGAGCCATTCTCGGTGGTCGAACTTCTGCGCGTGACCGGCGGGCGTCAGGTCGGCAACGGACCTCAGTTCTTCAGCAGCGTTTCAATCGACACCCGGACTCTGAAGCCAGGTGATGTCTATTTCGCCCTGCACGGCAAGCGGCTCAACGGACACCAGTTTGTCGGTGACGCGCTCAGGCTCGGAGCGGCCGCGGTCGTGGTTGACCAGGCCGATGCCGCACCGGACGACTCGCTCGCGATTGTCGTTGACAACACGACTCTGGCTCTGGGTCGGTTTGCCGCGGCTTACCGGGCGAAGTTCGACATACCGGTCTTTGCAGTCACGGGCAGCAACGGCAAGACCACGACCAAAGAGATGCTGGCCGCAGTTCTCTCGCACCGGCTGCGGACGGTCTATGCTCCGGACAGCTTCAACAACGATATCGGCGTGCCGCTGACCGTGCTGAAGCTGAACCACGAGACCCAGGCCGCGGTCTTTGAACTGGAGATGAACGAACTCGGCGGCACCGCCCGGCTGGCCCGTATCTGCCAGCCAAAGTATGGCATCATCACGAACATCGGCGACACTCACCTCGAAGCGATGAAGGGCCGACCCGGGGTCGCGCAGGAGAAAGGCGAACTGCTACAATGTCTACCCAGGCAGGGCGTGGCGATACTCAACGCCGACGACCCGGCGGTCATGGACCTGGCTCATAAGCACTGGGCCGGCCGGACACTGACATTCGGCCTGGAGCAGCCGGCTGACCTGTGGGCAACCGACATCCGGACCAATGACCTCACCGGTGTGCGATTCAAGATTCAGGGGAGGCATCCGGTCTCACTGCGGGTACCGGGAGTCCACAACGTGATGAACGCGCTGGCTGCCTGTGCTGCTTTGGTGGCCAGCGGCACGAGTGTCGAGAAGGCTCTGGCCGGACTGGATCGGTTCCGCCCCCTGCCCATGCGACTGACTGTTCGCCGCCTGTCTCAGGTAACGCTGATTGACGACAGCTACAATGCCAATCCGCAGTCAATGCGAGCCGCACTTGCGGTTCTCGCGGGCAGCGCGTCAGCCGGACACCGGGTGGCGTTCCTCGGCGACATGCTGGAACTGGGCGAAGCCGCACCTCAACTGCACGAGGAGCTGGGCCGCGAGCTGGCCGGAGCGGTGGACCGAGGCGTGCTCGTTGGCGCAATGGCCGAGCATGTGCTCGTCGGCGCGGTCGAGGCCGGGATGAACCGGGATGCCTTCGTTCTCGCCGAGGCCAGCGACCGGTTGCCGGACGCGGTGTTTGACATGGTCAGACCCGGGGATACAATCCTCGTCAAAGGCTCACGCGCCACAGCCATGGAACTGGTGAGCCAGGAGATTAGCAGACGATATGCAGAAAACAACGTCCAGTCCGTCGGAAGTTGATTCGGTGCCGGCCCGGCCCATCGGCATCACCGACACGACCCTGCGCGATGCCCACCAGTCGCTCTGGGCCACGCGGATGCGTCTGTCCGACATGTTGCCGGTCCTGGAGCAGATTGACCGGGTCGGTTACTATTCCCTCGAGATGTGGGGCGGGGCGACGTTTGACGTATGTCTGCGCTACCTGAACGAGGACCCCTGGGAGCGACTGAGCGAAATCCGGCGCCGGGTCAAGAAGACCAAGCTCCAGATGCTGCTGCGCGGCCAGAACGTAGTCGGCTACCGCAACTACCCGGACGACGTGCTCGAGGAGTTCGTCGCCCGGTCGGCCGACCGCGGCCTGGACATCTACCGCGTGTTCGATGCTCTGAACGATGCCCGCAACCTCGAGCGGGCGATCGAGTACGTCAAGAAGCACGGCAAGCATGCCCAGGGCACGCTCTGTTATGCCATCAGCCCGGTCCACACCATCGAGTATTTCCTGGCCCGGGCCCGCGAGCAGAAAGAGATGGGCATCGATTCAATCTGCATCAAGGACATGGCCGGCATCATTGCGCCGTCCATGGCGTATGAGCTGGTGCGGGCACTGAAAGAGGAAATCAGATTGCCGGTCCAGCTCCACTGCCACGCCTCAAGCGGCATGGCGGTGGCGAGCTATGTCAAGGCGGCAGAGGCCGGCGTTGACGTCATCGACACTGCGACCGCACCGCTTGCCTTCATGACCTCGCAGCCGGCGGCCGAGACGATGGTCGCCTGCTTTGCCGGCACGAAATGGGACCCCAAGCTCGACCTGGCGGCGATGGAACAGGTTGAGCTCCACTTTGAGAAGAACGCGGCCGAGCGGTGTGTCGGCACGAACAAGGTGGTTGACTCGATGGTCATCATCCACCAGATACCAGGAGGCATGGCTTCGAACCTCCTCTCCCAGCTCCGGGAACAGAAGGCCGAGGACCGGCTGAACGAAGTACTCGAAGAAGTGCCGCGCGTGCGTGAGGACCTGGGCTACCCGCCGCTGGTGACTCCGACCAGTCAGATCGTCGGGGTTCAGGCGGTGATGAATGTGCTCAGCGGTGACCGGTACAAGCTCGTCCCCAAGGAAGTCAAGGACTACGTGAAAGGACTCTACGGTCGGCCGCCCGCGCCCATCAGGGAGGCGGTGCTGGCCAAGATTCTGGGCAGCGAGAAGCCGATCAAGGTCCGGCCCGCTGACCTGCTCGAGCCGGCCATGCCCAGGGTGCGTCGGGAACTCGGTCGCGACCTGGTCGACAAAGAAGAGGATTACATCTCGTACGCCATCTTCCCCGAGGTGTCGCTCAAATTCTTTAACTGGCGCAAGAACCCGACCCAGAGCCCTGAGCCCAAGCCGGTCCAGGCAAGCACGGCACCGGCCCAGGCCAAGCCAGCGCCGGTTGTCCATCCTGATGACCCGGTTGTCCGGCGCGTGCGCGGCATGATGGAGCTTGTCACCCAGCACGGCGTGACCGAGTTCGAGTGGCAGCACGATGAAGAGAAGGTGCGCATCAGACGCGGCAGTGTGTCCGAACCAGCGCCAGTGTCGGTCGCGCCCCCTGTGGTAACGCCGGCTTCTCCGGCACCCCAGACAGTACCTTCATCAGCACCGGTCCAGACGGCGCCGACTCAGGCCCGGGAAGCCGGCACCGAGCCGACTCCACCGCGGGAGCCGACCCGGCCCGCGGCCAACACCGAAGAAGTGACATCGCCGATGGTCGGGACTTTCTACCTCAGGGCCCGACCCGAGTCACCGCCGTTCATCGAGAAGGGCGACGTGGTCGATGCCGGCTCAACCCTGTGTATCGTCGAGGCAATGAAGCTGATGAACGAGATCCAGGCCGAGAAGAAGTGCCGGATCGTGGACATCGTGGTTGATGACGGCGAGTCGGTCGAGTACGGCCAGCCGCTCGTCATCATCGAACCGCTCTAGCCGGCCCGGGCACCCGGAATCGATGAGCTACCTGGTCGGGACCAGCGGCTTTTCGTTTGACGACTGGCTCGGCCCGGTCTACCCGGCTGGGCTGCCCAAATCCAAGTGGCTGCAGTACTACGAGCAGGCGCTCGGGTTTGATGCGGTCGAGCTCAACTTCACGTACTACACCATGCCGGCGGCCCGAACCTTGGAATCAATGCTCCGCCGCACCGGCTCGGACTTCACGTTTGTGGTCCGCTCGCACAAAGACATGACCCACGAAATCTGGCAGGACGAGAAGCGCACGACGCTCAAAGACACAACCACGGCGTTCCAGACGTTCGGCGAGGGCGTCAGGCCGCTCGTCGAGGCGAAGCGTCTCGGCTGCGTGCTGATTCAGTTCCCGGTCTACTTCTACCCGGTGCCTTCGAGCCTGGATTACCTGCGCCGGCTGCCTGAACTGCTGCCGGGCGTGTTGCTCACCGTCGAGTTCCGTAACCGCTCGTGGCTGCGCGATGCGACGTTCAGACTGCTCGAAGAAACCGGCATGGGGTTCTGCGTGGTCGATGAGCCGAAACTGCCGCGACTCGTGCCATTCTTGCCCAGGCGCACGGCCCGGGTCGGCTACTTCCGGTTCCATGGCCGGAATCCGAACTGGTTCAACGCCCCGCGTGAGGAGAGATATGACTACCTGTACTCGAAACCGGAGCTTGACGAGTTCGTCCCGCCGCTGCGCAGTGTCGCCTCCGGAGCCAAGGAGACGTTCGTCTTCTTCAACAACTGCCATGCCGGGTCCGCGGCCCGCAACGCCCTGATGATGAAGCAGATGCTCGGGCTGGTGGACAATCTCACTCCGGAACAGCAGCGGGTCGTGAACGGCGCCCGGTAACAGCTCACGGCTTTCGCCCGGGGTCGGTTCGGGTATAGACAACGCGGCGGGGAAAGGGAATCTCCACGTTCGCGGTATCAAAGGCCTGCTTCAGTCGCAGCCGCAACTGCCGTTCTGCTTCCCAATGCTGAAGCGGTTGGACCTTGGCCACGATTCTGATCGTCATGCCGGACTCGCCGAGACTGAGCAGACCGTGAACCTCGGGCGGCTCAAGCGCAGTCGGCCGGTTCTCGGCGTACCAGGCATCGGCGACTTCCCTGGCCTTGGCCATGCCGAGCGCTGGGTCCTGTTCGTAGGCCAGGTCCACAGTAACAAGCGCGCGCATGAAGCCGCGGTTCTGGTTGCCGAACCGGGTCAGCTCGCCGTTGGGAATGACGTAGAGCGTACCGTCGAACCCGCGCACCTGACAGGCCCGCAGTCCGACCCGCTCGACCGTGCCCCGGATGTCACTGGTCGTGATGTAGTCACCGACGCCGACCAGGTCTTCAAACAGCAGGAAGAAACCGGAGATTACGTCTTTGACCAGGGTTTGGGCTCCGAATCCGACTGCGAGCCCGACGACGCCGGCGCCGGCCAGAATCGTCGTGTAGTCGACTCCCAGGACCCTGAGGCACAAGACTGAGACAAAGAACAGGATGAAGTAGCCGGCCAGGCTATAGACCAAGGAGACGACCGTGCGCGGCCGTCGCGTGCGGCGCAGCCGCTCTGACTTAAGCAGTCCGCGGGCAAGTCGGCGTACCACGTTCCAGACCAGGGCCGCGAGCACGATAATGATGACGATGTTAATGAACCTGGAGGCGTACTGAGCAAGTCTCTCCGGTTCAAGGAACTGTCGGCGCAGTGACTCGGAAAGCGCGTGCCAGAACACTAGCCGACCACCTCAATCGTGCCGGCCCGGCCCGCCGTGACTTCGCCGACATACCAGGCCTGCTCGCCCGCGTCGGCCATGCGCTTGACAAACTCGTCAACACGGCCCGGCTTGAGCGCCACGAGGAGCCCGCCCGAGCTCTGAGACTCCCAGACGATGGCGCGTACTGGCATGGGGACGTCGGGGTGGAAAGTAACGTATGGGCCGAAGGCGTTTTCGTTCATGGCTGTGCCCGGGTCCTGGAACTGCTCGGCTCGCGCGAGCACTCCGGGCAAGATCGGTAGCCTGTTGGAAAAGAACCTCAGGCTGACGAGCGAGCCTTCGGCCATCTCCTGGGCATGGCCGAGCAACCCGTAGCCGGTAATGTCGGTGGCCGAGCTGGCGTCGCACGCAAGCATGGCCTCAGACCCGGCCCGGTTCAGCCGCATCATCGAGCTCGTCGCGGCCTGGTACAGCTCAGAGTCGGGTTCGTCCGGACTCATCATCATCTGGCTGAACACGCCCGTGCCGAGCGGCTTGGTCAGCACCAGACTGTCACCAGCCTGCGCCCGGGCGTTGGTCACAATCCGGTCCGGCCGGATTCGGCCGGTGACCGACAGACCGAACTTGATTTCCTTCTCGTTGAAGGTGTGCCCGCCGACCACCACTGCCCCGGCTTCATCAACCGCATCCTGCCCCCCGCGCAGGATTTCGCCCAGCACCCGCTTGTCCATCGGCCCGGGAAAACCGACGACGTTCAGGGCCGTGAGCGGCGTGCCGCCCATCGCGTACACATCTGACAGCGAATTGGCCGCAGCGATTCGGCCGAAGGTGTACGGGTCTTCAACCATCGGGGTGAGCAGGTCCACGGTCTGAACCAGGGCAAGACCATCCTCGACCAGGAAGACGCCCGCGTCGTCGGCTGTGTTGATACCGACGAGGAGTCTTGGGTCGGTCGACGGTTTCAGTCCTTCGAGTGCTTGCGCCAACTGCGCCTTGCCGAGTTTGGACGCTCAGCCGGCACAGGTGACGGTAGCGAGAATGCCTCGTCTGGCCACAGGTTCCTTTCTAGCGACGGTCTGCCGTTGCCAGTCACTTCTGCCTGAGTATTCGCACTTCGCCTTTGCGCTGCGTCAGGCCGCGCGAGTCGAGGTAGTTGAGGAGGGGGATGAGGTACTTGCGCGACGTGCCAAGCTCCTGGCGAATCTCCGAGGCGGTCAGCTCGGGTTTGAACTCAAACAGGGTTCTGACTCTCTTTTCTGCGTTCTTCACCGTGTCGCAGTGCAGAACGACGGATTCACCGAGGTCCACCAGCCGGCCTGATTCGAGCAGCGCAGCCCGGACGCGCTCGGCCAGCTTCTTCTCGACTCCGGCCAGGGCTTCGGACAGGGGCGGAGTCATGAACCCGGCCTCGCGGTACAAAGCCTCAATCCGGTCAAAATGCTTCTGCTCGGCCGGCCCGAGCTTGAGCGAGTGAGTGGCGAATCTCACTCTGTCTTCTTCGAGAGCAAGCCGGCCCGCGGCGATAAGTTCCGAAAGCAGGCTCTCGAACAGAGGCAGCGACAACCCGGCCTTGGCCCGGAGTTCGGACCGCTTCATGCCGAGCCGGAATGGATTCTCGTGGTGGAACTTCTCCAGTACGCCGAGCAGCGCGGCCTGTGCGTCAACGTACGCCGCCTCATGCACCAGGTATTCCCTGGACTCGAACCGGAGCCGGCGCACCCGGGCGGTCCGGACCAGCGCGTCGAGCATCTGCACGGCGTCGGCATCAGCCAAGGCAAGGTCTTTGGCCGCCTGCGCCAGGAGCCGGGCGTCGAACCGGTTCTTGACGAGATACTGTTCGAGCACGCTGCCCGCCTCGCCGGTGCGCAACGCTTTGAGCCGAGCAATGGTCGCGGCATCGAATCTGCGCTCTTTGTCCGGGTTCGCCTCGAGGACCACACCCCCACCCACGGTCTGCTGCGGGGCAAAGGTACGGAGCACGAAGTGGTCGTTCCAGTCGCACACCACCGGTTCCTCGAGCCGGCACTGGACAAGCCCTTCTTGACCGGGCGTGAGTTCTCTTGCGTCGATGAGCAGCACTCGGCACATGACCTCGGCCGTGCCGATGTGGAGTTTGAGCCGGGTCAGGTTCCTCAAAGGCCGGCCCGCATCCTTCAAGTAGTAGAACCAGGCGTTGAACATGTCGGTCGGACGGTAGTAGCCGGGCGTGGCCAGCACGCTGCCGCGCATCGCCGCCTCGCGTTCGATGCCCTGCAGGTTCAGGGCGGCCCGCTCGCCCAACCCCGCTTTCTCGGCCGCCTTGCCGTGCTTCTGGATGCCGCGCACCCTGACCTCACCTTCCTCAGGCAGAAGCTCCACCCGGTCGCCGACCTTCACCTGACCGGAGAGAATCGTACCTGCGACCACGGTCCCAAAACCCTTCATCACGAAGTTCCGGTCAATCGGCATCCGAAACACACCCCGGTCCGGCCGAACCGGAACCCGGGCCGCAGCTTCGCTGATTGCCTGTTTCAACTCCGCAATGCCGGTCCCGGTCAGGGCCGACACCGCGACGACCGGCGCCTTCTCAAGAAACGAACCTTTGACAAGGTCGGCCACATCCAGCCTGACCAGTTCGAGCATCTCCTCATCGACCAGATCACACTTGTTGATTGCCACCAGACCCCGGCTGATGCCCATCAGCCGGCAGATTTCAAAGTGCTCGCGGGTCTGGGGCATGACGCCGTCGTCGGCAGCAACAACCAGAACTACAAGGTCAACCGTACTTGCGCCGGCCAGCATGTGCCGGACAAACCGCTCGTGCCCAGGAACGTCAATGACCGTGATGTCATCGCCCAAGAACGCGAAACCCAGGTCAGTGGTCATCCCGCGCGCTCGCTCCTCTTTGAGCCGGTCCGGGTCAGTACCGGTCAGAGCGCGGACCAGGGCGCTCTTGCCGTGGTCAATGTGACCGGCAGTGCCTACGACGATGTGCATGAGTAGCGCTATGCCCGGCGGATGGTGAAACGGGACCTGGTCATTCTCTAGAATCCTCGACGGTCGGCCGCGCCGGGAATCTTCAATTCTGCCCGGTACTTCGCCACGGTGCGACGGGAGATTTCGATCCCCTCGGTCTTGAGCCGGTTGCAGATCTCGTCGTCGTTGAGGGGGTTGGACTTGTCTTCGGCTTCGATGATTGCCTGGACTCGGCCCTTAATGCTCGTGCGGGACTTGTCTTTGGTGCCGGCCTTGAAGAAGTAGCTCAAGGGGAATATGCCAAATGACGTCTCGACGTACTTGCCGGCAATTGCCCGGGAGATGGTCGAGGCGTGAACGCCGATACGGTCTGCGGCCTGGCGGAGAGTTGCTGGTTTGAGGTGTTCGCGGCCGTGGATGAAGAAGTCGCGTTGTTCCTGGATTACGACCTCAACGAGTCTCTGGAGTGTACGGCGCCGTGATTCGATGCCGCGCAGGAACATTAAGGCGCGCTGGAACTTCAGCCGGGCGAATTCGACCTGCTCTTTGGGGTAGGACTTCGGATTGCGCAGGATCTCCTGGTAGCGGCGTGCCAGTCGCAGGCGGGGAAAAGTCTCGTCGTTCGGCACCGCAACGAGCTTGTCTTCCTGCCATTCGACCGAGAAGTCCGGGGCGACGTAGGCTGGCATGCCGGCAGCGAACCGGCGGGCCGGTCTCGGTTCAAGCTTAAGGATGGTCTGAATCGCCTGACGGATATCGTCCTCGGTGACACCACACAGCCTGGCGATCTTGGCGGTCTGCTTCTTCATCAGCAGGTCCCAGTGGTCGCGCAGGAGTTTGCACTCGAGGCTTTGCGGGTCAGAGCCGGCGAGTTCGAGCTGGATGAGAAGTGATTCGCGGGCGTCGCGACAGCCGATGCCGCCCGGCTCCAGACGCTGGATGACAAACAGCACGGACCGGACCCGCTCAACATCGGTCTCCACTGCGGCTGCGACTTCATCGTCGGTCATGGTCAGGAATCCGTCTTCGTCAATCGAGTCGACGATGAACTCGGCGATGGCTGCGTCTTCGTCGCTCAGACTGGCGCGGAGTCGGGGCATCAGGGTGTCGTGGAGGCTCGATTCCGGGCCTGAGGTCAGCTCGACGGCGGATTCGCGCTGGTCTCCAGAGCCGCCGGTCAAGGGTACCGGCATGCCGTCTTCAGGCAGGAGCTCAGCAATCGAGTACTCGTCGCCGGGCCGAACCTCGAAGTTGGACTGAGCTTCGGACAAGGTCTGTTCCTGCTCAGGAGTCGCATCTGGACCTGAGTCAGGCTGAGAGGCGACCATGGTTTCAGCGGCGAGCGGGTTTTCCGGGTCGGGCTGGTCATCAACCTGCTCCAAGGCCGGATTCTCCTCCAGTTCCTGCCGAACAAGCTGCTCGAGGTCGAGGGCTGAAACCTGAAGGAGTTTCATCTGGAGGATGAGTTGCTGAGTTACCCTCAGCTCCTGACGCAGGGACAGTTCCTGAATCAGGTTCATATCCTGAACCTTTCACCGAGGTATAGCTGCCGGGCTTTTTCGTCGCGGACGAGGTCGTCCGAGGTTCCGGAAAGCAGGACGTGCGCGTCGTACATGATGTAGGCACGGTCGGTGATTTCGAGGGTCTCGCGGACGTTGTGGTCGGTGATTAGGATGCCGAGGCCGTCGTTGCGAAGGGCAAGGATGGTGTCCTGGATTTCGGCGCGGACGATCGGGTCGATGCCGGTGAATGGTTCGTCAAGGAGGAGGAATGCCGGGTCTGAGGCCAGGGCGCGGGCGAGTTCAACCCGGCGCCGTTCGCCGCCGGAGAGCGTGCTGCCTTTCTGCTTGCGCAGGTGGGCGATGTTGAATCGGGCGAGCAACTGGTCGGTGCGCTCGGTTTGTTCCTGCCGGGACTTACCCAGCATCTCGAGGACGGCGCGGATGTTGTCTTCGACCGAGAGCCGACGAAATACCGAAGGCTCCTGAGAAAGGTAGCCGAGGCCGAGTCGAGCCCGACGGTAGACCGGCAGGTGGGTGATGTCTCGGCCGTCGAGAGCTATGGTACCCTGTTCGGGCCGGATGAATCCGGTGATCATGTGGAAGGTCGTGGTCTTGCCCGCACCGTTGGGGCCGAGCAGACCCACGGTCTCGCCGCGCCTGAGTTCGAGACTGACGCCGTCAACCACTTTGCGTCCACCGTAGCGCTTGACCAATCCGGAGGCAACGAGCCTGGAGTCTGGCGATCTCGGCTCAGTGCTCATCGGTCTTCGCTCCTCGTCTCAGAAGCTGCCCGGACCAGAGTTCGCGAATCGCGATTCGTTCGACATCGCCGCCCACGAGTTCAAGGCTGATCGAGCGGCCGCTGACGTCAATCAGCTCGCCGCCTTCGGTTCGGTATGTGCCGGCAGCACGACCCCGGATGTTGACCCGGGCAAGCGCGCCGTCCCGTACGAAGAAGACCATCGTGTCGCCGGTAGCGCTGCTTGACCGGTCTTTCATGCTCGGCCGGCCCAGGGCCAGACCCGAGTCAGGCCCGGAGACGAAGACGACCGTGTCGCAGAGCAGTTCGCTTGCTCCTGACCTGATGCTGACTCCGCCCTGGGCCACGGCGCGCGACTCGGTTTCATACCAGTACATCGCGTCGCTCTTAACTCGGGCCGTGTCCGCATCACGGAACCATACCAGAGCCGGGTCTTCGTCTACCAGCCCGATATTCCGAGCCAGGTCGTAGCGCCCTCTCCTGCCCGTGATGCGGAACGGCCGGGTACGTCCGTGCAGGGTCAGACCCTGGCCGGCAATTACCAGTTTGTCCTGGGCCAGGTGGAGGATGTGCGGGGCGAAGATGTCGAGCGACTCCTGTTCCACCTGGACGTCACCGAACAGCTCGGCCCGGCGGTCGGAAAGGCTGTAGCGTGCCGAGTCGGCGCGGATTCGGGCGTCCGGGCTGCTAATGACGACGCTGCCACTAACGACCGCAAGCCCGCGACTCTCGTACAGCCGCGCCGCGTCGGCATCAATGCGCGTGTCCTTGTCGGTAATCACGACGCTGTCGTGGAATACGGCAGCTTCGCCGTCTGATGTCCGGACCAGCTCCATTCGGCGGGCAGCAATCTCTGCGGCCAGAGTCGAACCGACAAATACAATGAGCAGGCCAAAGACGGCGCTGGCTTGTTTCATGGTTCGGCCTCGAAGTCGTAGTCAGAGGTTCCGCTGATGCGACCCTGGATTTCAATCCGGGAGAGAGCCGCGTCCGAAACAAGGCCTGTGCCTTTGACCCGGCCGCGGGGCGTGACAATCTCGACCGGCGCATCGGTCTGCACCTGCTGGGCCGGATTGTTCCAGGCCAGGGAGTCGGTCAGGAGCAAAGTACTGTCCGCAGTCCGGACCGAGACCGCGCCGCGGGCAACCAGGTTCTCGTTCTGGTAGATGGTGCCCTGGTCTGCCACAAGCACCGAATGGACCCGGCCGTCTTCGTCGTAGAACTCGACTCGCAGCCGAACCACGTCCACACGTCGGTCCGGGTCAAACACAAACGCCCGGTCGGCCGCTAGGGAATAGAGCTGCCGGCCGCTGCCGCTTTCGCAGAGGGTGAACTGCTCGATGACCTGGCTGGGCAGAGTCTGAGTTGATGCCGGAGCTGGCTTGTCATGGCAGTTGGCGACAAGAGCACAAAGCCCCAGAATCAGCGGAACCGAGTTCCTCACGCCGCCTCCGGGTTCGCGAGGGCGCCAGCTTTGCCCCAGAAGACCCACTCGGCCGGGTTCTCGCGCACTCGGGCAACGAGTGCGGCAAGGGCCTCATCTGGGCCGCGGGCAGAGTCGAGGTCAATGCGCAACCGGCCGTGTTCCATCCGAGCGAACGCGAGCCGCAGTCCAACGCCTTTGCGACGTACCAACTCAAAAGCAAGGGCCGGAAGTCTCATTCGGATACTGCCGGTCTGGGCCCACAGCCAACTGCCTTGGCTGGTATTGTCGAGCATGAATCCGGTCAGACCCGGGGATCCCAATCGACGCACGACTTGCTTCAGACTGACAAGCTTGACCGAGTCGCTCTGCCTGAGACTGTCAACCTGGGCCGCAACCAGCCGGTCGCGCTGGCGCCCAACAGCCAAGGCAACAGAGTATCCCCGGCGGGCAAATGCCTTGGGCAGGCACTCCCACAGGCCGAAGTGAAACGAGACAACGGCGATATGCAACTTTCGTTCCAGAGCTGAGCTGCATATATTGTCTGTGTAAATCATTGGTCTGTCAACGATTGCATCGCAGTGTCTTTGGTCAAGGCGAGCCATGAAGGCAAGGTTCGCGCCCACGGTCCAGGCATTGGCAAGCCAGAACCATAGGTTGTCGCGTCCCATTACGGTTTGGTAATTCTGCCGGATTTCGGCCCGGTATCGGGGTCGGAAAGCGAGGTAGGTGAGGAGGGCGAGTCGGGCGAGCAGCCGGGCCGGACTAGGAGGGAGTGCCCGTACCAGGAGAAGGACTGCTGCGAGCATGGGCAAGGCCGGCCTTGACCAGGCCGAGGAAGAGCGGGTGGGGCCTCAAGGGCCGGGACTTGAACTCAGGGTGGAACTGAGTGGCAATGAAGAACGGGTGACCCTTGAGTTCGACAATCTCGACCAGGGTGCGGTCCGGGGACCTGCCGCTGGCGACCAGTCCGGCCCGGCGCAGAGCCGGCAGGTACTTGTTATTGACCTCATAGCGGTGTCGGTGCCGCTCCGAGACCATTGTCGTCCGATAGCAGCGCCAGGCGAGTGAGTCTTTGCGGATGGAGCAGGGATAGGCGCCAAGGCGCATGGTGCCGCCTTTGCGCCTTAGCCGGCGCTGGTGGGGCATCTTGTAGATGACCGGGTAGCGCGTGTGAGGATTGAACTCGGTCGAGTTTGCGCCGGGCATGTTGCCGGCGTTACGGGCGACTTCGATGACCGCGCAGTGAAGCCCGACGCAGAGCCCGAGAAACGGCAGGCCGGTCTCCCGGCAGTAGCGGACTGCAGCCAGCTTGCCTTCGATACCGCGCACGCCGAACCCGCCCGGCACGATCACCCCGGACAGACCAGCGAGACGCTCGCGCACGTTGTCCGGTGTGAGGTCGTCGGATTCGAGCCAGCGGAGCTTGACATTGACCCCGACCCCGGCAGCCGCGTGGCTGACCGCCTCAATCACCGACTTGTACGAATCGTGCAACCCAACGTACTTGCCGCACATGCCGATTTCCACGGTCCGGGTGGCAATCGCCTTGCGCTGCAGGAACGACTGCCAGTCACCCAAGACCGGCTCGGGCGCCTTGATGCCGAGACGTCGGACCAGCAGTCCGTCAAGGTCCTGACGGTGGAACACGAGCGGTATCTGGTAAATATCCGGCACGTCGACCGCCTCGATGACCGCTTCAGGCCGGACATTGCAGAACAGCGCGATCTTGTCCCGGGTCTCTTTGGGCAGGGGCGTCTCGGCCCGGCACATGATGATATCCGGCTGGATGCCGAGATTCAGGAGCTGGCGGACCGAATGCTGGGTCGGCTTGGACTTGAACTCGCCCGAGGCGCGGATGTAGGGCACCAGGGTGAGATGGATGAAGGCGACCGAGTCCCGGCCCTGTTCGAGTGCGAACTGGCGGGCCGCTTCGAGGAAGGGCAAGCCTTCGATATCGCCGACCGTGCCGCCGATTTC
This sequence comes from Caldifarciminota bacterium, assembly GCA_965648905.1. GTDB lineage: Bacteria > Hydrothermota > Tepidihabitantia > Tepidihabitantales > Tepidihabitantaceae > CAZQFS01. Next base: position 96,535 of record CBFGIT010000008.1, read on the forward strand.
GGTGATGACGATGTCGTTGCTGTCGGCAAGCTTCCGGACGCGGTCTTTGATTTCGCCAGTAATGTGCGGCACGACCTGAATCGTCCGACCCAGGTAGTCCCCGCGGCGTTCTTTCTCGATGACCGATGAGTAAATCTGGCCCGCGGTCAGGTTGTTGTTCCGAGACAGGCTCAGGTCGATGAACCGCTCGTAGTGGCCGAGGTCCAGGTCGGTTTCAGCCCCGTCATCGGTGACAAAAACCTCGCCGTGCTGAAACGGACTCATCGTGCCCGGGTCAACGTTGATGTACGGGTCGAACTTCAGCGGCACGACCGAAAGTCCCCGGGCCTTAAGCAGCAGCCCGATGCACGACGTCGCAATGCCCTTGCCGAGCGAAGAAACCACCCCGCCGGTGACGAAAATGAACTTAGTCACAAGCCTGATGAGGAAACAAGGCAGAATGTAGCATCATGCCGGGCCGCTCCGGCGTCCCGCGTGACGCGTCAAGCGTAGCGCGTCCTCATCCCTGCCGCTGTTTGTGCTTCGGGTCACGCTTGCAGATGACCCGGACAACGCCCTTGCGCTTGACAACAACGCAGTGAGCGCAGCGCTTCTTCACTGACGCACGAACCTTCACAGTTTCTCCTTTGCTTCTCCAGTCCGCCGAAAATCTGGTCGCTACTTGAACCGATAGATGATTCGGCCACGGGAAAGGTCATAAGGTGAGAACTCCACCGTCACCCTGTCACCGGGCAGAATCCTTATCCAGTGCAACCGCATCCGGCCCGAGATGTGAGCAATCACCTTGTGGTGATTGTCTAGCTCGACCCGGAATGTCGCATTGGGAAGGGCCTCAACGATCGTCCCTTCCAGTTGTATCAGGTCTTTTTTCGCCATTGAGAGGATTATCCAGGCCGGCCCGAATCGTCCGCCGTGACGGTAAGAATCTCAGGAACTCCTGCTGTGACCAGCACGGTATTCTCGTAGTGCGCCGAGGCCCGACCGTCACGTGTCACCACCGTCCAGCCGTTCGCATCGGTCACAACTTCAGGCCCGCCGGTGTTCACCATCGGCTCGATCGCCAAGGTCATCCCCGCGGTCAGGACCATGCCCCGACCGGCCGGGCCGAAATTGGGCACCGACGGCTCTTCGTGCAGAGCTCGACCGACCCCGTGGCCACACAGGTCTCTAACCACCGAGTAACCGTGTCCCTCAGCGCAGGACTGCACCGCGTGCCCGATGTCCGAGACCCGTCTTCCGACCCGGGCCTGAGCCACTCCGGCCCAGAACGACTCCTCGGTCGCGGCGATAAGCCGGCGCAGCTCAGGCGCAATCTCGCCCACCGCAAACGTCCGGGCGGCGTCGGCAATCAGACCGTCCTTGGTGACGCCCACGTCCAGCTTCACGATGTCACCGGCCACCAGCACTCTGCTGTCCGGGATCCCATGGACAACCTCAGCATTGATACTGACACACACCGGCGCCGGGAATCCCCGGTAGCGAAGGAAGGTCGGGTATCCGCCGCGCTCCCGGATGTAGCGCTCGCAGACCCGCGACAGGTGCTCAAGCCTCACCCCGGGTCTGACTTCGGCCCCGGCAAGCTCCAAAGCCCCGGCCGCGATTCGGCCGGCCTGCCGCATCCCGGCAATCTCGTCGGGCGTCTTGGCCCAGACCGGCAAGCCCGGGCCTCACCTCTCTCCGGCTCCGGCGAGCAGCTTCGTCACCTCTTCGTAGACCCGGTCCCGGCCGAGTTCGCCAGCCACCCGCCTCAGCTTGTCTTGCGCCGAGTAATAGTGAATCAAGGGCTCGGTCTGGCTGTGATAGACGTGCAGGCGGTCACGAATCGTCTCCTCGGTGTCGTCCTTGCGCTGGTACAGCTCGCCGCCGCACGCATCGCACAAACCCGTCTGCTGCGGCGGCTTGAAGGTCAGATTGTAAATCGCGCCGCACCGACGGCACTGGCGGCGCGAGGTCAGGCGTCGGACTACCTCATCGTCGGCCAAGTCGACAAGCACGACCAAATCGACTGCCAGCCCGTGCGTATTGAGCACCTCGTCGAGCCCTTCGGCCTGAGGCACGGTCCGCGGGAACCCGTCGAACAGAATCGGCCGACCGGCGTGCTCGGCAATGAAGGCATTAACTACTTCAAGTACCACATCGTCGGGCACGAGGCGGCCGGAAACGACGAACTCCTCAACCTCAAGTCCGACCGGGGTCTTGCGGGCGATGTGGTCACGAAAGACCTCGCCGGTCGAGTAGTGGACCATGCCGTTGCGGTCACGCAGCAGTTCGGCCTGGGTACCTTTACCCGAACCGGGCGGGCCCAGAAGAACGACATTGAGTGCCTTCATGCGGTATGGTTCGTAGTGTAGCCGACTTTGCCCGTGAGTCAAGGACAGGGAGACCGGTGACGAGCGCGGGTCAGTTGCCCGACGAGTCCGGCTCAGGACCGGACGCATCGACCAGTTCGTGGGCATCCCACTGGTCAAGGGCGTTGAGCAGCGCGTCGAAAAGCCGGTAGGCTCGGGTGCCGGACCAGCAGTCGTTGAGGATGAACGAGAAGGCGTAGGTGTCGTTCCGGCCCGAAAAGTAGCCGGACAGGGCAAACACCCCCCGGATGTAGCCGGTCTTGGCTGCAAGCCGGGAGCCGACTGCCAGCCCGCGATGAATCAAGGTTCCGGGTTCGAGCGGGATTGCGAGGCTGGAACGGAAGACTTCGGCCTGGGACCAGGAGTTGACCCGGCAAAGCAGGCTGGCCAGAGTCAACGGGCTGACCCGGTTCCGCCGGGAAAGACCGCAGCCATCCCAGACCCGAGTTCCTCTGCGCGGCACCTGTTTTCGGTCGAGAAAATCGCAGAGCAGGGCATGGCCGTCCTTACGCGCCCGGCGGGACAGACCGGCAAGCATCCATTCTGCCTCGAGGTTTTCGCTGTACCGGTTAGCCATGACCAGGTGACGGTAGCCCGGAAAGTCAGGGTATCGATTCATGGTGCCGTGGTCGGCCGCCGCCTGCTTCTTGCGGGACGGGTTGCGGCTGAGCAGCGAATCAAGCCGGCGCACCAGTGTGTCGTTCCAGTTGTCAAGGGCGCAGGCCGTGACGAGCAGCTTCTGGTTCGAAGCCGGGCAGAACGGAGTTGAGGCGTTGTACCCGAACAGGAGTGAGTCGTGTCGGCACGATACAACTGCGAGCCCGGTCCGCCACTGCGGGCCGGCATAGTCACTGACCGCAGCCAGCATGAGCCGCTCAAGCCCGGGCGCAAGCGCGGGACTGGATTGAATCTGTGGAGTCGGCGTGATGGCCAGGACCAGAAACAGCGGAAACTGCGTCACTGGGGCAGGTTGCTCAGGTAGGCGTGCGCCGACATCGCGGCCAGGGCACCGTCGCCGACCGCAGTGGCGACCTGGCGCAGCGGCGTATTGCGCACGTCACCGGCAGCGAAGATACCGGGCCGGCTCGTGCGAAGGTGCTCGTCGGTCACGATGTTGCCGCTGTCGTCAAGCCTGACCAGGTCGCGGCACCAGGCGGTATTAGGAATCCAGCCGACATAGACAAACAGCCCGGTTACCGCCAAGTCGGAGACCGCGCCGGTCTTCAAGTCCTGAACCTTGAGGTTCTGAAGCCGTTCGCCGCCTTCGATTGCCTTGATGACGCGGGAGAGGTGGAAGACCACGTTGGGTTGACGCCGGGCCCGCTCCTGGGCCATCTGACAGGCACGGAACTGGTCCCGGCGATGGATAATGTGGACCCGGGAGGCGATGTTAGCAAGGTAGACCGCCTCGTCCAGAGCCGAGTCGCCACCGCCGACCACCGCAACTTCCCGGTTGCGGAACAGCGGCCCGTCGCAGACCGCGCAGTAGGAAACTCCGCGGCCGACCAGCTCCCGTTCACCCGGCACGCCGAGCTGCCGCGGCTTGACACCGGTGCAGATGACGAGCGACTTGGCGGTCACCTTTTCTGCGGTCGTGGTCAGCTCGTAGCCGGCCGGAATCTGAGAGAGGCTTGTCACTTCTCCATTCAGCATCTGGCAGCCGAAGCGGAGAGCTTGCCGCTCCATTGTCTGGGCGAGCAACATGCCGTTGACCGGTTCGGAAAAGCCGGGGTAGTTCTCAACCTCGGAAGTCATGGCCATCTGGCCGCCGGCAAACGATTTCTCGATGAGCAGGACTTTGTGGCCGGAGCGGGCCGCATAGATACCTGCGGTCAGACCGGCTGGTCCGGCCCCGGCAATCGCGATATCGGTTGAAATCACGCCCCGGATTCTAGAAGAAAAGGCGCGACTCGGCAAGAGCCGAGCCGCGCCGTAAGGATTCGGGCTAGCGTGCGATGCAAACTTTCTGGACCCGGGTCTGACCGGTTCCGGCGTTACGCAACCGCAGAAAGTAGACGCCCGGCGCAAGCCCGCGGCCGTCCCAGGTCAGGGAATAGCGGCCGGGTTCGACCTGGTCATGAAGCAGGGACGCGACCTCACGACCGGTTCGGTCGAAGACGCTGAGTTCGAGCTCGGCCTTGACCGGAGTCGCATACTCCAGCAGGGCACGACCCGAGAACGGATTAGGTCGAGCTGCAGCCAGACCAAAGGCAAGCGGTGTCTGCCCCGACGAACCAGACAGAGCAACGTCCGGAGACTGGAGCAGTCGGACCATCCAGTCGTGCGTGGTCCAGAGCCGAAACGTGTCCTGGTTCGATGAGAAGTAAGAGCGCAGGTCAATCGGCGGGGTGCGGTCGGCACCGATGCCGATTGCCGGCGAGTTGTCCGGCCAGTGAATCACCATCCAGATGTCGGACGAGTTTGAGCAGGTGACGTCGAGGTCGAAGTCGGCCCAGCCGGGCGCGGCCGGCGCAGTGACATTGTTGACAACCTGGAGCGGGTTGAGTGTGTCGGGTTTGTTCTGAGTGCCGGTGCAGACCATGACGTAGTCGAAAGGCGTATTGGCCATGTTGACGTAAATGCGGCCGTGACGCAGGGAATAGGGCGGCGGGATGGTCGGCGAGAACCGGACATAGAACTTGTCGTTGTCGCGCCGTCCGACCCAGTAGTACGCCTCGGGGAGGCCGTCGTCGTAGATGATCTCGTAAGTGACGCGGAACGGACGGGCCAGGCTGTCGTTCCCCGGGATGAAGTCGTCGGCCGAACGGCAGACTCCAGCGGCGAAGTACGTACCGGCCGGGCCCGGGTTCCATGTCCTGAAGGCCACGGTCGCGGTATCGTCCGGGTTGATGACGCGCGAGGTGGCCGAATCCTGGTAGACCGCATTGCCGGCCGAATCGACGACAAACATCCAACAGCGCATGTTGTCGGCATACGAACCGTTGTTACGCACCAGAAGCCTGGGCGAAAGCGGCATGTTGACCGTCACCTCCGGGCCGGGCGGGTTGATAACCTCGGCCCGGGCATCGTGGAAGCACTTGGCGCTGACCACGAGGGAGTCGTCGCCCGGGTACTCGTCGCCGGGGAGCAGCGTGTAGAACTCACACCGGTACAGGTCATAGCTGGGCGGTGTCCAGCGCCGGAATGCGACCGAGGCGCTGCCCCGGGACGGAACCAGACCGGTGACCGTGCTGTCGTGATAGATGAGGCTGTCCTGTCCGTTGCGGATGGTGAGGTGGCACGGAACCGCAACCGGGTCGTCGCCGTAGTTGCGCACCGTGCCGGCCGGGTCGATTGCGCTGCCGACCTGAATGTGGCGGCCCGGACTCGTCACCTCGCTGAATCCGACGTTGAGTGCCGGTGCTGCGCCGACGATGACCGCGTAGACCTCGCCGCCGTTACCCATCTGCTGGGCGTGGACCGCCTTGCCGCCGGCACAGGCAAACTGGCCGTCGGCCGAGATGTCGCAGGCAAAGAGCGAGCCGGGTTCTTCATCCCGGGTGATGGCAACGAGCGGCGTGGTATCTCCGCGGTTGTGAACCGTAAATACCCGAAAAGTACCCGAGGGAGCGATGTCACCCCACGATGCCGCGGCGATGCGCGAGCCGTCCGCCGACAGCGCGACCGCACAAACGTAGGCACCGCTCGAGCCGTAATTCTGATAGACCATCAAAGGGGTTGACGAGCTTGAGTCGAAGACGCAGAGCCGGCCGTTGTTGTAACCGGTACCGCAGGCGATGGTCGAGCCGTCGGATGAGATGCCGACGCCGGCAACCCACGGCGTACCGACCGACGCCGACCAGCGCAGAACATAAGTCGAGCCGTTCCAGCGGTAGAGTTTGAGCATGCCGTAGAAGTCACCGGTAACGACCAGGCTGCCGTCGCCGGAGAGAGCGGCCGCGTACTGCGTACCGGTGTTCGACGTGCCGATGGGGATGCCGGCCCGGCGTCCGCTCCGGTCGAAGACAAGGCAGGAGTCGTACAACGTCACGGCGATGACCTCGCCGTCGTCCGATATGTCAATACCCTGGAGTCGGGCCGGCTCACTGACCGGCTCGGTGCCGAGTGTCTCACCCGACACCGGGTCAAACACATACAGGGTTCCGCCGGCAACCGCGGCGACCACGTTGCCCTGGCGCGAGGTGCGGGCACAGGCCGGGCCCGGCACCATGTATGGGAAAGTCCAGTCCGGATAAGGGCTGTTGCGCGACCACTTGAAAGCTTGGGCAGTCGACGACAGGGTGAGAACCGAGCCGTCTTCCGACGCGCCGATCTGGTTGCCGCCGTAGCTCCAGGCAAAAGACCCGGGGCTTTCCCAAATCGGTACCTGGGTGGCAAGCGTGCGATAGTAACTGGCGCGTTCCGCGTTCAAGTACCAGTTGGCGAATATGTGCCGGCCGTCGGCCGACACAGCAGTTGACTGAACGATACCGTAGCGGTGGTTGCGGTCAACCCACAGCACGCCGGTGTCGCCGGCCAGGGCAGGCCGGCTCAAGGCAGGCAGGGGTTCGGGGTTGATGACCCGACCCTGGTCGGTAATCCGATACCAGGTTTGAATTCGGCCGTCATCACCCAGTTGGGTTACGACCTCGACCCCGGTCTCAGCAAGCAAGAGACCGGGCAGGAGCAGGATGAGCATCCGTTTCACTTGTAGCCTCCTCTGGCAGGCGGTTTCACGGTCTTTCGGTTGACGAGCTCAGCAGGGCGGCAAGCAGGGCCCGCTGGGCGTGGAGCCGATTCTCGGCCTGATCGAGAACGACCGACTGAGGGCCGTCCAGGACTTCGGCGGTAATCTCCTCCTCGCGGTGCGCGGGCAAGCAGTGGAGCACCCGGGCATCAGGACGGGCCAGGGCAAGCAGACTCCGGTTGAGCTGGTACGGTCGGAATATCTGACGCCGCTGTTCGGTCTCGCCTTCCTGGCCCATTGATGCCCAGACGTCGGTGTAGATGAACTCGGCGCCCTTAACCGCTTCAGCCGGGTCATAGAGCAGTTCGAGTGTCGCACCTGACTGCCGGGCATACTCCCGGGCCTGGCTGACGAACCGCGGCGGCGGTTCGAATCCCCTAGGCGTGGCGACACGCAGGTTCGCCCCGGCCAGAGCGCAGCCGAGCATCAACGAGTTACAGACATTATTGCCGTCACCGGTCCAAGCGATGGTTGCGCCCTCGAGCCGGCCCCGGTGTTCAAGAACGGTCTGAAGGTCGGCCAGAGTCTGGCACGGGTGTTCGTCGTCCGACAGGGCATTGATGACCGGGACGCTCGCCTCCCGCGCCAGCTCCTCGACGATTGCGTGGGCGAAGACCCGGGCGATAATGCAGTCAACCCAGCGCGAGAGATTCCTTGCCACGTCGGCCACGGTCTCGCGCTTGCCCATGCCGATGTCGGCCGGCCCCAGGTACATCGCTGAGCCGCCGAGATTGCGCATCGCGGTCTCAAACGTAACCCGGGTACGCAGAGACGGTTTCTCGAACACGAGCACGGCCATCCGGCCCCGTGCAACGTCGAGTTCTCGGCGCTGCCTAATCTCCTCCTTGAGCTTCCGGGACCGGTCGAGCAGTTCGTACAATTCACCACGGGACAGGTCATTGACGGATGTAAGGTCTTTCTTCATAGTATGTAGCGGGTAAGGTCCTTGTCCTCCACGATCGATTTGAGCCTGGTGCGTACCATACTGCCCGTCACCCGCACCGCCTTCACGGCCGGGTCGGGCAGACGGAAAAGGGTGTCTTCAAGCAGCGTCGTCATCATGGTGTGGAGCCGACGCGCACCGATGTTCTCGGTCTCGGTGTTGACCTTGGCCGCGAGCCGGGCAATCTCTTCGACCGCAGAACGGTCAAAGGTCAGCTTCACGTCCTCACTGGCGAGCAGGGCCGAGTACTGCCTGACCAGCGCATTGTCCGGCTCGGTGAGAATCCGGCAGAAGTCGGCCGCGCTGAGCGGCCTCAGCTCGACTCTGATAGGGAAACGGCCCTGGAGTTCGGGAATCATATCCGCGGGCCTGACCTTGTGGAACGCGCCGGCCGCGATAAACAGGATGTGGTCTGTGCGCACCATGCCGTACTTGGAGGGCACGGACGTGCCTTCGACCACCGGCAGCAGGTCGCGCTGCACGCCCTCGCGTGAGACGTCCGGGCCCGAAGTCGAAGGTGTGGCCGCGACAACCTTGTCCAGCTCGTCAATGAAAACGATGCCGCTCTCCTCGGTACGATGCCGGGCTTCGGCGACGACTTCGTCCATGTCGATGAGCTTCTGGGCCTCTTCCTGGGCGAGCACGCGCCGGGCCTCGGCCACGGTCAGCTTGCGCCGGCGTGTCTTCCGGGGCAGGCTCGAACTCATCATCTCGGCAAACTCGAGCGCGAGCTCGTCGCCGCCCATCTGGGCAAGCATGTCAGTGAGCGGCGAGAACTGTGAAGTTCGCTCAATCTCGACCAGCCGCCCGTCCAGCCGGCCCGCGCGCAGGTCGGCTCGGAGTCGTTCCCGTGTCGCACTCGCATCGCGCCGGGACGTTCCCGACGCCCGGTGTCCGGGCGGCAGCAGGATGTCGAGAATCCGCTCCTCGGCCAGCAGTTCGGCCTGGGGCATGACCGATTCGGTTCTTTCGGCTCGAACCATGTTGACACCGATTTCCACGAGGTCGCGAACCATCGAATCGACGTCGCGGCCGACATAGCCGACCTCGGTGAACTTCGAGGCCTCGACCTTGACAAACGGTGCCTGGGCAAGTCGGGCCAGACGGCGGGCGATTTCGGTCTTGCCCACGCCGGTCGGGCCGATGAGGATGATGTTGTTGGGCATGATTTCATCCCTCAGCTCGGCCGGCACGCGGCTCCGGCGCCAGCGGTTGCGCAGCGCGATCGCTACCGCCTTCTTCGCCGCATCCTGACCGACGACATAACGGTCCAGCTCACGGACGATTTCCGAGGGCGTCAGGTGGCCGGGTTCAGCGGCTGAAACAGCGGTGTCCACAGAAGGGCCAATGATAGAGCAGATTGGCGGCGAAGTCAAAAGGCGAGAGCGGCAGGTGCGGACTGCGTCCGCCACTGACCATTGAATTGCGCGTCCGACATGCGTTCTCGTCACAGGGTAGTGTCAAGCGACTTCCTTCGCAGTCACGCCCGGAGATGATGAACGGCTGATTGCGGAGGCTCTGTCCGAGGTCAAGTTCGAGCGCCTGGGCCGAGTCTACGCACGCCCTCTCTGACCTCACCGTTGATGTCCTCTCTCCGCCATTGTCGGTTGGCAGCGAGCCGGTCAGGAAGGTCGACGGTCACGAGTTCAGCCCGGCGTGGGCTCAGATTTCTTTGACAAAGAGCTTGCCCGGCATCTGGCGGACAAGGCCTTTGAGTTCGAGCTGAAGCAGGAGGGAAAGCAGAGTCGGCACCGGAATGCCGAGGTTCTCGCAGATGTCATCCACATGCTTGGGTTCACCGGTGAGGAAGTCGAGCACCGGTTTCTCATCATCGGCCACCTCAACCCTGGCGCGCGCTTCCTGCCTGGCCTTGATACCGAGGTCGGCGAGGATATCCTCAACCGACCAGACCGGTCTGGCTCCTTGTTTGATGAGCCGGTTGGTGCCGGTGCTCTGCGGCGAGGTGAGGTTGCCCGGAACCGCGTAGACATCGCGGCCCTGGTCAACTGCCCATGCCACCGTGTTGAGCACACCGGACTTCTCGCCTGCCTCAACTGCAACCACGCCCAGAGACAGACCAGACACAACCCGGTTGCGCTTGGGGAAGTTCATCGCCATCGGCTCCATACCGGGCGGGAACTCACTGATGACCGCGCCGTGTTCGGCGATTGAGTTCTGCAACTGCCGGTTCTCCGGCGGGTAGTAGACGTCGATGCCACAGCCGAGCACCGCGATGGTGCGGCCGCCTGCTGCCAGCGCGCCTTTGTGGGCAAACGTATCAACGCCCCGGGCCAGACCGCTGACCACGGTCACACCATTGCCGGCCAGCTCGCGGCCCAGCTTCTCGGCAATCTGGCGTCCGTAGACCGAAGGCCGGCGCGTGCCGACCAGAGCAATCGCCTGACGGTCTTGTTCGAGCACCTCGCCACGAACGAAAAGCACCGGCGGCATGTGAGCCAGCTCCCTGAGGTTGGCGGGAAAGTCGCCGGCGGCAAACTCGATCGTCCTGACCCCCGCGCTTCGGCAGGCCTTGACGCGCTCGCGGGTTCCAGCGCTGCGTTTGTATCCGGTGATGGCCGAAGCGAGTTCGTCATCGATTCCCTGAACTTCGCGCAACTCTTCGATTCGCGCTCCGAGTATCTTTCCCGGCGTGCCGAAGTGTACCAGCAGCCTCTTGAGTCGGGTCTCGTTCATGCGCGGGACCGCATACAGGTCTACGAACTCCTCCTTCAGGCCAACCGGGCTGACTCTATCTCGCAAGCAGCACCTTGCTTGTCCCGGTCCTGGCTGTGACAAAGTACACGCCCGGCCTGAGTGGCCCGGCGACCTTGCGTCCGCCGCAATCGACAATCGCCGACCGTTCTGGAGATTTGAGCCGTCCCGCGGCAATCGTGGGGTATCGGCTCCGGCTCTCAGGTCGCTGGCCCGACCTGATGCCGGTCTCTTCACTCCATTGCCAGACACCGTCGCCGCGCGTGCCGAGCCAGGTCCTGCTGCCGCAGGCGATAGCATATACACTCAACGCCGCGAGGCCGGAGTCAGCCGCAACCCAGTTCTCGCCCCGGTCGAACGACCGGTAGACACGTACCCCGCCGTTCGGGACTATCGCCCACAGACAGTGGTAGACCGTGTCGACCGCGACGCGCGGTCGAATCATGAACGGGCCCGGCAGGCCGTTCGATTTCCGTTCCCAGTGCCCCACTGACTGCCGATAGACATATACGCCGGACTGCGGGTCCATCATTTCGCCGCCGCAGAGCGCAGCATACAGGATACCAACTGATTCCGGGTCTGGTTCAACCATCATCGGTTCGCTGTTTGGGCTGAGGCCGTAGGAGAAGTCATGCCAGGTTTCGCCGGCATCGGTCGAACGCCGCATGGTCAGTGAACCTGAAGCATAGACCGTTGCCGGCGCATGCGGGTCAACCGCCACGTGGTAGCAGAGCACGGTGTCAAGCAACCGCCAGTGGTCGCCCGCGTCCGTGCTCTTGTACGGCCCACGCTGGGATGCAAGGTAGAGCGTTTCCGAGCCGAACGGATGGACACACAGGGTATTGAGTTGGTCGGTCGGTCTCAGGTCAGGCACGCGGGCCTGTCGCCAGGTCAACCCGGCATCGCCGCTAGCGAACACGACTTGGCAGGGCGGATTGTAGCCCCAGAACGTGGCATATACCGAGTCCGAATGGGTTCGGGACACAGCCAGGCCCGGTGGCAGCATCTCGGTTTCGTGCGGCAGGCCGCATACCGGCTGGTCCACCATCGTACGCCACAGAAAACCATACTTTGCTGTCTGGCTGATTCCCAGAACGCTGCTTGACGTGTAGGCAACGTCGGTATTGGTGGCAGCAATCGCGCGGATGTTCGCCTCGCATATGCCCCGGGATGCCGGATGCCAGGTCGAGTCGCGCCGGACAAAGCGCATCGGCCCGAAGTAACCACCCGCGGCATAGACCAAGGTGTCGTTCTGCGCCACGCCCAGGTCGTTGCAGGTCAAGTCGTAGAGCCGGCCGGGCCCGAACTCCTGCCAGGTCCGGCCCATGTCCCGGCTGTGGCAGATGCGACCCGGCACCGGTCCGTAGGCGAACCCGCCCGCGAACAGCTCACGTCGGGCCGAGTCAAAGGCAATCGTCGTGTTGTAACGGTCAGCGTTGCCGAGCGAATCCCACGCCTCACCGAGGTTCCAGACCTTGAACACACCGCGCGTGTGCGCCGCCACATACATTGTATCCGGCGCAACCGGGTCGAACACGAAGTCGTAGACCGGCCGGTTGAACGAACATGTGTCCCAGGTCTGGCCGTGGTCAACCGAGCAGTAGAGTCCGTTGTACCCGCCCGCAACAATCGTACCCGCCGAGCCCGGACAATACGCCGCGCACCAGAGATTGCCAGTACGCAGCAGCCGGTGCCAGGTTGTACCGTGGTCGGTGGAGCGAGCGACACCGAGGCCGGACACGGCAATGAGCGTCTCTCGGCTGCCTGGTGCGAATGCGATGTCGTTGGCATAGCCCTCACTGTATCCGGTCTGCGACCAGGTGCGGCCGCCATCTTCGCTGCGGAACAGCCCATTCGACCCCATCATCCTGGTCCCGCAGAACGCTCGGGCAGTGTCGGCCGGGCAGAAGCGCACGACATTAGCACCATGGCCCAGTAGCGGCGGGATTCCTGACGTGACCGACCACGATAGGCCACCGTCGGTCGAGCGATACACTCCACCCGAAGAGCCGTCCCAGGTGCAGTTGAGCAGGGTCTGGTGATTGCGCGGATTCACATCAATGCTGCGGCAGTTGCCGCCCTGGGGCCCGGGCATCCTCACCCAGACCGACATAAGCAGAAGCAGCCAGCATGTCATTCCGGGAACTCCTCGTCGATGAGCTGACGCAGTTCATCGATTCCCTCGCGCCGAAGCGCCGAAACCCAGCAGGCGGGCGCGTCCAGCCGGAGCCGCGGCCTGGGCCCGGCCAGCAGGTCGGTCTTGTTCAGAACGACCACGCGCGGACGTTCGAGAATCTCAGCCTTGTACTCTTTGATTTCGTCGAGCAGCTCGCGGTAGTCCTTTGCCGCGTGCCCGGCCGCAGCATCGATGACCAACACGAGCATCCTCGTCCGCTCAATGTGACGCAGAAACCAGAGCCCGAGTCCCTTGCCTTTGTGCGCGTCCTTGATGATACCGGGCATGTCCGCAACCGTGAACCGGTAGTCTCTGGTTCTGAGCACACCGAGGTTCGGGGTGAGCGTGGTGAACGGGTAGTCCGCGACTTTGGGACTGGCCCGGGTCAGGGCCGAAAGCAGTGTTGACTTGCCGGCATTGGGCAGCCCGACAATCCCGATATCGGCCACGAGACGCAGAACCAGCCTGATTCGGCGCTGCTCGCCCGGTTTGCCCGGCTCGAACCGGCGCGGCGCCTGATTGGTCGAAGTGGCAAAACGGGCGTTGCCCCGTCCGCCTTTGCCTCCACCGGCCACAACCAGCTCCTGCTCCGGCTCGAGTACCTCACCCAGCTTCTCCTTGGTCGCGTCGTCGAACACGTCCGTACCGAGCGGCACAGGCACGCGCACGTTGCCGCGGCTCCGGCCATGACGGTTGTGCCCCATGCCGTGCTGTCCGCGTTCGGCAACGTAGTGACGGCGATACTCAAGGTCGGCCAGAGTCTGAAGGTGGGGATTGCCCCAGAGGACTATCGACCCGCCGTCGCCGCCGTCGCCGCCGTCCGGTCCGCCGCGGGGCACGAACTTCTCGCGCCGGAACGAGACGCAGCCATCGCCGCCGTCACCGGCCTTCACCGTGATGGTTGTCTGGTCAACGAATCGCACCAGCCGGGCTACTTCCCCGAGCGAAGCCGCCGGACTAGCGCTCGCGCCACCGGCTCAGGGACAAAACACGACAGCTCGCCGCCGCGGGCGGCCAGCTCACGCACCAGCGACGAACTGAGGTAGAAGAACCGCTCGGACGGGGGCAGGAACACGGTCTCCAGGTCGGGCGCAAGTTTCCGGTTGGTCAAAGCCATCTGGAACTCGTAGTCGAAGTCCATGACTGCCCGCATGCCTCGGATGATAGCCTGAGCCTTGACTTCACGGGCAAAGTCAACCAGCAGACAGTCGAATGCCCGGACCTCGACTGCGGACATGCCTTTCGTTGCCTCCCTGACCAGTCTGACCCGTTCGCGCCAGGGAAACAGCGGATGCTTCTCCTGCCGGCGGGCCACTGCCACAATCACCCGGTCGAACAACCGGCTCGCCCGCCTCGTGACATCGAGATGTCCGAGCGTCACCGGGTCAAAGCTGCCCGGATAGACCGCAACCTTCAACTCTGCCTCCTCAGTATTGATATGCAACTGTCGCCGTGACCGGTTCGGCGGACCAGTTCCCAGTTCTCGGGCAGAACCGGAACTTCATGCTGATGATGCTCGACTATCAGCCAGCCATCTGCCGCGAGCAATCGCTGTTCCGCAATCAGGTTCAGGGTCGGTTGGACCAGGTCGTTCAGATACGGCGGGTCGGCGATAATCAGGTCGAACTCCTGGCCCTTGAGGCGCTTCAGCACCTTGCGCACGTCGCCGCGCCGGACTTCTGCTCCGGGCATACCCTTGACATTAGCCTGCAGGAAACCGAGCACCGGCCCGCTCTGCTCGACAAACATGCAGGACTCGGCCCCGCGGGACAGCGCCTCAATGCCGAGCGACCCGCCGCCGGCGTACAAGTCGAGCACACGCGCGCCGCGCGTTCTCGAACCGGCGGCGTTGAACATCGCCAGCCTGACGACCGCCTTGGTCGGCCGCAGCCCGGAACGCGGGTAGACCAGTTCCCGGCGCTGGTACTTGCCGGTGCTCACGCGCATGCCAGCAATATAGCCTCCTGACGGCCGAAGTCAACCGCCGGCCGTCCTGGTCCGGCCCATGCCCCAATCCCGATATTGAGCCTCGGATTCATGGGGCCACGCGGTTGGTAGTTTGATTGACCAAGTCGACCGTCGCCTGGTGGGTTTCGGAATGCGGCCACGTCTTCGGAATCCGGCGTCGAAGCCGCTTGCGGGCAAGCCGGGTGGTCCGGATAATCTCTGGTGTCGTCTTCTTGCCGGGCTGAGGGGTGCTGCGGTGGTTTGGGCAAGGGGAGGCGCGGCCGGATGGGCAGGGGGGTGGGCACCGGTCTGGGCCCGGGTTGGGGAACCGCGAACGGATCGGGCCTGGGCGCGGGCCGCCGAACCCCCCGGGGCTTCGGCAGGCGCAGGGATTGCCGAAAGGATTGGGGCAGGGGAAGGCGTAGCCGCTGCGCCGGGGTCTGCCCAAGGGGGTTCGGCCCTCGCCGGGGCAGGGGGTTCGGAAAGGGGAACCGTCCCCCTTACCACCGAGGGGATGGTCATATCTATGGTAGGACGAAGCAGAGTGGAGACTGCCGAGATGGCTCCTACGGACACCCATTACCAGCGCGGCTTCTTGAAAACAGGGCCAGACCTACACGGCTCGTGATGGTATCGCGGGTCGGGGCAAGCTGGAAATCGAGTCGTTCCTGGGTAGTATTGGTCTAAACATCTGGCGCTCTTTTCTTCACCTGACAGGTGAAGCGTCATATAGTGTCTTGACGCAGGCAATAAGAAGGGAGCAGCTTCCTTTTTCTCCAGAATCGAAGCCCCAATGTCGGGACCAGGGGCCATGGCGTGTGCTTGACTTCAGGACAATAGCCGGTATATTGAGCACACCGTGACTCGGCTCCGCAATTATCGGGCGATTAGCTCAGCTTTGGTTAGAGCGCTTGCTTGACATGCAAGAGGTCACCTGTTCAAGTCAGGTATCGCCCATACCTGGAGGTGTGAGGACTAGTCTCCCCACACCTCTTTTCAGTCTTCTGCCACGATGAAAGAGAACTTCGCCCGGCTCTGGAGCCTGCAGCAGCTCGACCTCGAGCTCAAGACACTGACCGGCAAACTCGAAACCATCCCGGCCCGCATCGAATCACTGAAGAAAATGACCCTGGAAGCGCGGCAGGAGTTCGAACAAACCAAACAGGCCGTGGTCGAGCGTCGAAAGCAGTACAAGCTGGCCGAGGTCGAACTCAAGGCCGCCGAAGACAAAATCAACGGCTATTCGGTCCAGCTCTATTCAGCCAAGACCAATGAACAATACAAAGCCTTCCTCAAGGAGATCGAGGCCCAGAAGAAGTTGAAGAATGCGGTCGAAGACCGAATGATTGCTCTGATGGAGGAAACCGAAGCCTTGGACCAGAAGGCGCGCGCCGGTGAACGCCAGGTTGCCGAGCTCGAGACCGAGCACCAGGACAAGATCAAACTGCTTGAGGCCGAGCAGGCCGAACTCGTGTCGGCGATTGAGCAGCGTCGTGCCCAACGGACCCAGATTGCCGAGTCGCTGCCTCCGGACCTGCTCAAGCGGTACGAGCGCGTCAAAGCGAGCAAGTCCGGGGTGGCGGTCGCGCCGATTCGCAAAGAGCGTTGCTCTGGTTGTCTGAGTCCGATACCGGCGCAGCGGATTGTCGAAATCGACCGCGAGGACCGGGTCTACATCTGCGAGGCATGTGGCCGGATTCTCGTTGTCGCACGCGACTGACCGAAACAGACCTGTCTTGGCCGGCTACCTGATTGAGATCGACGGCTCGTCGCGCAACAACCCGGGTTCGGCCGGCATCGGCGTGCGCATCCTCGGACCTGACGGCACGGTCACCAAGGAAATCAGCCGTTCGATCGGCATCCGCACCAACAACCAGGCCGAGTATGAGGCCTTCATCTGCGCCCTGCACGAAGCCCGGCAACTGCCTCACGGCCCGGTCGTCATCCGCACCGACTCCGAGCTGCTCTACCGCCAGATAACCGGCCGCTATCGCGTGCGTCATCCCGGCATCAAGCCGTTGTATGAGACTGCTCGGCAGTTGATGGACAGCCGGCCTGACATCAAACTCGAACTGGTCCCAAGAGAAGCAAACCGCGCGACCGACCGTCTTGCCCGAGCTGCATCCGGGCATCACATGCCGGCAGACTCAGGTGGCGCGAAAGTCTAGCCGTCCAACCCCGCTCGTCTGGCTGATGCCGATGGGCACGCTGATTCAGTTCATGCTGCCGCGCTGGACAATGATGCTTGTTGCCCGGGTCGCCGGCCGTCTGACCTACCTCTTCAACCATCGCCAGCGCGCCCGGCTTGAGACCAACTGCCGCCATGTGCTCGGACCTGATGCCTCGCCCAGCCAGGTCAAACAGACCGTGCAGCGCACCTTTGTCCACCTGGTCATGAATTACTTTGACCTGCTGCGCGTGCCAGTGCTCCGTCGCCGCATCACCCGACTGGTCGAATCCGACACGCACGTGCTCGACCGTCTGACAAGTCAGGGCCAAGGCTGTATCATCGTCACTGGTCATCTCGGCAACTGGGACCTTGCCGGAGCATTCCTTGCCGCGCTCGGGTATCCGATGTCGGCCGTGGTCGAGCCGGTACCGCGCGGCTGGGGGCGAACCTTCAACCGGTATCGCAGCGCCACCGCCCTGGAGACAATCCCCATCCCCGAGCACGCCCGTATCGCTGCGGCTCTCCAGAATAAAAGAATCCTGGCACTGGTTGCGGACCGGGACCTGACCGGCTCAGGCATTACCTGCCCGGCATTCGACGCCCGCCGCTCGATTCCGCGCGGCCCGGCCGCCTATTCACTCCGCTACGATGTGCCGGTCGCAATCGGCTACCTCGTGTTTCAGGACCGACCCGGCCGCCGTCCTTATCTCGGCATCGTCGAAGAACCACTCCAGTTTGAGCGTTCCGGTAATCTCGATGCGGACATCGCCGCGCTGACCGGTCTGGTTGCTCAAGAACTCAATCGACTCATCGAGCGTTACCTGGACCAGTGGCCGGTCTTTGCCGCCGGCTGGAAATGAGACCGGTTCGAGTCCGCGTTCAGCTCCTGGCCGATGTACCAATGCCCGCACAGCAGACTGACGGCGCGGCTGGATTCGACCTCGCTGCCGCGGATTCGGCCACAATCGCCCCGGGCAGTTTCGGCACCGTGAGAACCGGCATTGCCATCGAGATGCCGGAAGGACTTGAGGCTCAGGTCCGCCCCAGATCCGGCCTGGCTGCGCGCCACGGCATCGGACTGCTCAACTCGCCGGGTACGATTGATTCCGACTACCGGGGCGAAATCAGGGTCGTGCTGTTCAACATGAGCAGAAAGCAGTTCCGAATCCGCCCGGGCGAGCGCATTGCTCAGCTCGTTTTCAGCCGGCCGGCCCAGGTCCGGCTTGAGTCTGCTGCAAGGCTCAGCAGGACCCGCCGGGGCTCAGGCGGCTTCGGTCACACCGGATGAACGACTCAGCCCGGCCCTTGGGAATCTGCCTGGTCTCAGCAGCGTACCGGCCGTACCCATCAGGCGTCAGCGAACACGTCCACCACCTGGCCTGCGAACTCCACAAGCTCGGCCACAGGGTTCATGTCCTGACTACCAACTTTGCCGGCCCGGTCGAACCGGCCGACCCTTTCCCGGTCACACGCATGGGCCGGGCTCTGCTCATCCCGATGAACCGCTCCTATGCGACGCTGCCGGTGAGCATCAGCATGCCGGTCATGGTCCCGAGGTTCGTCCGGCAGCACCGGTTCGATGTCATCCACTGCCACGGCATATTCCCGCCTGAAGTCTCGTACTGGGCATTGGTCGGCACGCGCGTACCGGCCGCAGTCACGTTCCACACCTATGGCAAACTGCCGTCCGAGCCGGTACTCAAGGCATTCCGCACCCTGTTTGCCGGACTCAACCGCCGCATCGCGGCCCGCATCGGGGTTTCCCAGGCTGGTGCCGCGTTCGCCTGCCGGCTCTTTCCCGGCAAGTTCCATGTCATCCCGAACGGCGTTGACCTTGGCCGATTCTGTCCGACTGCGCCGGCACCGCCGGTCATGGCCGGAGCGCAACCGACCGTCCTCTACGTCGGTCGCTTTGACGAACGCAAGGGTTTGCCGGTACTGCTCCGGGCCATGCCGCGGGTTGTTGCCGCGGTGCCGTCGGTCAGACTGTTCGCAGTCGGCAGCGGCCTGCTCGAAGCTGAATGCCGCGGGCTTGCCCGAGAGCTGAACATCACCGACCACGTTGTCTTCACCGGCCGCGCCGGCAGCGAAGAACTGCCCGGCTACTATGCCGGCTGCACGGTCTATGTTTCACCGGCCTTGGGCGGCGAGGCAATGGGAATCGTGCTCGTCGAGGCCCTTGCCTGCGGCCGACCGGTCATCGCCTCGAATATCCCCGGGTACAACGAAGTGTTGCAGGACAACGTCAACGGCATCCTGGTGCCGCCGAACCAGCCCGAACCACTGGCTGACGCAGTCATCAGAGTACTCACCTCTCCGGCCCTCCAGGCCCGGCTTTCGGCCAAGGCAGTCGAGCGGGCACGCGAGTTCGCCTGGCCCGAGGTCACGCGCCGACTGCTCGACGTCTACTGCGAAATACTAGGCCGGTCATGAGTGCTGGCCGGCCTGCTGATACAGAATCTGAAGCACGCGCAGGTCAAGAAGGACAATCCTGAACGCGGGGTGTTGAACCGCTTCGAGTTCGAGCGGCCGGGTCCTGCTGCTAGCGCGAGAGCATGCGTAGAAGAACCGGGCCCCAGAGCGCCAGCACGAGGAAGAAGAGGAATGTACCCGCGACCACGGCAAAGAGCACCAGGGCAGCGCAGCCGATGATGTTGCCCGAGGGCACGAGCTTGCGGGCAAGGGCCCGCGCCCGGGCCGGGTTGCGTTCAATCCAGGTTGGGACCGCGATAACCAGCAGGGAGACTGCTGCCAGGGTACCAAGCGCAGTCCAGAGCATGACCATCCCCTCATTCCTCGGTTCGGCCTCCATTGAGAGCAGCGCTCCGATGCCCGCACCGAGTACCAGCGGAAAGGCGATGCAGAGTCCGATGAGAACCGGTTTCCAGTTCCGCTCCGCGTACATCGGTTGATTGACGTATCCCGGCGACCGGTCCGGATTGCAGAGCCGAATCACCTCGTCGCGCAGGTATTCGACGTCGGCCTGCCGCTCAGCAAGCGCTGCCAGCACGCTGGACTCTGATGTTTCGTCAGCCTGCTGGCGGGCTCGGGCCAGGTCGTCAACCGCAATCCGGTACTGCAGGAGCAGTTCCCTGATGCGCCGGATGGTATTCTCCTCGCCGACCTGACCGCTCGCCACCGGCTCGCACCACCAACCGTTGTGTTCCTTTCTTGCCAGACGCCAGAACCGGTCGTCGCCGGTCATGAATACCGTGCCGGTCCTGACCCAGAGCGCCGGAATCCACAGCCACGGGTCAGACATCTCGTAGCCAAAGAACCGCTCTTCTGACTGGGCTGTCATGGCGCTTCACCTGAGCAGGCCGAGCCGAACATCGGCTTGATAATAGACCGAGCAGCAAGTCTGTCAAGCCTGCCGGTCGCAGCCCATTGGATCATATCTGATGGCGCTGACCGGAAGCTGCGACTGCCGGTCGCGCTGACCGCAGCCAGACGCCGAGCCGCCCTAGCGCAGCAGCGTCACTTTCAGTCGGTCGGTTCCACCGCCGGCCGTCACGGTGCAAAAGTAGGTTCCGGCAGCAACCGGTCGCCCGGTGTCGTCAGCTCCCCTCCACTCAGCCTCGAAAGCTGTCGGGCCATGCCGGACGCACCGCAGAACCTGGACTTGACGACCAGAGCAATCACGAACCACTGCGGCAAACCGGGTCTGCCGCCGGACTAGAAACCGGGCTCGGAATACCTCGGACCGCGCCGTTGAGACCGTCAGGTTCGGGCCCAGCCCGGCGCCGGTTGCAGCTCCGTCATCGCCGTCGGTCAGACTCCGAGACGAGCAAGCCGCGAGCGCTGCAACCGTTGCTGCCTGCGAAGCGTGAGCGGCGGGCCCGGACCAGTCCGGACAGGCCCCATAGACCTGTCGCACCAGCCTGAAGACCGCGGGGTGGAAGTCGCCAAGCTTGAGCCAGTCTTTCAGGTGGCCGGAACGGTCCGGCCCGCCGCTGCCATCTACGAAACGACTGAGCACCGGATTCGTACCCGGCCCAAGTCGCATGGTCCTGACCAGGGTGTTGCCCAGCCGGGTCAGGTCGGCCGTGTCGAAACAGCGCGCCTGGGCCCATGCCTCCCGGACAAACGAGATGCCCAGATTCGCATGGGAGATATCCTCGGGCCGTGGGTCAGAACGGGCTGACGGCCAGTGTTTCCACGTATAGCTCGAATCAGTAACCCGGAACGTCAAGTCGTCTTTGAAAGAAGCTGCCATCAGGTCGGCGGTACTTGAGTACCAATCCTCAGGCAGTGCCGGCCAGGCCGAGCAGTAGTACGGCGACTTTGCGACCTCAGCCATCACGAGCAGCACTTCGCCGAACACGAGGAACTGGTTCACCGGCAGAAACCGCCATCCGCCGAAACGCTCCAGACATCCGTCTGAACCCCGGTCATGATGCCAGTTGGAATACCACTTGGCAATGACGTTCTGTTCGATAACCCGGACATAGCGAACCGCGCGACCAAGGTAGCGAGGCTGAAGCTCTGGTGTCAAGAACACCAGCCGGGCAAACCTGACCACCGGCAGACATATCTGCCCATCGTGGACCAGGTATTCCTGATACCGTCCATCCGGGTCATAGCGGGTCGTGCCCCAGCCCAGAAAGCCGTCTCGGTACCCGAGCCAGCATCTGCCGGTGTCCGGTACGTCGCGCATCACTGCGAGCATCGTATCCGCGTGGGCGGCGAACCGGTCAAGCCAGCACTGATTCTGGGTGGCCCGGTACATCAGCAGGTAGGCCTGGAGCAGGTACGACTCCCACCACGCCAGGTCAGCCGAGTTCGCGCTGCCGAAACAGCGCATCTCGTTTGCCTGGTGCCAGGCGGAGAAACTCTCTGCCCACTCCTCTGCTGCCAGTTGCCCAACCGAGGCAACCAGCACTGCCGCAACTGCTGCGGCAGCACGTGTCTGTCGCATCACTTAGCCTCCTGGCAGAGCTGAGAATGCCGGACCCGGTGCCCACAGCAATTCCTTCTGCTCGCACCTGTATCAGGAACCCGGGCCTAGAGGAACCATATCAGGACCATCACCGGCCTGATGCCTCCAGCCGTGACACACGGCCTGGTCCTGCCCGGTCTTCCAGTGCTCAGTCCGGCATCTCAGCCATGCCGCTTTTTCTCTCTGCCATCTTCCGGCCGGTTCCAAGCCTCAGGAACCAGGCCGGCCTCAAAAACCCGGTCTGGTGTTGCGCGTGGCTCCTACCAGTCTGCCTGCGATAGACGTGCGCCCGCGCCCTCGGGCGCGACCCCGACGCCGGGACTCAGACGAAGCCGCCGAATCGCGCCTGAGCCGGCCTCATACTCGGCAAGCTGGGCCATGGTCAAAGCCATCTGGGGCCCGGCCTGAGCCGGCGAGGTCCAAGTCGGGTCGGCACGATAGGCCCGCTCGACCGCAGCACGCACCGTCGGCTCAAACTCGGCAAGCTGCAGCCAGTGGCGCAGATTGCCGATGCGGTCAAGACCGCCGGTTCCATTCACCAATCGGCAGAAGCCAGGCTGGTCATTGGTCAGCCGCCTCATGGTCCGTGACAAGCAATGGGCGAGCCGCTCCATGTCTGGCTGTGAGAACGCCCTCTCCTGCCGGTATGCCTCAAGCGCAAAAGAAACACAAAGGTCACCGTGCGAAAGGTCTTCCCATGTCGCGCCCGAGGTCGCAGCTTGACGCCAGACATAGGCATCGTCCTCTGCCCGGTACAGCAGGCTGCCCTTGAACAGGTCGGCCATTGCCTGCGCCGTCTCGACGTAGAATCGGTCCGGCAGCTCAGCGCTCGACCTCTCGTACTCGGGCATCTGACTAATGT
This sequence comes from Caldifarciminota bacterium, assembly GCA_965648905.1. Classification (GTDB taxonomy): domain Bacteria; phylum Hydrothermota; class Tepidihabitantia; order Tepidihabitantales; family Tepidihabitantaceae; genus CAZQFS01. Next base: position 119,319 of record CBFGIT010000008.1, read on the forward strand.
CGGCCAGGACGAGCAGCACTTCGCCGAACGAAAGAAACTGGTTCAAAGGCAGATTGCGCCACCCGCCGAAGTGCTCCAGGTCCTCGCCCGCGCCGCGTTCTGCGTGCAGGTTGCGACACCACTTGGCAATGATGTTCTCTTCAATGAATGCGAGGTAGTACTTCGCCCGTTTCTGATAGCGGTCATAGAGCGTCGGCTGCTCGTAGACCATGCGAATGAACCGAACAACCGGCAGGCATATCCGACTGTCGTGGACCAGATACTCCTGATAACGTCCCTGCGGGTCATAGCGCGTTGTCCCCCAGCCGTCAAAGCCGTCGAGGTACCCGGGCCAGTATTCACCTGAGACCGGCACGTCCCGGGCCGCGCCAAGCATCGCGTCGGTGTGGGCGACGAACCGATCCAGCCAGAACCAGTCGCCGGTCGCTTTGTACATCGGAAGATAAGACTGAAGCAGATACGACTCCCACCATGCCAGGTGGGCTGAATTGCTCTGGCCGATACAGCGGAACTCGTTCGCGCCGTGCCAGGCACGAAACTGCTCTGCCCAGTCGGCAGCGCCCAGCAGGCCGGGCGCTGCCATGACGACAACCAGTACCCACGCCCCTACGCGGTTCAAACCGCCTCTCATAATAGCCTCCATTAGTCTCCTGCCCATCGCTCACCGCCAGCACTCGCCCTCGGGCGCCCCCCCGGTGACAACCAGACCCTGCTCCTGCCAGGTTCTACCGGCCTAAATCATCTTGAAGAGCTGTCTGTTGACGCCCACACGCAGCGGTACTGTGACCGGTTCGGACCGTCTCACTCGGTCCGGCCCGGTGCGGACTGTGCTAGTCTTTGCTCCTGACCCGAATCGGACTCGGCTCAGGCAGGAGCAGCCGGAACATCATCAACGACCGCGTCGGCGCATACCTGGTCTTCTCCGGTGCAAGGACAATCACGCGGTGACGCGACGGCACTTCCTGCGAATCGGTACTGCTTTCCGGACTCGGCCCGGGAGTCCCTTCCGGCACCCCGGGCATGCGAACACGACCCCACATCCAGACCTCCTTAGGCCCCCGGTGCTGACGATACTGACTCTGTTCTGTGAGGTAGAGTTGCGAACAACTCAGCGACGGCGACTCCGCCTTTACCTCAGCCTCTGGAGAAATTATACCAAAGATTCAGCTCAGGTCAAATCCGGCGCACACCGACCCATCACGTTGTTGACTTCTCACGGTCGCGCGGTCAGACTTAGATGATGCCGAAGATGGCAACCTGCTTCCTGCTCATCCTGGCCGCGACCACAGCCCAAGCCCGGGCCCACGTCCAGACCCAGCTTGCGGTCCGGTTCAGGCACGAACCGGGCGTAGAGACAAGAATGCTTCTCCTCGGGCACGTCGGGCTGCCGGTCGGCTCCAGAACCAGACTCAGGCTGGCCGGGGCCGGAGGCGTACTTGACAACTCCGGGCTTGCCGCCTATGGCCTTGACGCCGACATCCTGGCAGTCAAGACCTGCGGTCTGCGCTTTTGGGCCGGCGCTGCCCACGAGCAGTGGCCCGACTGGCAGACAGGCGAGAACCGCATCTTCGGCCTGGCAACAGTCGAGCCCCGCTCCTGCCTTGCGCTCGGCATCGGCCTGGTGTGGCGGGCCGCTATCTTTGACCCGGTTCGGTACGCTTCGCCCTTCTACTGGCGCAGTGCTGTGCCGGAATTGAACCTTGCCTACCTGATTGACTGGACTCTTGTGCGCCGCCCGAGTGCCGAACTCGGCATCCGGCTTGCCAATCACGACCTGCTGTTCGTCCACAATCCGCAGCAACTGCCCGTGAGTCTGCACGGCCGGCTCTCCGCCAGCCGCGACTGGCACATCCGGGCCGGGTGCGGCACTGCGGTCACAGGGCTGTCCGGCCCGATACTGTCATTCAGCGAGACAAGCGTTGAACTCGGGGTGAGCCATGACTTCTAGACCAAAGCAGGCCCTACTCGGCGTCCTGCTGATTCTGGTCGCGGGCTGTAACTGGGACGTCGGCCAGTTCCTCTTCCATCCATCGGTTGACCAGCGGGTCAAGGAGAGTCTCTCCGGTGAGCTGACCGTTCCTGGCCCAGCCAAAGTCAACCCGGACTCGTTCTCCTTTGCTGTGTTCGGAGACATTCACTACACGCTCGCCGACCACCCGACCATGGCGCGATTCGGGCGCGAGGTGGCAAAGAGAGGCATCAGTTTCTTCTGCGTGCTCGGCGACCTGACTCACGACGGCACGTCTGCCCAGATGGCACGCGCCCGGGCCGGGCTGGACAGCATCGGTGTGCCGTATTACGTCACCCTCGGAAACCACGACCTGTTTCAGGCTGATGCCTGGCCGTCGTACAAAGCCGTGTTCGGCCCGGGCTGTTACTCGGTCGTGATTGCCGGCAGGTTGAAGCTCATCTTCCTCGACACTGCCGAAGGCAGACTGGGAAGCCGCCAGTTCGAGTGGCTTGAGCAGGAGCTCGCTGCTGAGAACCGCATCACGTTCGTTGGAACGCACTTCCCGCTCTACGACGGTGCGGTGCCCAGCATCTACCGGCTGGCCAGCGGCCCGGAGCGGGCCAAACTCCAGCACCTGCTTCAGAAGAACAAGGTCTGGGCAATTGCATCCGGCCATATCCATGGCTGGCGCTGCACCGAAGTAGAGGGCGTCAGACACTTCATCACCGGGACCATGCAGGCCGACGAAACCAGGCTCGACTTTGGCCGGCTCGGCTATCTGCTCGTGACCTATAGGCACGACTCGCTCTCGTGGCAGCGAGTCGACTACTGAGCCGACGCTTGGCTCCGGTGACATGCGCATCCCGTTGTCAAAACCGCTCGCTACTTGGCGGAGCCGTGCCAATCTTCAAGAACAGCAACGCCCAACCGCGCCCCGGCAGCGCAAGGATACGCCGGTAGGCCTCGCACGTACCACCAAAGAACTGGTTCTGGCGGGCGGCGTCAGCTGAGTTCCGGACTCTGCTTCACACCGCGCCGTGACTCAAGCCATCTGGCTGTTGTCCGCCTCACCCAAGCCTGCCCCGAGTCCGGATTCTACCGCTGCACCACCAGCTTGTACGTCACATGTTCCTTGGCCGCGGCGAGCTTGAGCAGGTACACGCCGTTGCTTGTAGTCCGGCCCTGGTTGTCTTTGCCGTCCCAGACCACGGTGTTCGCACCCGGCCAGGCTTCCCAGTCGACGAGAGTGCGTACCAGCCTGCCCGAGCAGTTGTAGAGCTTCATCGTCACGTGCTGCCGGGCTGGTGAGAGCCATCGTATCGCCACCTTGCCGGCCGAAGGGTTCGGGCCGACTCGCTCCAGCGACAGCACGTCCAGGCCTGCACCCATCGCGCCGTCCTGCTGCCTCCGGTGCCGGACCAGGAAGATGCCGTTTCCCGGCCTTGGTCTGGGCTTGGGCCGGACCCGGTCGGTCAGGTTCGGGTCCTCGCGCTCGTATACTACGTTGTTCACGCCCGTAGTCTGGGCATAGTGCACGTCCGGGTTGTCCCGGATGCAGCTTGAGTCGGTCAGGCTGGTGAAGTCACCCGAGGCCGTATCGACCATGCCAATCTGGCTGGTCAGGCCAAACCACCGGACCGCAGCAATCGAGACCGCGTCACCAGACCAGTCCGGCTCTTCCAGGTCAAGACCGGAGCTTGTCAGGAGCCGCTCGCCGGTCCCGTCGCTTCTGACCAGCCCGACCTGATACGTGCCGTCGTTATCCTGGGTGGCAAAGCAGACGCTCTGCCCATCCTGGGCCGGGTCTGGCGTCTCGGCATCGTACTCACCGTCGGTCAGCACCGTACGCGTGCCGGTGTTGATGCTGAGCTTTGCCACTCTATCATAGTCGCCGTCCTTGGAGTAGACGAAGAGGACGTGTTCATCATCGAGGAAGCTCGGTGACTCGCAGTCGG